>CAKRWT010000012.1 GCA_934418125.1 uncultured Lachnospiraceae bacterium
GCGGTTTATTATAGCTGGTAGTGTATAAGCGTGGGTTCATCATATTTGGTGTGGTATCTTTAACTATGGGAAACTCCGGTCTCCCATTTTGATACTGCCCGGTCACTGATTCCGAGCTTCTCAGCAAGGCTCGCCTGAGTCATGCCCTGTTCCTTCCTGCAGGATGCTATGAATTTTCCAATTTTGATTTGATCCATATCGGGCACCTCCTTTCATGACTCAAGCATAGCCGGTATCATCATTTTTTACACGAACCGTAGGTTGATTTCCTGCAACTCTACCGCTGGTTGAGTCCGGTAAAGTGCGCTCCCCGCCGATGATGGCAGTGTGGGAGCCTTTTGCCTGTCCTAAAGTGCATCCTTTGGACAGTTTCTAACACATTCCATGCATAGAATACATTCTGTTCCATTTTTTCGTTTTCGAGAATTATCTGTCACGTCTACATTCATAGGACATACTCGTTTGCATTTCCCGCATGAGATGCATTTGTCTTTGTCGCATTTTATCCTGAGAACCGAGAAGTAACTCATTGGCTTCAAAAATACAGTGATGGGACATATATATTTACAAAATGCTCGGTTATCCTTAAACGCAAATGCGAGTGCAATGCCCACAGCATAATAAGCGAGATTGCCGACAATAAATGCCCAGAACATAATCCGTTCGATATTGCCAACCTTAGCAAGGAACAATGAGGCAACAAATACCAGTGAAACCGTAAATGTAATGTATCTAATCCATCCGAGCTTCTTTCTTGGTTGTGATGGAGACTTGTAAGGAAGAAAATCCAAGACCATAGCTGTCCAGCAGGCATATCCACACCAGCCTCTGCCGAATAACAGTGGCCCGATAATCTTTGCAACGGCATAATGAATGGTGGCAGCCTCAAAAACTCCGGTGAATAAGTAGTACCAGAATCCCTCGATCTGCATATTCTCATTGCAGATAAGCCCCAGATATATCAGCATATATAAGCCAACAAGCAACTGAACGATACGTCTTGCGTGCTTATATTTTTTTATAAACAGAAAAATCCCCAAAGATATCGAAAGCCCGATGTAGCTGAAATTGAAGAGGTAAAAAATATTATCCTTTGTAAGCCATAATGTAATTGCAACAGCTTCAAAGATTATGAGCATAAAAAGCGGTGCCAAATATTTCTTCAATCTATCACCTCCATTCGACTTTCCCTGACATCTATCTCACAGCCACAACTCCCCAACATCTAACTCGGCAACTCAACTTATTGACATCTAACTTGGCAACTCAACTCTCACACTTTTTGACCGGATTTGCCCTTGGATAAGTTACCGCAGAGCGTTTGGTCTGGCTGATTCCGAATTTGTCCGGTTGCCCGAAAACCGCAGTATTACTGGACTTTCGCGGCTATTTTCCTTCGACCCTTGACATCAAACAGACCGTCTCCACATGCTCGGTAAACGGAAACATATCCACCGGTACTGCTTCTTTCATCTGGTACTTTCCTTTAGCAAAATACTGTAAATCCCTTGCCAGTGTTTCCGGATTACAGGAAATGTACACTACTTTGTCAGGTTTCAAACGGAAAACGGCATTCATAAACTCTTCTGTGCTGCCACTTCTTGGTGGGTCCATGAAGACCACATCTACATGCTCTCCTGCCTCTGCCAGCTGCACCATAAATCTGCCCGCATCATTCTGATAGAACTGTGCATTTTTAATTTGATTGATTCTTGCATTCACAACAGCATCCCGCACAGCATCCGGATTTAATTCCACACCGATAATTTTCCCTGTCTTATCGGAAGCTGCCAGTCCTATCGTTCCGATTCCACAGTAAGCATCCACAATCGTTTCTTTTCCGGATAAACCGGCATACTCTATTGCCTTATTATAGAGTTTTTCTGTCTGCACCGAATTTACCTGATAAAAAGACTTGGGTGATATTTTAAAGGTCTTACCACACAACACATCCTCAATATAGCCTTTTCCATAGATAACCTGTTCCTTATCCCCTAGAACCATACTGGTACTTTTATTATTTACATTGATTACAATTGTAGTAATTTCCGGATGAAGTTTACATAATGCGCTTGCAAAATTTTTCTTAGATGGCATAATGGGTGAACTTAACACAAGTACCACCATGATTTCACCAGTTACATGCGCCACACGCACCAGAACATGCCTTAAAAGTCCATATCCAGTATCTTCGTTATAAGTCTTTATTTTAAAAGATTTTGCCAATTCGCGAATGGACAGGATAATAGCATCTGCTTTCTCATTTTCTATAAGGCAGCTTTCTACCGGGATTACATCATGGGTTCTTTCCTGGTAAATGCCGGACACAATGCCTTTTCCTTTCTGAAAATCATATACGGCATGTACTTTATTCCGGTAATGAAAAGGGACTTCCATGCCGATAATGGGACTTACTTTGCCATATTTCTTCAACAGTTCCTGTACTTTTTTCTGTTTTTCTGCCAACTGCTTTTCATAAGGTATATCTATGTGTTGGCACCCACCGCACTTCCTGGACACGGCACAAAGACTTTTCTTCCTGGATGTCTGTGCCTGATATTCTTTTTGTTTCTTTCTATTTTCCGGCATTGCTATTTCTACCTTTCTTCTGTTACTTAATCTCTGTCCAGGGCCGTCTCAGGTTCTCCAGCCAATACTCTTCCCGGGTCTGATACTGCTCATTCAACCAGTCTGCCGCCTGGTCTACCCCTTCTTTTGTCAATGGGACTTCTATGGATTCTTTCTTTTCAGCAGGAGTTTTTGCTACTCCCAATGGCTCCGGCCAGATGGTAACACAAATAACGTCTTCTCCGCTCTCCTCGCTTTTTACCTTTTTCAGCAGATAACGCATTCCTTCCATGCTGCCAGAATACTCTTCCTTTTTGATATAATTCAACGGATGAAAAGTTTCCTTATCTATCATATTATCCTATCTCCAGGTCTTTGTATTTTCTCATGAATTCTTCCGCTACCTCAGGAAAAGGAATGACTGGTTCTGGTTTTTCACCATGCTCTCCTGTCATCTTCTCCATCCATACCATGTTATACCATCTGCCAAACTTATAACCGCACTGTTTAAATTCTCCCACCAGTCGATATCCCAGATGCGCATGGAAATCAGCACTGTTCTTCGTCAGGTACTCATCTTCCACTTCTGGATAACCGATACAGGCATTCAGATTCAAAATATGCTGCATCCGAAGAGCATCTTCCAGGGCATTATATATGTTTCTGCCAATCCCTTTTTTGCGGCTTCCTTTTGCCAGATAAATGGTTGTCTCAACCGCCCAGTCATAGGCTGCCCGTTCCTTAAAAGCACTGGCATAGGCATATCCCACAATTCTGCCCTCTTTCTCTGCTACCAGGTAAGGATACTTCTCCAGCGTATGGGTAATTCTCTGCCGGAATTCCTCTGCCGATGGCACTTCATATTCAAAGGTAATGACTGTTTCTTCCACATAAGGTCTGTATATCTGTAACAGTTCTTCTGCGTCTTCTTCCGTCGCCACACGTATTTGCATCTTTGATTCCGTCCTTCGTTTCTTTTCTGCTCTTCCGCCTCATCATATTTGCGATAATATGCTATCTTATTCTGATACGCATTTTCAATCTGCCTTATGCAATAATTCTTCTACCGGAACTCCATCCTGCACAGATTCCATTCGGTAAAATTGTATATTTATACCTTAAAATTTGATGCTTTTTACTTTTATTTCTATTATATCTTACCCATTATAATATTCAATAAATTTTTGTCCAGCATCAGCGTCCTGTTCCATGGGTTCAGTATAATTCCCCTGATTTCTCCCACACTTACCGCCGTTTCAAACAGCTTGTCCATATCGGTCAGAAAGGTAGATTTCACACCATCACCACCCTTTAGTTCCTCTTCAAAATTTGTGAATGCCATCCACCACTTCCCACCATCTGCGGTTTCCACTGCCTGCAACCGGATTCCACTGTCTGCTGTAAAAGGCTCTACTGCAATAATAAGCTGTCCCTTTTCCTTCATTCTTCTGCGGATAATCGTCAGTACATGGGCAAGCTGCTCCTGACTTGCCTCCTGCTGCAGTCCGGCTATCGCTGCTTCTATTCTCTCATTTCCCTGTAAACCAGGGTCTGTTGGCATATTTTTCTTTTCTTCCATACTAATCCTCATTTCTGTGCACGCTTTTTACGCATACCGAGTTTACCAATTTGAATCCTCTTTCACTTGTACATTACAAGATATTATAACAAAAATTATAAAATTGGTCTTGCTTTTTTATACTATCTTCGATATAATATTAAATGTTTTCGGGATGTGGCTCAGGTGGTAGAGCGCTACTTTAGGGAAGTAGAGGCCGCAAGTTCAAGTCTTGTCATTCCGATATAAAAAGAAGCGAAACTTAATGTTTTCGCTTCTTTTTTGTTAAAACCAGAGAACAAAAGACGACTCCCCTTTTCGGGGGGCTTACCCCCAGTCATCAACAGATGACCGGGGCTGCTTTCTGACTATTTCGTGTTTTTCCTTCTTCATCCATAAAGGCTTCAAATTCTTTCTGCGGGATAGGTCTTGAGAAGAAATATCCCTGTTGAATCTGACATCCTACCTTTTCCAGATAATTGCTTTGTTCTGACGTTTCTACCCCTTCACATAAGGACGTAATCTGTAATCTCCGTGCCATATCCACGATACAGGATATAATAATTTTATCATTCTCTTTCAGATTATGGTCTTTCAGAAATACTTTATCCATCTTAATAATGTCAATTGGTAGTCTGCTCAATAAATTTAGGGAAGAATAGCCGGAACCAAAATCATCCATAGATACCCTTGTTCCTAATTTATGCAAACCTTCAACCAGTTTCATGGCTTTCTCCGTATTTTCCAAATAAATACTTTCTGTCAGTTCAAACTCCACCATCCAAAATGGTATTTTATACTGGTCAAACAGTTCTTTTACATATTCCAGAATATGCATTTTATTTAAGTGTACCCTGGACACATTTAGGGAAATTGGAACGACCTTCTTTCCTGCCTTAATGCGTTCTGCAAGAAACCGGAATGTTTCCCGGTACACATAGTAATCTACATCTATAATCTGTCCACTGTGTTCTATAATGGGAATAAATTCATCCGGATAAATAAATCTGCCATCCGGCTTCTGCCAGCGTACCAGTGCTTCTGCACCTACCAGTCCGGATAACCCAGATGTACTATTAGAAAACTTCGGCTGATAGTACACCTGAAATTCCTTGTTTGCAATTGCCTGCTTAATATGGGATGTAATTTCCACTTCATGCCGAATTCCTTCCATCATGCTCTGGTCAAACAGAACACAACAGTCTTCTTCCATTTCCTTTGCCACTTTTCTGGCAAGATTGGCATTGGAAACGGCTGTTTCTGCATCCATATTTCGACATTCCTTATTAATGAGACTGATGCCGGTACAGAATTTCAACCGGCTGTTTAAATATTTTTCACGAAACTTGGTTTCCCAGCTAAGATTCAATTCATGAATGGCATTCCGCAAATCTTCATGGGAACGTCCCTTATCCACCCACATGGCCGACACAAAATTATCGGAGTACACTCTTGCACAGCAGATACCAGGCGTTTTTTCTCCAGAAATTTCTTGCACAAAATCCTTTAAAAGGGCATCCCCTACCTGATAACCATAAGTATCATTAATGTACTTAAAATGTTTGATGTCTGTATAAATGACGGCAATATTGTTCTCCTCTATCTGTTCGATTGCCTGACGCAGATTCTCCAAAAACACATCATAGCTTTCCAATCCCGTTAATGCATCCCTCATTATAATAGCCTTTCTCTGTTATTGCTCCAATGCCGCTGTAAATGCTGCATCAAATACCGGACTCACTTTCTTAAGAGAAAGGGGTCTTCCATCCTTGTTCAGGAAACAATGGCTGCTTGTTCCAGCTGTCCGGAGTTCTCCGCTCTGCTTATCCAGCACCTGGTAGGACAGCTCCAATTTTATGCCATTATATTTCTCCACCTTAGGTATAATTTCCACCACATCTCCAAAATGAACCATAGATTTATAAGTACACTGAACCGAAAGTACCGGACTAATAATCCCACTTTCTTCCATATCCCGATAGTCTACGCCTATCTGATTCATATACCAGATACGTGCTGATTCAAACCATCGGATATAATTGGAATGGTGTATAATTCCCATCTGGTCTGTTTCATAATACTGCGCCTGATGTTCGTATGCCTTCATGGATATACCCTTTCCGCTAACCAGCCGGATTGCATCTAAAAAAATACAATCAATAGCACTTTTATTTTACCTTTTTAAATCTATAATGTCAACAAAATGCACAAATTCTAATGTGAATTCTTAAAAAAAACTTGCATTTTATACTATAATACTACAAAATAAACTATTCCTTTTCAGAAAGAACTGCTAACAGGTACTTCCATACATTTTCTACCGAAGCAATATCAAGGCTCTCTTCTGTGGTATGCACATTATGCATATCCGGTCCTAAGGAAATACAATCAAGTCCTTTTATCTTATCTGCCAGGATTCCACACTCCAGTCCGGCATGGATTGCTTGAATTTCCGGCTTCTTTCCATACATTTTTTCATAAATGCGTACCATCTTATCCCGAAGCTTCGACTCACGGCTATATGCCCAGCCAGGATAAACACTTCTTATGACAACTTGTGCACCTGCCAGCGAGGCTACTGCCTGCATTTTCTCACATAAAGCTTCCTTTGCACTGTTGACCGAACTTCTTACTGCATATCCCAGCAAAAGTTTCTCCTCGTTCAGGCGCATAATACCCAGATTTAAAGAAGTTTCTACCAGTCCTTCCACATCAGCACTCATTGCCTGTACGCCATTTGGCAAGGCCATGAGGCAGTTAAGAGCCGTCTGTGCAGAAGATTTGGACAGTACCTTGACCGGCAGCTTGTCCATAGTAGTGACAAGTTCTATTCTGACTTCAGGGTCTTTCGTACCAAGCTCTGTCTTTATCTTTTCTTGTATGATGGCAACCTCTTTTTGTATCATTTCCTGTTCCGCTTCTTTTACCAGAATGGTAGCTTTCGCTTCTCTTGGAATGGCGTTATCTGCCAGTCCACCTTCCATGGTGCTGATACACAGTTCACACTTCTGTGCTGCTTCATAGAGAATACGCCCCAGCAGACAGTTAGCATTTCCACCCTCTCTGATAATTTCCGTGCCGGAATGACCGCCTGTCAGTCCTTTCACTGTCAGTTCCATCGAAATCCATTCTTCTGCTGCTTCCGGATTTTTGTACGTAACCGGAATATGCACATCCACTCTGGCTCCACCGGCACAGCTTGTCAGCAGAATACCTTCTTCCTCGGAATCCAGATTCAACATTCTTCTACCCTGTAACAAAGATAAGTCAATCGCCATAGCTCCATCCATGCCAGTTTCCTCATCTACTGTGAGAACTACTTCCAAACGGGGATGTTCGATATCTTCTGCATCTAACAATGCAAGGCTGTAGGCTACCGCAATTCCATCATCTCCTCCAAGGCTTGTCCCTTGTGCATAAACAGTATTTCCTTCCCTTTTTAAACGAAGAGGTTCCTTTTGCATATCGATATTGCAATCTGGTGTTTTTACGGTTACCATATCCATGTGTCCCTGCAGAATAAATGGCGCTTCCTTTTCATATCCAGGCGTAGCTTCTTTGATAATAATGATATTTTTTACTTCATCCTGAATGCAGTATAAACCTCTGTCTGTGGCAAACTTCTTTAAATAATTACTAATTTGTTCTATATTTCCTGAACCATGTGGAATTCCACAGATTTCTTCAAAAAAATGGAATACACGCGTTGGTTCTATTCCCTCTAATACAGCCATCTGTTTTCTCCTTTTTCCTGCCTGCTATTATGCAATTACCTGCACTACTATCTATTGTTGCAAAAAGGATGTGTCCTCAAACACATCCTTTCCGCTTTATTTCTATTATTTTAAATTAGCTTTTGCAAGTTCTGTTAATGTTGTAAATCCTGCTGCATCATTAACTGCCATCTCTGCTAACATCTTTCTGTTCATGTCAACTCCAGCGTTCTTTAATCCATACATGAACTTGCTGTAAGATAAGCCGTTCATTCTCGCTGCTGCATTAATACGTGCAATCCATAACTGTCTGAACTGACGTTTTCTTTCTTTTCTACCAGCGTAAGAAGAGGTTAATGCTCTCATTACGGACTGTTTTGCTACTCTATACTGATTAGATCTTGCACCTCTATATCCTTTTGCAAGCTTTAAAACTCTGTTATGTTTCTTTTTAGCGTTCATGCCGCCTTTTACTCTTGCCATGTCTATTTCCTCCTTATGACTTTAAAAACTATTGGCTCTTCAAAATTTCCTGCCTGTCAAATAATCGTTACGATTAGATGTAAGGTAAGATTTTCTTCATATTCTTAACATTTGTTGCATCTGTCATAGCAGGTTTTCTAAGATTTCTCTTATTCTTAGTAGTTTTCTTAGTTAAGATATGGCGTTTATAAGCTTTGTTTCTTTTTAACTTACCTGTTCCAGTTACTTTAAAACGTTTTGCAGCTGCTCTGCTTGTCTTCATTTTTGGCATTTCAAAATTCCTCCTGTATTTATTATTCCCTAAACTCGATATCGGTACTCTCGTAAGATATCATCTATTTCAACCAAGTAGCCTAACGCTTCTCAGCTAAAAACATTGTCATGCTTCTGCCCTCTACTTTCGGCGCCTTATCTACCACCGCAATATCAGCCAGTGCCTGTGCAAAATCATCTAAAATATGCTTGCTGGTGTTCATGTGAGCCATCTCTCGTCCGCGAAAACGAAGCGTAACTTTTACTCTGTCTCCTTTGGAAATGAACTTTTTAGCTGCATTCACTTTTGTATTTAAATCATTGCTATCAATGTTCGGAGACAAACGAATCTCTTTGATTTCAACAACTTTCTGTTTTTTCTTAGCTTCTTTTTCTTTTCTGGTCTGCTCATATTTGAACTTACCATAATCCACAATCTTACAAACCGGTGGTTTTGCTGTCGGTGCAATCTTAACCAAATCTACGCCGGCTTCCTCTGCAAGCTTTAATGCATCCCTGGCAGACATAACACCAAGCTGTTCACCATCTTCTCCGATGACTCTTACTTCTTTGTCTCTAATCTGTTCGTTAATAAATAATTCGCTAATGGCTTTGCCCTCCGTTAAGAATAAAAAAGTGGATAGCATAACTATCCACTAATCACAATCGCCTGAAATCAACCTTCCTGCATCCTATAGGCTGTAAAGCTGAATCTATGAACACTTGCGAACTCAATTGTTGCAAGGTGAGAGTGGATACTCTGCTTGATTATTATATGTTTTCAAACAATAGATACTTTACCATAACGATATATCATTGTCAATACTCTGCTGAAACTTTTTCCAACTTTTTTCTAATACTCTACCTGTATGGTTGCTGCACTGGCTTCATACTCTTCCATTCTATCGTATTCACCGGTTTGTGAATAAGTGATTACATAACTTTTATCCGCATTGATAACATACTGCAGCTGGGTAATCTCTATGTCATCTACGGTAAAATGGCATTGAATCCGAAATGCCGGATAACCGCTTATGGTTGTTTTTTCAAAAGAATCCACCATTACAGGAATATCTTCTTCATAAATCTGCTTAAAATTTGCTTCTGCCTGACTGACAAAAGTATTCTCAGTCATAAGCTGCAATGCCACATCCTGCTCCAATGCCACATAGTAAATCGTTGAAGCATCAATGGGGTAACGCTTAGTAACATACATTCCCGGCATATCCTCAGATTGCTCAAATCCTTCCGGTATCAAAAAAGTACAACCGCTGGTCGTCTTTCCCTCTTCCAGCACAGATGTATCCAACTGGTTTTCCTGTAACAGCTCTGCAGTCAGTTCATTCTTTGTTTCTTCATCTATCTCCGTCTGTGCCACCGAAGCACTTGTTTCTTCTTCCTGTGCTGCTTCTTCGGCTGTTCCTTCCCCCTTGTCTTCCGGAGTGACCTCTTCTATTACAGGCTCAGTTACTGTTTCCACTATTTCATCTTTCTTACAGCCCATCAAAAAACACAGACTTATTCCCATGATACAGACTGCCCATTTTGCATTTCTATGTAATATCAAATCTTCTTCCTCACTATGTTCACTTTATTCTGATAATTATGAAGTATTTCCTTATCCAGCAATGTACAAATGAACACCATCCTGGGAAGACTTTCTCCCATGATTGGTTATTCATCTGTACATTATGCAAAGGTTTCCCTTTTCTTTCATTCTCTTTTATTTCATACTCTCTGCCACTATGACTCACAGAATGTCGCGCACTCTGTTTCTTTGCAGTCACAAGCACCGCATCCTTTAATAGCAACATGCTCGGCGTGACACTTATAATTACTATTATACATACATTTCACCGCTTCGCAATCAATGCTGATTGTTTTACAGGGATGTTCTAAAGAACTGACATAACCGCCTTCTCTTTTCTCTGCAAAACTTTCACAACAGGTTGCCTTGCAACTGTCTGCATGTTTGCCACCTACCATAATGTCTCCCTTACAACAGTATTTATCCTTGTTGTAAGTACAATTATTTACACTACACTTTAACTCTGCCATAATAACCTCCTGTCTGCGTTGTTGATGTGCTTACAGAGATTATTATGAGCGATTTTATTCTATTATATGCCTGTAACTGCTTCCAATTTTTATATTTTATTTTTTTATTTTATATAATACAGATTAAACCAATAACGTTCCAACAGATAACTGCCTGTTTTCTCCACCTGGAATCCTGCTTCTTCAAGCTGCTGTACAATCTCCTCCCGGCTGTTAAAGCTGCCGATGAACCAGACGCTTTTTCCTTCCCGCAGCCACTCGTCTATCTGCGCAGTCTTTTTTTCCAGAATCTTTTGTTCATCCATTTCTTCCAATGTGTTCTGGGCATCTGTCGCAAAGTTTTCCTCTGCTGCCGACGAATTCTGTTCGTCCGTTGCAGCTGTTTCTGCTGCCACTTCCCTCACCGGTTCCAGTGTCCCGAAAGGAATCTCTGGCTCCAGTATCTCCTGAATCAGTGTTTCGCTTGTGTCTCCCCACAGATAACTGGCTGCCTGTCCATCTATATAATAAGAAGTAACTGCCTGCACCTGGTCAAAATTATAGAAGACCACGTCACCTGGCTGGATACGGGAAAGTGCTTCTTCGGTGTCCTGCATCAAAAGGGCTTTATATTCCTCTTCTCCCAGAAAGGCGCGATAATCCCGCAGTCCTATTACCACCAGAAACACCACAACCAGTAGCTGATTGGCAAACAGTAGCCAGGCTTTTCGCGCCATTGGTTTACATAATTTACTATCCAGCAGTGTACCATTAACCAGTTCCGTTTCCTTTTCCATCCCCAGTACCCTGTCAAGGCAGAGGGCGAAGCAGAGCCAGAAACCGCCTATGGCCGAAAGCATATAGCGGTATACAAATATCGGACGTACCAGCATAGATGCCGCGAAACCAAATGCCACCAGTCCCACCAGTGCCATGAGTCCTGCTACTGCCAGATAAAACCGGGAAACTTCCTTTTCCTTGTGTTTCCACACACGCCAGGCACACAAACCAACTACTACCGCATAAATAACAAACAATGCCACGGCAAAAACCGTGTTTATCTTTTCGTTGGTAAAGGATGGCTTTAACAGGAACTTCACGCAGCCGCCCAGGGAACGCCAGGTCAGCGGAAGAATCCAGTAGTTGTCATTTACGGCGGTAACCTGGGCTATCAGGGAATGTAACCAGGGAATATATCCCAGGATGGAAATAATTACCCACAGAAACCACTCCCGAATCCGCTCCTTCTTCGTACAGCATAAGGCAACCAGCACATACAGGTACACCATAACCACTGCCACACAGGCAAAATACTGGGTATAGGCTGCTGCCAGTCCATAGAGCACCAGTGCTGCCGCATGGAGCCGCTGCTCTTTTATTCCCTGGGCTGTCAGGGTTCCATATCCATGCAAAAGTGCTGCTGTCACAAACAGCATCGCCCAACTGTACATTCTGATTTCTACCGTATATGCCGACAACTGCGGCATGGCAAGCACAGCAAACAAAAAGAACCCGCCGGTAAAAATGCCAAATCTTTTTCTTAGAAAGGTCAGACTGTACGCCGCCAGAATAAAATAAGGCAGCACAGATACGACTTTCGTAAGGATTACCGTACTGGCTGTCGGAATAATTAGTTTACATAAATCTACTACAAATTTGGTAATGCAATAATATAACGGTGGATGCACATCCCTTGCCGTAAAAGCAACTAATTCACCGTAGGAATGTTTTATCATTCCCACGGTGAATAATTCATCATACCAGATATCATTGCAAAAACACAGTACAACACTTTTTAAAAGCATTATCATGCTGATTCCTGCCAGAAGCCAGCCTATGACCCCTTTCCAGGAAATGTTTCGCTCTTTTATCTTCATGCGTCTCTATCCTGCCTGTTTTCGTAAATAACACCTGCTGGTAAGATTATTTCTGTTCTTCGTTTACTTCCTCTACACGGATTTCCTTGGTTCTGATTTCTTTACAAATCTGGTCAATGAACTCCTGTACTGGTTTTACGCCTTCGTCTCCGGCAAAACGGCTTCTGACCGATACGGTCTTGTCTTCTGCTTCCTGTGCCCCTACTACTAACATATAAGGAATCTTGTTCAGTCTTGCCTCTCGAATCTTAAAGCCAATCTTCTCAGAACGGTTATCTACCGTAACATCCACATCATTCTTTGCCAGCTCTTTTCTGACTTCTTCTGCATAATCTGCATACTTTTCAGAAATAGGAAGAACACGAACCTGCTCCGGGCATAACCAGGTTGGGAATTTCCCTGCATATTTTTCAATCAGCCACGCAAGTGTTCTCTCATAGCAGCCAAGGGAAGTTCTGTGAATGATGTAAGGACGAATCTTATCACCATTCTGGTCAATATAATACATATCAAACTGTTCTGCCAGTAAAGCATCCCACTGGATGGTAATCATGGTATCTTCTTTCCCATATACGTTCTTGGCATTGATATCCACCTTCGGTCCGTAGAATGCTGCCTCACCAACATCTTCTACGAATGGTAATTCAAGTTCTTCCAGAACATCACGGATATGCTGCTCTGTCTGGTTCCATACCTCCGGCTCGCCAATATATTTTCCAGGATTTTCCGGATCCCACTTGGACAGATGCCAGGTAATATCCCCTAATAAGCCAAGTGTTGACATAACATGTTTTGCCAGAGCAATACAGCCTTTGAATTCTTCTACCATCTGGTCTGGCCTTACAACCAGATGCCCTTCGGAAATAGTAAACTGACGTACACGGGTCAGACCATGCATCTCGCCAGAATCTTCATTACGGAACAGTGTAGATGTCTCGCCGTAACGAATCGGCAAATCACGATAAGAATGCTGGCTGTTCTTATAACAGTAATACTGGAATGGACAGGTCATAGGACGAAGGGCAAATACCTCTTTATCCACTTCTTCATCACCCAGTACGAACATGCCATCTTTGTAGTGGTCCCAATGACCGGAAATCTTATATAAATCACTCTTGGCCATCAATGGCGTCTTGGTTCTTACATAGCCCCACTCTTTATCTTCCAAATCCTCAATCCAACGCTGCATCTTCATAACCATCTTGGTTCCCTTAGGAAGTAACAGCGGAAGTCCCTGTCCGATAACATCTACGGTAGTAAATAATTCCATCTCACGTCCCAGCTTATTGTGGTCACGTCTCTTAATATCTTCCAGATGCTCCAGATATGCCTGTAATTCCTCTTTCTTGGCAAATGCAGTACCATAGATACGCTGTAACTGTGCCCGGTTGGAATCACCTCTCCAGTATGCCATGGAGGAAGAAATCAGCTTATAAGCCTTGATATTCTTGGTGCTCATCAGATGAGGGCCTGCACACAGGTCTACGAAACCACCCTGGTCATAGAAGGAAATCTCAGCACCTTCCGGTAAATCCTGAATCAGTTCTACCTTATAAGGCTCGCCCTTTTCTTCCATAAACTTGATTGCTTCTTCTCTTGGAAGGGTAAAACGTTCAATCTTATGTCCCTCTTTGATGATTTTCTTCATCTCTGCCTCTAACTTATCCAAATCTTCCCTGGAAAATGGTGCAGAATCAAAATCGTAATAGAAACCTTCCTCAATGGCAGGTCCAATGGTAATCTTTGCCTCCGGGAAAAGACGTTTTACCGCCTCTGCCAGAATGTGGGATGTGGTATGTCTGATAACTTTAAGACCTTCCGGATCATTGGCTGTCAGAATGTTTAAATCACAATCTGCATCAATCACGGTTCTTAAATCTTTTACTTCGCCGTTTACTTCGCCTGCGCAGGCCGCTCTTGCCAGTCCTTCTGAAATATCCAGGGCGATATCATAAATGCTCATTGCCTGTGCGTATTCCTTGCTGGAACCATCTTTCAATGTAATTTTCATGTTCTTCTCCTCTTCTTTCCGAGGTCTTATGCCTCTTCTTCCTTATCTTCTTTCTGTTCTAATCCATTATTACAGGGACTGTTGTTCCCATTATTGCATCCGTTGTGGCTTCCAATGCTGATACCATGGGTAAAAGGTGCGGTCAGAAGTCCGATACAGATTCCTGCCAGTACCAGCACGGCTGTCAACAGGAAGAAATTAAGTCCGGTCATTTTCACTTCTCTTTCCATAAGAGTGGTTGTCTTTTCTTTCAGTTCTGTTAGTTTCACTGCTATCCCTCCTTGTCTATTTCTGTCAATAAAACTCTGCTCTCACGAGCAATTTTCTGCTACTTAGTAAAATCTGTCCTGGTAAGCAATTTTGTACTACTTAGTAAAACCTGCCCTGATAAGCAATTTTGTACTACTTAGTAAAATCTGCCCTGGTAAGCAATTTCCTCTTATCTTAAAAACTCTTCCCCGGTGGACAATTTCCTATTACGTAAAAAATCCCCTGCACTACACTACGGTAATGCAGAGGACGTATTTCCTTACACGCGGTTCCACCTCGCTTGCCCTGTGCGCCAATGACGACTTACCAGAACCTCTCTTTCGCTGTAACGTAAGCGGGCGGACCGGATTGGGGTCACTCAGAGTTAGTTTTCAAATGTTTCCGGCAAAGATGCTTGCACCACTTGGCATCTCTCTCTGATACGTTCCACATTCTACTCTTCTCTTCAACGTGTTGTCATTTCTAATTGTCAGGCATACGATGTTATCGGATTCGATTACACCTTGCTATATTTGTATTCTATGCCATGCTTCCCAAAAAGTAAAGTACTTTTTTATTATGCGTTCTTTCCACAGCATTTTTTATACTTCTTGCCACTTCCACACGGACATGGGTCGTTTGGATATACCTTCTTATCCTTATGAATTGTGGTAGATTCCTTCTGCTCTTTGTAGAGTTTCTTTCTGGTATCCTCGTCAAAGATATCATTCCACTCTTCCAGGTTGTAAAGCCAGTCAGCACCTGCTGCTACCATGTTTTTGTAAAGACGCTCTTTATCGAAAGCAAGACTTACCCTGGTATCCTCTTCCATCTCTTCGATTGGGTTAGCTGTTTTCAAGCTTTCGTCGATTCCATCCAGGAAACCAACCATTGTCATAACATCTACGTTATATTTTTCTGCCAGTTCCTTAACAGTTCCTTCTACTGCTTCGTCAGGGTTTTTTAACAGTTCTGCATAGATTTCTTTTTCTTTTAAAAAGTATGCAGACCACAGTCTCTGTAAATCTCCCTTATTTGCTGTTTCGGAATAGGCCATGTCACGCCACTGTTTTAATAATGCCATTTCTAAATACCACCTTTTATTTTATCCTGTTCTCGGCAACTGCCTGTCCTGTTTGCAGTTGCCTATCTGTTCAGATACCTAAGTATATAACATTTTATAAAAAATGTAAAATAATATTTCCAAAGTGTATACTTCGTGAAAAGCAGTCCATACTACTAATAGTCAATGGACCCCCTCCTTTGATGATTACCAAAGAGAAAATAAAATACTTATCCTCCCCTATATAGGCTGTCACTGTCTGGTGGCAGCCTTTTTAAACTTTTCAGGCTATATCATATACGGAAACCAGCTTGAAATCGGTTGCTTCTCCTTCTACTATCTGAATCCGTTTTTCCCCGGCGTTCATATCAAAGAAGTTATCAGACAGCCGTACATCGCCGTCAATTCCTTCTATCGCTACATTCTTCGCATAATTAGCAGCAGTAATTACCAGTTCATCGCCCTCTCTTCTCCAGGATAATTCCGGATTCAGGAAGCCATAGTGCTTCGGTGCAGTAAACAGACTGGTATTCTCAGAAATTACTTTTCCATCCTGTTCAAATTGGTAACTTATGTAAACTTTTAATTCATCGTACTCCGCTAAATCAATTTCCGGAATCCAGACACCGGATAAAGCTTCCACTGTTACTTTCTGTGTGCCCTCCTGCAATATCTTGCTGTCAGCCGTCCGGATTGCCCATTTGACCGTACCGGTTACCGGACTCATGGTTTCGTTTGCCACATGAATCTTAGCTGATTTCCGAATCGGTGCCGGTTGTGCGATACAGAATGGTCTTTCACTCAGTTCCCCGGTTTCCTCACAGGATATCATGATCGGTGCAAATGCTCTTTTCTCCGCATAATGCAATGCTTTCCATCTGCCATAATAGTCGATACTTGCCCAGGATGCCACAGGCCAGATGTCGTTTAACTGCCATACTACCGTTCCCATACATCTGCCACGATATCTCCGGAAATGCTCAATACCATACCGGATAGCATCTGCCTGCAATAACTGGGAAGCATATAAAAGCATCTCGAATTTCTGCGGATAGAGATAGGTTGCTGACAGATAGCTTAAAATCTTACCATTGGCAGCCGCATTTCTCTGATGCATCTCCATTACTCTGGAGAAAATATTTCTGTCTTCCGGCTCAGTAAAGCTCTCCACTGTTTTCAGGCAGGGGAAAGACTGGAAACCAAACTCTGACATATAACGGAAGTAATATTTCCGATAATCGGTAAAAGGTTTGTTGCCATGCCATACTGCCCAGTAATGGGTGTCACCACGGTTTTCATCCCACGGATTATCAAAATTACCACCTGAGGATGGGGAAGAGGGCCAGTAAAAGGTTGCCGGGTCTTCCTCCTCCAGTATCTTCGGAATAATATATTCAAATATTTTAATGTAATCGTATTTCTGCTTAATGGATGGCTCCCACGCCTTATCAAGAGTCTGGGTCTCCATTTCATTGTTACCACACCAGATACCAAGGCTTGCATGATGACGGAGCCTTCTTACATTGTCCCGAATTTCCGCACTCACATTCCGCTCGAAAGCATCGTCCAGTTCATAGGAAGCGCAGGCAAACATCATATCCTGCCATACAATCAATCCCAGTTCATCGCAGATATCGAAGAACCAGTCTTCCGGATAATAACCGCCTCCCCAGACACGAATACAGTTATGGTTGGCAGCCACTGCATCTTCCAGGAGCTTTCGGGTTCGCTCCCTCGTTACTCTGGATAAAATGTTATCCTCCGGGATATAGTCTGCTCCCATGGCAAAGATTTTAACCCCATTTACTTCGTGGGCAAAACACTCACCCCACTCATCCTTATCGGTATTGATAGTCAGGGTACGCAGACCGATTCTGCGAATCCAGCTATCCAGTTCTTGGCCCTGTTCATCCAAAAGCCGTACCTCGGCGCGGTACAAAGGCTGCTCCCCATAGCCATGAGGCCACCAGCGTTTCGGATTCTCTACGGTAATGGCATCCCAGCCGTCCCCTTCTTTGGATGTCTTTTTTGCTACCAGACTGCCCTTTTCATCATACAGGGCTATCTGGAGTTCATACTGTGCTCCGTCTTCTGTCTCCGTCACAAAATCCTCTATGGTAACATCATAATTAACGATTACTTCATCCTTCTGTTCTGCCCAGTTTTGTGTTATGTAAACCTGTTCCAGTCTTGCCTTCTTGCCAGACAAGACAGATACTTCCCGGAAAATACCAGCATCGGGTAGTCTCGGACCCCAGTCCCAGCCATACATACAGTGGGCTTTCCGGATATGTGGGAAGCCTTTCATACAATCGGTAGAACCGCCGGTATAAACCTTTTCATTCTCTTCCCGGATATATCTGGTCGGGGAAAATAATTCCACCCGCAGTTCATTCTCTCCTGCCTTCGCTGCCCCTTCCAGAGAAAATTCCCAAATACGGTGCATATTCTCTGTATGTCCCAGATAAATATCATTTACATAAATATCTGCCAACGTATCGACTCCATCAAAATGAAGCAGTAAAAAGTCGCTCTCTATCTGCTCTTGCGTTAAAGTAAAGGTAGTAACAAACCGGAAGTCATTCTCCATTAATTTAAGGGCATCCAGTTCATTTATTCGGTAAAACGGGTCTGGCATCAATCCCTGCTCTAATAAATTGCCATACACAGAACCGGGTATCTGTGCAGGAATTGGTTCCTGTGAGATTCCATATACATTGTCTCCCAGAACCTGCATCTGCCATGCGCCATTCAGACTCCTCTTTTTCATACTTTCTTCCTTTTCATCTTTCATATTTATGGCTGCGGTACAGAAATTGCCACCGCGCACCCACACTGCTATGATAGCGGAAAAGATTTCTTTTGTCACTTTCTTTTCTGTAGAAAATATGCTATCTTTTTTGTAGATTATTCTGATAAATTTGGAAAAGAGAGTGAGAACCACTGATGAAAAAGAAAACACCGAAACAAATCGCAGCCCTTGTCTGCGTTGTTATCCTGGCTGCCATGTATCTGATTACCCTGATTGTGGCATGCATTGATTTCCAGGACGCAGGCAGATTCTTTGCCGCCTGCCTGCTTACCACGATTGCCCTGCCCATCCTGTTGTGGATTTTCATCTGGGTATATGGCATCTATAAAGACAAGCACAATATGGCATCTTTAGATATGATGCACAGTGACTCTTATACCGGCACTAATGCAGACCGACCAGAGGTGGATGCAGAGACCAATGAGATGTAGACGTAAATACTGACACCACTACGATGCTGACATTGTTGCTGACTCTGATGCTACTGCGGATTTGAATACTACTGTGACTTCTAGTACTGCTACAGATTTGAAATTGAACTAAATAGTGCACTAAAAAAGCAAACTCCCATACCCTTTACTGTGGTGTTGGGAGTTTGCTTTTTTAATATGGCTTTTGCCCACGTGCATGCAGATTATGGGTGTCTTGTCCTTTTTTCTTGCTTTTATACCCAACATGTCCTCTTCCTTTGGGTATTTCTTACTCTTTTGCGCTTCTATACCCACAGGCACCGGCTCGCTTTGGGTAGACTGCTCTATTAATATGTTTTTTACCCAAATGTGTTACTTATATTGGGTATGCCTTACTCTTTTTCGCTTCTATACCCAGCAAGTCCTCTTCTTTTGGGTATTTTCTTCTCTTTTATGCTCCTATACCCACAGTCACCGGCTCGCTTTGGGTAGACTGCTCTATTAATAAGCTTTTTACCCAAATGTGTTACTTATATTGGGTATGGCTTAATCTTTTATGCTTCTATACCCAGCAAGTCCTCTTCTTTTGGGTATTTCTTACTCTTTTGTGCTTCTATACCCACAGTCACCGGCTCGCTCTGGGTAGACTGCTCTATTAATATGTTTTTACCCAAATGTGTTACTTATATTGGGTATGGCTTAATCTTTTGCGCTCCTATACCCAGCAAGTTCTCTTCCTTTGGGTATTTCTTACTCTTTTGCGCTTCTATACCCAGCAATTCCTCTTCTTTTGGGTATTTCTTACTCTTTTGCACTTCTATACCCACAGGCACCGGCTCGCTCTGGGTAGACTGCTCTATTAATAAGCTTTTTACCCACACGCATTGCAGAACCCTATTTCTCCAGCAACCGCTCATAATCCTCTCTGGCGAAACGATGATACGTTACCCCAAACACATCCTGTTCTACGCAATAGGCATAGGCATCCAGTTCTTCCTGCTCAAAGTAGAACACAGTTCCCAGTCCGTCCTCTTCCCTGTCCTCTATATAAGTACCATGATGTTCTCTGGCATAATCCCGGAACACGCTCCGCACCGCCTCCATATCCTGTTTCTTAATTGCTGCCAGAAACAGGGCCAGAAACGATGGCAGTTCCACATGTTCTGCCACATAGCGGCTGCCAGCCTCCGAAACAGCAACGCAAAACCGGTCTTTCTGATAACTTACCTGGGTTCCTTTCAGATAAGATGCATGTTCTCTGATATAGCTTTCTGTTTTCTGCTGTAACAGGGCATTGTCCGTGTTTTCCGGCAGATGCAGATACAGACAGATAGATTCCTTCGGATAATACAGCCGTAAAATTTCTTTCGATACCCCTATTTTTAATTGCCACTCTTTGATGGTGTCAACAATATGCTTCTCCAGTGTCATGGTTTTTACTCTGCTCCTTTATCCCGGTCAGCATACGCCCGCTCCCGTTCTTCTTTGGTTAAATCCTTCAAAACCTCTCCGGCAATAATCAGACCTGCCACAGACGGAACAAAAGCAGTGCTTCCTGGAATATCCCTTCTCTCGGTACACTTATGCTGTGCACCCGGCGGGCAGATACAATGAGTTCTGCAACTGATTGCCATATCCTCAATCGGTCTTACCGGCTGCTCCTCGGAATAGACAACCTTCAGATGCTTTACATGACGCTTCTTCAACTCCCGGCGCATGACCTTGGCCAATGGACACACTTTCGTCTTATAAATATCTGCTACCCGGAACATACTTGCTTCCAGCTTATTACCGGCCCCCATACTGCTGATAATAGGGATATTTTTCTCCTGCGCTTTCATAACCAGCGCAATCTTTGCGGTTACGGTATCTACTGCATCCACGATGTAATCATATTCTTCAAAAGGAAACTGGTCTGCATTTTCCGGTAAGAAAAAGCACTGGTGCATACGCACATCCGCGTCCGGATTGATTTCCAGAATCCGCTCTTTCATCACATCTGTTTTATACTTACCCACTGTCTTGCGGGTGGCTATAATCTGTCGGTTTAAGTTAGTCAGACACACCTTATCATCATCAATCAAATCAAACGCACCCACGCCACTTCTTACCAGGGCTTCGCATACATAACCTCCTACTCCACCAACACCGAAGACAGCAACCCGGCAGCCAGCAAGCTTGTCCATTGCTTCTTTTCCAAATAAAAGTTCTGTTCTTGAAAACTGATTTAACATGCTTTATTCTACCCCCAGTTTTCGAAGCTCTTCGATTGCCTGCACCTGATTTTTAAAATGAATGGTGTGAATTCCGAACTTCTCTGCTGCCACCAGATTTGGCAAAGTGTCATCTAAGAATACACACTCTTCCGGTACCAGCCCATAGCGTTCAATGAGTAACTGATAAATCTCCGGCATAGGTTTGATGACCTTATCGCGGTAGGACAAGATTCCGCCATCCAGATACGGAATAAAATCCAGTGCATAGGCGCACTCTGTCTCTGCCTTGTGGGAAAAATTGGACAGATACAGGCAACGATAACCTTTTTCCTTCAGTTCCTGAATCCAGGGAATGGCATATTCGTTTCGTTTTACGATAGTCTTCACATTTTTCAGGACCTTATAAATATCATCTGCAATCTCCGGGTCATTCTCGATAAAACCAGCCAGAATCTCCTCGTCGGTTAAAACGCCTCTGTCGTATTCGTTCCATTCCGGGCTTTGTACCGTAGCTCTGGCTATTCTGTCTACCATTTTTTCATCATAACCAAAGCTTGCGAAATGCTCTCTCCAGGTAAAGTCTGCCAATACGTTTCCAATATCAAATATAATCGTTGTTATCATTTTTTGCTCCTTATCTTCTCTTCTTATAAATTTAAATTATAAACTTTCAAATACCAGTTCCAGCAGATTTCTCGCTGCCACGGTCAAAGGATTTCTGGGATTGGTTACCACACAGAAATGTCTCTTGGGAATAATTTTATTAAAACGCAGCTCGAAAAGTCTGCCATCCTCCAGATATTCTCTGGCAAAATCCCGGATGACACATCCGACCCCCAGATTCCGCAAAGCAAACTGCACTATCATATCACTGGTTGCCAGTTCAAATTCCGGATGTATGATTACCTTATTTTTCCGTAGGAAGGCATCCATATATCTTCTGGTACTGGTTTCTCCTTCCAGATAAATAATAGGCATTTTTTCTAATTCCTGCAAGTCCAGCATACGGTTTTTATATGGTATAAATTTTCTGCCTGCCACAAAGACATCTTCCACTTCCCGCACTTCCACAGACTCTAACTCTCCATGCTGTTCAAAGGGAGTGCTCACAACACCGAAATCTATTTTATTTTCCCGCAGATTCAAAAGTGTTTCCGGTGTGGGCGCATTGCTGACCACCACTTTAATGTCCGGATATTTTTCATGAAACTTTTCCAGATAGGGCAACAGATAAAACTGTAATGTCATATCACTGGCTCCGATATGGATTTCACCCAGTTCCAGATTCAGCATCTGCTCCAGCTTCTGCTCGCCTATGGCTATCTGCTCGTATCCACTTGCTACATAGCTATACAGCAACTCCCCTTCACCAGTCAGCCGGACGCCTTTCGCTGTCCTGACAAAAAGACTGGCTCCCAGTGCGGTTTCCAGTTGTTTTATCTGCTGGCTTACTGCCGGTTGGGAAATGGATAATTCTTTGGCTGCAATCGTCAGGCTGCCCGCCTTTGCCACATGGTAAAATACCTTGTAATATTCCAGATTGTTCATTTCTGCTCCTTTCCTGACGAGAGTCCTCCTATTTCAATAATTCCACGCTCTATTTCTATACTGTTATTCCTCGTATAATAGTTCCCGTATCAACCTCTCTGACACAAAAATTTTCTAAACCAAAACCTCTCTACCATAAAAATTCTCTGTCATAAAATTTTCTAAACAAAAAACCTTCCTGCCATAATAATTCTCCGTCACAAAAATTTTTTAAATATAAAACCTCTCTGACGTAATAATTCTCCAGCACAAAATTTCTAACCTAAAAACTTCTATATACTACTATCTTTACAAATCACATCGTACAAGTCCTTCGTATAAGTTTTCTTTATAACATGCTCTTATCATATAAGAAATCCCTTTCCCTTGCAACCACCAAGTCAAACTGCCAATCTTTTCTTGCAAATCTCGCCCTGCTTATCAAAACAATTTTCCTACCGCTAAAACACCCCACAGGACAATCCTGCGGGGTGCATCTGTTTCATATTCTTATTCCTTTTTATGTTTATTTACTTAATGGACTTTTACGGTAAATAATATCTTCTCTGCCAGGTCCATTCGATACCATCGTAATCGGGTAACCAATCTGCTCTTCAATAAACTCTACATAATTACGGCAGTTCTCCGGTAAATCTTCGTACTTCCTGATACCACGGATATCACATTTCCAGCCCGGTAATGTTTTCAGAACCGGTTTTGCTTTTTCCAGTTTGCAGGTAACCGGGAAGTCTGTTGTTACTTCTCCGTCCACTTCATAACCTACGCATACCGGAATCTCGTCCAGATACCCCAGTACGTCCAGCACCGTAAAGGCAACATCGGTTGTTCCTTGCAGACGGCATCCATATTTGGAAGCTACGCAGTCAAACCATCCCATACGACGTGGTCTTCCTGTGGTAGCACCGAACTCGCCGCCGTCACCGCCACGTTTTCTTAACTCATCTGCTTCATCACCGAAGATTTCGGATACAAATGCGCCTGCACCGACTGCGGAAGAGTATGCCTTGCATACGGTAATAATCTGTTTGATTTCATAAGGCGGCAGTCCTGCTCCGATGGCACCATAAGCTGCCAGTGTAGAGGATGAGGTAACCATTGGATAAATACCATGGTCAGGGTCTTTTAAGGTTCCCAGCTGTCCCTCTAAGAGAACTGTTTTGCCTTCTTTTAATGCCTTATCCAGATAGGCAGATACATCACAGACATAAGGAGCAATCATTTCCTTATATTCGTGCAAGGTTTCCAGAAGTTCCTCCGGTTTAATCAATGGTTTATGATATAAGTGCTCTAACAACACGTTCTTTGTCTCACAGATTCTCTCTACCTTTTCTTTTAACAAATCTTCATCGAAAAGTTCGCTTACCTGGAAACCGATTTTTGCATATTTATCAGAATAAAAAGGAGCAATGCCTGACTTTGTGGAACCGAAAGACTTTCCACCCAGTCTTTCTTCTTCATACTGGTCAAATAAAACATGGTATGGCATAACCATCTGACATCTGTCCGATACCAGAATCTTTGGCATTGGTACATTTCTGTCTGTAATAGACTTAATCTCATTGAACAGAATCGGGATATTTAATGCAACACCATTACCAATAATGCTTGTTGTATGACCATAAAATACACCGGATGGCAATGTGTGAAGTGCAAACTTGCCGTAATTGTTTACAATAGTGTGTCCTGCGTTTGCACCACCCTGAAAACGTACGATAATGTCAGCCTGCTCAGCCAGCATATCTGTAATCTTACCTTTTCCTTCATCGCCCCAATTGGCACCTACTACTGCCTTAACCATTATAAATCCTCCTTATTGAGTACCGTTATAATATTGTACAGAAAATATACTGAAATAAGGATAGGCGCAAAAACCTGTCCTTATTTCTTACTTAATGATTATAGAACATTTTAGGTTATAAGTAAAATCAATATTTATTATATGTATTATAATTTCTCATTATGCATTTATGTATATATCATACTTATGCTTCACAATAACGGTCTTCTATCGTTACTCAGTTGTCGTAAATCCTGCCACATCCTCTTTTAACTGCTCTGCCAGCTTACCGGTATTCTGTAAAACAGACAGTACCTGATTGGACTTCTCTGCCACAGTAGTGCTTCGCTCTGCAATCTCAGAAGTGCCGATAGCACCTTCGTTGGTTGCACGTCCCACATCCGTAATCGCACTCAATACATTATCGATGGATGCCAGTAATTCTTCGGAAATGGCACTGAAATCATTAACCAAATCATCTACGTAAGCAGCATCTTCATTGTAAGCATCTGAAATTTCCAGGAACGATGCAAAATCCTGTGTGATATCTTCCGATACAAACTGCAATAACCGTGAGGAATCATTGGTCAGATTTGCAACGGCATGTGTTACATTTTCTGTTACCTTCTGGATATTCTCTACGGTTTCCTTGGACTGTTCTGCCAGTTCCCTGATTTCATCGGCAACCACTGCAAATCCCCGTCCTGCTTCTCCTGCTCTGGCTGCCTCGATAGAAGCATTTAATGCTAACAGGTTGGTCTGGGACGTAATTCCCATGATGGCCTGTGCCAGTGTCTGAATCTGTTCCACCACCCTGGCTTCTTCCAGTGCCTTCTCCAGGCTTTCGCTGATTTCCAGACGCATAGCCTTAGCTTTCTGCTGATTTTCCTTTGTCTGTTCCTTTGCTTTGGTGGCACGTTCATGGATGCTGACTGCCTTTTCGGCGCCATCCTGGGAACGGACTGCAATGTTTTTAGATACTTCCTCAATCTGGTGGGACATAGTATCTATCTGCTGGGCAGAAGCTGCTGTTTCTTCCATGCTGGCTGATAACTCTTCTGTCGTAGCAGAAATATTTTCAATCTCATCATTTAAAGCACTGACATAATCCAATGCCTTCCCCACATCGGTTGTCAGACTTAAGCTGCTGTTTCTGACCTGCCCTAACAGGCTGTCCATGGATGTGGAAAGGTTATTCATTGCTTTGAATAACGTTCCAAATTCGTCCTTTCGTTTTAATCTGCCCGCACTGGCACGTCTTGCCATATTTCCGGATTCCAAATCGCCTGCAAAGCTGACTGTTCTCTTCAAGGAACTGATAATATCAATCGTAATATAAATAATGATTATACTTACCAGTAATACACCCACAATCCCAATAACATACATAATAATCTTCCATTGGTCAGCCATACTCTTGATAGCTTCACTCTCCAGTGCAATCCTGGCATCGATGTCATCGGTATAGTTTCCGGTTCCTACAACCCAGCCAAAAGGTTCATATAATTTGGAATAACTTCTCTTCGGCGAATTCTCTGTCTCACCCTCTTTTGGAAAAACATAGTCACAGTAACCACCATCTGGCTGTTGCCCTACTGCGATGATATCTTTTACCATCTGATAACCATTGCCATCCTTTGTTTCCATACGGTTTGTTCCCTCGGTACTGCTGCCCAGAAGAACGATATTATTTCCCTCCGTATCATCTGCCCAGAAATAACCATTGTCGCCATAGCGTAAATCACGCAGATGGTCTGCAGCCTGTTTTTGGGCTTCTTCTAAGGTGCACTCTCCATTTACATACAGGTTATTATAATAATCCAGGGTGGAAAGGGCATTGTCTACCTCTCCTTTAATGGAATCATCATAATCCTGATACATGGCTTCTTCCAGCGTTTTTTCTGCGTACTGTTCAATAGTGCTCATTCCTTTAAGAGCACAGAATGCCGCACTAATTACCATAATCAGTACGACAACCAAAATCAGGGCTAACTTGTTTCTTACTTTGATGTTTTTCATACCACTTTCTCCTTGTCGTATCCCTCATTTTTTTTTATAATAGAAATAAAATTATAAACATTCTCTGCATTTCAGTCTGTATCTCTTACACAATCAGACACTTTCAATTTCAATCATCATATATACTTATAGTATAACACTTATTTGGTAACTTTCCAGTTTATCCTTTTCAAAAAAAGAGAATTATACTGGATTTCAATTCTATCTAAGAAAGGACGGATTTTCATGCAAAATTTTAAGGAAGCCCTTCGCTCCACCCATCTTACCAATTTTATTTTTCTTACCCTTGCCGGCATCATCAATGCCTTTGGTGTGGTTATGTTCTTAGCACCTGTAAAATTATATGATAGCGGCATCTCTGGAACTGCCATGCTGGTATCCCAGATTACACCTGCCTGGTGCAGTCTTTCCCTGCTTTTGTTAGTTATCAATATTCCTCTTTTTATCTGGGGAGTAAAACGGGAAGGTTGGAAGTTTACCATTTATGCTATCTATGTGGTTGCGGTTTATTCCATCTGTGCATTTCTCATTACAGATGTCTTTCCTGTAGATGTGAGTATTGTATCCCCTCTGGCGGGGAGCGATTTGTTTCTCTGCGCCCTGTTCGGCGGCATCATTTCCGGCTGCGGCAGTGGACTTGCCATCCGTTTCGGGGGCGCGATTGACGGACTGGATATCATTGCCGTCATGTTTGCCAAGAAGTTAGGTCTCAGCATTGGTTCTTTCGTTATGTGTTATAACGTCATCCTCTATATTATATGTGGCTGTGTAATCGGCAGCTGGATTCTTCCGCTTTATTCCATTGTTACCTATGCTGCAGCCTCCAAGACCATCGACTTCCTGGTGGAAGGTTTCGACCGCTGCAAAGCTGCTTTCATTATTACCAGCAAGTCAGACGACGTCTGCAAAGCCCTTTCGGCTGCCTTTGAAAATGGTATCACAACCATTGCGGCAAAAGGTTACTATTCCGGTTCTGACAAAACCATGATTTACTTCGTGGTCAACCATTTTCAGATTGGAAAAATGAAAACGCTTGTCCACGAAGTAGACCCTAAAGCTTACATATCTATCAGCGATATTGCTGATGTTTTTCATGATAATCTGGATAACAAGGAATCTGCATAACCCTGTCTATTCCAATGGACAGGAAATCTGAAACATTTCTTCACAGGCGCGGTGTACAAGCTGTGCCTGTGCACTGTCCGCCAGTCGGTAATAAATCTCTTTTCCGTCCCTTCTGCTCACAATAAGCCCGCTTTTGCGAAGCAGCTTCAAATGATGGGACACCGCAGGGTCACTCATTTCCATGGCTGCTGCAATGTTACGGACACACTCTTCACAATGGCATAATAGCCACAGGATTCTTAAACGGGTTCCATCACTGATGAGTTTAAAAGTCTCTGCCACCTGGATACATTCATCCTGGGAAGGCAGTTTCTCCAGTATTTTATCAATATTCTGACCATGGTCATGTGGTAACTGTCCTTGATTCATCCTTTTTACCTCTTCTACAATATCGCAGTTATGGGTTCTGCTGTCTGTCCTGTGGCAGTTTATTCCTTATATTTCAAAGCCCTTGTTGCATTCAGGACGGCAATAATCATAACACCTACATCTGCAAAAATTGCCCACCACATATTCACAAATCCGATAGCACCTAATGCCAGGCACAAGAACTTCACTGCCAGTGCAAATACAATATTCTGATGTACAATCCGTAGAGTCTTTCTGGAAATATTCATGGCGGTTGCTATCTTCGCCGGGTCATCATCCATCAGTACAATATCAGCTGCCTCGATCGCAGCATCGGAACCAAGGGCTCCCATCGCTATACCAAGGTCTGCCCTGGAAAGTACCGGCGCATCATTGATACCATCTCCTACAAATGCAAGCTTATCTTTCCCATCCTTTTCGGCTAAAAGCTTCTCTACCTCTGTTACCTTATCTGCTGGAAGCAGTTCACTTTTTACTACATCCACACCAAGCTGGGATGCCACAGCATCTGCCACACGCTTCGTATCTCCGGTTAACATAACAACCTTTTTGACACCGGCTGCTTTCAGGCCATCAACGGCTGCCTTTGCATTCGGTTTGACCACATCAGAGATTAAGATGTAGCCGGCATACATACCATCCACTGCTACATGTACCTCTGTACCAACCTGTGTGGGGGTACTATAAGCAATCCCCATCTGTTTCATCAGCTTCACATTACCGGCTGCTACCTGTCTGCCATCCACTTTGGCAGTCACACCGTGTCCGCTGATTTCTTCTACTTCACTTACCTTACCGGTATCTATTTCCTTGCCATAAGCTTCTTTCAGGCTCTTGCTGATAGGATGGTTGGAATAGCTTTCCACATAAGCTGCCAGTTTCAGAAGTTCGTCTTCCTTCATACCATTTGTAGCCTCGATATGGGTTACTTCAAAGACACCTTTTGTCAAAGTACCTGTTTTATCACATACCACATATTTTGTCTGGGATAATGCCTCTAAGTAGTTAGAACCTTTTACCAGAATACCCTTTGCAGAAGCACCACCGATACCACCAAAGAAACTAAGCGGTATGGAGATAACCAGTGCACATGGGCAACTGATAACCAGGGTCGTAAGGGCTCTTGTTACCCACTGTGCCCAGTTGGCAGGATTTCCTGTTATCAAGTTAATCAACGGAGGTAACAATGCCAGTGCCAGCGCACCATAGCATACTGCCGGTGTATAATATCTGGCAAACCGGGTAATAAAATTCTCGGAACGAGACTTCTTCATACTGGAATTCTCTACCAAGTCCAGAATCTTGGATACGGTAGACTCGCCAAACTCTTTTGTGGTACGAATCTTTAACACACCGGACATATTCACACAGCCGCTGATAACTTCGTCGCCCTCTTTTACCTCTCTTGGAAGACTCTCACCGGTCAGTGCACTGGTATTCAAGGAAGCAGTTCCCTCTACTACCACGCCATCCAATGGTATTTTCTCACCGGGCTGTACGGTAATCACAGAACCTATGGAAACCTCATCCGGGTCTACCTGCTCTAACCTGCCGTCCACTTCGATATTTGCATAGTCCGGACGAATATCCATTAACTGGGTAATATTTCTACGGCTCTTACCTACCGCATAGCTCTGGAACAGCTCACCAATCTGGTAGAACAGCATTACTGCAACACCCTCCAGATACTCTCCCAGGATAATGGCACCGACCGTTGCCACTGCCATCAGGAAGTTTTCATCAAACACTTCTCCGTGGATAATACCAAGGAACGCTTTCTTTAAAATATCATATCCAATAATCAGATATGGAACCATGAACAGTGCCAGCTTCACATACTGATTCTCTATCGGTAAAAATTTAACAATAAGAACAAGCACTGCTGCCACAATAATTCTGATAAGAACTTTTTTCTGTTTCTTTGTCATATCACAGACTTCCTTTCTGCTTTTATTTCTTTTCTTTACATGAACATTTAAACATTTATTTAATTATGTGTCAATACTTATCTGTCCGTTTCTGAAATTTTTTAAAAAATAGGCCATGACATTGCTCCTGTCCGAACAACCGTCATGACTTATCCTTTTCTATATTATTATGTCTCTCTTCCCTGCAGCCATCCGGGTATCTGACTTTCCTTCTTCCCTTACAGGTCAAAGGATACCCGCATCATTTCCTGGACAGAGGTAATGCCTTTCAGCACATATCCGGTTGCACTCATACGCAAGGTATGCATGCCCTCTTCCAGCGCCTTTTCCTTAATCTCCTCCGCGGAACCATTCTTACTTATAATGCTCTTAAGAGACTGTGTTAGCTCCATAATTTCATAGACACCGATTCGTCCCCGGAAGCCTGTGCCATCACATTTCGGGCAACCGCATGGTTCATAGACAGTCACATCGGCATCCGGTTCTAACATCAGCATTTCCAGTTCTTCCTGGTCTGCCTTCTTCGCCCTCTTACATTCTGGGCACAGACGGCGTACCAGACGCTGGGCAATAACTCCGATGGTAGCATCCGCAATCAGATAAGGCTCGATTCCCATATCTGTCAAACGGGTAATGGTACTTGCCGCAGAGTTCGTATGCAGGGTAGACACCACCAGATGTCCGGTAATAGAAGCCTGTACCGCAATGGAAGCCGTTTCTCTGTCTCGAATCTCTCCTATCATGATAATATCCGGATCCTGACGTAAGATGGAACGAAGTGCCGTGGCGAAGGTAAGGTCTGCTTTCGGATTGACCTGTACCTGATTAATCCCATCAATGTTTGCCTCCACCGGGTCTTCTACCGTAATAATATTTACGTCTTCTTTATTTAACTCACTCAAGGCTGTATAAAGCGTCGTAGACTTACCACTACCAGTCGGTCCCGTTACCAGCAGAATACCATGAGGGTTCTTTAGAATATGGTCAAATTTCTTTAATTCGTCCGGCTGTAAGCCTAACTGGCTTTTCTCCCTGGTCAGTGCATTTTTGGAGGTAAGACGCATGACTATCTTCTCGCCGTATACAGTAGGCAGAATGGATGCTCGGATATCATATTCTCTGCGGTCTACCACCTGGGTAATACGTCCATCCTGCGGTTTTCTCTTCTCTGCAATATCCATGCCGCCAATAATTTTCACACGGGCTGCCATCGCCGGTAAAAGCTGTATACTGTAAACTGCCTTCTCATATAATGCACCATCGATACGATAACGGATTCGTACCTGCCGCTCCATCGGCTCAATATGGATATCCGAAGCACGCTGTCTGACTGCCTGCTCAATCATGGTCTTTATCAACTGTACAATGGGGGAATTATTGACATCCTCGCTGTAAAGGTCTTCCTGCTCTGCTATCCGGCTTTCCTTTTCCCTGGTATATTCCTCTAAGGCAGAATTAACCTCTGCCTGCCCATAATAGCGGTCCAGTGCCAGCATAACACTTCGCATGGTAGCTACCACCGGTTCTACCTGCAGATTCGTAATAATGTTAATGTCGTCCATTGCCGTCATGTCCATAGGATCTGACATTGCCACCCGCAGCACATTCATATTGTCCGGTGAGTATTCAAAAGGAATCGCCTTATATTTCTTCAGTACACTGGCCGGTACCAGAGACAACACATCCTCCTCAATCGACACATTCTGTAAATCAATCATATCATAATGCAGCTGACTGCTCAGCGCCTTGGCAATGTTCTCTTCTGTGGCAAATCCTTCATCTACCAGTGTTTCCCCTAATTTGCGTCCGGAATTTTTCTGCCGTTCCAGCCCTTTCTTTAACTCCTCTTCGGTAATCACGCCACTATTTACAAGTACGTCACCCAGACGCAATTTCTTTCTGTTAAAATCCATTGACATAATCCTCTTTCTTTTGTATTTCTTTCTATTTTTCCAACTTCTGTTCCATGTCCATGGAAAGAATATTATCCGGGAATTCTATCTGTTACTCTCTTATATCCCTGCACCAGTAAATCGGTTACTATCAACACTGCCACTGACCATAACAGACATTCTGTTACATTAAATGCATAAAATGCACAGAAGCCACCAACCGCATAATATACTCCTATATGTACTGCATACATCTTAGATATTTGTTTGGAATAATAACACAATTTGTTATATAAGAATTTCCATTTCTCTATCTTTGGCATTATCCAAAAGGCAATCGCAAATACGAGCATTATCGTACAGAAACTTCCTATTACCTTTGCCAGACCGGGGATTCTGTACTGCCCAATCATGTAGTTGAAGAATCCTTCCACACCCGGATGCAGCAAGAGACAGCCTATAAACCATACTGCCGCTATGATTCCACATATTATCCCGCTCTTTTTGTAGAAATTTCCTTTTTCCTCTTCCGGGACTCTCCTGATTACCTTACCAAAAACATATCCTAAAAATACATAACTCAGATAGGGGAAGAAACAGAAGCTTGTCTCCCCTTTTCCGCCAAACGTCATATCCAGAATCCAGTTAAGTGCCTGATTATCAGAAACTAATAACCCGGTAAACGGTGATACTAATCCTACTATGACAGCACTTATGATATATCCTACCGGTTTTATGCCTAACTTTTTATAGAGCGCGAGTATCAGATAACACATTCCGGATATAAAAAATATATTTACAAAGGTAAGCACCGAATACAGGTTAGCCTCATATAATTCCCTGCTGCCTGCTACTTCTCCCGTAATGGCAATCCTTATGTGGAAACTGATTACTATCGTCACAGCATAACAAATATTACTTAATGCCTGGAAAAACAATAATTTGATACCATTTTTAACCATATCCTTCGGTTCGGAATGCCGCGTAAACACACTTCCAAAGCCCATGGTAAAAAGATACAGACAGGCTCCCGTCGGCATAAACAGTGCAAACAGGATTTTATGTACATTGGATTCCGCTGCCTGTACACCTGCTATTGTCTGGAATGCATGTATCACAATAATCATAATCATCAGGAAACCTTTTACTAAATCAAGTTCCTTCTGCCGTCCCACATTTACTTCTTCATCTTTTAAAGAAAACATATTTTCCGCCTTTCCAGTCTATCCTTCTCTTTCTATTCTTCTTTCTATTCTTCTTTCTATTCTTCTTTCTATTATATATAATACTCGCTTTATATTCTAGCAATTCTTTCACAAATAATACTTTTATCCAGATTCTACTGCACCCTTCTTCGCAAAGTAAAATGCAGAACAAATCTCAACAAGTTTACTATGCTCGGGAGTAACTTCATCTGCTTCCCACCTTGAAACAGTTTGGTAACATAGACTTTACATTTACACATTTCTGTAATATAAAAAACAGGCAGTCTCGTTATATATATGACCACCTGCCGGTTAATTCTTCTTTATATGGTATTCTATAGCAGTACAAATATAATGGAAAACATGATCTACAACGAACTTTTTCGGCGCGGGTATTCCGTTGATGTCGGTGTGGTTTGTGACCGCACAGGCAACAGTAAGCAACCTGATTGACCTGCTGCTCGGCCAGGTAGAATTGTTCTGACAAAATAACTCATATATCCCAAGCTGTTCCTGACCGGAGTACAGCTCGCCGTTCCTGCAACAGAAGCTCTGACCTTATTCATTTTTGTATGGTTCCTGTGTCCGATTATCCGATAGGTCGACAATATAGCTGATATTATCCTTCTCCATTCTAAGCATACGATATCCAATCCCAACATGTGTCTGGATATATTCTACTCCATTTTTCTCAGACTCAAGTTTTTTCCGCAGAGTTGCCATAAAAACCCTGAGAGAAGCAACATCATTATCTGAACATCGTCCCCAAATCTGTTGGGTAATATACGTATGGGTCAATACTTTTCCCACATTACGTGACAGAATACAAAGCAGCTTATACTCTATAGGGGTCAGATGCAATTCTTCTCCTTTCAGATATGTACAGCCCGCCGTATAATCTATCTTTAATCCTCCATTTTCAAAAACCGAAGTTTCATTCGGTTCCCCTGTCTGCGTTATTGCAAGTCTTCTCTGTGTAACACGAATACGCGCAAGTAATTCCTCTACTGAAAATGGTTTTGTAATATAATCATCTGCTCCGGCATCCAATGCCTCTATTTTATCTGTATCCTCGCTTCTGGCACTAATCACAATAATTGGCATGTTCGACCAGGTTCGGATTTTTTTTATTACCTCTACACCTTCCATATCAGGAAGCCCCAAATCCAGAAGAACGATATCCGGATTGTGGGACGAAGCCTCCAGAATCGCTGAAGCTCCGTTTTCTGCAGCCAAATACTTATAGTCATGTGTTTTTAATGTAGTAATAATCAGGTTTCGTATGGGTCTGTCATCTTCAACCACCAGAATTAATGCTTTATTCATTTAATGTCACCTCGCTTAAGGGTAAAGTAAAAGTAAAATTGCATCCATGTGGATTACAATCTGTAAGAACCAGAGTTCCATTATGTGCTTCTATGATAGAATGGCAAAGTGCCAAACCAAGTCCCAGACTTCGGCGACTATCCGCAATTGTTGTTTTTCCTGTATAGAACATCTCAAAAATATGCGGCTTCATTTCCTCCGGAATTCCTGGACCATTATCTTCCACACTTATCTGTGCATTCCGGTCTGTTTTGCTTCCACGAATGCAGATAACAGACCCTGGTGGTGTATATTTTATTGCATTATCAATTAAATTTACCAAAACCTGCATAATAAGACGTACATCCATACGAGCAAGAACAAGTTCTTCACAGTCTGTCACTATTTTATAATCATCATGTTTCCGATTGATATGCCGCAGGGATTCTGCAATCACCTCATCTAAAAGCTGATCTGTAAATTTAAATTTCAATCTTCCGTCATTCAGTCTGGTAATAGAAAGCAGATTCTCCACAACTCCAATCAGCCATACAGAATCATCATAAATATCGGTATAAATCTGACATTTTGTGGCGGCATCCAAACGTTCGCTATTACTCAGCAGCATATCTGCATTACCTGAAATAGAACAAAGTGGTGTCCGAAGGTCATGAGAGATTGCCCGCAGAAGATCTGCCCGTAGCTGCTCGTTTTTGGCTAAAACTGCAATTTTCTCCTTTTCCATGGCATTTTGTGCGTTTTCCATAGCAAGCGCACATTCATTTATTACGGACAGCAGGATACTGTATTCAAAAGAGTCCAGTTTTTCTTTCTGGAGCGGTATCCCAATCACACCATAAACATTATCCCCGCCTCGAATTGCCAGATATAAACATTTGGCCTGCGGAAAATGGTGTGTGGAAGCACCGGCACGCTGTCTGTTTTCATAGACCCATCTGGCTACATGCTGCTCTTCTTGTGTTAAGAAATTGTCTGTGCTCTCTTTTTCTCCGGTAAATAGTTTTCCCCTTGATAATGTTCCATTTTCCACTACATATGCTGTAATATTGCGATTTAGTAAACGCAGAAGCTGCGTACATGTAACATCAAGTATCTCTGTTTCCCCTTTTTCCATTTGCAATAGACGATTTGTATCGAATAAAACCTGTGTACGAAAAGCCAGCTGCGCAGACAGCTTTGCGTGTATCTTCAGCTTTGCTGCAAGCGCTCCAGTAAGTACGGATGAAATAAGCATTATGAGAAATGTTACCGGATAACCCACCGCATAGGTTTGAAAAGACATCCTTGGTTCTGTCAGGAAAAAACAAAACAGAAATACACTTAAGAAAGAGCCGATTATACTGCAAAGATAACCATCTGTCACAATGGAAGTAATCAAAACTCCCAGAATGTATATTGTTACAATATTCGTATCCGTGAAATGCAACTTCTGAAACAGCAGACCGATTAAAGTGCATACTGCAAATATAAAGACGGTAAAGAAATACTCCTTTGCAGATGGTTTTTCCAAATACCATGTAAATGATTGTTTCTGATAGTGCCTGCTTTTTAACGCCTCCGGAATAATATAAATATCAATATCCGGCACAATTTCAATCAGTTTTTCTGTCAGTGTTGCTTTGCTGAAAAAGTGATTCCGCCTGGCATTGCTTTGTCCAATCACAATTTTAGTTACATTGGATAACCTGGCATACTCTGCAATCTGTACCGGTATGTTTTCCCCATGAGTCATCACTATTTCTGCTCCCAGCTTTTCTGCATACTGAATATGTTCTTCCAGTTTTTCTTTATCTAAGTCTTCTGCCTTGATACCGGTCCGCACATATAAGGCTGTAAAACGTGCCTGCAGCACATTTACCATTTTTGCCGCTGTATCTATTATTTTTTTATTGGAGGGTGCTGCTGACAGACAAACAAGAATATGTTCGCCAGGCATTTTATTATCTCCCTCTGTTTTGAAACTCATCCCATCTTTCACCTTTTTCTATTGTTTTTAAAATTGTATCATGTGACTCGATTATGGTCAAAAATTTTTGCTATATCCTCTGACTGCCTATTAAAAATTCTTATATGCGAAAGCACTTCTGAAGAGCCCTGTATTCCCCTAATACCAGCAATTTATTATTCTCTGCCAAATACGTATCTGCAGAAATTGCAATACTGAATTCTCCTTCCTTTTTGACTGCCAGGATATTAATGTTGTAACGTCTTCTGATATCCAGTCCACCTACTGTTTTTCCAATCCATGTCTTTGGCACTTCTACCTCAAAAATCGCATGGGATGTATCCACCTCCATATAATCAAGGATATGATCATCTGTGTAGCGGATAGATGCCCATTTTGCTACCTGCTTTTCTGGATAAACTACCTTATCTGCACCATTACGCAAAAGAAATTTTTCCTGAACATCACGTTCAGCGCGGGATATTACCAGTTGTGCGCCCAATTCTTTTAAAAGGGAAGTTGTTTCTAGAGAATTCTGAAAATTTCCTCCGATGGTCACAAAACAGATATCGTAGTTTCCAATCCCCAGAGATTGCAAAAATTCCTCATTGGTACTGTCACCAATCTGGGCATTAGTCACAAACGGAAGTACTTTGTCAACTCTTTCTTCATTCCAGTCAACTGCCATAATTTCATGACCAAGCTGGTTCAACTGCATGGCAATATGCCTGCCAAATCTTCCAAGTCCAATAATCAATACATTCTTCATAATATTATTTGTCTCCTATCTCATCCAACGGTAATTTTTTCCAATGGCAGCTTTGCATTCTTCTTGTTTCTTCCGAAAAATACTGCGTAAATCAATGTAAGACCGCCTACACGTCCCAGATACATCAGTATAATCAACACCACTTGTGAAAAAACATGAAGTTCCGGTGTAATTCCTAATGTAAGACCTACCGTACCTACAGCTGAAGCGGCTTCATACAAACAGTCTAACAGAGGAAAATCTTCGTATATGCTGATTGCAATCCCACCGACAAAAAACAGGGTAAAATAAAGCATGGCTATTGTCGCTGCATTTTTTATCACATTATATTCCAATCTCCGTCCAAAAGCCCCTGCATTCTCCTGGCTTCGAAATGTAGCAATTGCATTTAAAAGTAATATCGTAAAAGTAGTTGTTTTCATTCCACCTGCTGTAGAGCCCGGCGAACCACCAATCAGCATTAACAGTATCATAACCGCTTTTGATGCCTCACTCATCTCTGAAATATTTATGGTATTAAAACCAGCGGTTCTTGTAGTTACCGATTGAAATGTGGCAGCTAACAGGCGTTCCCCTACAGACAGATTTTTCAAATCATAGACAAAGAAAAAAATCGCCGGGAGTAAAATCAGGCAGATAGTAGTTATGAGAATAATCTTGCTTTGCATATGGTAACATTTAAATTTCATTTTATTTATATAAATATCATCCCAGGTAAGAAAACCGATTCCCCCTATGATGATTAACAGCATAATTACCACATTGATAAAAACATTTCCAGAATATTGCATCAGTGATGGAAAGGTATGGTCTGCTGTTCCCAGAATGTCAAATCCGGCATTACAAAAGGCAGAAACAGAATGGAATACTGCCATCCAGCTTCCCTTTAATCCATAGTCCGATAAAAAAAACGGTAACAATAATATAGCTCCTGCCGTTTCAATCAAAAGAGTTCCTTTTAAAATGAATCTTGTCAATCTAACAATTCCTCCAACTTTTGGTGCTGAAATGGCATCCTGCATTGTACTTCTTTGCATAAGAGATATTTTTTTCCCCGAAAGAAGAGAAACTGATACCGCCATGGTTACGACTCCAAGTCCACCTATCTGTATAAGCACAAGAATAACCATCTGGCCAAACACAGACCAATAGCTTCCTGTATCCTTGACTACAAGTCCTGTAACACATACTGCAGAAGTAGCTGTAAACATTGCCTCATGAAATGGTGTGGACACATTCTCTAAAGTGGAAACTGGAAGCATCAACAGAATAGTGCCCAAAAGAATCACTCCTGCGAACCCCAGAATAATCAGTTGAAAAGATGTCAGATGTTTTTTCTTATATAATTTTTCTGGCATAAATACTTTTAACTCCTACTAATTCTAATAATAATACCTTTTTGATTCCTTTTATTATATAGAATTACTTTCAAAGATAGTGTAAAAATCTATGATCCTGTATTAAGATTATATAAAGATTTAATTTCCTGGTTGGCATTTATCGCTCTCGTATTCCTGAATGCATTTCGGTGTCTTGTTCATACGAATGATACTGAGAATTTCTGCAGCTTCTATTCCCTACCCTTCTTCGCAAAGTAACTGCCGCCCACCTGTTTTCCGTAGCCTTTCCCACATATTTGCAGCAGTTCATAGAACAAGGTGGTAATCTCCAACCATTCCCCATAGACTTTCGCATACTGCTGCTGTAACTGTTCCACCGACTGTGGGGCAAAATCCAATAACTCCCACAGCCGCTGCTGGATTCCTTCCAGGAATACCAGCTCCTGTTGTGTCCAGTTCTTCCCTTTCTTTTCTGTATTAGACAGACTTCCCCATAAATTTCCAATCAGTTCTTCCGGGGTTTCCACCAGTCCGGCACCCTGCTTAATCAATCTGTTACACCCTCGGCTTAACGGATCGGTAGCACGTCCAGGTAATGCATACACTTCCTTTCCCTGTTCCAGTGCCATATCTACGGTAATCAGGGTTCCGCTTTTCTCTCTGGCTTCTATAACCAGTATCACATCTGCCAGCCCGCTGATAATCCGGTTTCTGGGTGGAAACAGCATTGCCCTTGGTTCAGTTCCCGGCAGATATTCGGAGCAGACTCCACCCTTTTCTATCAGGGAATCATATAAATTCCGATGTTCTGCCGGATAACAGACATCCACTCCACAGCCAAATACCGCCAGGGAATAGCCGCCCGCCTGCAAAGCTGCCTGCTGGCTGATTCCATCAATTCCCCTTGCCATGCCACTGATAACCGCTATTCCTGCCTGCGCCAGCGCAGTACTAAACCATTTTGCCATATATCTGCCATATTCGGAGCATTCTCTTGCCCCTACAATTGCCACAGCCCTTTTCTCTTTATCCGGTAATTTTCCTGCATAATACAATCCATACGGCGGGTCTGGAATCTTCTGCAGCCGCTCAGGGTATTTCCCCTCTCCCTCCACCACCAGTTTTATCCCCCTTTGCAACAGCCGCTTATATGCAGCCTCGATATCATAATCCGGGTAAAACCGTTCCAGTTTCTCTGCTTTCTTCTGATACCGTTCCGGCAGTTTCTCTTTCAGGGTTCCTGCCTGCACCTCTTCATAGATTTGTCTGGCACTGCGCTCTTTCCGGAGGAGTCTTAGGAATCCTCTGCTCCCTGTGCCTGCTGCCTGCAGCAGCCAATGTTCGTATGCCTTCTCCTTTTCCGCTTGTCCGTCCATGCTATCTTCCTTTCTCTTTTCCTTTCCCTCTACTCCCAATATTTTTTATCCAGCTGCCGGTAACAGATGGCTTCTGCAAGGTGTGGTTTTTCTATCTGCTCACTTTCCGCCAGGTCTGCAATGGTTCTCGCCACCTTTAATATCTTATGATACCCTCTGGCAGAAAGCTGCAGGCTCTCAAACATCTGCGCCATGAACTGTTTTTCCTTGTCCCCCAGTACACAGTACTTCCCGATTTCTCCAGCTCCCATATCCGCATTAAAGGTAATGCCATCTTCCCGGAAACGCTCTTCCTGTCGTTTCCTTGCCCGCAATATCCGTCTCCGAATCTGCGCACTGCTTTCCCCCTTCCTGTTGCTTTCCAAATCCTGAAACTCCATTGGCTGTGCTTCCACGCAGATATCCATCCTGTCCAGAATCGGTCCGGATATCCGGTTTAAATAACGTCTTACCTCATAGGAACTGCAACGGCATTTCTCCCGGTTCGGGTAATAACCACAGGGACAAGGATTCATGGCTCCAATAACCATCGTTGCCGCAGGATAAGTGTAAGTGCCGGTACTTCTGGCAATCTGCACCTTTTTATCCTCCAGGGGCTGTCTTAGAATATCTAATGTTTCCCGTTTAAATTCCGGCAGTTCATCTAAGAAAAGAACTCCCCGGTGGGCTAACGAGATGACCCCCGGCATGGGGATTCTGCCACTGCCTGCCAGTGCCTGTCCGGTTATGGTATGATGGGGATTTAAAAAAGGACGTTCCACAATGAGAGAATTCTCTGATTTTAATAATCCTGATATGCTGTAGATAGTAGATACTTCCAGACTTTCTTCCGTAGATAAGGGTGGCATAATGGTAGGCATACGCTTGGCAAGCATGGTCTTACCGGAACCGGGTGGTCCGATAATGAGCAGATGATGAAATCCTGCCGCTGCCACCTGTGCAGCCCGCTTTAGCATCTCCTGCCCATTGATGTCTGCAAAATCCAGTTTGCCATAGGGTTTTCTTCGCCGGAACATCTTTTCCAGGTCAACCTTCTCACACACATAAGTCTGCTGCCTCTCCTGGTCTGCCTGCAAATACGTGACCGCTTCCACGATGGTTCTTACCCCGATGACTTCCATGTCCGAAATAAGCGTTCCTTCCCAGGCATTTTCCAATGGCAGAATACACTTATGGATTCCCTGCTTCGCTGCCTCTTTAACAATGGGTAACACGCCGCGTACCGGTCGCAGTTCTCCGGACAAGCCAAGTTCTCCTAACAATAAAGTACCTTTCACCTGTTCCTCTGGTATCCGTTCCATCGCCGTAAGCACCCCGATTGCCACCGGCAAATCCAACATCGTACCGGTCTTTGGCAAATCTGCAGGAGACAGGTTCACATTGATGCAAAGCGGTGGCTGTTCAAAGCCTACGTTACGCAAAGCTACCTTAACTCGTTCTCTGGCTTCCCTGACCTCTGAGCCCGGCAGCCCTACCATCTGGAAACAGGGCAGTCCGGACGATACATCCACCTCCACCTGAATCAGATGACACTCCATGCCATAAAGCGTGCCCGATGTAATTGTACTTAACACACAATTTCCTCCTTCTTATGAAATAGTATAATTCTGAAATGCTTTGGCGAACTGCCTGACCTTTACTAGATTTTATGAATATAAGAATTTCAGATACCCTTATCATAAAAGGACTCGACGTTTTCTGTCAAGTCCTTTTTGTTGGTTTACATAATTTTCGTCGCACAACGACAGGTTACTTTTCAAGTTTACATAATACGAAAGTACAGCATCTTTTCTATAGTTTACATAACCTTCTGCTGCATGCCATCCGGGTCCTGCGCGAACTGAATCGCCATTTCCCGATCAATCTTACCCTCATAGAACAACTGCATAATTGCATCATCCATGGTAATCATGCCCAGTTTGCGGTTAGTCTGCATAACCGTTGCAAGCTGATGGGATTTTCCTTCCCGAATCAGATTCCGCACGGCATGGTTCGCATGCATTACCTCAAAGGCTGCCACTCGTCCGGCACCATCTGAAGTAGGAATCAGCTGCTGGGAAATAACCGCCTCTAATACGTTGGCAAACTGTACGCGAATCTGCTGCTGCTGATGGGGCGGGAATACGTCAATAACACGGTCTACCGTACTGGCTGCGCCAATCGTATGCAGCGTGGACAATACCAGATGTCCGGTTTCTGCTGCCGTAATGGCTACGCTGATGGTCTCAAAGTCACGCATCTCCCCTACCAGAATGACATCCGGGTCTTCACGGAGCGCTGCCCGTAACGCATTGGCATAGCTTTGGGAATCCAGACCGATTTCTCTCTGATTTACCATGGCCATTTTATGCTGGTGTAAATACTCAATCGGGTCTTCCAGGGTAATAACATGGGCATCCCTGTTGTTGTTAATCTTATCAATAATGGCTGCCAGCGTAGTAGACTTACCACTTCCGGTAGGTCCTGTTACCAGAATTAAACCTCTTTTCCGCTCATACAGGTTGATAACCGATTCCGGCACCCCCAGTACTTCCGGAGACGGCACCTGGGTTCCTACCAGACGCAGTGCCAGTGCGGCAGAACCTCTCTGCTTGTAAGCGTTTACACGGTATCTTCCCAGATCCGGAATGGAAAAAGACATATCGTACTCTCCCCGTTCCTCGAACCGCTGCTTTTGCACATCATTCATAATGGAATAGGTAATCTCTAACGTGTCTGCCGGCATCATTCTGGGATAATCCATGGTAATCAGATTTCCATTGACACGCATCTTCGGTGGAATTCCTACGGTAATATGTACATCCGATGCACCTGCCTCCTTGGCAACTTTCATAATCTCTTCTATGGTTGGCATCATTTTATACAAATTCTCCCCCGTCTAATTTGATTCCCTGTTTTTCCAGCAGGTCCTCATTCATCACATGGCGGTTATCCATGGTGCGCATGATATCTTTAATCATCAAATCCCCATAAACCGCTTCGTTACTCAAATCTATCATACTGTTATCATTAAACATCAGAATCATCGGTCTTAAAATATTCCGCTCGTTAGCATTGATAACCAGTGCCTTTTCCCCGGTATTCAGCTCCACACTGACTCCTGCTGACAGGATATTGATAGAATGAACCAGTGAATCTACCACTTTTCTGTCATAGACCTCCGGGTGGTCTAACAGATATTTTAAGGTTGCAACCTCTGACATTGGCTCCTTCTCAAACTGCATGGCAGTCATGGTATCAAAAGTTTCTGCCACGGTCAGGACTTTAGCTCCGTTTACCATCTTCATAGCGGTCATATTGTCATCTGCTGTCAGACTGTCCAGTGCCTTTCTTGCCTGTACGCAGATTCTTTTGATATTGGGGCTGGAAGAAAATACCTCATCCAGCATACTGTGGCCTGCAATCTCTGCTGCTCTGACCTGCTCCCTGTCTTCCTCACTGAAAGAATCCTTTTCCTGAATTGACTTTACCACCGTCAGTTTGCCGATATCATGTACTAACGCAGCCTGCACCGTTTCCAGCTGCTCTTCTACCATCAGATTCAGCACATTGCTCATCATGGCGCACAGGATTGCCACATTCAGTGCATGTTTATAATTATAATCTTCTTTACTTCGCAGATTCTGGACAAAGTTAATCTTCTTATCCAGATGCCCGTAATTCTTGATAATATCGGCTGTAATCATCTGCATACGGGAAGTACGTTTTGACTGTATGATGCGATCCAATTCCTCCTGGATGGAGAACACACACATCGTCTGAAACCGTTCAAAATCCAGGTCTGCCTGGGTCATAGGCGGTGCCGGTTCTGCTGGCTCCAGAATAAAAAGCCCTATCAGGCCGAAGTTTTTGATACTTTCAATTCCCTGTGTTGTCAGCTTGGAATTCCGCTCAAACAGCAAAACTCCATTCTTATTATAAATCGGTCGGGCAATCCGCATGCCGACTTTCAACTCTTCCCGTTTTACAAATAGCATTTTCTTATCCCCCAAGTATTTTAGGTCAGTTCGTAACCTGCCCTTAATTTTTCAAGTGCCTTCTTCTCGATTCTTGACACATAGCTTCTGGATATGCCAAGAATCCGCCCAATTTCCCGCTGTGTTACTTCTCTTCCATCAGCCAGCCCATAGCGCAGCATAATAATCTGTCTTTCTCTGGCATTAAGCTTTGCCTGTATCAACCCTGGCAGACGGTCAATGCGTTCCTCAGTTTCCATCCGCTCTACCACATCTACCTGCTCCTGCTCAATAATGTCCAGTAAATTGATTTCATTGCCTTCTTTATCCGTTCCAATCGGTTCATGCAGGGATACTTCTCTGGACGTTTTCTTTTTCGCCCGAAGCAGCATCAGAAGCTCATTATCAATACACCGGGAAGCATAGGTGCTCAGTTTCCCTTTTCCGGCATCAAAAGAATCTACTGCCTTGATAAGACCTATCGTACCGATGGAAATCAAATCCTCGATGTCCTCATCCACATTCTGATACTTCTTTACAATATGTGCCACCAGCCGCAGATTCCGTTCCACCAGGATTTCCTTTGCTTCCCTGCGGGACGTTTCATCCCCCATCTTAAGCTGATGCAGATATATGGCTTCTTCCTTCGCGGTTAATGGTTGCTGAAATGTTTTCAAAAGAAGCCCCCAAAGTCCATTTACTCTATTCTATGACCCGGAGATATCTTAAGTGCCTTTCCATTTCAAATTAAAATCCGCATATTTTTATTATACAAACTAGCGATGTAAAATTCAACAAAAAAGGAGTCAGGACAACAAAAATTCCGCCATCACATAATTGCTCACATCCATTCCTTTTCCGGTCAGAAAAATCTGTGTTCCTTTCCGCTGCAACAACCCTTCTTGTTCAAACCGGGTAATTACTTTTCCATAGACCTCTTCTATCGGCATCCCAAACAGTCTGGTAAAAATTGTGGTACTGATTCCCTCCGTCAGGCGAAGTCCCAGAAACATAAATTCCTCCATCTGCTCCTGTACCGACAATTGCTGTATGTTCTGCCGGATTCTCTGGTTCTCCAAAGCATTACCTTCCAGTCCTCTGTAATAACCAGCTAAATCTCTCATATTACTCCATCGGATGTTCCCTACCATGGAAGAAGCCCCCAGCCCAAAACCTGCATAATCGCCCCGCTGCCAATACACCTTATTGTGCCGGCACTCATAGCCTTCTTTTGCATAGTTGGATATCTCATAGCGGTAATAACCATGGTCTCTCAGATACTGTCCCGTATAAAGATACATATCCCGGTCTTCATCCTCTGTTGGAAAAATGTAGTTCTCCTGCTGTTCGTACAAAGGCGTTCCTTCCTCCAGAATCAGACTGTACGCGGAAATATGCTCTGGTTTCAGTGCCACTACCCGCTCCACACTCCGGCGGTAGGATTCCATGTTCTGTCCCGGCAGCGCTGCCATCAAGTCAATATTGATATTATGGCACCCCTTTTCCCTTGCCATCCTATAGGTTTGCAGAAACTGTTCATAGGTATGAATCCTGCCGATTCTTCGCAATTCCTCGTCCCTGGTGGATTGTAAACCGATACTGATGCGGTTTATCCCCGCTTCCAGATACGCTGCCATCTTTTCTTCCGTAACTGTCCCCGGATTCATCTCCATGGTAATCTCTGCCTCTGGCAACAGATGAAAATGCTTTTCCACACACGCAAGGATTGTCCGTATCTGTGCCCCGGTCAGGATAGAGGGCGTCCCCCCTCCCAGAAATAAGGAAACTACCTGATAGTTCTCATATCTCTCTGCGTTTTGTTCTATTTCCACCAGTAGATGGTTTACATAATTTTTTATCTCTTCTTCGGAAGCAGAAAAAGACAGGAAATCGCAGTAGAGACATTTCCTGACACAAAAAGGAATGTGAATGTAAATGCTTAACTCTCTCATCTGCGGCTCCTGTCTTTATGATTTCTAATCCTCGTCCAGTTTTAATACGCTCATGAAGGCGCTCTGTGGAATCTCCACATTACCTACCTGGCGCATACGTTTCTTACCTTCCTTCTGTTTCTCCAGAAGCTTCTTCTTACGGCTGATATCACCACCATAACATTTGGCAAGCACGTCCTTACGCATGGCGCGTACCGTCTCCCTGGCAATGACCTTGCCTCCTACGGCTGCCTGAATCGGTATCTCAAACAAGTGTCTTGGTATCTCGTCCTTTAACTTCTCACACATTCTTCTGCCGCGCTCATAGGCACTGTCTGCATGGACAATAAAGGAAAGGGCATCCACCTCGTCATGGTTGATAAGGATATCCAGCTTCACAAGCTTGGACATCTCATAGCCTTTCATCTCATAATCAAAGGATGCATATCCTCTGGAACGGGATTTCAGGGCATCGAAGAAATCATAGATAATCTCATTTAACGGTAATTCGTATTTTAACAAAGCCCTTGTTGATTCAATGTATTCGGTACTGATATAACGTCCTCTCCGCTCCTGGCAAAGCTGCATAATCGGACCGATAAACTCTGTGGTTACCATGATTTCCGCGCTGACAATAGGCTCCTCCATGTACTCAATCTCCGATGGGTCCGGCAGATTGGAAGGGTTCGTCAGTTCAATCATCTCTCCATTGGTCTTATGGACTCTGTAAATAACACCCGGCGCGGTTGTTACCAAATCCAGGTTATATTCTCTCTCCAGACGTTCCTGAATAATCTCCAGATGAAGCAGTCCCAGGAATCCACAACGGAAACCAAAGCCCAGCGCAATGGAAGTCTCCGGCTCAAAGTTTAAAGAAGCATCATTTAACTGTAACTTCTCCAAAGCGTCCCGCAAATCCGGGTACTTGGCACCATCTGCCGGGTACATACCACAGTAAACCATGGAATTTACCTTCTTATAACCTGGCAACGGCTCTGCACAGGGATTGTTCAAATCCGTTACCGTATCGCCCACGGCGGTATCTTTTACATTTTTAATAGAGGCTGTCAGATATCCTACCATACCGGCAGCTAACTCGTCACAGGGTATAAACTGTCCTGCGCCAAAATAGCCAACCTCTACTACCTCTGCGGTGGCTCCGGTTGCCATCATTTTAATGGAAGTGCCTTTCTTTACCCTGCCTTCCTTAATCCGGCAGAATACGATAACCCCTTTGTAGGAATCATACACCGAGTCAAATATGAGTGCCTGCAATGGATTGTCCGGGCTGCCCTGGGGTGCCGGAATCTTCTCCACGATTGCCTCTAATACCTCGTCAATACCGATACCGTTCTTGGCAGAAATCAACGGGGCATCCTGTGCTTCAATACCGATAACATCCTCGATTTCATTCTTCACCCACTCCGGGTTGGCACTGGGTAAGTCAATCTTATTGATAACCGGAAAAACATCCAGGTCATGGTCTAATGCCAGATATACATTCGCCAGGGTCTGTGCCTCGATTCCCTGTGCCGCATCGACAACCAGAATCGCACCGTCACAGGCTGCCAGGGAACGGCTTACCTCATAGTTAAAGTCCACATGTCCGGGGGTATCAATGAGATTAAAAATATATTCATTTCCATCCTTTGCGTTGTAAATGGTACGAACCGTCTGTGCCTTAATGGTAATTCCCCGTTCTCTCTCTAGTTCCATATTGTCCAGAACCTGAGCCTGCATCTCCCTGCTGGTCAGAAGACCGGTTCTCTCTATAATTCTATCTGCCAGAGTGGACTTACCATGGTCGATATGTGCCACAATGCAGAAATTTCTGATTTTACTTTGGTCTATGGATGCCATAGCTTCCTCCTTGTCAAAGTTATGAATCGTGTAGCTATTCTCACGAATCCCAGTATAACAAATGGAAGAAACTGTGTCTACCGTTTTGAGAATTGTTGTTGCCCGCTTAATACCAAATCCAGCACATGTGCCAATGGTTCACAGGCATTCCAGATTTCCTCCATCGTGTTTGTCTGTGCCCCCAACTCAATGAGTAACGTCTTTGGACACAGATGCATGTTGTAGCGATAGGCTTTCAGATAGATTCGTCTGGCAATCCCCGGATAATATTCATTACAGGTAACCTGCATCTGGAAAGAGAATGCCAGATTGTCTGCCAGGTACGGATTTTCCAGATAATCAATCTTGCCCTTCTTCGTGCGGCTCATTCCATTAAAAAACATAAACTGGGCTGTAGGTCTTCCCTGCAAATCCATCACCAGCTTCCTGCCCTCTGCCATCTCGTCCCTATGTAAATCAATAACTACCTGAATAGACGGATTATCCTGCAGCAGCTGCTCCATTTCCGGCAGGGCATTGCTGTAGGCATAATCCCTTGCCTCCTTATCGAAGCTGGCGGTATGATGCATGACCTGATACCCATACTGCTCCCGCAGAATCTGTGCCAGATACTCTCCTGCCCCTACAATGGTGGTGGATTCATCCCCCGGAATGGAATCTACAAACGCCTCCTGGGAATGCGTGTGGTAAATCAGTATCTGGGGAGCATCCCCTCCCTTTTCTATCTGCATATTCTTCTCTAACAGCTTCTGGATATCAATCAGTTCGTTTCCTGCCACAGTGGTGCTGTCCACCGCATAAAAGGCCTTGATTACATCATCATAAGTCTGCAGTTCTTCCCACTGGTACTGATATGCCTTATCTGTGGCAGGTACAAATCCGTCCGGCTCCGTTTCCGGTTCCGGTTCTTCCTCCATCCTTTCCGGATTCTCCTGTTCTTGTCCTGTTTCATGTTCTTCTCTTGCCTGCTCATTTTCCCGGTACAATCCGTTTTCCTCCAGCAGGGCGTTCTGTATGCTCTCATCCAGATGCATGGCATCTTCTCCATACTCTAACTCACCTTCTGCGATATGCTTCTCGTTCTCATCACTGCCTTCCAGAAGAAGCAGCCTGGCATAATCACTTTCCGTAATCGTTTCTCCGGCTGTCGTATCTTCCAACCTGCTGCCGGCAAGCACCGGATACGGAAACAGAAGGACGTCGGTCAGGAACTCTCCTCCCGCCGTATAAGGCTGCCTGGTTCCACGCATCTCGATGCCCGGCAGATATGTCTTCATAATAGATTCCTCCAGAAATCCCAGCAGCAGACTCTTTTCCTTTTTCGTTCCGGTCTTACCGGACAGCTCTATGAGAAGGGAAATCAGAAGCAGAACACCAATCCCTATGATGCTTATTTTTTTCAAAATTTTTTTTCTGTCCATATAATAGCATTATATGCTGTCAGGCTATCCCTTCATGCTATCTTCCCCGGAATCCGCTTCCGGCAGGGACAGATTCAATGCCATATTGATTCCATCACACAGAATGTGGCTGATTTGCTGAATCTGGAAATCTACATCCTTCGTGGTAACATACATATTATTCAGTTCTTTTAAGGTTGCCGGACGTTCGCCCATGGCATCTCCCACAATGGTTGCCGCATCCACTACCGTAGGCACTCCAAGCGCCAGCACCGGCACGTGCAGGCTCTCCTCTGTGATAGCATTTCGGTGGTTACCCACGCCGGAGCCTGGATGAATCCCTGTATTGGTAATCTGTATGGTACGGTTTAAGCGTTTCGTTGACCGGGCTGCCAGGGCATCAATCACAATGACCAAATCCGGTCTTGTCTCTCCGATTACCCCTTTGATAATTTCCGCAGACTCCATTCCGGTTTTCGCCATAACACCGGGTACAATACTGCTCACCATGTGCATTCTGGCACAGTTATATGCCACCTTGCCATATTCCAGTACAATATGCCTGTTGATAAAAAGGTTATCCACCACATTGGGTCCCAGGGAATCTGCCGTAACCTCCCGGTTGCCAAGCCCTACTACCAGAATAGACTGTTCTTTCTCCGGTTCTGGTAAAACAGAGCGGATTTCCTTCGCCAGAATCTCTGCAATTTCCTGGTGGTAATCCTCCTCCGGTTCGGTCATGTTGGGAGCCTCTAAGGTAATGTAGGTTCCCATGGGTTTTCCCATTGCTTTCGCACCATTACGTGTCTCAATCACAACCTTTGTAATATGCACTTCGCTTGTTTCATCATATCTTTCTTCCACACTGACACCATGCAGTTCTTTTTCTTTTTCCTCGATACTTTCCCTGGCTTCCAACGCCAAGTCCGTCCTGACAGCCGACCAGCTATCCATACCCTACTCCTCATTTCCCGCATTTTATGTTATTATATGCGTGTTATACTATAATGATATTTATATTATTTTTCAAAAATAGTCAAAATATGTATTGACATCACGATTGCCTTATTCTACAATAATATGCGTGTGTTTCCATTAAGACGTCCGTGTCCGGCTTTAATGAGACACGTTTCAATAAGAAAGAATCATGTAAATCATTATGGAGGTATCATCATGGCTAACATTAAATCCGCTAAGAAAAGAATTTTAGTAAACAAAACTAAGGCTGACAGAAACAAAGCTATCAAGTCCGGCGTAAAGACAGCTGTTAAGAAAGTTCTCGCTGCTGTTGAAGCAAACGACAAAGAAGCTGCTAAGAGCGCATTAGTTGCTGCTACATCTGCAATTGATAAAGCTACCAAAAAAGGTGTTTACCACAAAAACACAGCAGCTAGAAAAGTTTCCCGTCTTACAGTAGCTGTAAACAAAATGGCTTAATTTGTTATCGAGATAAATGCACAACAAAAAACAACCCATACCGTCATGTGGGTTGTTTTTTTGTGCCTTTTTGTTTTCTAACGGCTGTGTCCACCGCCACCATGACTTCCGCCACCGCCACTGTGGCCACCGCTGCTGTGGCCTCCACCACCGCCGTGACTGCTGTTGTTCGTCTGTATCTTATGTGTCACAACAGACTTCCGTAAGAAACGGTCCTGACGAACTTTAAAGGTCGGACTGCCACCCGCCACATAAGTGGTTGCTGTGGTTGTCTTCTCTCCTTTCCTGGAACGCCAGTTAACTGCAACAAAGATGATTGCCGCCAGCAATCCCACAAGCCAGGAGAAGTATCCCGGAAGATACATATCACCCGCCATCATTCCTCGCATATCATGATAAAAATCATTTACATAAGTTTTATAAGCCCGATACGGATTGTCTTCTACAAACAGGTACACATTATCCAGAAGATGGTCAATGCCTTCTGCATCATAAGCTTCCTTTACCTTTCCAGTGGTACAAAGCCAGGTATAGATTCTGCCATCATCTTCCCGATACCAGTTATCTATCAGCAAGACACCATCACCATTTGCCTTATCATAACCAAAGTTATTTTCTTCATAGAACTGCTCTGCATAGACTCTGACGAACTGGTCATAAGACACATCTGGTTCTATTTCTCTTGCATAATCCTTCAGGGATTCCTCCAGGGTAATCAGGATAATATCACAGCCCGTCTGCTTCTCCCGCTTGGCAATCAGCTTCCGCAGCTTTTCCTCCTGTCTGTCTGTCAGTACATCCGCATAGTCAAATACACGTTCGGTTGTGGTGCACTCTGTATTGGTTCGGTCATAATATGCTATTTTTGCAGCACTCCACTGACTGATGGAAATACCTGCAAGGATAAGCAGAAGCACTCCCAACGCAATATAGAGCCATTTAAAATAATGGAAATATTCTTTCATCTGTCCGCTCCCCCTATATAATTCTGAGAATGTTGGTAACTACATAACAGATTGCTGTTACCAGGCCAAAGACAGAAACACCATAGGAAATTACCTTTCCCCTGGAAACCGGTGTTTTACCGATTACCTTACCGGTCTGTCCGTTTACGTGATAGCTGTATGTATTCCCACCATATTGATACTGATACTGCCATACCGGCATCAGGGCATAATTCACGCCCTTACGCTCCAAGTTCAGATTCTTATGATGCGGGGTAAGACGATTGTAGCCCATCAGGGACTCATTCATCATCTTCTCTGCGGCATCCCTTGCCTTCACCTGTGCCCTTCCCTCTAACTCCGGGGCACTCTGGTTATAGACTTCTCCGTAGAAACCGGACATATACTGAGGTGCGAATCCTCGCAGTTCTCCATACTGATAGGGCTCCATCAAATCCATGATGCCATCTTCCATGGCAAAGGAAGCATCTACCGGAATCTTTTTAAAGTCCACATCCATTTTACGGATAATTTCATAATAAGAAGTTTCCACATATTCCGTGTCTCCGCTGGTCCAGCTTCTGACCTTGGTTCCCTCTCCTGCATAATCATAATCGCCATCATAATCGTAGAGCCAAAAAGGTACATAGATACCTTCCATCTTCTCCAGGCTCTTGGCTGACAGGAAATCCGAAGGGGTAAAAACACGCTTCTTAAATTCCTGGTTCATCGCTTCAACAGCTGCCTCTTTGTTGACCCGGAAAGGCAGTATCAGATGGGGTTCGAAAACACCCTCTACCCTCTCGTTAAACACCAGATAACAGCCACAGTGCTCACATTTACTGGCTGACGTATAGTTACTGACCTCTATCGGTGCGCCACAGTTGACACACTGGGTTACCGAACCGCCCTGCACTACGTCCTGACTCTCTTCACTCTCACAATGGGGGCAGTACATTTTTCCTCTTCCCGGTTCATATACCACATTGCCACCACAGTTTTTACATCGAAATAACATCTTCCTTCCCCCTGATTTCTACGCGCCTGCGTTTTCTTAAGCTGCACCTTCCTACTCTCTTCCATCCCAGCAGTAAGTACAGAGTTTACATTTATCAATTCCCACTGACTCAATCATATCATCCAGACGATGATAACGAAGTGACGTAAAATTCAGTTTCACACGGATTCTCTCTAACATTTCCTTATACTCCGTGCTCTCCGGGTCTGCATACACAGACAGATTCGGATATTTATTCTCCCCCTCCATCTCTTCGATAACACGACGTGCAATCAGCTCCATCTCCGAAGTAGAACGGGAGAAATTCAGATATTTACAGCCAAACAATAAAGGTGGACAAGCCGGTCTGATATGTACTTCCTTAGCACCGCTCTGATAAAGGAATTCTGTTGTCTCCCGTAACTGGGTACCACGTACAATCGAATCGTCTATTAACAGCAGGCTTCTGTCTTTAATCAAATCATGTACCGGAATCAGCTTCATCTTGGCAATCAGGTTCCGCTGGCTCTGGATAGTCGGCATAAAGGACCGGGGCCAGGTAGGTGTGTATTTGATAAATGGTCTGGAAAAAGGGATTCCCGATTCGTTGGCATATCCAATCGCATGGGCTGTACCGGAGTCCGGCACACCGGCTACGATATCCGGTCTGGCATCATCTCTCTTTGCCAGCATGGCTCCACAATTATAACGCATTTTCTCTACACTGATGCCCTCATAGGAAGAAGACGGATAACCATAGTAAATCCATAAGAAGGTACAGATTTTCATATCTTTGCCTGGTGCCACAAGGGATTTCACACCTTCCGGTGTTACAATGGCAATCTCACCCGGTCCCAACTCCCGCTCCGGTGTATAACCAAGGTTCAGATAGGCAAAGCTTTCAAAAGATACACAGCAGGCATTTTCTTTCTTGCCGATGGTAACCGGGGTACGTCCGTAACGGTCCCTGGCAGCATAGATTCCCTTCGGGGTCAGAAGCAGAATCGTCATAGAGCCTTCAATCAGCTCCTGGGCATGCTGTAACCCTTCAATCAGGTTATCCCGCTGGTTGATGACCGCAGCCACTAACTCTGTGGCGTTGATATCGCCTCCACTCATCTCCAGGAAATGACCATGTCCATTTTGGAACAATTCTTCCACAATGGCTTCTTTGTTGTTAATCTTTCCTACAGTTGTAATCACATACGTTCCGTGATGGGAACGCACCGTTAACGGCTGTGGCTCATAGTCTGAGATACAGCCGATTCCCAGGTTGCCGTGCATGGTATTTACATCTTTGTCAAATTTGGTACGAAAGGGGGCATTTTCAATATTATGTATCGCTCTGTTGAAGCCTTCCTCCTTGTCATAGACAGCCATACCGGCACGTCTTGTTCCCAGATGGGAATGATAATCTGTTCCAAAGAACAAATCAAAAATACAGTCTTCCTTCGACGCTACTCCAAAAAATCCACCCATGATAATCTCCCTTATTGTATTCATCTTTTTTGGTAAGTATGCCTTTCCCTGCCTGGAAAAAACATTCATACCCAATAATCATATTTCATGGGTGGAGTCTATGTCAATAGTATGTAATTTTTTAAATTTATTTTTGGAGCTGTTTACCTTTAAATCGTTTTCTCCATATAAACACAGATAAACCTTGGGTCCCCTGCCGGCTCTTCTTCGCCCGGAACCTTCTTCTCCAGGGTTCTCGGACTCATTTCCGGGTTAATCCGGTATCCCAGCTTCTCATAGAAGCCTACGGCTTCTTCCCTGCTGGTAATGACAATCTTATGGATTTGCTTTTCCCGAATCCATTCCTCGGCTGCTTCAATCCCGACTCTTCCTGCGCCCATGCCCCTGGCGGTGCTTACCGTTGCCACCCGTTCTATTTTGGCAATGCCGCGCTCCGGCAGAATATGGAGTCTGTTGGTGCTTAAAGGCTTTCCGGTATCGTCTACCACCAGAATATACTCGGACTCAATGGTATCGTCTGCAAACTCTCCCTCTAACGACAGGTCAAAGCCCAATACCATTGCTTCTGTCCTTACATAATAGACACCGGCTCTCGCCCATTCCTCTTTTACTCTGATTGCTCTCATAGCTATCCTTCCCATTTAATAACTGCTTTTTCTATCCGGTTGACTGCGATATCAATGACGGTCGTAATCACACCAACAGTGACAATACCTGCCAGTACGCAGCGGTAATCTGCAAAGCTTTTATACTTTTCAATAAAATAACCGATTCCCAGGTTCATGCCAAGCATTTCCGCACCGGACAAGCACATGAAGGCTCCCCGTAAGCTCTTGGAAATACTTTTGATAATCCCCGGCAGGCAATATGGGAAAATAACTTTTCCTAACATGCCAAAGGTTCCTACGCCCATGGTCCTGGCTGCCTCGATGATGGATTTGTCTATCTGTCCCACACGGACTACCATCCCCTGGAAGGTTGGCCAGAATACGGCAAAGAAAATAACCGCAATGGCTGCCTGACGGAAGGTGGTAAATACCATAATCAGATAGGCGGAAAACATCAATGGGGGAATCAGTGTAATCACATTGGATATGGGGAGTAATACTTCCCGGATTCTCGGTATCCAGCCCGCTAACAGTCCCAGTAAGGTTCCTAACACGATGGCTAATAAGAAGCCCCAGAATAAAAGTGCCAGGGAGCCCAGTACATCACTGCCGATTTCTGCCGGTTTCTCCACGAATACATGGAACAGTCCTTCCGGCGAGGGAATCAGTAAATCGTTTTTTACCAGTCCTGTTTTATAAGAAATTTCCCACAGGGCAAAAAAGCTGTAAACTACCACTGCAATGTCTGACGCACTTTTCTTCCTGGACGCATGCACGCTGACCAGATAGAGCAGATAGGTTATCGTCAGGGCTACTATATAAGCCATGCTGTCATAATAGGCTTTATGGGCTGTAAAATAGGGGAATGCCAGTGTCAGCACAATGTTTAAGACAAACAATATGGTGGCAATTCCGAATTCAATATACATTTTGGGTTCCAACAACCATTTTTTCATAAGGCTACCTCTGCATCTATAGAATCCTCTACGTGGGCATAGAAGGAAGCAATCAGTTTTCTGTGAAGAATCTCATAGCCGTCTGTTCCAATCAGATAATCTCTCTTTCTTGGATGCGGGAACGGCACCGGCAATATGGTTCTGATTCTTCCCGGTTCCATGACGACAATCCGGTCTGCCAGTAAAATTGCTTCGTCAATATCATGGGTTACAAATACTACGGTTTTATGGTTCTCAGTACACAGGGTGGATACCAGTTCCTGTAATTCCAGACGGAGTTTCGGGTCGATTGCCCCGAATGGCTCATCTAACAAAAGGATATCCGATTCCAGTGCCAGGGCTCTTGCCACGGCAACTCTCTGTTTCATACCACCGGAAAGCTGGCTGGGGTATCTGGAGGCTGCCCCCACAAGTCCTACTTTCCTGATATACTCATCTGCCAGTTCTTCCCGCTCCGCCTTCGTGTATTTTCTGCCGCTTTGTTTGATGCCAAAAAGGATGTTTCCCTTTACGGTAAGCCATGGAAATAAGGAATACTGCTGAAATACCACGGCTCTGTCCGGTCCTGGTCCCTTGATGGGCTTGCCATCTACCAGGATTTCTCCTGCCTTGGCTTTGTTCAGTCCGTTTAAAAGTCCCAGTAACGTGGACTTTCCGCAGCCTGATGAACCGAGAATACAGATGAATTCACCCTCTTTGATGTCCAGGCTGACATGGTCTAAAGCTGAGAACTTGCTTCTCTGGTCCACGTAGTCAAAGGACACATCTTTTATCTCTATTTTATTCGCTTTTCCTGATAAATCCCTTATGGTATTCTCGTTCATTTTCTGCTCCTTATCCATCAGTCAAACAATGCGCCTGATAAATATTTTTCTCCGCTGTCCGGGAAGATTACTACGATATTCTTCCCTTTGTTTTCCGGTTTCCTGGCAATTACTTCTGCCGCATATAAGGCTGCGCCGGAGGAAATGCCTGCCAGGACTGCATCCTCCCTTGCCAGAAGCTTGGCTGCCTCAAACGCCTGCCCGGTGGTTACTGCTATGACATCATCATAGACGGCAATATCCAGTGTGTAGGGTACAAATCCTGCACCGATTCCCTGTAATTTATGGGAACCTGCATGTCCCTTGGAGAGCACCGGTGAGTCTGCCGGTTCCACCGCGATTACCTGAATCGCCGGGTTCTGCTCTTTCAGATATTTACCTGCCCCTGACAAGGTTCCTCCGGTTCCCACACCGGCTACCAGAATATCCACCGCGCCGTCCGTATCCTGGAAAATCTCCGGTCCGGTTGTCCGGTAATGGGCAAGGGGATTTACCTCGTTGGTAAACTGTCCCGGAATGAAGCTGTGAGGAATTTTTTCTGCCAGCTCATTTGCCTTGGCAATCGCCCCTTTCATTCCCTTTGCCCCTTCTGTTAATACAATTTCTGCGCCGTAGGCTTTCAGAATATTTCTTCGCTCCACACTCATGGTATCCGGCATGGTAATGATTGTTCTGTAGCCTTTTTCTGCGGCAACGGCTGCAAGTCCAATCCCGGTATTTCCACTGGTCGGCTCAATGATGACGGAATCTTCGTTCAGAAGTCCTTTTTCTCTGGCATCTGACAGCATATACAGGGCAATTCTGTCCTTAATGCTGCCTGCCGGGTTAAAATATTCCAATTTGCCAAGGAGATTTACCTTCAGTCCTCTTGCTTTCTGGTATCCGCTTAATCTGACAAGCGGTGTGCTGCCAATCAGGCTCGAAACATTCTCATATACCTTCATGAGTATTTACCTCGTTTTCTGCTTAATCTCTGAGCTTGGATGCAATCGGGTTAATGGACGCATCGGTTGTAAGTACTCTGTCCATAGGATTTCTGTCTGCCCAGTCTTTGGAGTTCCATTTTGTCTTGGAAATCACGGTCTGATAGTCTTCTACGCTTTCCCCCTCCGGGTGCTTCTTGAATACATTCTCCGGGTCGTTGGAAAGTGTTTTTCTTGTTCTGTCTGTTTTCCAGAGTTCGTCATAAGGAACCTGCGCTGCAATTCTCTTTGGATAGCTTGCGAAGATACCCTTGGTATCGTTCTTCGGGAATTCAAAGAAGGTATACTTTCTGAATACCGGCAGGCTGAACAGTTCTTTCACATAGCCCCACAGGTTCGGATACTCTGTGATACGCTTCTTCATCGGTCCGATGTTATGGTAGTAGCTTGTCTCCCAGCGAACCAGGGTTACATACAACCGGATATCTGAATCAGTAATATAATCACCGAACAGAAAACGGTTTGTTTTCAGTCTCTCGTCCAGTTTTTCCACAGAATCAAAGAAATCGTTATAAGCTTCCTCGTAAGCTTCCCAGGACTGGCAGAATGCCATTCTGTAATGTCCGTTGTTCACGGTAGGGAACAGCCAGTCATTGAATTCATCAATTTTCTTTCTGTATTTTACCGGGTATAAATCCGGTGCATCTACCGGCTGGAATTTCCGGAACTGCACTTCTATGTAATTGGTCAGTCTGTGGTAATCGTTATTGACTGCCGTCTTATTCTTCACATCCACGAAAGTAGGTGTGGTTGCTCTTCCTGTAAATTCCGGGTCTGCGTTCTTATAGAACTGGCTTAAGAAATAAACACCGCAGATAGGGTCTTTATGCTCCGGCTGGTCTGCGAAACCATGCCCATAAATATTTGCCTGTCCTGAGGATGTGGTTGCCACATCGCCGATAACATCCTGTAACCCTAAAATATCCCTTGCGATAACGGGTCTGTTGGACCAGTGGCATCCGTGTGCCCAGTAGATAGCGTAGCGGTCTGCCTCTGCATGGTTGTCCTCCGGCTCCTCGCCAAATGGTTTGATGAAAGCGTTGGGCTGTCTGATGAAGGCTCCTCTCTCATCGATTTCTGACTTTGTCTCCTTTGGCCTTGGCGGTACCCCAACCTCTTCTGCGTGTCTTTGTGCTTCCTCGTCTGTATAAATTGCAGTTACCTCACTGCTGAAATTGCATGCCATTATGATTCCTCCTCATGAAATAAATCGCTTGAAAGATATTTGTTTCCCCCATCCGGGAAAAGTACCACGATATTTTTTCCTTTGTTTTCCGGTCTTTTTGCCAGTGTTACTGCTGCCCAGAGGGCTGCACCTGCGGAAATGCCGATAAGCAGTCCTTCTTTTCTGGGGCATAACCTTGCGTACCGGTATGCGTCTTCATCCGTGCAAAGCAGGATTTCCTTGTAAAGTGTCAGGTCTGTAATCGGACAGATAACACCACCGCCGATTCCCTGGATTTTGTGTGGTCCCGGCTCCCCTCCATTTAATACCGGACACCCTGCCGGTTCTACCCCATAGATTTCAATGGCAGGATTCTTTTCTTTTAAGAACTGTCCGATGCCGCCGGAAGTACCACTGGTTCCTACCGTGGCAACAAAGATATCTACCTTTCCGTCCATATCCTTCCAGATTTCCGGTCCGGTATGTTTTACATGGGCTTCCGGGTGATGGGGATTCTCTCCCTGTGCCGGTCGGAAAGCACCTTCCTTCTCTTCCAGTTCCTTTGCCCGGTTGCCCGATTCTTTAAATCCCAAATCCTTCGGGGTCAGCTCCACGTCTGCCCCATAGGCTTTCAGTATCTTGATTTTTTCCCGGCTTGCGCCTTCCTGCATACAGATTACGGCATGGTATTTTTTGACTGCTGCCACTAAGGAAATGCCTATTCCCGTATTTCCGGAAGTGCCTTCTACAATCGTTCCGCCCGGCTTCAATTTTCCTTCTTCTTCCGCCGCCTCAATCATATTGAGGGCAGCCCTGTCCTTCACGGAACCTCCCGGATTAAAGCTTTCTACCTTCGCATATATGTGGGCATCCAAGGCTTCTGCCTCTTCAATTTTATTCAGATGCAGAATCGGTGTATTGCCAATCAGTTGTATTACGTTGTCGTATATCTTTCCCATACCGTTTTCCTCTATGTCTATTTGTTATCTGCCTCAAACTGTGTCAGAAGCTCTGCGTAAGTCTGGTTGTCAGGCTCTCTTTCTACCAGTGCGTTAATTGCCTCTTCGTAAGCAGATACATCTATGTTCTGTGTAATATCGTATGTTGCAAAGTCAACACCTGCACTGGCAAGAAGACCGGAGTTGGTTGCTGCTTCCACATATTTTACGATTCCCTTTGTATTCGGGTCTGTTGCGTACTTGGTAACGCCACCGTAAAGGTAAGTTTCTACATAATCAGCCTCTTTACCGGAATAGTTTGCTACGGTGTCAACGACATCCTGCTTGATGGCTTCATCGGTTTCACCCTGTTTGTAATAATCAAAAGCTCTGATTCTTGCTGTCTCATAAGCTACGAAAGCATCGTGCTTCTCTGCCAGTTTTGCCGGAGAAGTCACTTCACGGCAGCATACATAATTCTCCTGTAAGCTTCCCGCCGGGGTTACTACCTCAAGCTCGTAAGCATCTCCGTAGAGAAGTGCATATTCCATAGGAAGGAATCCCAAATCGACTTCGCCCTTCTGTACTGCCTGCGCCACGGCTGTTTCGTCCTGGTAATAGGAAATGTTTCCGTTTGCTTCATCTTCAATGGCTGCAATTTCTTCTTCGGAAACGCCATTGTCCAACAGGTACTGACGGGTTATTACCCAGGAAGCTTCATTTCGTACAAAGCCAAGCCTGGCTTCTTTTACCGCATCCAGATTGATAATGGTGGAAGCATCCTGATAGGCTGCTGTATTACCACTCTTGGCGATGACTGCACCACCCTCTACAGCAGTACCGCCGATAACGGTAATGTCATATCCGGAACCGATTGCCTGTAAGTCCGGTACAAAACCAGTATTCAAAATATCGAGCTGGTCGTCACTGCCGTTGATAGCGGTCAATGCGTCCTGTCCCCCGATATTGACCGGCTCTACGGTAACACCTTCTTCTGCAAAATATCCTTTTTCCAATGCCAGAATGTTAATGGCGATTCGGATATTTCCTGTCATAAAGGAAACCTTCAAAGTTCCCTTATCCTGTGTTACAGCTTCTTCTGTGTCAGCTGCCGCATCGTCTGCATGTTCTGTGTCGGCTGTTTCCGCTGCATCTGTCGCCTCCGCATCGATGTTCTCATCGGTATTGGTCTTCTCTTCCTCCTGCGCTGCGGTTTCTGCAATGCTTCCTGTCTGTCCACATCCGGTTAACGCTGTCAATGCAAGAGCTGTGGTAAGTAATAAGCTGATAATTTTTCTTTTCATATTTCCTCCTTATTTCTGCGCATAACGAGTTTGTGATTTTTGATTCTAAATTCTAATTATAAAAAAAAGCCCGGCTGCCCGGACATTCACTGATTCCACTTATTCGCATGGAAATTCCCTATCAATCAGCACATTCGTCCTTGCAGTAATTCTCCTTGTTTGATACAACAGCAACAACAATCCTTTCTTTTCATGTACATCATAATTGTTCTCCTTTCCAAGCTACTTATATTTCCTAGTAGTTATGTATGAATTGTATGAAATTATAATACTCCTAGTTTTCCTACCTGTCAACTATAAATTAAATTTTTTATTATTTCTTTTTTGTCCTATTACAGGATGTGTACTTTCATGAATGCTCTATTCACAAAAGTTTGACACTTCTTTTTTGCTGTCCTGTAAATGCTTTTGCCATTTCTCGACCTATGAATATTTTTATATGTATTCATAGGTGTCATATTGTATATTGTGGGAGTTAGGAAGATAGCGAATGCTTTCAATTTTTATTGTATTTTACCGGGAAGATGGTATAATGAACTTATTCTTACAAAAAGGAGTGTGCTTTATGTTTTTACTATTAGCCGGCGGGCTTTTAATCATCCTTTTAGCGGTAGTAATTGCCGTAGTATCGTCCGTAGTTTCCGCAGTCGCAGCAGCTACCGACGATGAAGAAGACTGACATCCAGACTTTGGACTGTCAGTTTTCTTCTTTATCCTGCCAGTAATATTCTGTATCTACTTAATGACTGCTTAACAACACGCTAAATTTTCTGCGTTGTTGTTTTGTATATTAATCAGCATGAATTCATACTGTTTGCACCTTGAAAAAACGATATCGAAAAATAAGCGCAAAAGGGATCTACTTATTCGATCCACATTCATTGCTATGACTGACAGCGCTATGGAGCCTCTCGTCGTCTCATCCAGCCTGCTGGTAATCAGACCGAGTCCGTATTTTTGTTTCGCAAGGGCAAATGCTCTTTCCACTGCGATTCGCTCAGCATTGTCTTTGTATTCCGTCTTTCGGTCAGTTGTGGCATTTTTCTTTAGTCTTCCCAGAGACGGCCCTGATAAGCGGATTCTGTGCTCCCTGCAATAGGCAAGGTTGTTTCTGTTCCTGTAGATTTTATCTGCCAGGATGCGTTCCGGATAATGACCCGTTCTTTCGAAATACCGCTCAGCAACTGCGATGAGAACATCACTTTCGTTTTTTGTGTCAGTTCACACTCTGTCTCCAGAAGCTCATTGATGTATTTTCTGTCCCTGCGGATATACTGGAGCTGCTGGCGGATTGCCTTGCGTATCTTTTTTCTGGTACGTTTTTTACACCTGGCCAGGTTCAGGTAATCCTTTCGGGCATTCCTGCGGTACATCCGTGGAATGTAATAATCAAATCTTCTGCGGGGCACAGGTTGCATCAGGAATCACGGTTCCGCTGTTCTCACCGGAATCTTTTTCATCTGTATCCGGATGGCTTCCACCACCCGGTGTTGGAGCATCCGGTGTGTTGTATGCAATGATCATCTCATTGATTTCACTGAGAACGTCATCTGTCAGGCGCTTACGGAACTCATTTTGACTGGAAAATTCAGTATTTTCAAGGAATTTATGCGTATTTTTTATTATTGAGCAGCCATTATATTAAAATGCATAAATAAGAAAATATGGCAATAAAATCACGAGGCAGATAATACATCTGCCTCGTATCAAATTAGAAATAAAATATTTTCGATTGGCATATCAGAGATAGTTTGTCTATTTAAACATCTTTTATTTGAAATGTTTATTGACACATCCTCTGCATTTGTTAGGTCTTTAAAAATCGAAAGACTCATTCTTCTCTATATTTTCTGAGGTCTATTTAAGTAGCTCAATTATTATTGCTTGTTAATTTATTGTAAATTTATTTACAATATCAAAAAGTCGTTTTGCAATTGTTTGATTCTGTGTTACCTGATGCTGAATTGTATCAGAAACATCAGAGAGTTTTTCGCTTTTTTCTAC
>CAKRWT010000013.1 GCA_934418125.1 uncultured Lachnospiraceae bacterium
CCCGTTCTATGGTATCAATGGTTAATATCTAAAACCATTTTTCTAGTTAACCATCTCTTCCAACTTTCGATAATCCATTTTTCCTGCTGCCGTTCTGGGAAGCATTTCTATCAGGCAGAACTCCTTGGGTTGTTCCCACGCTTCCAACTTTTCGGCTGCTGTCTGCCGCATCTGGTTTTCTAATTTTTCCCATGCAGCCTCTGAATCTTTTACAACAAACGCAATGAGTTCATGTTCTATTCCTTCTTTTGCTCTTCCAACCACAACAACCGTTTCTACGCCAGTTTCTTTTTCCAGTACCTCCTCAATGAGCTTAGGAAAAACCTTATGGTAAATTCCATCCATACGTACCGAGATAATTCTTTTGATTCTTCCCACCACCGAAAGGAATCCATCCTCACTTATATGTCCAATATCTCCGGAATGTACCCACAGCATCCCATCCTCATGCCGTTTTATAATCTTATTGGTCTCTTCTTCCTGCTTATAATAACCAAGCATCATGGTTGGTGTATGAAAACAGATTTCTCCATCCTTATCATAGGTAAGCTCATTAGTAGTTCCCGGCTCCACGATTTTGATAATTGTTCCGGGGAGCGGTATTCCAACTGTTCCGATTCGGTTTACATCCGGATTAGAGGTAGCTACAGTTGAACCAACCTCCGTCATGCCATAGCCGATACATAACTTTGTATCCGAATGATGTGCCCTAAGAAATTCATTTGCTCTTTCTTCCAATGTAGTCGGAATTGCTTCTCCTCCTGCTGCGAGCATTTTAATAAAATTAAGATTCATCCTTTTTACTTTTCGATTGTTGATAATGCTTTCAATTCCTGCAATTCCATTTACAAAATAATTGGGTTTATACTTTGCAAAATACTTTCCAGCCTTCATTGGCGTCGGATCTAAAATAATCGTATTAATCAGTCCAAAGCATAAAGGCATATGCATCGCTAAAACAAGTCCGAATGCTATAAACTGCGGTAGGGAATCCATAAACATATCCCCACGCTTTAAAGGTACCCCCGCTTTTTGATACTGCATAACCAGTGCGTTCAACATCCTGTTTGTAAGAATGACTGCCTTAGACTTTCCCGTTGTGCCGCTGGTATAAATCATTGCAACGGGTAACTCTCCCTTATTTATCTCTGGCAACTCACCGCTCATCGCACAGTTCATTTGTGACCAATATAATATTCCTTTTCCATTATCCTTCAGCTTCCGCTCTTTCCACTTGATCATGTTCTTTGTAACCGGATCAGCTTCCTCACCTATGGACAATAGCAGCACGGCTTTAACAGCGGTTCCTGCAAGAGCTTCCTTTCTCTTTTCCCACAACGTATTCAATGTTATGTACAAAACAGACTCTGTCTTGCATAACTCCTCATGCAATTCTTTATTTCCAGCCGTAACAAACATGATATTTGCAACTGCGCCAATATAACTGCACGCATAAAACAGAATTATCGTCTGTGGCATATTTAAGGTCTGAAAAGTAATAATGTCACCTTTTTGAATTCCTATACTTTTTAATTTTCCCGCGACATTACGAATTTTTGAAAACAGTTCCTGATATGTAATTTTTCTATGAAAATAGAGGAGTGCCGTATCCGTCAGATAATCCTTATTATTTTCGTATAACATTCGGAAGGCACTGCACTCAGGTATCTCCTCTTCCGTAAGTGCCTTATCATAGTATTTCAACCAGGGCTTATCGATCGACGGATAACCGGTCAAATCACATTCTGTCTGCGCAATCATTATTTCTCCTTCTCCTTTGTTGACTCAGCTTTTGATAAAAACATTTTCTTAAATTCTCAACTACGTTTTTCCTATCCAGATCTATTTCCTTCCGGACATATTCCCTGCTGCCCAATTCCATTTCTTTCAGTACATTCTTCTTTAATCTCAAATTACTTAACGAACGCACTACCGCCTCATATTCCTGCTCCTCACCGGTCTTTTTCGTCAGGTATTCCGCATCAAAGACATCATGCTTCCAATTCAGTTTCCGAAATGTATCGGTTACATAGAAATCAATAAAATACTTTTCCAAATCTTCATACTCACTTCTTATGATTGGTGCAAGATGCCTTTCCATCATCTGATATACCGCGGTTGCCATCTGATCCCGCACATAACAGCTCATGGATTTTATCCGATATTTTTCACAGTCTTCTTTTCCAGGAAAGTAATCCTGTGTATTTAAATTCAGATTTCTCACATCAATCGGAGACCCAACATCTATGTATGACACCCTATTTTCATAATCTTTTACCATAACGATAGGAACTATCTTTTTCCCTGTCTTTAATGCCAGATTCACCGGACCGTCATAAAGAGGTTTAATCAATTTATTCAGATCATAATTATGTGATCCTTCCGGAAAAATAAGGATGCTCTGCGTCTTTAATACCCGCTCCATTTTCGGAAGAAGTGCTCTTCTCTCCTTTTGATCTAAAACATTAAAAACAATCATTCCATTCAGCCATGACAGATATACCTCCGGATTGTAATTCAGGTTTTCCACCGACCCCAATACCAAATACGCATTTCGGTCGATGATGTTCAGCATAGTTTCAATATCTTCCGGGCAGACATGGCTTCCCACAAAAATATAACTTTCTCCTTTTTTCAACTCAGGATAACGCTCTACGATAATATTGTTTGCGTTCCTCTTTTTGGATAGTGGATAGTTGATCGTTGCATTTGTAAATACGTTACAGAGTTTTCGGAAGATACCATTAGTTTTGCGGCGCAGGAAAAGTCCTGTATCTGTAGTAAAATGATCCACATCCTTTGTATTTAATTTGTTGATAAAAAGATTTCTATACTCTGTCATTTTTAATACTATAAGTTTAAGGCGTTTCAAAAAGTAGACTTTTTGAAACGCCTTAGATATAATAAATATGCTGTTGTATTTCTTAAAAAATGTATATATGGTTACATTTATGGGCTGTTTCTTGTTGTCTACAATTTGGAACAATTTTCCTTCTTTTGTTCTTCTTTTAACTCCATACATCTACGGTAAAAAGTCGTATAATTCATATGTAAATCATCTGCTGCTTTTCGCAAAGATATTTTTTCATCGCACCATAGCTGGTAATACTTTTCGAATTCCTCCGGCACGTTCTTTTTCCTGCAGCCAAACTGAGTCCCTCTTCGTTTTGCTGCTGCAATCCCTTCTGCCTGTCTCTGCCTGATAAATGCCCGCTCCGTCTCTGCTACATATGCCAATATCTGAAGCACCAAATCCGAAATAAACAATCCCGTCAAATCTCCATGGTCTGTGTTTGTATTTAGCAACGGCATATCTATAACCTGAATATCCGCTCCTATTTCCTTGGTAATTTTTCGCCATTGTTCCAGTATTTCTTCATAATTTCTTCCCAGTCTATCAATGCTTTTGATAATAAGCACATCACCCTTTTTTAATCTTTTCAGCAGTTGTAAATACTGCGGACGCATAAAATTTCCTCCGGAAATCTTATCCAGATAAATGTTCTTTTGCTTAATTTGTTGTTCCTGCATTGCAAAAGATTGTCTTTCCGGGTTCTGATCCTTTGCTGATACCCTAATATACCCATAACGTTCCATCTCTGTCTGCCTCCTTATAAATCTGTTTTTTCATTATAGATTGCAGACACATAAACATCCCATCAAATTATATGTACTTAAAACAAGTTCACTTTTGTCATTATAGCATAGTAAGGACTTAAAATGTACTTATATTAAGTTCTTGGAGGTTTTTATGGAAAAAGACAAACATTTAGGATTAAGAATTGATTCTGAAACACATGAGAAATTAAAAAGTCTTGCAGAATATGAAGGACGATCTATTAACGGAGAAGTCCTGTATTTGATCCGACAGGCTATTGCACAGCATGAGCAGCAAAAAGGGGGATTAAGATAGTTTATTCTTTCCCTTCTGCCTCACAGCCGCATTATTCTCAATAATATAATTGGCAATATGAATCGCACGCTCTTCAATATAATCTTTCAAAAGAAAACCCCTCAGAATACTTTTTTACATTGTATGAAGTATTCTGAAGGGTTATGACCCGATTCCTTACCATTTTGATGCTCTGAATACCTTTTGCCAGCCCTTGATAAAGCACCATAAAAATATCTTTCCCTTATTTCACACTGGCAAAGTATTTCATCAATATATTTTTCATATACTGATACCTTCTGGCATAAGTATTTTCGATACGAATGAGCTCAAAACCATGTTCCCTGCAAATTTGATTTTTCTTTCTATCACGCTCCATCACAACACTTTTTTCCTGGTGTTCTCTCCCATCCAGTTCGATGGCAAGGATTGGCAGGTCTATTTTTGTCCGTGGCTGTCTCTCATAAACCACAAAATCAAACCGGCCTGTGTAAAACAAATCATTATAATTACAGTTATCCTGAAATACATGTGATATACTTACTTCTTTCTGGACGGTACACTTATGGTCAGTATTCAGCACATTATCCAATGCATGATTCAGATTCTCCAGGAAAGCCTGTTCCGCATTCTTCGGTTCCTGTAAACGTTTTATGCACTTTGCAGAAGAATAATACAAATAGCTTCTAAACGCCTCTTCATCTTCTAATATCAACTCCAAAGCCTCTTCATCTGTAAAATCCTTTGTTTGCCGGATTCTCTCCTCAACCTGTGCCAGTTGAACTCCCTATAACTGCGTTTGAAAAGTCAATTGACAATGGTATTCGTCTTCTTCATGAAGGTCTAAAATAATATCTCTTCCGCCGGTTTCAGGCATTTCCTGATTACATCCAGGCGCATTTCCCTATAAGCAAGAACATATAATCCCTGTTTCATCGGCACACTCAGGACATTCAATGCTATCTGTTTTATCCGTTTATTCTTCGCATTGTTTGTGCTTCTATATTGAAAGTTCGAGACAATCTCCTGAAACTGTCCCGGAGTAAGGTAATAATCTTTTCCCTGAACGCAATCTCCATCGAAATGGTCAATCAAACTGTATTCGGCTTTATAGGGCACCGAATCCAATCTGTTACAATCAATATAGATATTTAGTTCAATTGTCGAATACTGACCCAGATGGAGTCCCTCTACACGCAGTATTCTCTTGATTGGATTTACATCAATGATACCTATCCAATATTTCGTAATATCTTCCTGTTTATTCTTGTACTCAATACTCAACCACTTATTCTCATGAATCGCCCTAAAGATATCACGACATACTGTATTCATTCGTTCCTCCAAAATACCCGCATATTTTCCTTTATCATAACAAAAAAACCGGCAATATCCAATATAAATCGAATATTGCCGATTACCTTCTACACAATCCTTCTCACGGTAATAATACTCCGGTAAGTCGCCGCTGTAATCTTAATCCCGGTCCGTTCTGTGCTGGCGTGGACAATCTGTCCATTTCCTATGTATATGCCGACATGCCCGCCGTAATAAATAATATCCCCCGGTTTTGCCTCGGAATAGGACACTGCCGTTCCTACCCCTGCCTGGGCATAGGAGCTTCTTGGCAGGGAAATTCCAAATGCCTGATAAACCGCCATGACGAATCCGGAGCAGTCAGCACCATTTGTCAGGCTGGTTCCACCCGCCACGTAAGGATTTCCGATAAACTTGCAGGCATAATCTGCTACCTGCTGCCCTTTTCCGCCTCCTGAGGAGGAAGGTGCCTGGGTAGTGGATGAGGATTCGGAAGATGTCTCTTCTGTCTTGGAGGAATCATCTGACTGGCTTTCACTTTCGCTGTTACCCTGACTTTCCTGGCTTGCCAGCAAGGCCGCCTGGCGTTGCCGTTCTTCCTCTTCTTTTCGTTTCCGCTCTTCTTCCTCTTTCCGCTTCCGTTCCTCTTCTTCCAGCTTCTTAATCTGGGCTGTTTCCTGTTTAATCTTCGCGGTATAAGCAGCAGCTTCCTGTTTTGCCTTGGCAAGTACGACGGTATAATTATCATACTCCTGCTGTTTCTGATCCAGGACTTCCTGCACATACTGCTGTTCGTCTTTTAACTCTGCCTTGGAGGTCTCCAGTTCGGATTTTTCTTCCTCCAAAGTATCCTGCAGTTCTGCCACCTGCTGTACCGTAGCTTCATACCGGGCTAACAGATTCCGGTCATACTCATAAAGCTGTTCCACATAATGTGCTTTATTTACCATATCGCTCATGTTCTGGGTATTCAGAAATATCTGTAAATAGGAAGTATCCCCCTGCTCGTACATGAAGCGAATCCGGATTTTCATGGATTCATACTGTTCATCCTTATCTGCCATGGCGGCATCATAGGCAACCTGCGTTTCTGCAATATCTGCCTCTTTTTCCGCAATGGCATCCTCTATCAGGTTGATATCGGTCAGCAGGGAAACCATCTCGGCATCCAACTGGTCTATCTGGTCACCAATATCTGCCTGCGCCCCTTTGTAATCAGAAATCTGTCTGTTTACATCATTCAACTGGGACTGGTTATTCTGCACATCTTTTTGAAGTTCAGAAATAGTGGTAGCCGAAACCGGGTCTACCACCAGGAAAAACAATAGGAAAGATAACATAATACATATCCCTTTTCTAACGTTTCTCTTCATCTCTTCTGTCCCTCTTTTTCATTTCTGTCAGTCGTGCCAACTGCGTTCTGATTCCTACAGTTCGCAGTTATTTACTGTTCTTGGGAATGGCAGTACGTCACGGATGTTACCCATACCGGTTAAGTACATAACGCATCTCTCAAACCCCAGACCGAATCCTGCATGTCTTGCAGAACCATATTTTCTCAGGTCAAGATAGAACTGGTAATCTTCTTTCTTTAATCCCAGTTCGTCCATTCTCTTTTCCAGAAGTTCCAGGTTATCCTCTCTCTGGCTGCCACCGATAATTTCCCCGATACCAGGAACCAGACAATCCATAGCGGCTACGGTCTTGCCGTCCTCATTTAACTTCATATAGAATGCCTTGATTTCCTTCGGGTAGTCGGTAACGAAAACAGGGCGTTTGAATTCCTGTTCGGTCAGGAATCTTTCATGCTCGGTCTGTAAATCACAGCCCCAGGATACCTTGTACTCGAATTTGTCATTGTTCTTCTCTAAGATTTCAATGGCGTCTGTATAGGTTACATGTGCGAAATCGGAATTTAACACATGGTTTAATCTTTCAATCAGTCCCTTGTCCACGAACTGGTTAAAGAAGTTCATTTCTTCCGGTGCATTCTCCAAAACGTAACGGATAACATGCTTTAACATGGCTTCTGCTAACATCATGTCATCTGTCAGGTCTGCAAATGCCATTTCCGGCTCAATCATCCAGAACTCTGCCGCATGTCTTGTGGTGTTGGAGTTCTCTGCGCGGAAAGTAGGTCCGAAAGTGTATACATTCTTAAATGCAAAGGCATAGGTTTCTACATTGAGCTGTCCACTGACGGTCAGATTGGTTGGTTTTCCGAAGAAATCCTGGCTGTAATCGACTTTTCCATCCTCTGTCTTTGGAAGGTTATTCAAATCCAGTGTGGTTACCTGAAACATTTCGCCGGCACCTTCACAGTCACTTCCGGTAATAATCGGCGTATGCACATACACGAATCCTCTTTCCTGGAAAAAGGTGTGAATTGCATAGGCAATCAGGGAACGCACCCGGAAGGTTGCCTGGAATGTGTTGGTTCTGGGGCGCAGGTGGGAAATCGTTCTTAAATATTCAAAGCTGTGTCTTTTCTTCTGCAACGGATAATCTGCTGTAGAAGCACCTTCTACCATAATCTCGGTTGCCTGCATTTCAAATTTCTGCTTTGCCTGCGGAGTTGCAACGATTTTACCTTTTGCAACGATAGCAGAACCTACATTCAGTTTGGAAATCACATCGAAGTTATCCAATGCATCGGAATAAACAATCTGCAGCGGCTCAAAGAACGTACCATCGTTTACTACGATGAACCCAAAAGTCTTGGAATCCCTGATACTTCTTACCCAGCCACCTACGGTAACTTCTGTGTCAATATACTTCTCACTGTTGCGATACAAGTCTCTAATGTCTGTTAAATTCATTTCGATACCCTCTCATTCTTCATCCCATTATCGTTTGTATAACTTTTTATTCTTCTGCTGTAGCTTCCTCAGTATCCTCGGAAGTCTCTGCATCCTCGGTTTCCTCATCGGAAGATTCTTCGGTTGTCTCTTCCTCTGTGGTGTCTTCGGTTGTGGTTGTCTCTGCCGGAGTTGTGGTAATTGCCGCATTCTCCATTAAGAAATCCATTACCTTGTCTGCCATCAGGAATTCCTTAAAGGTTTCCATATCTGCACTCTTCTTGAAATCCTCTACAGAGTCATAACCATAGGCTTCCACCCTATCGTTAACCGCTGCATCGATTTCATCCTGTGTCAGTTCAATTCCTTCTGCATTGGCGATTGCCTGTAACATGACATACTGCTGTGCTGTTGTCCGTGCATTTTCCTTTAATGTTTCCGGATAAGTGTCAGCGTCCATTCCATAATAAGCACTCATGTACTGGTCCAGTGACATGCCCTGACTGGTTGCCTGTGTGGTCATGCTGTCAATAACGGTATTATAATATCTGTTTACCATTTCTTCCGGCATTTCCTTAAAAGTACAGTTTGCCATAATGCCATCGGTAATCTGTTTCTTGATAGAATTCTCGTAGGTAGATACTGCATCATCATAGAACAGGTTATACACATAATCTTTGAATTCTGCTACGGTATTGCAGCCATCAATTGCCAGGGATGCTACGAAATCATCGGTCAGTTCCGGTGTCTCGGATACGGAAATACCGTTGATGGTCACATCAAATACAACCGGTTTGCCTGCCAGGTCAGGATTGTTGTCATAAGGGTCCGGGAAAGTAAGGTTCAGTGTTACCTCTTCCCCTATCTCATGTCCAATAAGTCCATCTTCAAATCCGTCAATAAAGCTGCCGGAGCCGATTACCAGGTCATAGGAACCAGTACCGCCGTCAAACGCTTCTCCGTCCTGATATCCCACATAGTCAATGCTTACGGTATCGCCTTCCTGTACGGCACGTCCTGTTACTTCCGTGTCGGTTGCATTTCTGGATAAAATATAGTTGATATAGGAATCAACGATTCCATCCGCTACCACAGGCTCTGTTTCTTCTGCTTCAATTCCCATGTAATTACCAAGGGTTACATACTTTTCCGGTGTAATGTCTTTGACATATTCTTTGCTTCCACATGCCATAAGAAGCATGGTTGCCGCAGTAATTGCCGTAACCAGTCTTACTTTGTTTTTTTTCATAATATTTTCCTCAAATCTCTTTTTTTTTCCTGAATATTGCATCATTTCCACCTGATGTAACATCGTGAGCTATTATAGCATGAATCGCTACTTCTTTAAAGAGTTTCTTCCAAATAATCACGGAATATTCATATTTACACTGCCACTTGCCGGACAGGTTCCGAACAGTTCTCTCCTGAATGCTGACAGAATCCATAATTACCCATTGCTTAAAACCGCAATCAATGATAAAATATGCTTTACACAAAGTACCAGAATTCGGAGGTAATTTCATGAATACAGTAACCATTGTTTTGTTAGTTATTTTAGCCGTGCTGATTGTTGTCGTAGTGGCTTTATATTTCCTTGGCAAAAAGGCACAGAAAAAGCAAAACGAACAGCAGGCACAGATTGATGCCATGAAGCAGACCATTTCCATGCTGATTATTGACAAGAAGCGGATGAAGTTAAAGGATGCCGGTCTTCCCCAGGCAGTTTTAGACCAGACTCCCAAGATGCTTCGCGGTTCCAAACTCCCGGTTGTTAAGGCAAAAGTCGGACCGCAGATTATGACTTTAATCTGTGAGGAACGTATCTTTGATTCCGTACCGGTTAAGAAAGAGGTAAAAGCCGTTGTCAGTGGCATCTACATTACCGATGTAAAGGGTCTTCACGGAAAACAGCCTGTCGTAGAGCAGAAAAAGAAGAGCAAATTCAAACAGCTTGTGGAAAAGGCTCAGGAAAAAGCAGGTGCAAAACCGGTTAAATAAGTTAAATCAAGTAAAAACAGTGGTTCCTAATGCAGGAAGCCACTGTTTTCTTTTGGGCTGATATCAATTTTAATATGACAGTCTGTCAAAAACTCATAATTCACGTCTAACGCATATTCTACATCCACCAGAATCCGTTCTTCCGTTTCCTCCACCTGAATCTTCCTGGTATCAATCCCGATTAAAAGTGGTCCGAAGGGGGTATTGTAGTTGGTCATGTTTTTCTTATTTTCCTCAAAGACCATGTGCACGTTCACCAGCCCGTTTCGCACCAGTTCCAGACAATGGTCGCTGATTTTCAGGCGGTTTTTGGTAGGTTGTGTGAACCCTTCCGTTACCTCCTCGTACAGCACATAGTGCTTATCATTTTTCTTATAATAATCCCCTATGGTCAGGGTTTCAATCCGGTCTGCATCGGCTTCCCGCTGGTCAAACTGCAACCCCTGCAAGGATAACAATACTTCTTTTGTCATAACATTTTCCTCATGATATCTGTTAATACTTCTCAATGTCGATTACTTTGGCAGATAAAATGCCGTATGTAAGGATAGAATTGGCAAACCGCTGGAACTTATCAGCTGCATCACTGACATAAAACCGGTATAGTTCTGTGCCCAGCCCGGGACGATGTTCACTTTCCAGTCCGTTTTGCTTCAATAATCTTTTCAATTCCCTTGCTGTTTCATAAGCCGGATTTACCAGGGTTACCGCATCCCCCATAATCTTGCCTACGGTAGAACGTATCAGGGGATAATGAGTGCAGCCAAGAATCAGCGTATCGATTCCCACATCTATCAGTTCGGTCAGGTAACGTCTTGCGATTTCATCGGTTACCGGGTCTTCCCACAGTCCTTCTTCGACCAATGGGACGAAAAGTGGACAGGCTTTGGCTAATACCTGCGCCTTTGGGTTATTTTCTTCTATGTAACGGTTGTAGATACAGCTTCCAATGGTGGCTTCTGTGGCGATAACCCCGATTTTGCCGTTCTTTGTGGCTTCGATTGCCGCCCTGGCTCCCGGTTTCACTACACCGATAATCGGAATATCCACTTCCTTTTCCAGTTCATCCAACGCATAGGCACTGGCTGTATTACACGCTACAACGATTGCCTTTACCTTCTGGGTCTGGAGAAAACGCACAATCTGTCTCGAAAATTTCGTTACGGTTTCTTTGGATTTACTGCCGTAAGGAACTCTGGCTGTATCTCCAAAATATACAATTCTCTCATTGGGAAGCTGCCGTATAATCTCTCTGGCTACCGTCAGTCCACCCACACCGGAATCAAACACGCCGATAGGGCTGTTGCGGAATTCTTCCTCACTTAATATATTGCTTTCCATGATTTTCCCACCATTCTAAAAACTTACTACTGATTATAATCTGGTCCTCATCAGCAGTCAAAAAGTCTTTGTAATCCTCTAATTCTACTGCCACCTCTTTTCCATCTACAATGGCTACCGGCTGACAGGTATTTTCTGTAAAACACAGTTCCGGGTAGAGCAGTCCCCACCACACACAGGCAAGCACGCCCCATAATATGGTTTTACCCCTTTTCATAACAGATGCTCCCTTCCATCAGCACTTATCCGCTGACATAAGGAGCATTGCCATGTTTTCCTATTTTATGCGTTTCTTTATTATTCTATCATTTCTTTTTGCGCATTTCCAGTTGTTCATTTTCCAGACGAATCTGCCGTATGATAGATTTTTCCTGATTATCTATATGAAGCTTCGCTGCCTGCGCCGCGCGCTCCTTATCATTTTCCAGGATACTTTCATAAATCATTCTATGCTCTTCCACGAGATTATCATGACGGCTTTCGTCCTTAATATACTCAAAGCGGTAACGATACATCTGCTCTGAGAGGTTATTGATGAGCTGAATCAGCCGTTTATTTCCGGTTGCCTGCACGATAATATCATGGAGTGCCACATCTGCCTCCGCAATGGCTGTCACATTCTTCGTCCTGGTTGCCCGTTCAAAGGTATCACACGCCTGCCTTAACTGAGCTTTTTCCTCTTCACTGATTCTGTCACAGGCTAACTCTACACAGAGTGCATCCAGTGCCCGGCGCACTTCCAACACGTCCTTCAGGCTCTTCTCCGTAATCTGTGCTACCTCTGCCCCTCTGCGGGGTATCATAATTACAAGCCCTTCCAGTTCCAGTTTCCGGATAGCTTCCCTGATAGGTGTCCTGCTGACCCCCAGTTTATTTGCCAGATGAATCTCCATCAGGCGTTCTCCGGGTTTCAATTCCCCAGTCAGGATGGCTCTCCGTAGGGTATTAAACACCACATCCCGCAGTGGAAGAAATTCATCCATGCTCACTGTAAAATTATCGCCCATATAGTCCTTACCTTTCTATGTCTTCCCGGATAGATGTCACGAAAATCTGTTTCGCATATTTCTTATCCGCAATCGCCTCTGCTGCTTTCTCTGCCTTGTCTTTTTCTGTAAAAACACCAAACACGGTAGGTCCGCTGCCACTCATCAGGGCATTTTCTGCCCCCCGCTCTTTCATCAGTGCCTTTATCTTCTCTATCACAGGATATTCTTTCGTTGTCACGGTTTCCAATACATTGCCCAGACGTTTCGTAATACCTTCCAGGCTGCCCTGCCGTAAAGCGGTTATCATGCCGTCAATATCCGGGTGGAATGTCAGGCTGTTGGCATGCAGGTTCTCGTAGACAAATTTGGTGGATACATTGATATCCGGCTTGGCGATTACCAGATGGCACTTGGGCGGTGTAGGAAGCGGTGTCAGAATCTCCCCGATTCCTTCTGATAACATAGTACCACCCACTACACAATACGGAATATCTGCCCCCAGGGTAACCCCCAGCTTCTGCAACTGTTCTGTGGTATATCCTAAGTCAAACAATTCATTCATTCCCCGCAGGGTAGCTGCCGCATCAGAGCTTCCGCCTGCCATGCCTGCTGCAATGGGAATCCTTTTTACCAAAGTAATCCGGACACCCTCTTTCAGATTCCTTTCTTTCTTTAATAAATCAGCCGCCTTATAAATCAGATTGTCCTGGTTTATCGGCAGTTCTTCCTTATCTGTCTGAATCAGAATCTCCGGTGTGTCTATTTTCTCAAAAGTCAGTTCGTCATAGATGTCTACCGTCTGCATAATCATTTTCACTTCATGGTAGCCGTCCGGTCTGCGCCGCAGCACATCCAGACCGATATTGATTTTTGCATAAGCTCTCTGTGTTGTCCGTTCCATAGTGTTCCTCGTTTCTGTAAACTCTTTCAGGCAATTACGGGAAGAATCGTTTCTAACTATCCAACATCATCTACTCCGTAATTGCACTTTGTATACACAAGATTGTTCTTAATTTTATACAATCCGTGTCATTTTGTCAACTGTGACACACCACACAAAAAACAGCTGTTTTTCTCAATCTGTTGCTTCACAATCCCCTTATCTGTAGTATAATAAAGTTGATATCAGTTCCGGGAGGAGTGCGGTTTTGCCCGTACTACCAGTGTCTAGGCTCGCACATTTGATTATCCCGTAGAACACTTGGTAGCTGATATCCCCTGCAAAGGGTTAAGAATATGACTCTGGCATACGATATATAGAATAAAGATACGATTAACTATGTAAAGAACGGACATTTCAAACGGATTTGATTGTACCGTATCACATCATATTCCAAGGAGGGACACAGCATGAGCGTAAACGGAATTACCAGTGCAACAAGTACCTATGATGCTTACCAGAGCACTGCAGCCAACACAGCAAAAGCAACCGAGGATGTAAAGGATACCAGTGCATCTTCTTCTATTAAGGATGAAACCGGTGTGGTATATGAGCCTTCCAAAGACTCTGCTTCCACTTCCACTACTGCCAAGACTTACACACAGGATACCAACCTGGTAAATAAGTTAAAAGCAGATGCAGAAGCACATACCAAACAGTTACAGAACATCGTACAGCAGTTGATGACTAAACAGGGACAGACTTTCAACACTGCCAATGATATGTGGTCATTTCTGGCAAGCGGTAACTTTACTGTAGACGAAGCCACCAAAGCACAGGCACAGGCTGACATCGCAGAAGATGGTTACTGGGGTGTAGAACAGACATCTGACCGTATTATTGACTTTGCTACTGCACTGACAGGCGGTAACCCGGACAAGATTGAAGAAATGCGTGATGCATTTAAGAAGGGTTATGAGCAGGCTGAGAAGACCTGGGGCGGTAAATTACCGGAGATTTCCCAGAAGACTTATGATGCCGTCATGGAGAAATTCGATAAGCTGGCTGAAGAAGCAGGACTTACAGCAAACGCATAATACTGCAAACCAAAAAGTGGCTGAACCTCAGGGAACAGCCACTTTTATTTTATTATGTATCTTTATTTCAATATATCTTTATTTCAATATATCTTTATCTCCATGCACTCTTATCCTCGTACTTTTTATCTCATGTACAGTCCTGCCAGCCGCATTTGTTCATCATAGGTAAGCCGGTAAGTGACACTGACATTTTCATACGCTACCATTATCTCGCCTACTGCATAATGGGTATGGTTCTGAACCAGTTCCACAATGTAGGCTGTGCCATAAGACACCGGCTGCCCGAATTCTTCTGCCATCTTCTCCTTTATCGGAACGATGGTCTCTTCCTTTAGAGTCGATGCCATTGCCGGGATGGCATTATCCTGCAATGCTTCGTAATCATCCGCATCTAACAGACTGATTGTCTCCAACATGCTGCTTTCCACTTTGGCTTTATCAAAATACTGGCTGTCCTCTATGGCAATGGTCTTTGGCAGCATACGACTGATTCCAGTCACAATAACCACTAATACAATGATGATTGCCAGCATAATCTTTCCAATCTTTGCCAGACGGTATTTTCTTTTCTCTTCGGCAGACAGATTTTCATTGAAGCCTTCGGCAAACTCTTTGGCAGAGCCCATCTCCTCCAGGACTTCTTCTAAGGAAGCCCCCTGCTCCAGGCGCATGGCTATGTCTGTCTCCAACTGCTTCTTTATCTCCTTCTTCTTGGCACCCCCACACCGGATTTTCTTCATAACATCCTTAATATACGCATTCTGATTCTTCATTTTACTCCTCATTTCTGCGCACGTTCTTTGCGCATACCGAGTTTGTGTCAAGTGCGCGCAGACACAAACCAACACCGTTACTGTTCCATAATTCGTGTAATTCCCTCTGAGATATTCGCCCAGGTCTTTGCTATCTCTTCCAAGGCACCCTGTCCCTTTTGTGTGATTTCATAATACTTTCTGGGCACCTGTTTTCCATCACTTTCCAGCCACTTGCTTTTTACCAGTCCTTCCTCCTCCAGCCGATACAGAATCGGGTACAAAGTACCGTCTTTTAGGGAAAATACTCCCTGGCTTTTTTCCTTCATTTCCTGAATCATCTGGTATCCATACTTTGGTTCCTCTTTCAGCAACTTTAACACCAGCATATCCAGAACACCTTTTTTCATCTGTCTTTCATACTTTTCCTGCATAGAACCCTCCGTTCCGCATATACTTTGTATTACAAAGTATATGATAATATAATGTATACGTCAACCCCAAAATTGAATATACAAGAGCCCACGGATATTCTCCATGGGCTCTGTTCTCTCTTTTTCTTACTCTTCCAGTGCAGAAAACATCACATTCCGCATCTTTCTGGTATATTCTGTGGTTCCGCTGTCTGCCTTCTGCTGCATCATTAAGAAGGTCAGTTCATGTGCCGGGTCATTCATCATATAAGTGCCAAGCCAGCCATCCCAGCCATACTCGCCTTTGCTTCCCAGTCCTGCTGCCTGTTCCGGTCTGTCCAGAATCCGCATCAGGTTACCATAAGTATATCCTGCCAAGGACTCCCAGGTGTCTACACCGCGCTGCTGCTTCGGTGTCACATGGGCAGCTGTCATAAACTTCACGGTCTGTGGTGTCAGAATCTGTGCTCCATTGTAGGAGCCGTTATGTAACAACATCAGGTTAAACTTGGCGTAATCATCAATCGTAGAGACAAGTCCTGCACCGCCCGCCTCATAAGCAGGCTGACCTTCCATGCTGTTACGGATGCCCAGATGGGAGAAATGCTCCTCCACCAGTCCCTCCGGCAATGCCCGGTATACCTTGGATAACCTGCCCTGTTTCTCCTGTGGTACATAGAACGCAGTGTCTTCCATCCCCAGCGGGGCAAATATCCGTTTCTCCAGAAATTCCCCAAACCGCATGCCGGATACTACTTCCACCAATGCCCCCAGGATATCAGCTGACAGTCCATACTGCCAGTTTTCCCCCGGCTGGAATGCCAGTGGCAGCTGTCCTACCCGGTTTGCTATCTCTACCGTGGTAAGTGCCTGGTCTGTATCTAACTTTGCAATGATTTCATCAAGTAACTGCCCGCATCTGACCTCTGCTGCATTTCCCTCACCCAGATAAACCAGTCCGGAAGTCATATTTAACAGATTCTGGATAGTCATCGGTCTGACAACGGGATAGGTAATTCCTTTGTCAATCACATACTGATTCTGAAAGCCCGGCAAATATTGGGATACCGGGTCTAGCAGGTCTATTTTTCCTTCCTGCAGCAGAATCATAACCGCTGCCGAAGTGACCGGTTTGGACATGGAATATAATCGGAAAATCGTATCCCTTGTCATTTTTTTGCCAGCTGCCCTATCACGATAGCCCGCTTCATAATAGCAAAGCTCTTTGCCATGCTGTATTACCATACAGTTCACACCAGCGATAAATCCGGTATCTACCATTTCCTGTGCCAGTTCATTTAATCGTTCTAATCTTTGAAGATTCATATCCTTCCCTCTTTTTCTATCTTATTTTCACTTAGCTTTTTCGTATATTGAACATAGTCCTGCCCGCGCAGGTACAAATCCCGTGTATGCCCCTTCTGTACGGATTTTCCACACGGCTTATCACTGCCTTTTATTGTAGCAGAAATCTTTCCGGAAATGTACCATCATAATTGCATTTGTTTTGTCTTATTAACTAAAAAATAATGCAATAAATCAACAATTTGCCAAGTAGTCCCATTCTGCTTTTTCTATTATAATGAGTTTATGAAAAAACACAGAAAAGGACTACCCATGAAATTACATTACAAACGTTTTACCGCTCATCTTGGTATACTGTGCCTGCTCGTTCCGGTTATCTTCTCGACTACCGGCTGTGGCACCACTTCTTCCAAAGAAATAGTTTATGAAGAGCCTATCGTGATTGATGTCTTCGACTGTCTTGCCAACTACCAGGGTATCCAGTGTGGATGGTTTGCCAGGATTGTAAAAGATAAATTTAATATGGAACTGAACATCATCGCCCCCAACGTAGCTGGCGGCGGTGATACCCTTTACCAGACTCGTGCCGCTGCCGGTAATCTGGGTGACCTCATTATCTGTAACGGCTCCAACAACAACTTACAGAATCTGGTGACTGCCGGACTGGTAGTAGATATCCGCCCTTATCTGGAGGGCAGAGAAATCATGCAGTACGAAAAAGCAATCCGCGCCTTAAATGACACAGTGGATGATTCCGCCATTTATGCCATTCCTTCTGCCGTTTCCTCCAAAAGCTGTACGGAACCCAGCGAGAGCAAGGATCCCACCTTTGGTCCCTATCTCCGTTATGATATCTACGCCTCCATCGGTTATCCGGAAATCCAGAATTTAGATTCCCTTCTGACTACCCTTGCACAAATGCAGGAGGCACACCCGGTCAGCGAATCAGGGAATCCCACTTTCTGTTTCAGTTTCTTCCGGGACTGGGATGATAATATGATGACCGCTGCCAAACAGCCTGCCTGTTTCTATGGCTATGACGAATACGGCTTTGTCCTGGCAAAAGCAGACGGCTCTGATTTTCAGGATATTTTGGCCGATGATTCTTTTTATATGCGCAATCTGAAACTTTACTTTGATGCCAACCAGATGGGGCTCGTAGACCCTGACTCACCTAACCAAAGTTACAGTGAAGTCTCTGCCAAGTACGCTGCGGGAGATATTCTATACTCCCCCTGGCCATGGCTTGGACAGGCTACCTACAACACCCTGGAAAACCGCTCCATCGGCAAGGGCTTTATGTTCGTTCCGATTGATGATATGCAGATACTTTCCAATGGCTGTATGCCATATGGCAACACCGACACTATCATTGCGGTAGGTTCTCATGCCAAAGACCCGGAACGTGTGGCTGATTTTATTAACTGGCTCTACTCTCCGGAAGGAGTTTACGTGGCTGGCGGTAACTCTATTTCCGCACCGGGACCGGAAGGACTGACCTGGGAAATGACCGAGGAGGGACCTGCCTTAACGGACTTTGGCAAAGCTGCCATTTTGGAAGGCTATGCAAAGATGCCGGAAGAATGGGGTGGTGGCACCTGGGAGGATGGTATCTGTCAGTTAAACTTTACGACCATTTCCCTGATTGACATTGCCCCCAACGGATACCCTTATTACTACCGGGAATGGCGTTCCTATCTGGATTCCGAAAATACTGCACTGGAACTGGCATGGAAAAACCATATGCAGGCAAATTCCACTTTGGAATATCTGGAAAACCACAATCAGCTTTTAGTTTCTCCCGGCTGTTCCTATCAGGACCCGGAAGAACCCAATGAAATTACCACCATCCGCAGCCAATGCCGCAGTATTATTCTTTCCAAATCCTGGGATATGGTATTTGCCAAAGATGAAGAAACCTTCTATTCTTTGCAGGAAGAAATGCAGACTGCGGTCAAAAGCCTTGGCTACGACCAGGTACTGACTTTTGACATGGACAGCGCAAAAGCAGAAATTGCCGCAAAGCTGGCTGCCGCTGAAGCAGAAAATAAATAGCTGTTATCGCATGCGCCAAGAACGTAGAAATGAGATGAAAATGAAATAATATATATTGCGCCAAGAGCGCAGAAAGAGGTTTTTATGGTAGAAATTGAAAAAATCAAGAAAATGCCCTATGGTGGTGATTACAATCCGGAACAGTGGCCGGAGGACACCTGGGCAGAGGATATGCGCCTTTTAAAGCTGGCACATATTGATATCGTTACCCTGAATGTATTCAGTTGGGCAGCCTTACAGTCCGATGAAGTTACCTATCATTTCGAGAAGCTGGATAAGATTATGAATCTGGTGCGCGATAATGGCATGAAGGTCTGCATGGCAACTTCTACCGGTGCCCATCCTGCCTGGATGGCACGGAAACACCCGGATATTCTCCGTGTGGAAAGTAATGGTATGCGCCGTAAATTCGGCAGCCGCCACAACTCCTGTCCGAACAGCCCGACCTATCAGAAATATGCCAAAGCACTGGCAGCCAGGCTGGCTGAGCGTTACAAGGACTATGATAATATCGTAGCATGGCATATCTCCAACGAATACGGCGGGGAATGTTACTGCGAGAACTGTGAGAAGGCCTTCCGTGTCTGGCTGAAAGAAAAATACCATACCATTGATGAGGTAAACCGTGCCTGGGATACTGCATTCTGGGGACATACCTTCTATGATTTTGACGATATTGTAGTGCCGAACCACTTATCCGAGCACTGGGGCAATGACCGTACTACCTTCCAGGGAATTTCCCTCGACTATAAACGGTTTAACTCCGAAAGCCTGTTAAATGCTTTCCGCCTGGAATACGATGCGATTCATGCCATCACACCTGACATTCCGATTACCACCAACCTGATGGGTACTTATCAGCCTCTGGATTATCAGATGTGGGGCAAATACATGGATTTTATTTCCTGGGATAATTACCCTTCTAACGAAACTCCGTTAGAGGAAACCGCAATGCGTCATGACCTGATGCGTGGTGCCAAGCAAGGTAAGCCTTTTGCCTTAATGGAGCAGACTCCTTCGGTTACCAACTGGCTTCCTTATAATATGTTGAAACGCCCTGGCGTCATGCGTCTGTGGAGCTACCAGGCTGTTGCCCATGGTGCCGACACGGTTATGTTCTTCCAGATGAAACGAAGTATAGGTGCCTGCGAGAAATACCATGGTGCTGTTATCGACCATGTAGGCAATGAAAACACCCGTGTGTTCCGGGAAGTAACAGAACTGGGCGCAGAACTGGAAAAACTTGGTTCCCAGACCTTAGGTGCCAGAACCGATGCTAAAGCCGCTATCGTCTTTGACTGGGACAACTGGTGGGGCATCTCCTATTCTGCCGGTCCGAGTATTTACCTGGATTACTGCCAGGAAGTATTGCATTACTACAAAGCATTACACAATAAGAACATTCCGGTAGACATGATTGGCGTGGAGGATGATTTATCCAAATACAGCCTGGTTATCGCTCCGGTTCTCTATATGGTAAAAGGAAACTATGACGAGAAAATCCGTGCCTTCGTGGAAAATGGCGGCCGCTTCCTTACCACCTTCTTCAGCGGTTATGTAGATGAACATGACCTGGTAACCATCGGTGGCTATCCGGGCAAGCTGCGTGACATTCTCGGCATCTGGGTAGAAGAAGAAGACGCCCTTCCAAAGGAAATGGAGAACAGCTTCTCCTATCAGGGCAAAACCTACCCTGCCAAAATGCTTTGTGACTTACTGCACACAGAGGGAGCCCAGGCTCTGAGCTCTTATGAAAAGGATTTCTATGCGGGCATGCCTGTCCTGACAAAGAATGCCTTTGGTAAGGGCTATGGCTACTATGTGGCAACCAGCTCTGATGATGCTTTCTATGAGGACTATCTGTCCGAAATCTGTGCAGAAGCCGGTATTACACCGATTATGGATACCCCTGCTACCGTGGAAGTTACCATGCGAAGCAACGCAAACGGCAGCTTTGTGTTCCTGTTAAACCACGGCGAAGAGACTTACGAAACCGCACTTCCTTTTGCCGGAACAGATTTACTGACCGACACCGCTTATGCACAGAATGATGCGATTACGTTAAAAGCCAAGGGTGTTGCCATTATCAAAAAGGCTTAACCCGATTAAGAAAAAAAGATTGGAGATTTGGTTCTATGTCTTTTCCATTTACAAAAAAGGATGCCTATTACCAGCATATCCAGGAAGTCATTGCAAAGGGACCCTACCGCGATTGTTGGGATTCTCTGACAGACTTTACCATGCCGGTCTGGTATGAAAAGGCAAAATTCGGCATTTTTATTCACTGGGGACTTTACAGTGTCCCCGCCTTTAACAACGAATGGTATTCCCGCAATATGTATGTGCAGGGAACCCCGGAATACGAACACCATATCAAAACCTATGGTCCTCACAAAGATTTTGGGTATAAAGACTTTATTCCCATGTTTACTGCGGATAAGTTCGATGCCGATTTCTGGGCAGAAACCTTTGCCAAAGCCGGTGCTAAATATGTAGTGCCGGTAGCTGAGCATCATGATGGTTTCCAGATGTACGAGAGCTTTCTCTCCCACTACAATACCGCAGAAATGGGGCCGAAACGGGATATTATCGGGGAGCTGAAAACAGCCATTGAGGCCCACGGCATGACCTTTGCCACCTCTTCCCACCGGGCAGAGCACCACTGGTTTATGGGAAATGGCAAGGACTTTGACAGCGACATCAAGGAGCCCCTTGTCTGCGGAGACTTCTACTGGCCCTCCGAACAGCAGCAGCCTGACCAGCAGGACTTATTTGCCAAGCCTGCCCCCAGTGAAGAATTCCTCATTGACTGGGTCTGCCGTACCTGTGAGATTATTGACCGCTACCAGCCTAAAATTCTTTACTTCGACTGGTGGATTCAGCACTATGCCTATAAGCCATATCTGCGCATGATTGCTGCCTATTACTATAACCGCGGGGCTGAATGGGGTATCCCTACCGCCATCTGCTACAAGCATGATGCCATGGCCTTCGGCAGCGGTATCGTAGATGTGGAGCGGGGCAAGTTCTCGGATGCGAAGCCTTACCACTGGCAGACAGACACCTCTATTGCCCGGAATTCCTGGTGTTACACAACAACCCTGGATTATAAGAGCAACTACGAAATTATCTGCTACCTGATAGATGTAGTCAGCAAGAACGGCAATCTTCTGTTGAATGTAGGTCCCAAGGCAGATGGCTCCTTTGCCGGACAGGATGCACAGATTCTCTCTGACATCGGCAACTGGCTTTCGGTCAACGGAGAAGCTGTTTACAACAGCAAACCCTGGCGTTATGCCCAGGAGGGTCCTACCCAGGAAGTAGAGGGGCAGTTCAGTGATGCCTCTGCCACCTCCTATACCAGTGAAGATTTCCGCTTCACTGCCGGGAATGGGGCTATCTATGCTGCCTGTCTAAGCTACCCGAAGGACGGACACGTTACCATTCATGCCCTGTCCAAGAGCAAAGACCCGAACAAGCCCGCCTTCCATGGCATTATTAAAGATGTGCAGGTACTGGGCTTTGCAGAACCCATTACCTACACCATCGATGAGGAAGGACTTCACTTTACCACAAAATCTGTGGTAAGCGAATATCCTGTCGTTATCAAGATTATTACCGATTAGGGCGTGCCTTGCCTTATACGCGCCACACATGCTATACTACTTATATCAAATATGTTTTTTAACTCTCAGATTTATTTCTTAAATGAAATATGTTTTGAAAAATATTATATTTATTCCTAAAATATACAAACGAATAACCAAGCGCGGGGTCCTCGGAAAACGCTGGTACTTAATGGCTGTGTTTTAGCCATTTATGTACCATTGCGTTTGAGGTGGAGCGAAAGCGTACCCGAGATGGTTTTCGTTTGCATATTTTACGCAAGATCTATTTCTATTGAAATCTAAGAATTTTAGAATGATATATTAGTATTGTGTGAGGTTATATTTATGGAATCATTATTCATTGCTGATGATGAATTTTCTATTCGGGAAGGTCTGAAATATATCATAGACTGGGAAGCACTGGGCTTCCAGCTTTGTGGGGAAGCCTCCAACGGAGAGGATGCCCTGACGAGGATACTTGCCCTGCAGCCCAGTCTTGTTTTATTGGATGTCAAGATGCCTAAGATGCACGGCACCGAAGTTATCCGCCGCGCCAGAGAAGCCGGCTTTGAAGGAAAATGCATTATTTTAAGTGGCTACTCTGATTTCAAGTATGCCCAGGAAGCAATTAAGAGCGGTGTCAATTTCTATCTGACCAAACCCATTGATGAGGACGAATTACTGGAAGCAGTATCGGAAATCCGTACTCTGTTGGAGGAAGAAAAACAGCACTCCAGCAATCTGACCCAGTTAAAGCAGAAGGCAAAGCATGTCATCTTGCAGGAGCTTCTGACGGATACACTGGATGCCCCTCTGAGTCAGGAGGATATTGCCAACCTGCACTTAAAGGCAGATGCTTATCAGGTGGTTATCTGTGAAGATTTTAACACAGAATCCAAGGCGGCTCCCTATACCTTTGCAGAACTTCTGCGGGTTACCAATAAGGACAACAATACCTTCGACCACATTGAAATCCATACACACGATGTGGTTCTTCTAAAGGGTACTTACGGCTTAAAGAAGCTGACAGATTTCCTGGAACACTTCGAGGAGCAGACGCCCCAGGCGGGCAGCCCTCTTGGCTCCATGTTCCTGACCATCGGTCGCCCGGTATCTTCCCTGGCAGAAATCCCATCTTCTTTCCAGGATGCTTCTGCCCTGCTTCGCCGGAGGTTTTTCTGCGCCCAGGAGCAGCATTATCTGGATTATGAATTTCTGCCACAGTCCGAGACATCCTGTCAGGAGACCTCTCTTGGTCCGGAACGTCTGGCTGCCTACTGCGACCAGTTCATCGATTATATTACTACTTTTAATCGTAAAATGGTGGTGGCAACCTTATCCAAACTGGAAACGGAACTATGTCATGCCTCGGTGGAGATGGAAACCATCCGTCTTTTCCTGATAGATATTTATCTGCGTATTAAGGAACAAATCAGCCACACTTACAATGCAGTACCCATTCCTTTCGATGCCAACTCTGCGGTAATTGAGTTTATGAACAAGCAGCATTATCTGTATGAAATTATCCGGTATTTATCGGAACAGTTTGAAATGATTATGAATGCCACCGGCAATCCTTCCCGTGACACCATTCTGGATGATGTGCTGTTCTATATCGACCATAATTATCGGAATAACATTAAATTAGAAACGATAGCCCCCCTATTTGGCTATAATAACGCCTATCTTGGCAAGATTTTTAATAAGACAGTCGGGGAGAGCTTTAATTCCTATGTAGACCACAAACGAATCGAACATTCGAAAGAACTGTTAAAACAAAATAAATGGAAGGTCTACGAGATAGCCGAACAGGTGGGCTACAAGAACGTAGACTACTTCCATAAGAAATTCAAAAAATATGTAGGGGAAAGTCCTGCAGAATACCGCAAGAAACTGGATTCTAATTCGTCTTCCCTTTGATAATTTCCTGTGTCCAGGTATATGCCAGTTCAAACCAGCTCTGGCAGGATGGTTCTACATTGTTACCATCCCTGTCCATGGTCAGCTCACTGGCAAGTGCCAGACCATGGTTTCCCTTCCTATACATGTGAAGTTCTACCGGTCTTCCTGCTTTTCTCATGGCAAGTGCCAGAAGCAGGGAGTTCTCTGCCGGAACCAGTCCATCTTCATCGGTGGTCCATACAAACGCCGGTGGCGTACTCTCACTGACCTGGTTTTCCAGTGACATTTCATCCTTTAATTCCTCGTATTTGTCCCCTAACAGATTTTCAAAGGACTCTCTGTGCGCATAAGGACCGGAGGTAATAACCGGATAGTTCAGAATCATGCCGGTTGGCTGTAACATCTGTGGCGTTGTCTGCACTGCCTGTGCAATAAAATCCTTCTGCCAGAACATACTATAGCTGGCTGCCAGATGCCCTCCCGCAGAAGAACCCTGGACGAAAATTTTATCCGTATCAATATCCCATTCCTCTGCTCTTTCCCTTGCCATCTTAACTACTGTAGCAAGCTCCAACAGTGCCGTTGGGTATACTGCCGGTCTTACCGAATACCACAATACCAGAGCCTGGTATCCATAAGCGTTCCATTTCAGGGCAAACATCTCTGCCTCACGCTCTGAAGTAAAGCAATAACCGCCTCCCGGACAGATAATCACTAAAGGACGTTTGGAAATGGGAATTTCCTCAGAATGGGAAATGCAGTAGGTAACTACGCTGGCATACTCCTCGGACCCCGGTACGTTAAGTGCTATTTTCTCATGTATCATCTTCTATTCCCTCTCACTTTCCGGTTCTGCTGTAACAGAACCCGGTTGTTTTTCTATCTCATGAAAAATTCCCAGTGCCATACCTGCAACGGTATAAATAATGCATGCCGGTCCAATCAGGATACCGATAAAAAGCGTTGTCTTGTTAAACATCCACAGTATGATTTCCAACGCGATTATCGCCAGCATGACTAACGTCTTTCCGAAATATTTCCGGGAAATCGTCAGGGAATTCTTAATGGTTCCCAATAAGGTATTCCGGTATCTGGCTATCAGCGGATAAGTATAAATCAGGCAAAAGAAAAACAGAAAACCTGATGCAATCGCCAGTATGAGAAATCCCACCGGGTTCCCTTCCAGCCCATTAAAGAACTGGGTATCCAGATAGACTGCATACGCACAGACCAGCGTAATGATTTCCAGCACTGTTCCCTGCTTCCAGTTCTCCTTAAATCCTTGGAAAAACTCCTTATAAATATAACCTTCCTCCTCATCTGCCATGTGCAGGCATACCTTAAACGCTGCTGCGGTGGAAGCCCCCATGGTAACAATCGGGAGACTGCAGATTAACCAGAAGAAGTTAATCTGGATAATATCCCACAATCTGCACAAAAAACGATAGAGTGGACTGTCTACGCTGAAAAATCTCATAGTATAGGCACCTTTCCTTTCCATAACCACCATATACAGGTAATTTTCCTGCCATTGAAACAGGGGAACTGTTCTGTTGAACAGTCCCCCTTATTATATCATTCATCCCACGAAAACACCATGCAAACTATCTTGTTGTAGGGTTTCCGCTTTATCGTTCCTGACGTATCGGCTTACTGTGCGCTCATAGCTGCATCTTCTGCTGCTGCACGAAGTTTTGCCTCGTTCTCCTGGAACTCTACACACTGGTCATAACCATACTCGTTTGCCTGTGCAATCATGTCAGCTACGATAGTATTGAACTCATCATCGGATTTAGCATAGATTGCTTTCCAGGAGTTGTTCTTGATGCAGTCTGCAACCTGATTCCAAACCATGGTTAATTCATCAGATTTTGCTGTTGCAGAGTACATAGTACCAGGAGCTAAGTTGTAGTTCCAGTCATCGAATAAGCTGTCAAGTGTTGTTGTTCCGTAGTGCTCTCTCCAGTCAGCTTCGATTTCGGAGTTTGGCTCGGAGGAGTAGCTTTCCCATTTCTTGTAGTTGTATGTATCACCGTTGGAATCAAGGTTCTCAGCGTCGATACCCCATGTTGTGTTGTTCATCTTGAAGTTACCATCTTCAAAGGTTCCTGAGTAACCGTCAGCCATTTCTGTCTTACCATCTAACTTAGCAGTCTTGCCAAGGTCTGTGAAGCATGTCTTACCATTCTCATCATAGTACCAGCATACATCCTTAGGACCATATTCTGCTGTCATACGTCCTTCTGGTGTTGCTAACCAGTTGATGATTGCCATACATAATTCAGGATATTCTGTCTTAGCACCGATTGTCCAAGGTCTGTTACCACCATAGATGTTCTGACCATAACAGATAGGTGTTGCATCAGCAGGAGGGCAAGGATACATAGCTTTGCCTTCTGCAAGGTGTGCTTCAGAGTTGTACATTGCAGAACCTAAGAAATTGAATACGTTTAAGAAAGCGGTACCATTCTGGTAATCTTCTACCATACCGTCATATCCCTGCGTCTGGGAGTCTGGGTCAAGTAAGCCCTTCTGGTATAAGGTGTTGTAGAATTTTAACATTTCAAGGTATGGACCATCTTCCTGTAATGCATCGTAGTATACCTGCTCAGTAGGGTCATACAGACCGAAACCGAACTCATCATATCCGTAGTAAGCGGATGCTGTAGATTTAACGAACATAACCATGTCGCCATCCCAGTCATTGAAAAGGGATACGCCGTAGGTTGGGTTGCCATTGTCATCGGTAGGACAGATTTCTTTCATCTGCTCTAATACGCTTACCATGTCATCCAGGTTCTTGATTTCCGGATAACCTAACTCTTTATATAAGTCCCAGCGAAGGTCCCACTCATACATCATTTCCTGACGTGCGGAAGCATCTACTGCGATATCAAAACCGATACCGTATGTTGTTCCACCGGAAATCTGCTGGTTCTTGTCAAGTGCTGCTGGCATGTGCTCTTTGATATATGAGCCATACTCATCTAATAAGTCATCTTCGTTCCAGTCATACAGTAAGCCTTTGTCGATTGCCTGAAGATACTCGTCAGAGTCATTTCCCCAGATAACCAGGTCACCTAAGTTACCGGATTCCATACGTGTCTCATATACACCGTCTGCATCCTGGATGATGTTCAGCTTAACATTGAATTTCTCTAACATAACCTGAGCGAACCAGCCAATCTGCTCACCTGAGTAGTTCGCTAACTGGTCGAATACGTCCAGAGTAACTGTTTCTTCCGGAATTACGTCTGCCAGTAAATCTTCGTAATCCCCCTCTACATCTTCTGCATCTGCCTCATCATCAGCTTCGTCATCTGCATCTGCTTCAACCGCTTCATCTGTTGCAGCACTATCCGTTGTTGCTGTGTCATTGCTGCTGCCACAAGCTGTTAAGGATGCTACCATGGCTGTTGCCAATAAGAGAGCCATAATTCTTTTTGCTTTCATACTTTTTCTTCCTCCTTCTATTTATGTGTTATCATAACCGCTCCTGCGGAAAACACCATTGTGATATAACCATTAGCCCTTGACGGCTCCTAACATAATACCTTCTTCAAAATATCTTTGCATGAACGGATATACAATCAGAATCGGGATAACCGTTACCATGGAAATCGTATACTTAATGACCTTACCGCTCATTGCTGATTTCAGAGCTGCTTCACTGACTGCTCCGCCGGAATTCATCAGGGCACTCAGATTAGATGCCTGGTTCAGGTAGATATATAACCTGTGCTGCAAGGTGTACAGCTGTGGTGCAGACTGCATCAGAATCATGGAATCCGTAAAGGAGTTCCAATGTCCTACCGCACCGAAGATAGCGATAGTTGCCAGAATCGGCTTACTGAGCGGCCATATAATCTTGCGGAATATAGTCATATACGAAGCACCATCTATCTCTGCACTCTCTTCCAGCTCTGCCGGAATAGATTCGATATAAGTCTTAACCAGAATAATATTGTAAGGAGCCACAATACCCGGAATGATGTATGCCATAAAGGTATTGGTCAGTCCTAACATCTGCATATTTAAGAACCAGGGAATCAGACCTGCGTTAAAGTACATGGTAATGACTAAGAACCGATACCAGAACTTTCTGCCCCACATTTCCTGCTTGGTTACCAGGTAGCCAACCAGTCCGGAAGCCCCTACCATGAGTACCGTACCTATCAGGGTTCTTCCTACGGATACCAGGAAGGCACTGGATAAGTCACTTACGTTTAACAGGGATTTATAGTTGTCTAAGGTAAGTCCCTTGGGCCAGAAGTTTACCACGCCCCTTACTACATAATCATTATCACTGATGGTGTTAATGAACAGATAGTAGAACGGGAAAATACATGCCAGGGTAAAAATTCCGAAGATTGCATAGTTCAAAATATTAAATATGACATCGCCCGGTTTTGCTTTAAAAGCCTTTTTATGTGTTTTCTTATACAGGCGTTCTGCTTTCGCATCTGCCTTTTCCTGTGCTGTTTTAGCCATGCCGTTACCTCCTATATGATACTCTCGCCACGAATCAGCTTCGAGATTCCGTTTGCACCAAACAGTAATACTACACTGATGATGGATTTCAACATACTAACCACGGTAGTAAGCGGAATCATACCCTGTCCAATACCCAGTTTATATACATATAAGTCAAGTACCATAACGGAATTGGTATTGGTTGCGTTTTCAAATACCAGATACTGATCCATACCATTGCTCAGTACATTTGCAACGGACATTAAAAGCAATACGCAGAAGGTAGGAATCAGACTCGGCACGGTAATATGCCACATTCTCTGGAAACGTCCTGCCCCATCCACGGTAGCAGCCTCGTATAACTGCTGGTCGATACCGGAAATAGCCGCGATGTAGATGATGGCACTCCAGCCAATACCTTTCCACATTCCCCATGCCCACATTTTAAGCCATGTATGGCTGTCGCTCATCAGCATGTTCTTTCCCTGGTCCCAGATGCCTGTATTTACCATAATACTGCTTAAGAAACCATCTGTGGAGAAGATACAGAATGCGATGGCATATACCAGTACCCAACTGATAAAGTTCGGTACGGTGGTAAAGGTCTGTACAAATCTTCTGAACTTATCATTCTTAATCTCTGATAAGAAAATAGCAAATGCCATAGGAAGCCAGCTTGTTAAAATACCAAGACCGCTCATACCCAGTGTGTTCTTTAATACATTGACAATATCCTTGACCGTTGCCGGATTCTGGAATAGCTGGGTAAACCATTTTAATCCTACAAAGTTATCCATGTTCAGTGTGTCGCCTACCTTGTAATCGAAGAAAGCGTATCTCCATCCCCATAAGGGCAGGTAACTGAATACACCACACAGCGCGATAAATGGCATGAACATCAGGAATAACTTGAACCTGGATTCCATTTCATATTTATCTTCCTTCGTTACCTTCGGTAACAGGAAAAACTGTGCCACGGAAGCAACCAGGATAATTGCAACCACCACTACGAAAGGCCAGTAGGCACCAGAGAACATCGGCTCTACTTTCTTCGGTTTTGATGTGGTAATAATCTGTGAATAAGCTATGTAAACGCCCGCCATACCAAACAGCTCTGCTACACATCCTGCCACGGTAAAAACATTACCGGTCTTCTTAAACTTCTTATTCCCAATCGACATACATCCACCGGCTACGGTAGACGCAACACCAAGACAGGCTGCCAGGGCTGATGCATACAAAATCTGCATCGTGGAGCGGTCCACCCATCCTTTCTTAAATGCTCTTCCGAAATCGGAAGTCAGATTACTGTAGGAGAATCCTGATGTGAATAATGACAGATTTCTACTGATGAGTCCACTAATCCTTGCCGGATTCAGAGACGGTATGAATAAAAATATAACCGATACCAAGATGGCAATTCGAATAAGGTAATATATTTTATCAGATACCTGTTCTTTTGCTGTTTTAGGCTCCTTCATAATTTCATTCCTTTCTTCTGAATTTTCCTGTTATAGATTTTAAACTGAAAAAAATACATCAACGGATATTTCTGTCCGATGATGTATTTATTATAATAATAGGCTAAAAATAAAAATACCATAAAAATTGAATAAAAAATACGGTCACTTTTTTGTTCTACTCTAATTGCATTTTATCCACAGGTAAAAGCAGCCGCACCATCGTTCCTTTGTGAAGTTCCGAATAAACATGAATCCGGTACTCACTTCCGTAATGCAGCTTAATACGCTGGTTGATATTGTACAGACCGATACTTTTGGAACGGCTCATATCCTTATGCTCTATGTTTTTCCGCAGTTCCTGCAACCGTTCTTCATCCATACCGCCTCCGTCATCCTGCACATCAATAAAAAGCATCTTACCCTGCTCGGTAATTCTCCGATAGACCGCCAGTACGATATGTCCTTCCCGTTCATCATCCTCCAGTCCATGAATAATAGCATTCTCGATAACCGGCTGTAACAGTAACGGCAGAATCTGGTACTGCTCCATGACAATATCCTCTGCAATCTGCTTTTCAAAGTTGATTCTGTCCCCAAACCGCAGCTTCTGAATCTGGATATAGTTCTCCACGTGTGCAATCTCTGCCGCCAGTGTGGTAAAGGCGGTTCCTGTATTTTCCAACACATAACGCATGGATTTCCCCAGTAACTTGATTGCCGTTGCCACTTCCCTGTCTCCGGCGGTAAATGCCTTCATCCGGATGGTTTCCAATGTATTGTAAAGAAAGTGGGGGTTAATCTGGCTGGACAGCATCTTAAATTCCATGCTCTGCTGCTGAATGAGCAGTTCCTGTTGGTTAATCTGCGCTCCGTATACCTTCGCTTCCTGTTCCTTAATATTCTGCACCATGACCTGTAAGTCTTCAAATGCCTCTGTCAGCTCATCATTTCCCTGAAAAGACGAAATCAGCTCATAGTCCTGGTTGCTCGCCTTATGCATTTCCTGCCGCAGCACATTCACACGCCCGGTAAAATAGTTGGTAAAATAGTGAATTACCAGACCCGGTATCAGTATTGCCAGTATAATAATCATAAGGCAGATGCTCTGGATATTACGGATTCTGGCATAGCCCTGTTCATCAATCGTACAGATATACAGCTTGGACTCCGACTGGTAGGTGTGAAGCGTTGTAACATTCACAAAGGAAGCTACATCATCCACCCTGGCATTTCCCATATACTGATAGTAAGGTAAAGCATAATCAATCGGTACTATCTGTCTGGTGCCATATAAGGAACGCTCTGAGCTATAGAAAATCTGCCCGTCATCCACCGATATCCGGTTCAGGTATTCACTGCCGTCCACACGTGTTCTTAAATAGTCATCACTGAGCTTCATGACAAGCACTGCATGATACTTGGAATTGACTAATGGTATCTTTCGAATCAGGCACAGATTCCAGTAAGTATTCCCATACTTATCTTCCCAGCTCATTTCCTTCCAGAAGACACCGGACTGGCTGACAGCCTTCTGATACCAGTCCTGCTGCCTGATTTCACTGTTTACCCGAATCATCTGCTTATAATCTTCTGCATAAACGTTGTCTGTATAAACATCAATCTCACTGATTTCGGGATAATTATTCTCATAATTGTCTACGCATTTTACCGCATCTACCGCATCCAGGTACCATTCCCGTTCTCCGTACCGTCCGGTCAACACCTCCTGAAGTTCTGTATCAAAGGCGATATTCTCAGAAATATTATAAATCTGGGATGTAATCTCAAACAGCACATTCCGCACCCTCTGGTTGTCCGACTGCAGCAAATCTCTGTGGTAATCCACTAACAGCCGGTAGGTGTTTACCAGCAGGAATGCACCTATCAGGGTAATGGGAACAACTACTGCCACCATATAGATGGCATATAGCTGTTGTTTAATATTCGCATGGCTGAAAAATGCTCTTTTATGCTTCTTCATAAATATCGTATTGTTTTCCTTCTCGAATCATAACCGGAATTATCGCAAGCGGCGCCGGTACGGTTACCCACTGACCGCCCTCATAGACCTTCTTCGTGTAGGCATCCGTCCATTTACAGCCCTTTGGCAGATAGACTTCCCGTTCCCTTACGCCCTCTTCCATTACCGGGGATACCAGTAAATCCGGACCAAAGAAGTAAGAATCCTCTACCTCCCAACAGGTCTTGTCCTCCGGGAACTCATAGAACAGCGGGCGCATAACCGGGGCACCCTTTTCACTTGCCTGTCTCATGCACTCCCGGATGTAAGGGCGGAGCCTCTCCCGGATAAAGAGGTAACTGCTCAGAATCTTATAGTTATCCTCACCAAAGCTCCATACCTCATTGTCCTGTCCACTGGTAAGCTGCCTTACCCCATTGATAAACTCCTGCTCCCTCTCGTACCATGGAGAACGTTCTCCGTGCATACGGAAAACCGGGCAGAAAGCACCCCAGGCAAACCAGCGCACCAATAACTCCTTAAAATGCTCATCTTTAATGTTACCGCCCAGGAAACCGCCGATATCTGAGGTCCACCATGGGATTCCTGCCATACTCATATTTAACCCTGCCTGCAGCTGCTCCCGCATGGAACGGAAGGAAGAATAAATATCTCCCGACCAGGTCAGTACGCCATATTTCTGGCTGCCTGCCCAGGCGCAGCGTACCAGGCTCATGATGTCCTTCTCACCCACGGATTTCAATCCGTCATAGAATCCTTTGGCATAACCTACCGGATAAGTATTGGTACACTGCAGTGCTGTTCCTGCATAATACCGGTAATTATCGAAGTCATAAGGTCCATACTCCGGCTCTGCTTCATCCAGCCAGAAGCAGCGGATTCCCTTATCATAGTAGTTTTCCTTGCATCGTTCCCAGACAAATTTCTGTGCACCCGGATGCGTCGCATCATAGAAAATGGTATTGCCCATCCATGTCATATGGTTGGAATTTCCTCTGTCGGCATTTACCAGATAGCCATTCTCCGCCATGGTGCTGAAGTTCTCACTCTGCTCATCTATCGTAGGCCATACGGATACCACCGTTTCAATGCCCATTTCCTTCAATTCCCGAACCATTGCCTCCGGGTCTGGCCAGTCCCTTGGCTCGAACTTGAAATCACCCTGTCTGGTCCAGTGGAAGAAGTCTACCACGATGGCATCCATCGGAAGTCCTCTTCTCTTATGCTCTCTGGCTACCTTTAACAGCTCTTCCTGGGTACGATATCTTAATTTACACTGCCAGTAGCCCATTCCATATTCCGGCATCATAGGTGTCCTGCCAGTTGCCTTGCTGTACTGTTCCTCTATTTCCGCCGGGGTATCGCCTGCAGTAATGAAATAATCTAACTTCTTGGTACTCTTAGCATACCATTCTGTCTTATTGGCTCCGAAAGCAGCTGTACCAATAGCCGGATTGTTCCAGAAGAAACCATACCCTCTGCTGGATACCATAAAGGGTACACTTGCCTGGGAATTACGATGGGCTAGTTCCAGAATGGCTCCCTTTTTATTCAGATTCTTCTCCTGGTACTGTCCCATACCGAAGATTTTCTCATCATCAAATGCCTCGAAGCGGGCTGTCAGTTCATAGTCGGTTGTGCCCTGTATGGGTTTCAACTCCCTGGCATCAATCCGAAGCGGTACACAGTAACGGTTAATGCGGTTTCTGTTGCGCCAGTATTCCTGGGTCAGCAGTTCCCCCTTCTGATTATAGAAGCTAATCCATCCTTCGTGCGAAACCTGTGCGGTAATCTTGCCGTTTACCAGGGTTGCACTAATCCCCGTCTGGTGATATTTCTTCCATTCCTCGCCCTGGTACCAGGGGTCTGTTACGTCCTTTTCTTCAAAGGTAATGGTAGACTCGGTCTCTTCCACCGGCTCGGTCAGTGCCCAGTCGTTTTCATCCATCTTTGCCTCTTTGGTCATGCGGACACGCAGGGAATTCTTACCCCATGGTTCTATTTCAACTCTTGCTATGCCGTCTTTAATCAGCAATTTCTTGCCTTCCTGTTCTAAATGCATCGGTTATTCTACCTCCCTTTTTCTCTATCTCGTATTTATCACGATTCTTCTGTCAAGTTCAACCCAACTTTTTTGACATAATATACGCACTTTATGGATACTGGCATTTTCACTTCTTATTCTATCGTATCTACCCGGAAAATCCAACAAACGATTCCACTATTTTTGTGATATTTTACGAGATTGCTTGTAATAGTTTTCCCAATTTTGTACAATATTGATAGGTATTTATCGTAGGAGGGGTTTTATGTATCATTCCAAAAAAATTGGTGTTTTTATCTCCCATATCATGGGATATTATCAGAAAAATGTATGTCAGGGAATTATTGATAAAGCATTGGAATATGGTTATTGCGCAGAAATCTTTGCCTCCATGGATGGTGAGAATCTGGGCGATTATGGATTAGGGGAAGAGAGCATCCTGAACATTCCAAATTATGAGGATATGAGCGGTATTATCTTCGCCGCAGAAACTTATCTGCAACCGGAATTAAAGGAAAAAATTTACCAGACCTTACAGCAGAACTGTTCCTGCCCCGTGGTGGAGATTGCCACCCTGCCGCAGCTTTTTCCTGCGGTTGCCATGGAAAACAATCTGCCGGTCAAGGATTTGACCAGCCATCTCATCCAAGAACACGGCTACCGGAATATTTGTTACTTAGGCTGTATGGACGAGGCTTTCTTCTCGGACAAGCGGGAAGCCTGTTACCGGAAAGCAATGGAAGAAAACGGACTTCCCATTACCGATACTTCGGTCTATACCGGCACCTATACGGCACATTCTGCTGCCGCTGCCCTGTCTTTCTTCCAGTCGGGGGATACCAGACCAGAGGCAGTTGTCTGCTATAATGACCGGATAGCACTGCTTCTTATGGCAGCGGCTCTGGAAGCCGGTCTGAAACTACCGGAGGATTTGGCGATTACCGGCTGCGACCACACCGAAGAAGGACAGTATGCCACACCAGCCCTTACCACCGTATCTTTCCCGGTCTATGAACTGGGCGGTGCCGCAGTGGAGAAACTTATCCATCTCTTACGAGCGGAACAGGCAGACTCCCTGACGCTGGTAACTTCCCACATGGTCTGCGGCAATTCCTGTGGCTGCCACAGCCTTCCGGATTCCAATTCCATCTTCCTGGAGCAGAAGATGATGAACCGCATTGACTCCCTGGAAGAGTCCATTTTCAGTTCCATGAAAATGTCTGCTGCCTTCCAGAATATTACTGACATTGACGAAAGCATGGACTTATTGGAGACTTATGTCAAGACCATTGACCACTGTACTGAGTTCTACCTGTGTCTGTACGCAGGCTGGGATTCCCTGTCACAGCATATTTTGGATTTGACTGACCATGAGGATACCCCGGAAAATAATCCGGATGAAATTGCCCTGAAGCTTGGTCTGAAAGATGGAAAACGGCTGCCGGAATGCAGCTTTGCCAAACATTCCCTGCTGCCAGAGCATATCTACCGCCATTCCGACTCTGCCTACCTGTACATTCCGCTCTTCTTCCAAAATAAGGAATTCGGGTACATTGCACTGGCTTATGAGAATAACCGCATTGACTACCATTTCCAGCTGGTTCACTGGTTTATGAACATCAACCAGATGTTAAAGCGCATCAGTGATGCGAAGCGTACTTCTGTCCTGGTTTCCCATCTGGAAGAGATTTACACGAAGGATGCCCTGACCGGGCTTTATAACAAACATGGTTATCTGCTCTACGAAGAACAGCTTCTGGCAGATGCCATTGCCCAGAGCAGCCCCGTGACCTGCTTTATGTTTGATTTAAACCGTTTGAAATATATCAACGACACTTACGGACACAACGAAGGGGACTTCGCCATTCAGGTTATCGGACACGCCCTTTCCAGTGTCACGAAGGAAGAAGACATCTGCGCCCGCTTCAGCGGGGATGAATTCTACCTGCTGACGAAGGGCTACAGCGAAGAGGATGCCAAAGAGCTTATCTCTCGTGTTTACAAGTATCTGCACAACTACAATAAGTTAAGCAACAAAGAATATACCATATCTGCCAGTGGCGGCTTTGCCCAATCCACCCCGGATATGGCATTGACAAGGGAACAGATTCAGACACTGTTCCGGCTGGCTGATGAACAGATGTATACCCAGAAGGAAATCTTCCACCGCCAGTCCGAATAGGTCATTTTCCCTATTCCCGGTTCATATTCTTACGGTACTCGCTGGGAGAAACCCCAAAGGTTGCCTTGAAAATTTTCATAAAATGTTTTTCATTATCATAACCAACCGCCTGGCTGATTTCGATAATTTTTAAATCGGTGTCAGCCAGCATTTTTTGTGCCTCTTTCATGCGGATATCTTTCAGGTAATTCACAAAGTTACTGCCCGTGTACTGTTTGAAGGAATAGGAAAACAGGGAATAATTCATGGAAACATAATTGGACACCACTGCCATATTCAAATCACTGGCAAAGCGCGCTTCAATGTATTCCACCGCCTGCTTCATTTTCTTGGTATTTTTATTCAAATCAAACTGGTTATTTAACTTTTCGTGAAGCTGCATGACAAAGCCCATCAGCTTTTCCTGGTAGCTGTCGATGCAGTCCTCCTGTAAGATTTCCCGGCACTGCTTCAGTCCCTGTTCTTCTTCCTCCACCGCATTCCGGTAGGTATTCTCTATCTGCTCCAGAAAATCCAGCACACACTCTTCCAACTGTTCCTCGCTTATCCTGCCGTTCTTTACCTCTCCAAAAAGCTGTCGGAAACTCTTATCCAGTTCTTCGGTGCGGTCTGTCCCCAACAGTTGTACCCGCTGCATTCTGGCAGCACTTTCTGTCAGCTTCTCTGCCTCCCGCAGCAATCCTTCCGGAATATGTTCTGTTTCTTCCCCATACCGGCTCTCCTGCCGGTTCCTGGCAAAGGCAACCCTGCGCTCCTGCACCGCCTCCTGATAGGCTGTTTTCAGTTCCCGGAAGCCATGGTGCATGGCACTGATGCCGGTATAGGAATCTGCCAGTTCGTTCTTTAGCAGGATATTTAACTTCTCTTGTGGTACAATAAAAATCTCGCTGACTTCCATCTTCGGCAGATAGATATAATTCTCGCCGGTGGCGTTCCTCCGTGCCTTTTCATTCCGGCAGCACACCGAGTAATCGCCCATGTCAAAATACGCGGCGTACTGTTCCTCTATGGTCTGGATTTCCTCTTCCGGCATGCTTTCTGCCTGGATATAATGCTTTAACTGCTGATAGCCTATCTGCTGGCTCTTCCGTTCCTTTTCCTTCTGTTCTTCGATTTCCTGATTTAACTTCGTCAGGACAGCCGTGATTTTCTCCCTTTCGATGGGTTTTAAAATATACTCCCTCACCCCATTCCGCATCATTTCCACGGCGTAGGAGAAATCGTCATAGCCGCTGATTGCCACGGTAACCGGAATATGCTCACATTCCTGCATCTTCTGCACCAGCTCGATACCGTCCATCTTTGGCATCCGGATGTCCGTAAACATCACATCGATTTCCTGCTCCTTAATAACTTCCAGTGCCATCTCTCCATTGTTGCACTCTATAATAACATCTACCGGAACACCGCTTCTCATAATCATCGTCTTGATACCCTGACGAATCATCTTCTCATCTTCCACAATCAGAACGGTCTTCATCCTTATCCCTCCGTTACTCTATCTCTTCTCCCGCCTCCGGGTGTGTAATCGGAATTCTTACCCGAATCTTCGTATAGCACCCCAGTGCCGAATCAATGCCGATTCCATATTCTTCCCCGAAGGAAATATGGATACGGTCCTGCACGTTCTTTAGTCCGATACCATTGCCAGAGCCTCCATTGGAATCCAGTTCTCCTGCAATCTTTTTCTCAAGCCTCTCCACTTCCTCCTGGGACATGCCTCTTCCGGCATCGGTAATCTCGATAATACAGTCCTTGCCCTCTACAATTCCCTTGATATAGATGTTGGTATCCTCTGCCATCTGCTCGATACCATGATAAATCGCATTTTCCACAATCGGCTGTAGGGACATCTTGGGAATCTCCTGCTTCAATATCAGCTCCGGGATATTCAGGGAAAGATATATCTCATAGTCAAACCGCAAGTTAATCAATGCCATGTAATTCTTAATATACTCCAGTTCCTGTTCCACCAGCACATTGTTGGATACCCACTTCATACTGTAGCGTAACAGTTTTCCCAGGGAGGTAACTGCATCGGAAATGGCATACTCTTCGTCAATCTCTGCCATCATTTTGATGGATTCTAATACATTGTAGATAAAATGGGCGTTTATTTGATTCTGCAGAGCGCGGATTTCCGAATTCTTCACTAACATTTCCCGCTTCAGGTTATCGTCCATAAGCTGACGGATACGCTCTAACATCTTATTAATCTGCGTTCCCAGCTCTCCCATTTCATCTTTCCCACAGTTTTCTATGACAACATGCAAATCCCCTTTCTGCACCTTACGGATGGATTTTAATATTTCATAGAACTGGCGCAGCAGCCGCTGCACTATCCAGTTGATGACGAAGGCAAGCCCTATCGTGAGAAGGAGCATCACTGCCACAAAAATATTCCGCATCCGGTAAACACCATGAATGTTGTCCGTCACGTCCTTCACGCAGAACAGAGTTCCCGCCAGTTCCTTTACCGGCATCCCGGATACCACCAGGTTACGCCCCTCTGTCTTCAGATAAATGGTCTTAATCCCCTCTTCCACAGAAAGGCTTTCCAGAATCTGTGCCGATAAGTTCTCTACCTGTCTCTGGTCGGCATTTCCCAGGTAGAACTCTCCTGCATCGGTGTAGAAGAAACTCCACTCATTTTCAATTTCCTCATACAGACTGGGAAACATATTTTCCATCGTCATGGCAGCCTCTATCGTACCCAGATTGCCATAGTCGCTGTCGGTAATCGGTGTGACCAAAGAGATTATCTTTCGGTTCTGGTTCATGGTATAGGCAGTAAAAATATTGTCATTATAATTAAACTTCCACCCGGCGGTATTGCCGCCCGCCGCCCAGGGCTGCTTCTGCATACGGGATGCCTTGTATAGAATGGGCATCATTTCCTGCACGTTGTCATTGTCTGCATACACCCGGACTCCATAAAGAAGCGGGTTATTATTCACCAGCCGTTCCAGCGGGGCAACGGTGCCGTTCTTAAAATCAATCCACTCCTGGGTCGTCATCTCCTGCCCCTTTACTCCCTGCCGCAGGGCATCCAGAAGTCCTTCATCCGATAAAAAGAACTGGGTCGACATATTGATGGAATCAATCTTCGTGGCAATGGCATCCTGACTGCGCTTCATGGTATATTCCATATAGTTCAGGTTCTCATCGATTACGTTCTGCTCCATGGTATAGAACAGAATCCCTGCGAAAATCCCGATAGGAATCAGGGTAAACAGAATAATAATCGCAGTAAACTTTATGTTCAGTTTGGCGTTTTTAAAAACTTCCTTCACTCTTTTCATTCATCCATTCCAAGCTTCTCTTTTGCTTCTTTCATCAATACCGTCTTGGCATCTATTACCTTCTCATAGCCCATGGCATCCCGCTCCTTACAGAACTGCGCAAACAGGCTGTCAAATTCCTGCTCGGTGGGGGCTAACAGTAACTGCGGCAGGGTTTCTCCCCACAACTTGCTTATCTTATCATTGGCACTCTCTTCTTCGGAACCCATAGGCAGGTAGGAATCATACTGTCCATTATAATAGGTATATTTGGCTGCCCATTGCTCCAACTGCTCCATGGCTGATCCGGGGGCCGGCTGCCAGGCAAGCTGCATGACATTGTTCTGTAACATCCAGTAAGTGTCATCTGCCCCATATAACTGGTCGTAGGTTGTCCGGTCCGTATCCAGAATCTCCTTGACTTCCTCTTTTAACACAGGCTTGCCGTCTACCATATCGTAGGTAACGCCCTCCACGCCTAGATAAATCATCTTCTGTCCATGTTCACTTATCATATAGTCCAGGAATTTCATCGCCCGTTCCGGGTCTTTGCAGTTTCTGGATATCATGGTAACCGTCCAGCCGTTCAGGTTGGAGACAGTCAGGGTAGGGTCATCTTTCTGTTCATTCCGGGGTCCTTCCGCTGCCAGATAGATGCGCTCCGGATGATTGACATAGAGGGTCTTCTGCTGCGACATAATGTCCGAGTACTGATAAATCATGCAGAAATACCGTCCCTGTGCCAGTTTCTCTTCCATTTGGGTTCTCGTATCCACGAAAATGTCATTGGCTAACAGCCCTTCTTCCCCTAACTGGCGGAACATTTTCAGCCAGGTCACGTATTCCGGGTCGGTATACCGGTCATAGATTCTGCCATTCTTCTCCCAGGGAATCGCCAGGAAATTCATCAGATAACTGTCAAAGGACACATTGCCGCCACTGTCAAACACATGGGCTCCTATCGGAATCAATGGCTCCCCATCCACCTCTGGGAATTCTTCTGCTGCTTTTCTTACAGCATCTGCAAAGCCCTCCGGCGTACTCATATCGGGGCTTCCGATGGCTTCATAGATATCTTTACGCACCAGAAATGTCTGGTTTGATGTAATTTTGTCATTTTCCTCCAAATCCTGTGGGGATATCGTAGAATTCGGATACCCGTAGATATTGCCGTCCTCCATGGTATACCAGTTTACCACCGCCGGGTCGGATACCTCCCAGAAATAAGTATCATATTCCTCTGCCAGTTCGTTTAACGGATAAACCATCCCTTCACTTATCAACTGGTTGACCTGTGGCTCCCAGAACCCCAACGTAATCAAATCCGGCAGGGAATCCGAGGCAATCAGCGAATTTAGCTTCTCTGTCTCATTACCCATCGGGGTTACGAAGTTAATATTTACGCCGGTTTCCTCTGTGATAGTCCGGGAGACCAGATTCTCCCCCCAGGGAGTGGCAAACCAGGAATAATTCACATACCAGTCCAGTGTGATTTCCGGTTCGTCTGCCGTATCCTTCCCCTCCTGTATTTGAACGGTTTCTTCTGTCTCTTTTGTGGCTGCACAGGCACACAGCAGGGTGCCCGCCAGCAGAATCATACCCATGGTTACTTTTTTCTTCTTCATGCTTTCTCTTTCCTGTCTTACTTTCCGATGGACCTTACGCCAGGTACTTTTTTTCTTCTATACTGCCTTTATCATACCATATTCTACTTTTTTCGTGGTAATTATTTAGCGCATGGGAAAAGGCGTTGCCCTTATGGAACAACGCCTCGTAAAAAAGTATGGAATCTTATATATTGCTTTTACTCCTTTACCGCACCGGCAGAAATACTGCTGATGATATATTTGGAGAAGAAAGCAAATACAAGCAAAATAGGGATGACAGAAATTGCTACTGCCAGATAAATTGCTCCCTGATTCGATTGAATATCTGTTGATGCCTTTAGGGTAGCCATCATAACAGGTAAGGTAAATTTCTCATTCTTGTTTAAGATAATCATCGGTGTCAGGTAACTGTTCCAGGAACCGATGAAGCCCATAATGGACATGGTCGCAATACCAGGGGACATAATCGGTAAGCCGATTCTGTGAAAAATATGTAATTCCCCGGCTCCGTCAATGCGGGCTGCCTCAATCAGGGACATCGGCATGACGGATAACACATACTGCCGTAAGAAGAATACCGTACCCGGTGCTGCAACTGCAGGTAAAATAAGTGGTATATAGGAGTTAATCAGATGTAACTTGGTACATAAGTTATAGAATCCGATTAAGCCTAACTGTCCCGGTATCATCATGAATACCAGTATGACCGTAAATAAAACCTTGTTGCCCTTGAACTTATACATTGCCAGTCCATATGCCGTCAGTGCTGAGAAATAGGCGGTCAGAAGCGTTGCCGGTACTGCTACCAGCAAACTGTTCCAGATGCCTTTAAACAGATTGAAATAACTGAATACGGTGTCCCAGTTCTGTTTCAGGTAACTGCTCGGAATCAACGTAAAGGACTTTACGATTTCCGTACCGCTTCTGGTGGCATTTACCATCATCAGCAGGAAGGGGAACATACAGGCTGCCCCAAGCAGGATTAACAGGAAATAGAGGATTCCTTTTTTGACTTTATAACTTGTTCCCATATTCTCAGTCCTCCTTTCCGTTGAATATCTTCAGTTGGGCAATGGATACCGCCAGGATAATTAAGAAGATGACATACGCAATCGCCGATGCGTATCCTGTCTGCGTTGTTCCTGTGGTAAATCCAAATTTATACAGATACATTACAACTGTGTATACAGAGTTATAAGCTGCGCTTGTGGTCTCTGCCATCAGGAAGGGCAGGTCAAACATCTGTAAACCACCAATCAGGGATGTGATTGCCACATATAATAAGATTGGTTTTAACAATGGTAATGTGATTTTTCCAAATACTGTCCATCTGCCGGCACCGTCAATCGCCGCTGCCTCGAAATAATCCTTGGAAATTCCCTGTACACCTGCCATCAGCATGATGAAGGAATTACCAAACCACATCCAGGAACTGATAACTGCAATGGTTGTTCCTGCTGTGCTGGAAGACCCCAACCAGTCTACCGGGTTGTAGGATACTCCAAATACTCTATAAATTACTGCGATAATCTGGTTAAACGTACCATACCGCCAGTCTAATAATGTCTTGAATAAGAAAGAAATGGAGGTTGCTGCAATCAGGTTTGGTAAGTAGTAAACCACTCTGAAAATAGCAAGTCCTTTTATCTTATATTTAATATCGCTGAATACAATCGTCAGTAAGAATGCCAGTCCTAACTGCAATACAATATTCACGCCCCAGATTCTTACCGTGTTCCAGAGACCCCTCCAGAAAAACTTATCTTTAAAAACCCTTATATAATTGTCAAACCAAACCCAGGATGTCTCCCCAACACCTGCGATTTTGGCGTTTGTAAAACTGAAATATAACGTTCTGAGTACCGGATAAATGCTAAAGATACAAAATACAACCACGAATGGCAGTACGAAAAGATATCCAGAATTATCATAGCTCTTTAACCCACTTTTCTTCTTTCCCATACTTTTCTTCTCCTATTCCTTGTAACCCTTCCACAGAAAATCTGCTCAATGTTATATCGGTCTGTATCAAAGCCCGCCATGGGCTTTGATGCAGACCTGATATTGTCAATTTCCCTTTTACTTTTTATGACGTTTCACTCTCTTATCTGTTTACGGTAATGTCAGGATAAGTAGACTCAATCAAGTCATAGAATTCATTGATTGCTTCATCTTTTGTCTTCTCACCGGTCTTAACTGCGGAAATTGCATTTCCCCATGCATCACCGATTGCCTGGTCATATCTGGTAACCTTGGAAGTGTCAATGTTTTCTGCCTGTGCTAACCAGAACTGGTATAATTTCTCTCCACCATAAATCTGGTTCTCATCATCTTTATGCTTTTCCAATGCGGATTTTAAGGAAACAGTATCACCCTGGGAATACTCAATCCACCAATCTGCTGTGTCTTCGTTTAAAGTACAGAATTTAACAAAATCCCATGCAAGGTCTTTTTTCTCAGACTGGGAAGAAATACCAATGTAAGTACCACCATCAAATCCTGATGCAGGTCCGGAGCAGACACCCCATAAACCGGAAGTATCGCCTACGTTATCTCTCATGGTCAGAACGCCCCATGCCGGAAGACCAAATGCAAATACCTGAGTGGTATCAAGTCCTTCTGTTGCCTCTGCAAATGCCTCTGCATCCCATACGTTTACGGAATCATCTGCATAAGACTGGATATCTGCTGTCAGAATCGGTACTTCGCCTGCCATAGCCTGATACCAAGGTGTTGACCACTGATTTGCGTAAGCTGTTAAATCTTCCTGATATAACTGAGTACAAAGATCCATATAGTCAATTCTGGACTGGTCTACATTTAAAACACCATCTACAACCCATGCAGAATCGCCGGAAAATACATTCATTTCAGCATCCGAGGAGAAAATTCTGTATCCTGCATTCTTTAAAGTCTGTGCTGTTTCCAGAATAGTCGGATAATCTGCAAATAACTTGCCAACTTCGTCCGGGTCATCGGTTCCGAATACTTCTTTGGCAATATCTCTTCTGTAGTAGATACCTGCAGGTGTAATCTGATAAGAAATAGCTCTTTGGATGCCATCGTCATCCTGTCCAACCTGCCATACATAATCTACAATCTGGTCTGCGTAATCCTGTGCACCAAGCTCATCCAGATTAGCAAAGAATCCTGCATCATAGAAATCTTCCAGCATCTTAGGCTCGCCTACGATGATATCTGGTTCTTTTTCGCCTGCTAATAACGCAGTCTGTACTTTAGTAGGATAGTTCGCCGGTTCAATAACAACAGTCTCTACTTCTACTCCTGTTTCTTCTTTAAATCTCTCACCGAAGTCAATCAGGTCATTTGCCAGCGTCCAGACAACGAGTTTGTCGCCTTCTCCGATAGCCGTATCTGTGCTGTCTGCTGTGTCTGCAGCACTCTCATCTGCGCTGCTGTCTGTCGCTGTGTCTGCGGCTGAATCACTTGTGGAAGAATCTCCACATGCTGTCATAGTCAGTGTCATTGCTCCAACGAGCATTGCTGCAACTACTTTTCTCCACTTCATAAATACATCCTCCTTATTGTTTCCCACAGGAAACCTTCTCTTTTTTGTTTCCCGCGTTCCCAACACATTTGTTTTCTGTTGATAACTGTATTATAGAATGTGCCCTTTCTGATAAAAGTCCTCCAAATTTTAAAAAGGTATCATTTTTTTAGTAACAGATGGTTACGATGGTATGGGCATCGATGACGCCTTCCATTCCGCGGTATTCTCCCGCACCCTCTGCCATCTCACGCAGGGTATATTCCTTTGCCTGCCCTGTCCGGTTTAAAAGCACTACCACCCGTTCTCCGTCCGGGTTTAAGAAAGCAGTCACTTCCAGGTCACCGGTATAGCGGGACGTGCCGATTCTGACCGCCCCTTCCTTGATATAGCGGCTGAAATGTCCAATGTAATAGTAGCTAAGTCTCTTCTCAAAGGTATTCTCTGTAGGGTTGCACATAATGGGTGCTGCACAGAAGTTGCCTACATGATTCGGTCCTCCCTTTTCATCTAAGAGAATGTTCCAGTCCAGGGAAGCGTTGATGCCTGCATTCAGGTTACCCAGAATGTCATGGGCATACATTTCTGCTTTATAAGTCTCATTGGAATCTGCGAAACGGGAATACTCCACGCAGCCTTCGGTAAAGAAGATTTCCTTATCCGGGTACTGCTTTCTTACCATCTCCAGTGTCTCGAAATGGTCACCAGTATACCAGTGCACGGCTTCACCAGCCACGTAATTTCTGGTTTTCTCATCAGCTACCACCTCTTTGAATCGCTGGTAGGCTTCTTCCTTATTGTGGTCCCATACAAAGATACCGATATCCGAAAGCCCTGCTGCCTCCAGCTGTGGTCCCAGGTAATCTCTCACGAAATGGCCCTCATCCTCCGAGGTATAAATGCAGGAATCCCAGGTCTGCACTGCCATTGGCTCATTTTGTACGGTAATCCAGGAAATATCCACACCTTCTTCCTGGTAGGCTTTGATAAACTTCACAAAATAAGTTGCCCAGGCAGCGTAATACTCCTGTTTTAATTTACCGCCATGGTTCATATCGTTATTGGTCTTCATAAATGCCGGGGGAGACCAGGGAGACATGAGAAAATGGATTCCCCCTGCCTTCTCGCAGGCATCTTTAATCAGGGGCAGTATTTCTGCCTTGTCATGACCGATGTCAAAGGTTTCCAGGGCATCATCCCCCTCTTCAATATAGGTATAGTTTCCCAGACCGAAATCACAACTGTTCATGTGGATACGTCCCAGCTGGTAACGCAGACCGCTATCCCCGTAATAAGCCTCGATAACGGCTTCCTTCTGTTCTGCTCCCATTCCTGCGTAAACATGGGCTGCTGCCTCGGTCAGCGCGCCGCCGAATCCGCGGAACTGCTGATAGGTTATCTCCGGACACACATTCACTACATGCATGCAGTCCGAAACCGGTGCCTGCTCCAGTTCTGTCTCCTCCCAGAATTTTCCGTTCAGATAATCCGTTACAATTTTCTTCATATTAACCTCTTTTCTGTGCACTCTTTTGCACATATAGGGTTTGTGTCCGGTGCACACAGACACAAACCCTGTCCTTTACTCTACTTCTATATAAATTTCCTGAACCATACCATCCCGGATATCCCTAGCAAGCCTCTCCCCGGCACAGGCTCCTGCCACATTGGCAACGCTTCCGTTCTGATACTGGAATTCCATTGCCGTAATCCGGTACTGTCCCGGTATATAATCCCTTACCTGTGGGAACTGGTACGTTACCTTTATGGTTCCGAAAAGCCTTGCCGTCACTCTGCCATCCTCCGGAATCAGGTAGGCTGGGATTGCCGGTTTCGGGGAAAAGGTAAGTTTCCCGTCCTGTAAGCCAAATAACTGCCCTCCGAATAACATCCGCTTCCACATGCTGATAAACTCGATGGTAGAACCGCTTAATCTGGCAACAAAACCTTTGCCGTGATAAGCTTTGTTCGGATTCTTGCTGCTGGCAATAAAGGAAGAATTCTCATAAATGCTTCTACCATAGACCTCCGGGTCTAAGAAAGGCACTGCCGCCTTGTGGAAATCCCCGAAGAACTCTTCGTACATTCCCTGCTGTAACAGCACCAGCAGATATTTATATTCCATGTGAAGCCAGATGGATTCATTTTCCAGCCAGCCCGGTGTAAACGCCCTTGCCCTTCCCAGCTCATAAGATGCCTGCTGCAGGGAAGCATTTACCTTGTACATGGATAACGGCTCGTCATACAAATCACTTTCTTTTACCTGATGATACAGTTCCCGCTTCTTCTCCTTATCCTCATCCAGTTTCAGATAGCGAACCGGTCCTTCCAGGAACTGTGGCACCATCTGCACGACAAATTGCAGTGGTCTTATGCCTTCCTCTGTCTTCTCATACCTGGGTACTTCATAAGTAAAATAGGTCGGACAGATTCCCCCGCCAAGAATCAGGGCTTTCTCGATACCACAGCGGAGCGTATCCAGGAATTCTTCCAGAATCTCCACTGCCCGCTCACTGGAAACCGTAATCTTTCTTCCCGTAACGCCTTCGTATACCTTATCCCGGTACGCTTCCTTGGCATCGTTTATCTGGTTCCAGAAGTCCAGGATTTCCCCATGCTCCACTACTTCTCCGGCAGATTTCCTGTCCCGTGTCTCACAACCGTGGATGGCTTCCTTACAGCTTAAATTAATCCGCTCCAGCTGCTGCATGAAGAGTGTCAGTTCATTGAGCAGATGCAAATCCCCCGGATATTTCTTCAGGGCACCTATGGTATAGGTCAACATTCTGGCAAGCTCGTAAGTCTCTGCCATGGAAGAACCAAATAACGCAGGCATACCGTTTAAGGCATCGTACCAGCCCGGTTTTCCACCTTCCATCTCAATTCCCATGCCGTAAGCATCCAGTGCGGCAAACTTGGTAACGCACAGTAACACCAGTTTCTCTAACAGTGTCATTTTCAGCACTTCCGGTGTCTGTCCCTGGGTCTTTACCAGTTTCTCCTCCGTGCTCCTGCGGCTTTCCTCTGCCAGTGCATGATACTGCCGAAGTCCCCTGTCCGTTATCACATATCTCTTTTCCCGGTGGTTGATGTTAATCTGGGACACATAGGTGGTATAATCCTTTTCATACAGCATATCCCGCTCTTCCTCCGGGAAGACTTCCAGATACTCTTCGATTAAGTCCAGGTTGTAGGTCCAGTGGTCTGTCCAGTAGCCCTCCAGGAAATTACCGTTATCCAGTGTCTGGGCGGCATCCATAACCTCGGTAAATAAGCTTTCCACCTGTTCCGGTGCCACGCCCTCTGTCAGTTTGCGGTAGAAGGCTCCCGGCGTAAACGGCTTCTGCACATAGGCACGGAGGCTTTCTGTCTCCCCCTCCTTCTGGAAAAGGGCTTCTGCCTGCTCCTTTCCCAACCGGTATGTGGATTTCTCAATGCCCAGTGGATTGTAACCATCCAGCTGGATGAGGCTATAGAACTTCTTGATATTGCTTCTTCCCACAAAAGGGGTAAAAAAGGTATCGCAGCGGCGGTTCTGGTTCACATCACGGAAATTGCCGTTTCCCTGGGAATAATATTCAGGCAGCATGGAGAAATAATTATAATCCCGCTCCAAATCGCCATGTTTTCTGGAATATACATAGAAAATCTTGTTGTTGCCAAGCCTGATTGGATAGCCGCCTCGCAGCAGATTATCCATATAAGTATATTTACAGTAGGCATCAAACTCCGGAGAAGCGGTTCTTGTCTCGATGTTCTGGCAAAGTTCCTGTAACAGCTGGTCTGCCCGCTGCTTCTTCTCCTCGAAATAAGCGGCATCCCGTTTTTCCTCTAAGAACCGGTGCAGTATCTCCTTTTTTTCCACCTGTCCAATCAGCTCATAGAGGCTTGCACTGCCCTTTGCCGGGATAACGAATCTGGCTCCGTAGAAGCTGCATGGCATCTGGTTCATCACAATCTGTTCCTGCCGTTCCAGTTCCTCGATGGACTTTTCTTCAAACCCTACCGCTTCGTGTAACGAGGTATCATAGGAAAAGACCACCGTAGGGTCCACAATGGGCTGCAGCTGTGTACCGTCTGCCAGGAACCCTGCAGAAAAGTTTCCTCCCAGAATCTCCTCTACGGTAGTACTGTCCTCAATGCTTGCCCGCACCCGGAAATAAGGCTTTCTCTTCTCCACATCCTCTACCTGCATCCAGGCTTTGGCAGTCTGTGTCATATTTTTCAGGTTATCAATGCTGACTCCGTAAGGAACCAGTGCCGGCATACCATCCAGCACTTCTATTTCCACCGGTTTTTCCGTGGCATTATGGAATACCACCTTGCGGACCAGCGCCCCGATAGATTCCTCCGGGAGGGTATAATAGCTGACCCTGGTACATAGCCCTGTGGCAGCATCCTTCTCCTGCAGGGTAAGTCCATTCATGGCGATTTCCATGGTGTGTGGAAGTTTTTCATCCGAAAATGCTTCCCTTACCGTGCCATTATATTTGATAAAGGTACGAAACCCTGTGGTTTTCACATTCTGGTAAGCCTGGTGTGCCGGATAGTACTCCATGATGGCATGGTCTTTGTTATCCACGCCGAAGCTTACCACTCCCTGTCCCCGATTCACATAGTAGCACCAGACAGGAATCCCTCTGATGCCGGAAATACCGGGTAAAAAGCTGGCAAATGTGCTCTTTTTTCCATAATTGTCGATTACATATGTTTCCCCTTGTGTTGTCATCTTTTTCTCCTGCTTTCTTATCCTAATAAAATGGTCAGTTCCTGTATCTGGTCAGCCGGTAACCCGTTAATGGTTTCCTTTTCCAGAATCTCTCCGTCTTCCCTGCCGGACAGGGTAAGCTTGGTGCCATTCAGTGTCATTCCGGTAATGCGGTACTGCGATTCTTCTTTTTTCTGTGGATTCTCATAGGTAATCTTCCACTTCCGGTTCCCAAACCATAAGGAAATCTGCGCTTTTCCCTTTTCGTCAAACTGTTCCTGCAACAGCTTTGGCTGTAACAGAAGGTTCCCCAGTTCGCCCCGGATGCCGTACATCCGTGTAATGACCGTCAGCATATACCAGCTTGCCGCACCGGTCAGGTAATGGTACATGCCCCGTCCCTTGGCGTTGAAATACTCCGGGATTCCCGGATAAATCTGGCTGACCTGGAAATCAACCGCCTGTCGGTACAGTGCCTGTAAGGCTTTATATCCTTCTTTGGCAAATCCCTGTTTGTAAAGGGCATTGGCATACATCACTGCCATGTGGGAGAACACGGCTCCGTTCTCCTTATCACCATAGGAGAAACCGAACATTCTTCCCAAATCGGTCTTAACCTCATGGAAATCGGTATTTAACCGGTAGCCACCTACCTTTTCTTCGTAGAGATAATGGTCTGCACTCTTTGCAATCTCTGCGGTCTGTTCCCTGGTTGCTGTCCCTGCCATAATAGAAAATACCTGACTGGTCAGCATCATGCGGACACCTTCCCTGGTCTGTCCTTCCACTCTTCTTCCATGATTGTCATAGTAGCCGTTAAACCAGCCGTGCTTCTCGCTGTCCTCTATCCATTCGCTCTCCCGGATATGTTTCTTCATCCACCGGGCTTTGTGTATCAGATTCTCTGCCAGCTTCTCCAGATCAATTTCCACTTTCTCGCCACTGGTATCGTGCTCACAGGTGTCCAAGTATTCTGCCAGCACCTGTCTTTTCTTCTCCACAGAATCATACAGGCTCTCGTTATCTTCCAGAAGTATGACGATTTCGGCTAACAGTGGGAGTGTCTTCTTACCGGTTTTGCGCCGGTAGGCATACAGTAACTCTGCCATGTCCTCCAGATTTCCTGCATAAGCATTGGAAAATGCCACACTCTCGCCACGCTCCGGTGCCATATCCAAGGCATCGTTCCAGTCGGCTCCGCGTAACCGGATATGGTTATGTTCGCCTACCTCATAGAAAGCGGTCAGGTTCTGCAACAGTAAATGCTCTATCACACTACCCTCTTCCCTGGTTTCCTTTCTGGTCTTCTGCCAGCAGCCATAAGACTCATCCCACAGGGAATCGGTACTGGTTCCCCTGCGTATCTGTTTATCCTTAAAATAAGCTGCCTTCTTCTCCAGAAGCTCCAAATCCCCGGTCTGGTCAATATAAAGCTTAGTTGTCATCATGGGCCATACGCCGTGGTCCATCCATACTCTGATAATGTTATTTCTGTCTGCGATAAACTCGCCCTGTTTATTTCCAATAATCGTTGCATTGCTGCCATCTACCCGCACCCCGGCGAAATTATCCAGAAGCATCTGCCTTACGCCATCCGGGTTCATGATAAGCAGTGCCAGACAGTCCTGCCAGAGGTCACGCCAGCCTCTTCCGCCCTTTCCATAATCGTGATGGGGCAGGAAGGAGCATCCATAGATTCTTCGCAAAACAGGCTGGAAGCTGACCCAGCGCATGTACTGGTTAAAGGTTTCGTCCCCGGTCTGATACCATACGTTTACCTTCTCCTGCCAGTACTGTTTCATCTGCCGCAGGGCATTTCCTACTTTATCCTTAGTGTCAAACTCCTGATACAGCTCTTCGATTTCATCCGGCTGTTCTGTACAGCCGATAGCAACGAAATAAGTAATGCTTGCCTTAGGTGCCAGCCGGCACTCCTGGAACCGGATACCGCCCATGACTTCCAGTCCCTCCAGGTGGGTTCCCGCTTCCACACCTTTCTGGTTCTTCACTACGGCATAAGGTCTTTCCGGGTTTCCACCCTCGCCTACGAAGTCTTCTGCTACCGGATAGAAATCCAATGGTTTTCCACCTTCTTCATCCCATCCTTCGCAGAAATACACCATGTCATTTAACTGATGTCCTCTTTCATCAAAGGATAAGGTTGGTTTTACCCGCACCCCATACTCAGATGTCTTAATCCGGTGCAACAGGGAAGTGACATGCCTGTGATCCCGGATATTGTCAGCACTTCTTCCGTAGAGGGGAATGGCTGCCATGGGAGTCAATACACAGTCTTCTGTTCCGGTATTCTGGATGGTTACTGCCATGATTTCTGCATTGTACCGGGGTGGTACAAAGGAAATGATTTCTGCTTTTAACCCATACTTTTCTGATTTTCTGGTAAGTTTATGCCACATCAGCCCGGCTGTTATCTCACTGTCTTCCTGTTCCTTAGTAAACTTCTGGCTGATAGCCTCTGCCGAGTTCCCAGTCGCAGACCAGATACCCTTTCCTTCCACACGGCACCAGAAGTTTCTTGTGTTCCTGTTATTGATTAGATTCTCCGCACTGACCGGCTCCAGCACAAAGGTATTCTGGTTCAGCTTCGCATCACCGCCCAGATTCGGGGTAACCGAGCTTTTCAGTCCCTTTTCCCCGGCAATGGGAAAATATAAGTAACTGTAATTTTCAGGTTGTTTGATTGTAAACGTTCCTTCTTTATCGATAAATTGATATCCTTCCATACGCCCTCCTGCTTTTTCACTTTTCCATACTCCTATTCTAGAAAAAGCGGGCATAGAAAAAAGGATACCTTTTTCAAAAAAGGTATCCTTTTTTCATATTTTGTAAATGTCTGCTTATCTTGCCGGTTCCCCATACAGCACACCCCGGCTTCCGGTGGCAATATAAAATCGTCCGTACACCTGGCTGTCGCCTTCCACGCTGTTGATTTCGCCGTACATCTGCTTATCGGTATTCAGCCTGACATAGCTTTGTCCATCATCCACGCTGCGGTAGAAGCCATATTCCCCATCGATAGTTGCCGCCACATAAAGGGCTTTATTCTCCTTATAATAGCTGCCTCCCTCGTGGAGTACGCCAAGCCCCAGGCGGTAAATGATATCCCCATCCTTACTCAGCTTCTTCATGGTGGCTTTTTTCTTAACCGCATCATAATGTAATTTCCACAGGCCATGCTCCTTCACTGCCAGATAGAACACACCCTGTTTGCCGCACTCCCCGCGTACCTCGGTCTTGTTGGCACAGTCTATCAAGGTAAACTCCACTGCCGGGAACTCCTCCGGTAACTTCACTTCCCGGAACGTCTCTCCCCCATCTTCGCTGACATAGAAGTCCGAATGGTCGCCAAAGCCATAGAACAGGTTGCTAGTCATTCTGTCGGAAAATACTTTAAAGCCGCCAGTCCGTTTCTGTCCGCCTTCCAAATCATACACCTGCACCTGCCGGAACGTCTCTCCGCCGTCATGGCTGGCTACCACCATATCTACCGGCAGGTTGATATTCTCAGCAATAGACCAGACGATGTGGTTACAATCCGGTGCCATGGCAACCCAGCCACTGTTTACATTGGGCGTTTCTATCCGGTGAAGTGCTTCGTCAATCCGCCCACTGATACCATAAGGCATCGGCAGCCTGCGGAAGGTCTTGCACTGGTCTTTCGTCGAAATCAGTCCACCCTTTGTCTTTCCTGTCCAGTTTCCTCTAGGTGTCACGACGACACATTCCGGATGTTCATCGGAATAGTCTGCATTGATACAGGTAATGTACCGGTTCCCATCCGCATCATCAAAGGAATTGGCACAGGGCATATCCAGTCTGGAGAAGGCAAAACCGCCTAAATCCCCCACAATGTCAATACACTTTACCTCGCCTCTCGGCGGGCTGTACAGGTTCAGATGCACCGTTTCCTCGATTCCATCACTCCAGTCCTGGAAGGTTACTTTCTCTGCGGTCAGGTTTTTCGATCGGAATACGCCGGTTCCAGTGTTAAACCAGACCTCCTCCGGCTTGCAGGGATTTATCTTTAAATCAGTCATCCAGTGAATCAGCGAATGTCCTCCGTTATAACGCGGGGTCAGATAGGAGGTACGGAATGCCAGTTCCCCTGTCTGTAAATCATATAAAATACACTCCCAGGTGGTGCCGTAATCCCTGGAACGGAAGATACAGTCCCCGTCTTCCTTACTGATAGTAGATGCCACCAGAAGGCCCGGCACTGCCGCTACGGTATCCACGCCGGAAAATCCATATTCCAGCAGACCGCTCTCCGGGGTAATATCCTCCCCTGCACCGATTCTCCCTGCTTCCAACGGGTAACGTACCACTTTACCGCCAATCACACTGCCACCATCACAACTGTAGCCCAGTTCATAGACATAGGCGTTTCTTCCCATGACCGAATAGGTTACATAGAGGTATTTTTCATCTAAGGCATAACGCTGTGCCACCAGTCCTGCCAGTCTGACTCCTTCTATCTCGCCGTCCTGTGGCTGCCAGAGTTCTTCAAATGTGACACCATTGTCATAAGATACCCGCAGACTATGTCCTCGTAAAGTTTCCCCTCGCTTCGTGGTAACGCCTGCCCCGCCTACGAAAAGTGCCTTACCATCTGCCGTCTGTCCCACTAACGTTGTGTACTGCTCTGCAAAGCCCGGAACCGGTTCCCAGCTTTTTCCATAGTCCTCACTTTTCCACAAGCCGCTGTCCTGGGAAGCAAACCACAGCTTCTCCTCCGACTGCCTGTCCACAATAAGACGGTAGCCGGTTCCACGTCCATTCAGATTGCCATGGATATGCATTGGCATCTCATAGTACCGGAAAGTCTCTCCCCTATCCTGGGAAACTGCCAGTTTTCCATGGAGTCTGTCGTTGATACCGCAGGCAATGTAAAGTCTCTCCGGATGATGCTCGTCCAGGGCAATGGCGGTGGGATAGGTCTCACTCAAATCGTCCATGGTTACATGGTCAATCAGACTCTTCCAACACTGCTTCTCTTCCTCGAAACGATACACCCCTCCAATATCCGTCCTTGCATAGAGCACCCCTGCTTTCTGTGGGTGAAATGCAAAGCCGGTCACATAACCGCCGCCCGGAATCGGCAGGTTACGGTATTCATATTTCTGCTGCTCCATTTTCCTTATCCCTTCTGCCCCAAAGGCTATTATTAAAAAGCTGTTATCAAAAAGGCTATTGCCGAAACAATAGCCTTTCCCTGCGTTGTTGTTAAGCTATGACACAAACATTTCCACTGCAATCACTTAATACCGTGTCATTTCCTTCTACGGTATAGGAAGCACCCTCTACGGAGGTTGCCTTTACATTTACAAGACGAATGGTAAATGCTTTGGTTGCACTTGTTTCTATCGTAATCTTATTGCCTTCTTTTAACGCACTGATTTCCAAATCAGCCTTCTGCTTCATGTCGTAAACAACAGTCTGTGCCTTTACGCCATCCTTTAATGCATAAATGCGTGCCTGTGCACCATCTGCATAATCATAATCAGGCTTGTCATCATGGGCACCCATTACCACAATGGAATTCTCTCTTACCATCAGTGGCAGATGCAGATAATCATATTCACGCTCTACCCAGGTGCTTCCCTCGATGGCTTCTCCGGTAAAGAAGTCCGTCCAGGTTCCCTTCGGCAGATAGAAGGAACCGATGCTCTCATCGTTGAATATCGGTGCTACTAACAGGTTATCACCTAACATATACTGTTTATCCAGATAGTTACAGTTCTTATCCTCTGTAAATTCCAGAATCATACTTCTCATGGTCGGCACACCGGATTTAGATGTATCGATGGAAGTTTTATACAGATAAGGCATCAGGGAGGCTTTTAATCTGGTAAAGGTTCTTACTACGTCAACTGCCTCATCATCATACGCCCACGGTACACGGTAAGAACTGCTGCCGTGCAGTCTGCTGTGGGAAGAAAGCAGACCAAATGCAACCCAGCGTTTGTACACATCTGCGGTAGAGGTATTCTCAAAACCGCCAATATCATGTGCCCAGAATCCGAAACCGGACATCAACAGGGAAAGTCCTCCACGAAGACTCTCTTCCATGGATTCATAATCTGACCAGCAGTCACCGCCCCAGTGCACTGGGAACTTCTGACCTCCTACAGTAGCAGAACGGGCAAATAAAACAGCCTCTCCCTTGCCGCGCTTACGCTCCAAGAGCTCATAAACCGTCTTGTTATACAGGTAGGTATAGTAGTTGTGCATCTTCTTCGGGTCAGAGCCATCATAGTAGACACAGTTCTCCGGGATTCTCTCGCCAAAGTCTGTCTTAAAGCAGTCAACCCCCATGTCTAACAGCACTTCCAGTTTATCCTGATACCACTTGCACGCCTCCGGATTGGTAAAATCTACCAATGCCATGCCCGGCTGCCACATATCCCACTGCCATACGTCGCCATTAGGACGTTTGATAAAGTATCCTTTCTCTTTTCCTTCCTGGAACAGGGCAGATTCCTGTCCGATGTAAGAGTTAATCCATACACAGATATTCAGACCCTTTGCCTTGATTCTGGAAAGCAGTCCTGCCGGGTCCGGAAATACTTCATCATCCCAGATAAAGTCAGACCAGTGGAATCCTTTCATCCAGAAACAGTCAAAGTGGAAGGTACGCAGCGGAATTCCTCTGTCTAACATCCCATCGATAAAGCTCATAACGGTTGCTTCATCATAATTGGTGGTAAAGGAAGTTGACAGCCACAGACCAAAGGTCCAAGGTGCCGGCAGGGATGGTTTACCGGATAAATCCGTATATCTTGTCAGAACCTCTTTCATGGTAGGTCCGTTGAAGAAGAAGTAATCCAGGCTTCCTCCGGCTACACTAAATGCGGTCCTGGTTACGTTTTCTGTTGCAAATTCAAAAGAAACCTTCTCCGGATGATTTACCAGGACACCATATCCTTTGTTGGAAAGAAAGAATGGAATATTCTTATAGGACTGCTCGGTACTGGTCCCTCCATCCTCGTTATAAATCTCAACACTCTGTCCATTCTTGACAAAAGGAGTAAATCTCTCCCCTGTACCATATAAGAGCTCGCCTACACCGATGCTTAACTGCTGACGCATATAGGTATTCTCATTATCGCCTTCCAGGTCGTAGTAATCGCCCTTCCAGTCTGTTTTCATCATTGCCAGGTCTCTGTTACCACTCTGGGTAATCACTTTACCATCACGGATATATTTCATAGACCAGTTCTTCTTATCCATTACCAGGGAAAGTGTTCCACTGGTTACAGTGATACTGTCCTCGCTATCCTCTACCTGCAGCTTCTGTGGGTGGCTTAAATCCAGTTCAAAGCTTGGTTTCTTTGCCTGTACCCCCATATAGTGGTCTGCCTGCACACGGATAACCTCCGGCATCGGGGAGGAAATACGGATAGTCAGGTTGGCCCCGCCCAGGGTGTCTCCACGGGTAACAATCTTATGGGTTGGTGCGCATAACGTAACCTCAGTGTCTGTTACTTTTGTGTAGTATACTTCCTGAGGGGAGAAACAGGCAACGCCCTCTTTTAATAACCAGCAACCATTACTAAATTTCATATCAAAACTCCTTTCGGTCTTGTAAAATCATACCTATCTAACAGTAGTATGTCATGCACATTTTATTTTTTCAAGCAAATTATTGCTTCTTATTTGCACACTTTTTACCCTATTTTTTTGACATGAAATCTGGAATGGATGTGGACTATAAACTGCCCTTTACCACCAGTATCTTATCCCCCGGATTAATCTCTTCGGTGGGCAGCTCATTGACCTCTTTTAACTGTGCAATCGGCACATAATACCGCTTGCCAATATCCCACAGGGTATCCCCCGGTCCCGCAATATAGATAACCATACCCGGCAGTTCACTTAACCGGTTCATATCCAGTTCTTCTACTTTTATGTCTGTGATAAGCTGACTCTTCCTTACCGAAAATACAACCGCCCGGAACAGTAACGCGGCTTTGACATCCAGATTGGTGCTGTCTAACATGGTTACCGTCAACTGCTCGATACTGCTGTGCAGCTTATAGACACTGGTAGGCGTAATATTTTCTGTTTCCAGCACATACTGGAAGGGCAGCAGATTGGTGGTCGCATATAATGACTTCTGCCCATCGGTACTTAGATAAAGCGTTGTTACCGTCAACGTACCGGTAATGGCAATGCCATTTTCCACAACGGCCTGCTCCTCCACCTGAATCTCGCCCTCTGAATGGATAAGCTGGTACATCGGCATCTGCTCCTCTTCAATCTTGGTATGCTCTGCTATCTTACACTTACCATTACTGTTTACCAGCAGACTCTTTAACTGGACTTCACTGGTCATGGCATGGATTTCCTGCTCCACCCCATAAACATCCGACAATACTTCCATCTTTTCTTCCTGGTACAGATGAATCTCCAGTTCCAGTACCGGCTCCATGCAGAAGACTCGCTCCTCTCCATCGAAATCCCCACGTACTTCCACATTGCACTGTCCCAAATGATAACGGATATCCGGTATCATTTCCTCCTGGCAGCCCGCGCATTCAATAATCCCACTGAACGGCACGGTATTCTCGTACCATAAGGTTCTGTCATTATCTCCCTCTCCTTCATAGAGGAAAAAGGCTTTCATCTCTCCCTGAATGGAAATCTTCTCTTCCAGCGCCTTAAATTCCACATGGTCAAAAGTAATCTGGTGCCAGATAACCCGAAAGACATTGGGCAGATTTCCAGTCAACTCCATTTCCTCTTTCATGCGGAAAATATCCTTTTTCTGCAATACCAGTTGCGCTACCGGATATACCTGTTTGCGGTACTCCACCGGCTCCTCATGGTAAATGTCCACGGCTGCTTCCTGCTGGGTATGCTCCTCCTTTTCCAATCCAAAGGTAACAATCGTCTGGACACTCCACTTTCTCGAATTTATCAGCCCTACGGTAAGGTCCTCAATCGTCCAGTCGGCAAGAATCGTATCGCCGTTACTTACCCCTTCCATATTTACCTTCTCTTCAAAGGGAATCATCGTTTCCATGCTGTCACAGCTTCCCTCCGTATCGGTCAGATACAGAATCGATACTACCAGCTTTCCCTTCAGATTTATCGTATTTTCCCCGGTGCGAATCTCCTCCATTACGATTTCGCCCTTACTGTTCAGTAAATGGTTTGCATCCGGCTTGTTATCTGAAATATTCACATCTTCTTCTAATACCATCTGCGTGCCGGCTCTGCTGCTAATCCGGTCCGTATGTATTTTCTTCTTCACTAATTCCACAAGAAAAACCTCCATGCTCATACTTATTGTAATTGTATGCCCCATGGAGGTTGCTTATTCCAATTTCTTCTTTCCTGTTCTGTTACGCGTCCTATTCCACCGCACCGATTAAATCGGTCACATTCTCAATGCCATATTGCTTCATATAGGCTTCAATGCCCTCAACCACTTCTATCGTAGCATAAGGATTGACAAAATTCATGGCTCCTACTGCCACTGCACTGGCACCGGCTAACAGAAATTCGATGGCATCCTCTGCGGTAGCGATTCCGCCCATTCCGATAATCGGTATCTGTACCGCATGAGCTGCCTGGTAAACCATACGCACTGCCACCGGTTTAATGGCAGGACCGGAAAGTCCGCCAGTCTTGTTGGCTAACGCAAATTTTCTTCTGTGAATGTCTATTTTCATACCCGTAATCGTGTTAATCATGGACAGCGCATCGGCGCCGGCTGCTTCGGCTGCCTTTGCCATCTCCGTAATATCTGTTACATTCGGGCTGAGCTTCATAATCACAGGCTGTTTTGCCTTCTTCTTAATCTGGGAAGTAATGTCATAAAGGCAGTCCGCCTTCTGTCCAAAAGCAATGGCCCCTTCCTTAACATTCGGGCAGGAAACATTGATTTCCAGCATATCTACCGGTTCTTCCCCCAGTCTTTCCACAACCTCCAAGTAATCTTCCACGGTTTTTCCACAAACATTCACGATAATCTTCGTATCATACTGTTTCAGGAAAGGAATGTCCCTTTCGGTAAATACATCAATTCCCGGATTCTGCAAGCCGATAGCATTTAACATACCACCATAAGTCTCTGCTACACGAGGGGTCGGGTTCCCAGGCCAGGGCACATTTGCCACACCTTTCGTCACCACCGCACCCAGTCGGTTTAAGTCTACAAAATCGCTGTATTCCATACCGGAGCCAAAGGTTCCGGAGGCTGTCATAACAGGATTGTTTAAGGTTACTCCTGCAATCGTCACTTTTGTATTCATCAGATTTCCACCTCGCTTGCTTCAAATACAGGTCCATCGGTACAGATACGTGCGTTGTGCACATGGGAATGATGGTCCACTTCTTTCGTCTTACATACGCAGCCCAGGCAGGCTCCCACACCACACGCCATACGCTCTTCCAGGGAAATATAGGCTTCGATATGATGTGCCTCGGCATACTGTTTAATGGCACGGAGCATCGGCATCGGGCCACACGCCATAATTACGTCTGCTTCCAGACCATTTGCCGCTATGGCATCCATGACATTTCCTTTGGTTCCTACGCTGCCGTCCTCGGTTGCCACATAGACCTCTCCATACTGTGCCAAATCCTCCCGAAGGAATAAATCTGCATTCCGGTATCCTACTACTATTTTCTTATCTGCCTCTAACTCTTTTGCAAGCTCTAACATCGGTGGAATCCCGATACCGCCGCCCATCAGGAATACTTTCTTTCCGTTGGCTTTCTCCACCGGGAAACCATTTCCCAGAATCCCCAGGATTTCCAGACGCTCTCCCTCGTTCATCCCGGAAAACTCTGCCGTTCCCTTTCCTGCCACACGGTATACCAGACGGAGCCTGTTCTTTTCCTTATCCACTTGGCAGATACTGATAGGTCTTGGCAGCAGGGTACTGGCATTGTGCGGATATACCGCGATAAACTGTCCTGCCTTTGCATCCTGTGCAAGCTCTGTTTCCAGCCACAGGTCAAAAATCTGGTCTGCAATCTGTTTTTGTGACACTATTGTCGCTTTTACTTTCTTCTTCTGTGCCATTATTCGTTTCCTTCCCTCTATTATTCCCGACAATCATATACTATCTTCCCTGCGCAAATCGTACAGGTAATGGCTCCCGGCATCTTTTCTCCCAAAAAGGGCGAGTTTACTGCCTTGGAGGCAAAGCTTTCTACCATCCACTCTTTGTCCGGCTGGAAGATGACCAAATCAGCAGGACCTCCCTCTGCCACATACCCGGCATCCAGATGGTACAGCTTCGCCGGATTAAGACTCATCTTCTCCAGAAGTTCCTTCATGGAAAGATACCCCTTCTGCACCAGTTCACGGATTCCCAGTGCCAGGGATGTTTCCAGTCCGATAATGCCACTTGGGGCTTCCGTAATCGGCTTTGCCTTCTCCTCCACACTGTGCGGGGCATGGTCTGTGGCTATCATCGCAATGGTGCCATCCTGCAAGCCTTTAATAATCGCTAACCGGTCTTCCTCTTCCCGTAAAGGTGGATTCATTTTTGCTAAAGTTCCATGTTCTATTACCGCTTCTTCCGTCAGCGTAAAATGATGCGGTGTTGCCTCTGCATAGATATGGCTGCTCTTTTTCTTCGCCTGGCGCACCAGCTCTACTGCCTCCTTGGTGCTGATATGCTGAATGGACAGGTCTGCACCTTCCTCTAAGGCAATCTGCAAATCCCGCGCTACCATACTGATTTCCGCTTCTCTCTTAGAACCGCCGATTCCATAGTAAGCTGCTGCCTTGCCTGCGTTTACCCCATTGTTGGTAATATACGCCGGATTTTCTTCATGGAGGCTGACCGGTTTTCCCAGACGCGCTGCCCTCTGCAATGCCTGGCGCAGTATTCCCTCTTCTAACAGAGGGATTCCATCATCGGTAAAGCCCGCGGCTCCACAGGCACTCAAGGTTTCCATATCCGTTAATTCCTTGCCCTGCATCCCCTTGGTAACATTGGCGCAGGAGTAAACATGGATTCCTGTCTCTTTTCCCTTCTTTAAGACATATTCTAACACCTCCGGCGTATCCACCGCCGGCTTGGTATTTGCCATCAGGACAACGGAAGTAAATCCGCCCTTCGCGGCTGCCTTTGCCCCTGTCTCAATATCTTCTTTATAAGTAAAGCCGGGGTCCCTGAAATGCACATGGACATCCACCAGTCCCGGTGCAATTACCTTGCCGGCAGCATCCATTATCTGCAGGTTCTCTCTCTGTGCTGCGTCAGAGAGCACTTCCTCCAAGGATGTATCTGCCGGTACTATCTTCTCTATTTTCCCGGTATCTGTGTTTATCAGAAGATTCCGGATGCCTTCTGTCCCGGAAGCCGGGTCTATCATATAACCATTCTGTAAATATAACATCTTCCGTATCTGCCTCTTCCCGCTTATTTTTCTTTTCCTTTTTCTACCTTTATTTCTTTTCTACTTATTAGCTCACGAATCCGCGCTCTCGCGCTTCTTTCCTGCTTCGCAGGTGATTCGTTCGCTAACGGCGCATGAAAAACAAATGTCTGCTTCGCAGCCGCTT
>CAKRWT010000014.1 GCA_934418125.1 uncultured Lachnospiraceae bacterium
AATCCGCGCTGCCGCGCTTCTTTCCTGCTTCGCAGGTGATTCGTTCGCTAACGGCGCATGAAAAACAAATGTCTGCTTCGCAGCCGCTTGTTTTTCTTTTTCTACCTTTATTTCTTTTCTACTTATTAGCTCACGAATCCGCGCTGCCGCGCTTCTTTCCTGCTTCGCAGGTGATTCGTTCGCTAACGGCGCATGAAAAACAAATGTCTGCTCCGCAGCCGCTTGTTTTTCTTTTTCTACCTTTATTTCTTTTCTACTTATTAGCTCACGAATCCGCGCTGCCGCGCTTCTTTCCTGCTTCGCAGGTGATTCGTTCGCTAACGGCGCATGAAAAACAAATGTCTGCTCCGCAGCCGCTTGTTTTTCTTTTGCGCCTATTATATCATGAACCTCAGTCAAAGACTACCGGTTTGTCAATAAACTCTGTCTTAATGACCACATAGGGGTAGCTTGCCACGATATTGCTTTTCTCTTCCGGCTGTGGTCCTATCAGATTGGTGTCTACATAGATTGCGTTGGCAGTCTCATAGAGAGCATTCATGGCTATGCTGTAACCGCCAGTCTGCTGAACACCATATCCTACACAAATATAGAGAAAGCCCTGGTCCTCAAAGGTCATTTTGAAAGGATTCTCTTTCTTTTCCTCAATCATGGCAAGCAGTTCTTCCGGAATATTTTCTTCCGAGATGATGGTACATTCCAAATCCTTTATTTTCTCCATGGTATCCTGTTTCTTTCCACAGGCAAACACACCAAAGCACATAAGACAAATGATGCAAATGCTAAGCAGTCTCTTCTGATATTCACTACATCCGCTCATACCTTTTCCCCGCTACTGTTTCTATCGCTTATTACCTAACCTATGTAGAAATGTGGTGTGCTATTCCTGTTATAATATAAATAATTGCATAACCAATTTTTATCGCAGGATTGCACAACGGAACAACCACCTCGGACACGCTTCCGCTCCGCTCCAAACGCAATGGTACATAAGCGGCTAAAACACAGCCACTAAGTACCAGCGTTTTACAAGGGTTCTTCGCTTGCTTGTTCCGTTGTACAATCTATTTCTGAAATTGAAGCGTTTACATGAAGTGTTTCACAATTATCTAATTGATTATTACTACAGGAAACTATATAATGTACATAGTTATATTTTAGGTAGAAGAAAGGCTTTATATATGATTCGTTTAATTTTAGTGGTATTGTTTGTTGTGTTATTCTTGATTTTAAGTATTCCTCTTCTGATAGTGGAATATTTTATTGGGAAATGGAAGCCGGAGGTAAAAGATCGTTCTTCCCTCGCCATTGTAAACTGGGCATTTCGATGTGTCCTTTTCCTGGCAGGTACTTCCGTTACAGTTATCGGTGAGGAGAATGTCCCGAAGGACGAACCGGTTCTGTATATCGGCAACCACCGAAGCTACTTCGATATCGTTATGACTTATATACGGGTTCCACGCCCTACCGGCTATATCGCCAAAATTGAGATGTTAAAGATACCGCTTCTCTCCCATTGGATGAAATATCTGCACTGTCTGTTCTTAGACCGGAATGATATCAAACAGGGAATGAAGATTATCCTGACAGCGATTGACAAGGTAAAATCCGGCATTTCCATCTGTGTCTTCCCGGAAGGCACCCGCAACAAGGTTCCGGATACTTTCATGGAATTCCATGAGGGCACTTTCAAAATCGCCGCCAAGACCGGCTGTCCTATTGTTCCCATGGCTATCAATAATGCCGGACAGATTTTTGAAGACCATATTCCCTGGATTAAGAAAACCCATGTGGTTCTGGAATATGGCAAACCAATCTATGTCAAGGATTTGGACAAAGAAGCACAACGCCATGTAGGGGCTACCGTACAAGGCATTATCAAAGAAATGTATTTCAAAAACAAAGAGCTGGTTTAAACGCCAGCTCTTTAAGTTACTTCGTTATTCCACCATGAAAATAACATTCATATACCTTTTCATTATTACAATAAATTTCTTCATATCCCTAATTGCTTTTTTGCTACTCTTATTATACAAAACAGTAATCCTGTATTATCGAAATTCCACAACTTCAGAGAAATCTTTTCTTGGTCTTTGTCCAGGTGCTTCATCTGCAATACCTAAAGAAATGGCTCCAACAAGTTGTCCTTTTATGCCCATAACAGGAAATATCTTTCCAAGTATCCACGATGGTATCGCTATTGCAAGGCAAACTAGAATACCTCTCCCATTTTTCTTCACAAAACTCATTTCATAAGAACCTCTCTTTTCTATATGTGAAATTATATCACTGGACAATGAAAAGTCATCAAATTACCACCCCAATCAATAATAACCACCTATGATTAAACATAATTTGAGACTCTTTATTGTATGGTGAAAAACCGGTTTTACTCTCTCCTGCCAACTCAGCCTGCATCAAATCAGTTATCTCCTTTTGCACATCTTCCGGAGTATCAGTCAATTCCATCCAGCTTTTCAGATTCACCGGCACCAAGGTAGTTTCTTCGGTCAAATCCATACAAGTAATGTCCTTTACAAAAGGAGCTAATGCCCTGCTACAAATACATACTTTTTAACAGATGTGTTCCTGTGGCAGTGTGAAAAACTTTCTCGCAGGCATTTTCGATTGCCTCTTTTGAATATCCACTTTCGCCTGCATTGACCAGAAAATCAGCTTCCAACAAAATCTGATAATCCATACCATCCACATTGGTATATGTATGATGATGTTCCACTAACCATTTTACCCGTTCAACATTCAACATGCCTACGGGCAGTTCATTAAGAAATGCATCCACCAATGGTGCACTTTCTTCTTCCTGATGTTTTCCATCTGTATCCCCATATTTTTCCCGGCATAATGGGCAGGCAATATCATGAACAACGGCGGCTATTTCCAAAAGTTCCTGTGTTTTTTTATCCAGTCTTTCCGCTTCTCCAATGGTCTTTGCCAATGCCCATACTTTCAGGAAATGGTCAATATCATGTATATTTCCTTCGTAAAAATCAATCATTTTTTCAATCGCAGCTGCAATTAACATATACTACCTCCTACAATGCTGTCCCTTTCTTTGGAACAAATAAACGGCTCATATCTGCATGTTCCAACTCAAGCAGGGCAATTTTTTTATCAATTCCTCCAGCATATCCTGTCAGACTTCCATTTGCACCTACAACTCGGTGGCAGGGAATGATAATAGATATTTCATTATGTCCAACCGCACCGCCAACTGCCTGGGCAGACATGCGGAAAGTGTTTTCCATCTCAGCCATTTTGCGGGCAATTTCTCCGTAGGAAACCGTCTGTCCATAGGGAATCTGTAATAAAATCTGCCACACAGCCTGTCTGAATGCGGAACCATTTAGGTGAAGTGGCGGAATAAAGTTCGGTTCTTCCCCGGAGAAATACACATCCAGCCATTTTTTTGCCTCTGTGAGAATCCCTGTTTCCTGTGGAATATGCTCATCCGGAAGTGTGTTTGCAAAATATTTCTGTCCTTCAAACCACAGCCCGATAAGCCCGGCTTCATCCGCAGCCAGTAAAATCTCCCCTAACGTTGATTCATATTTACATGTGTATACCATATTTATGCCTCCACAATGTATTAGAATCTTGTCATTCTTCTCTTTGTTTCCCATAACAACAAATTCATGTTTTTTATAAAATGGTACATTGTTTTTACTTTCCTTTTATGTACAAAATTATATCACTGGACAATAATAAAGTAAAATTATCTGGTAATATAAAAGTTTAGCTCTAAGCAATAAATACAACACTATCTGTTTTTGCAGCTTCAGCCTGTTATTATTGAGACCGAAAAAGAAATCGGCTATAATATTATTATACGAAACAAGAAGGAGGCATCTTTTTATGGATATATCTGATTTTATAGAAGTTGCTAAAGGATTTCATGTTCTTGGCATCAAAATCACAAAAGATGGGGAACGCATAAACGAATGACATAGTGAAGCCGAGTGTCGTAGAAATATTTATTCAGCAACAAAGAACTTTACATCCTGTGCGGTTGGTTTTGCTGTTCAAGAGGGATTAATATCTCTGGATGAAAAACTGATAGATGCTTTTTCAGAAGATTTACCGGATGTGATTGATTCTAATTTACAAACAGCAACTGTCCGAGACTTACTTACGATGTGTTTAGGGCAGGAACAGAGCAGCCTTATGGGGGAACAGCGTCCATTATACCATGAGGATAACTGGATAAAAATGGCTTTAGCCATTCCCTTTAAATATAAGCCAGGTACACATTTTGTATATAACAATGTTGGTCCCTAGCTTCCGACCCGAACGATCGTTGATATAGCAGGCGGACACTGCGGTTGCATACTGTTCCATAAGACAGAAATTCAAACAATAAGCAATCCTGCAGTGCCGCAGCAAGGTGTGACCGTATGCCGATTGGTCAGGCAGATAGTACTATTACCGCAACATCAAAGCCCTCCACTTTTCCATCAAAAACATCCCTTCTAAGCAGGTTATCTTTTTGCGCATACTCATGAAATTCCTTCGTATTACTACTGCAATTAAAGATTAAAGCAATTGTCTCTTCGTCGTTTTTTCTAATCAACACAATCGTCTCTTCCTCATCCTCGACAATTGTTTCAACCAATTCGCCTTCTACAATGCACGCATGCGCTTTCCGGACCTGCAACAGTTGTTTATACCATTCATACATTTCTTTATCCTGATATTCTTCATCCCAGTACATACCTCGTCTGCAATCCGGATCGTTTGCTCCCGGCATTGCATACTCATCTCCATAATAAATCATAGGCATTCCCGGCAATAACAATTGAAAGGCTGCTGCTAAATGCTGCTTTTTCTTATTATCATTACATAGATGTAAAAATCGTGCCGTATCATGGCTGTCAATCAGATTCCACATGAGCGGATAACATTTTTGGTTTAAACGGCCCTTCAGGTATCCCAGATTCTGTACAAACTGGCTGACAGTAATCTTTTCCTCTGCAAGCAAATCTATCAGATTCAGATAAAATGGATAATTCATGACTGTATCCCATTCATCTCCCTCAAGGAAATCGCCTGCATAGTGCCATATTTCACCAATTATGAGCATATCCTTTTTTACTTCCTTGATTAACTTTCTAAAACGCTTCCAGAAGAAATGACTGATTTCATCTCCTACATCCATTCTCCATCCATCAATATCGCATTCCTTAATCCAATAGCAGGCAACATCTGTCATGAATTTTTCCACCTCGGGATTTTTCAGATTTAACTTTGGCATTCCATCATAATACCCAAAACATTTGAAGTTTGGAATCTCTCCCGCTTCGCTTTTAAGCGGAAATTCCTCGATAAAATACCAGTCCCGATATTTCGATTGTTCTCCTTTTTCCAGGATATCCTCAAATGCAAAAAATTCTCTTCCTGTGTGGTTGAATACCGCATCCATAACCACTTTCATTCCACGCTCATGCGCTTTTTGTACAAGCTCCTTCAGATCCTCTGTTGTCCCAAAGGAAGGATCAATCTGATAATAATCAATGGTATCGTACTTATGACATGAATTCGATTTAAAGATAGGTGTCATATACAAAACATCAATCCCCAAATCCTGAATATGGTCCAGATGTTCAATAATCCCTCTCAGATTACCATGGAGATTATCCATAGGCGTAATCGGTGCTTTATACCACAGTTCCTTTGCTATCGGCTGTGTTGCTGCAAAACGGGATGGGAAAATCTGATACACAACCTTGTTTGCTGCCCACTCCGGCACTTCAAACATTTCTTCCTCTCTAAGGTTCTGCGGACAGTCAAACATCCTATCCCTGTTGGTAATACATTCCTTGCTAAACTCATAATTGCCGTAATATACCTTTTCCCCTTGCAAATCTGTAAATTCAAAAAAATAGCGGAGACATATCAAATGCATCTGAAGCTGCGCTTCATAATACTCATGAAACTGCGATGTGGCAACCTTCTTCATCGGAATCAGCTTGCGAGTATCCTTGCATTCCATTGGTATATACTTATCTTCACAATGAAGAATTATCTCCTTCATATCGTCTTTTTTTACCTGCACGCGTATCACAAATAAATCCTTGTCAATCGCATAGCAGAATCTTTTATCCATATCATGCCAAACTGCTGAATATTCCATAATATTTACCCTTTCCCTATTCCTTTTTTGTATTTTAACGGCGATACCCCATATGCTTTTTTGAAGCTTCTGATAAAATAACTTACATTCTGATAACCGCTCTGCATAGCCACCTCTGTAATGGGAATGTCCGTATCCTGTAACAGCTGCTTTGCATGCTCCAACCGTAAATATGTTACATACTGCGACAGTGCAATATGAAAATGTTCCTTAAAATACCGTGATATATATTTTTCGGAAAGATGAAACTGTTCTCCAAATTCCTTTAATGATATCTTCCCTGTGAAATTCTGCTGTACATAGGAAACCATTTCTTTTTCTACCATATTTCTGCCGCTTGTATCATTTTCTATTACAAATCCTTGCTTCCACATTTCAAGAATAAATTGTAAAAGAATTATTTTTGTCTTAATCTGCGCCGTTATTTTTGACTCACTTTCATTATTTTTTGCCACATATATCGCAATCAGCTGCTCGCACAGCTCCTTTGCTGTCCCCCTGACTCTTGGACTTATCATCAACTGACCACTGTTTAATGGCTCAAGCAATTTATCATTTAACATATCATCTGTACGAAAAGATATATATTTTAATGGAAAAAGAAAAGTAAAATAATCCACGGTGCCGGTCTGTGCGCCCATGAGATGCAGATTGCCCGGTGACACAACGAACACATCCCCTGCGTTTCCAATATAGCTCTCCCCTGATATACTTACCGTCAGGCAGCCACTTTTTACATATATAATTTCAAGTTCGTCATGCCAATGTACCGGTATCTGAAATGACCGGCCCGCATTCTCTATGTGATATGTACTAAACGGGTCATTCTTTGTACCATGTGGTTTATTTTCCTTTAATTCAAAGTACATAATCTCTCCTACAATTCTACAAAACTCTTACTTTTCCATTTTCCGCTCTTCCACCTAAGCACCATCCCAACGGCTCTCGCACATTCATCACCTGCCATAGCAATATATGCTCCTACTGCCCCAAGCCCGCTGCATATTCCAAGAAAATACGTTCCGCCAACCGCAAACAGGTACATAAAAATCGCGCCCATTATAACTGGAAAAACTGCATCTCCACTAGTTTTTAATGCCTGACCATATACAAGATTGGTTACTCTGCCAAATTCAAGGAATATGTCTACGATTAACAGCTTTACCACAAGATTTATCATTTGTGCATCATCCGTAAATATAGGAACAATAAAATGTCCCGACATTGCAAATGTCACGGAGAAGCACGATGCTGTTATAAGACCATATATCACAGCTTTTACCGTTCCCTTGTCACATGCTTCAAACTCTTTGGCTCCAATTCTCCAGCCAGTCATAATCGCATTAGCCTGTGCAAGTGCAGCTCCTATACAATACGAAAAATTGGTAATCTGTATCGCATACGAACGGGCTGTAACATTCATTCCGTCCGCATCCATCTGATTCATGAAACGCACTATCAATGTCATTGCTACATTGTAAAGTGCTGTCTCTAAGGCAGAAGGAAAACCTATCTTAACAATCTGCAGAAGTATCTTTCGTGGCAGACTACGTTCAGGGCTCTGCTTTGCTTTTATAAGTACAGCACTCATGCCTGCTACAATCATAAGATTCACAACCCTTGAAATAACGGTGGCAACAGCAACTCCCATTACGCCCCAGCCAAGCCCAAACAAAAATACCATATTAAGGATTATATTAACGGCATTTCCAATAACGGTTCCCAGCAAGGAATGCTTTGTATAGCCAAACACTCTCAGGTAGCTGGAAAAAATAGGAATAAGTGCATTTAAAAAACAGGCTCCTCCAACAATTCGGAGGTATGTTTCAGCCGGCTCCAGCAAAGCCGGCGCAATACTTACTATTCTAAGTATTCCACCCGAAAAAACGGCAAGAATAACAGACATCAGAATTCCTATCAGTGCATTAAACATAAGTCCCAGCTGTCTGGCCTGATATGCAATTCCGGGTCTTCCCGCTCCGATATTTTGTGACATAACCGCTACCATGCCAGATGATATTACCCCGAACATGATGATAAAAATACTTATATAGGTATTTGCCGTTCCAACAGCTCCCACAGCCTGGTCACTTACCGATGATAACATAAGTGTATCTACCATACCTGAAAGCATATAAAATAAAGTTTCTAAGCATATTGGCACGGATAGCTGTGTCAATGTTTTTCTTTCGTTTCCCATGTTTTTCCCTCACATATAGATATAACATATATTATTGATAATACGATATATTTCTATGTATTTCTTGTAAAATATCTCTTAAAAATTGCACTATTTCTACTATTTCACATAATAAACCAGGCATCAAGAGCAGAAAAAAAGAACGGAAAGAACCAACGTTCTTTCCGCTTACGATATGCTCACTATAAATTCTTCTTCGCAATTCAAAACAGCACTCATCATCAGTAACAGCTGCGCATCCAAATCTACCTGGTTCATAATTCCCTGCTTCTCGTCTATCTCCCGGTAGCTTCTGTCTCCGGCACCATCCAGGTAACTGACAGACTGTAAATTCCGTCCCAGGAAATAGTGCAGATAATTTTCCAGTACGGTAGCATACTCATGGTTGGTAATGATATGGTCTACTACCGAAAGTCTGGTAATGTCCTGTAACAGTTCACTGTTACTTTTCTGTATTTTCTCTTCGTCCACCAACAGGCGTGAATTCTTGGCTGCATACGATATCCGCTCTGCCTGCTGCATCAATATCTTGATACTGCTGCTGCAAAGGTTTACATCCACCCGCTGCTTGGTAGACAGATAAGTTACTGTTCCCCAGAAGACAAAGTCGTTTACCATATCCAGCGTCTGGTTCTGGGTCAGATAATTGATAATAGCTGTGTGATAACCATAATTACCGGTAGCACGATACATTTCCGTAGCTGCATAAAAATATTGCTCCGGTTCCACATCTTCCAGATATTTCTCCGCATACCGATACGCCCTGTCTGCCGCTTTCAGGCACTGGGTCGCAAAAGCATGGTCATAATTCTGATACAGATAACTGAACTTTGCCATCGTTGCCGCAAACTGAATCGTAGCATCCATCGTAATGGAATCCAGATACAGGATATAGCCTGCGTTCTTACTGTCCACATTATTAACGGCCCCATAGACGGCACCGCTGGTACTGTCCTGCATTTTTAAAAGCCAGGTTATCTCATAAGTGACTTCGTCCAGAACATCCGGAATTTCATTGCCACTCTCCGGGATTCCCACCTCGTCAGAAAATACATCCGGATACATTTCGTATGCCAGCAGCAGATAATTCACTGCCTGGCATCCTTTTATCACATCCCGGTTGCCATTCTCATCCACATGCCAGCCCCCGGACACATCTAATTTCACAGATGCCTCTTCCTTTTGCTGGGCTTCCTTGGTATGACAGGCGTTATGAGCCGCGTTGCCCGCTAACTGGGCTGAAAGGGTCGTACCACACCGGTTATAGTAATACTGTTTTAAGGCAGTGTTAAACACTTCTTCGTAAGGCTCTTTACTTATCTGAAAAGGATAGGACTGTCCAATCACGTCTGCCTGTATGTAATATTCTCCTTCTTCCTCCAACCGGGTAAAATCCCCATAGCTGATATAGTTCCCGGTAATCTCATCATAGCCCTTCTCTTCGATTTTCCCCTCATAGACAACCTGTCTGGTTTCCTTATCTATCACGGAAAAACCATAGGGCAAATCTTCCCCGGTAAAAACTGCTATTTTACTGCTTTCTACGCCATAACCTACCTGGTCTACCAGAATACTCGGCAGCATGACCGGCACTTCATAGTCAAACTCCGGGGTCATGCCAAGGGAGAGTACTTCTTCTTTTTCCACCTGCGCTGCCGCATTATCTACCACGTTCTGTATTTCATTGCTGCATCCTGTCAGCATGCACATTCCAAGCAGGATACAGACGATTCTTCTTATCTGTTTTCGCTGTAACATTTTTTATTCCTCCGGAACAGTTACCGCTATTCTATCACAAAAGTCCCGACGCTTCATCATAAAATACAATTTTTCCTTCTATGATGGTACATAAGGTTCTGGTAAAAACTTCCATAGGATTGCCGCTAAAAATCGCCACATCGCCATCTTTTCCCACCGCCAGACTGCCTGTCCGGTCATCCACACCGCAGATTCTGGCAGCATGTATGGTAATTGCCTTGAGCCCTTCTTCCATTGCCATGCCTGCCTTCACTGCCAGTCCTGCACAGATGGGTAAAAACTGTATTCTGGATACAGGATGGTCAGTGGTAATTGCCGTGAGAATCCCAGCCTGGCTTAAAAGTCCGGCTGTTTTAAATGCCATGTTCTGGACTTCTATCTTATTCCGGCTTGCCATATCCGGTCCTACAATGGCTGGAACACCTGCCTCTTTTAGCTCTGCCAGAATCAGATGCCCTTCACTGCAATGGTCCAGGGTCATCCGTAATCGGAACTCCCTGGCAATCCGGACGGCTGTCAGGATATCATCCGCCCGGTGGGCATGTGCCTTCAGGGGAATCTTCCGCTCCAGTACCGGCAGCCAGCACTCATAACGAAAATCCGGCTCCTGGTCCGGATTCTCGTTTCGTTTCTTCTGATAGCTTTTTGCCTTAGTCAGTTCTTCCCGCAGCATCGATGCAATCGCCATACGGGTAGAGGGCGATGTGTTCTGTCCGGAAAAGTTTACCTTGGGGTTTTCCCCAAACGCCACTTTCATCGCCGCCGGTGCTTTCACAATCATCTTGTCAATGCACCTTCCATGGGTTTTCAGGAAAGCGAACTGACCACCTACCACATTGGAGCTGCCAGGTCCAATCATTGCCCCGGTAATACCTGCCCGCAGGGCATCATCGAAAGCCGCATCCATGGGATTGATGGCATCGATAGCGCGGAGATAGGGCGTAATGGGATTCACATTCTCATTGCAGTCGTCCCCTTCCATGCCCTTCTTCTCCTCGGTAATACCCATGTGGCAATGGGCTTCGATAATACCGGGCATGACCAGATTCCCTTTGGCATGAATGACCTGTACCTCTTTTCCCATAAGCCACTGTTCTTCCTGAAACTCTGTCATGGGCCCAACTGCCGAGATTTTCCCTTCTTCTATGCAAAGATAGCCGTCTGTATAGTCCTGCTGTTCCATTGTCTTGATATTGCCATGAATAATCACTACCATGATAGCCACTTTCTGCCTTTTCCTTCTTTTCTATGCCCTGCAACAGGTTACTGTAATTTGGTCATTGGATTTACCGGCTCTCCGTCTTTTAACAACTTAAAATATATATTGCTTCCTTCTGTGCTGTAATATTTCGTAGGATTCGCCACCATACCGATAACATCCCCGGTAGATACATAGCTTCCTTCCGATACGGTAATGTTATCCAGCTGTCCATAGGTCAGTTCATAACCATTGCCAAGCTCCATCACTACATTGTTCCCAATCATCGGGTCATAGGATACACTGACAACTCTTCCGTCTGCGGCGGCTGCAATATTCTCGCCCACGGCTGCGGAAATCACAATCGCCGGATTATATTTATACTGGTCCAGCGTCGGGAAATAAATGGTCTGGTCCATGCTGTAATTGATTAACACATCGCCTACAGTAGGCCATACCAGGCTTTCCTCTTCGCCAAAGTCCAGTGCAGGCTGTATGGTCGTGGACATTGCGGTATCCACACTCTCATCAAACATGCCTGCTTCTTCCTCTTCTTTTTGTTCTTTCTTCTCTGTCTCCTGGGTTACATTATTTTCCTTTTCTTTCAGGACACCTTCGTCTTCCTTTTTATCTTCCTCTTTTTTCTGACTATCCTGTGTCTGCCCGTCCGTCTTCTGCTCATCCTGCTTCTTATCCTCGGTATTCTCTACCTTCGCAGAATTAGCCTCCTGAAAACTTGGGTCATAATCCAAATCATCTGTCCCCACTTCGGCAAAGAGCGTGTCCAAATCTTCTCCAGACATCAATGCATTGGCACTTTCGCCGCTGCCTTCCTCAATTGCTTCCAAATCTACGATATAGTCCTCTTTCTCAGCTCTGTTTCTTCCCTGTACGAATATGCCCGTCACAGTCAGCACCGTGAGTACTAACACCGAAGATGCCAGCATGACAATCCTTTCTTTTCTGCCATTGTTTCTATTTCTTCTTGCCATTAAACCATGCCTCCTATTATAGCAGCCTGCTGTCGCTTTTTATGGCTGCAATTCTTTCCATATATGTTACATGGTGTTAGTTTTACCCAAATTTACAGTCTTATTCAATTTTTGCTAATTCTGTGTCCGGAAAATATTCTTTTAAAATTTCATCATAGCCTTCCCCGTTTACCGCCTTATGATTGGCACCATACTGGCTCATTCCATAGCCGTGTCCCACACCGGTTACCTGGAATACTATTTTCTCTCCTTCCTTTGTTGCCGTAAAAGAAGCAGACTGTAGTCCAAACAGATACCGGAACTGCTCCCCTTGGCAGGAAGCAAGGAGTTCCTCTTGGTTTTCCCCTCTGTAAAATGACACTTTTGTCACATACCCGGCACTGTCATACTCATATTTTACCTGCTGCCACAAGCTGTCCTCCAGTTCTTCCTCGTACAGTTCCTCTTCCGGTTCGATAATATCTTTCAGCTTTTCCAGATAAACCGGCTTGGATACTGTTACCGTCTGATGGTAACCGGAAGCGTTTTCATCCTGCCCGCTTTCTACGCCGGTAAGATAAGGATAGGCTGTGGTATTCCAGTTCTCCTGGGCATTTCTGGTATGCCCATTGCTGATAAGGCAGTATGCCGCCAGCACCGGTTTTCCCTCATAGCACAAATAAATGCCCTCTGTTTCTTTTACCGCCTTCTGATAACTTTCCGGCATCTCATCTATCCCCATTCCATACCATGACTCCAGTGCAGGCTCCGGCAACGTCAGGCTGTCCGTCTGTTGTTCCGATGCCTTTTGCAGAAACTCCGTCCGTAACAGCACCGCCTGTGCTTTCAGTGTCTCCGGCTCGTAATGCTCTGGCATGGTTGCCGCCAGTTTATAGACCAGATATTCCTCCATAGACAGCGTCCAGATTCCCCAGGATAACTCCACATTTCCCACATACACCTTTTCCGGCTGTATAGACAGTTCTGTTTCCCGGTCTTCCAGATGGTAAAGCTGTTCTTTTTCTTCCCCCACATGCCCCCAGAGGCAGGCACATACATAAGGCAGCAAAAAAACAAACAAAAGTCCCGCCCACATCTCCTGTAACAGGAAATGCATTTCGTTCCTTTTGTTTGTTCTTTTTTCGACGATTCTATTCTGTTTCATGAAACACCCCACATGTCCTATACCTATGTGGCTGTTCCCTTTGATATACCTTTATCCGGTAACTGTCTGTGCTATCTTGCCAAATCCAGATGCTGTACCGTAGACACGGTGCCATTCTCATACAGGAAGATGCCCGTATTGCGTATCATGGCATTATTTTGGTTATCCTGCTCTGAATTTAGGGCAAATTCCGTGGAAATATTGGATAAGCCGATGGCTCCAATCCCTAATTCCGATAAATGATACAGTTTGTCACTACCATCCTCATCCTTTGTCCAGACCAAGAGCTTCTCCCAGACAGGGTCGCCCTCATCAATCCAGCCATTGCCATCCGCATCATATTTTGCCAAATCTTCGAAGCCATTGCCGGACTTTGTACCAAACAGTTCACTTCCATCGTTGATGACACCATCCTCGTTTAAGTCAAGTGCCAGGAATCCACTGCCCGCTTTCAGATTGGAGATTTCTTCTTTCTCTCCATCTGCATCCAGGTCAAAGAAGAATTTCTGGTCGGACACCTGTGCAATGTTCGTGTCCAGATTGATAACTAACGGGTCGCAATAAGAAATGGAGCTTACCGAATAGTTTTCTTCATAATACTCTTCAAAGCTGCGGCTCATGGCAAAATCCAGGTTAAAGGATATTTCCCTTCCATCTGCTGTCTTTACCGTACCGGTGGTAGAGAAGTTTGTGCATTCCTCCTCTTTCCGGTAATACTGGTTGCTGTAAGTCATCGTGGTGCGCATCAAGGGCTGCAGGCTTTGCGGCTGCAACACATTGTTATTGGAATAATTCTCCCCACGGAACCGAAATAACAACTCCATCAAAAACTCGATACACTGCTGCTTTATGGTTTTCGCAGCATCTCTTTCCTCTCTGCTTTCCGCTACTCTTCTGCTGTTAGATACATTCCGGAAATGCATCGTGAGGTCCTGCAAATTCATGCCGGAGTTTTCTTCCTCCGCTGTCTGCTCCGTATCCTCACCGGTGCTTAACAGATTGCCAAACAGACCACCAAGACCTTCTTTCCATTCAGCCCCGTTCCGTATCGTGGTGCTTCTGGTTGCCTGCGTTGCTTTTGCTGCAACAGCACTGTATCTTCTGGAAGATTCCATTCCGATGGTACTGGAATCAATTCGCACGTTTCCCTCCTCTTGTTCTTACCTTTTTGTGCCTGCCTGTGTCACCCGGCAGTATCATCCCTGAAACCTGGCAACAAAAAAGATGGTATCCTCAAAGAAAATCCTTTTCCTTTCAAAATACCATCCGTGGTCTCAAACATTATTCAGATTCAAAGAAAAACGCTCTGGCCAGGATTGTTTTTCCTTGTACTAAATATATCGGACACCTCTTTTTATTTCTTTATCTTTATTTTTCTTTTTACCGCTATCTGGAATCTTTATAATCCGGCTTCCATCCGGAACAACCTTCTATTTCGAAATATCTCGATGTTTCCTTCCATTTTCAGGAAGCACTTTTCTGATAGGCTGCATACATGGCACTAATCTGATTCTCATTTAAGAGACTGTTCCAGATATGGATTTCATCATAGCAGGAACGGAATAACCGGTCATAGCAGTTAATTCCCACATAAGCGTACATGTTTTCTTCCTCCAGGGAAAGCTTCGATACCTCCCCGGAACCAATCAGCTCACTGTTCAGATACAGATACCCCATAACCTTCGTCTGGTCTGTCTCGGACAACTGGGTGCCGTCCACACAGATAGTCAGGTAATTCCACTGTCCCAAATCAATCTGCTTCGTATCCTCGGAGCATGGTCTGATTTCACAGGAATTCCCCCAGGTGCAGTTTACTGTATTGAATATCGGCACTACATCCACACCTTCTTCTGTAGTCTTCTTATTAAAAGAAATATAATTCTGGCTTACTCCCGCATCCAACAGATTAGAACCTAGCAGGAAAAAGGGTGACCAGTCGCACAACTCCTCTGCCCGGAACCAGAACGAAATCGTATAGGAATCTGCCAGTCCTTCGATACCGGTCAGTTCCACACCATAGCTGCCATCCAGATAGAGTGCCTGCCCCTCCATACCTGCTACATACTGTGGCGTAATTCCGGCATCTGCCACCGGATAAGTTCCCTCATTGAAGCCTTCCACGTCACCTTCTCTTCTGACTGCTACGGCATTATCCAGACTGCCGTCAAAGGAAAAGCTGTAATCGGCTGCCGGCACACTGCCCAGTATCGTTCCATTTACAATCTCCTTCGTTGACTCCATGCCTGTATTTTGCTCTTCCGGTGTATCCTCAAACAATGCCAGGTCAAAAACGCCTGTCATATCCACATCCACTGCGGTCTGCTCTGCTATACCTTCTGTCGCATCTGTGGTTTCCGGCATCTTCTCTGCTGTCTCTGCCACCTCTGCTTCTTTTGCTTCTACTACGGATATCCGGTCTCCTCTGTCCAGTACCGCGATTCCCATATAAGCAATTATCATACCCATTACCATGGTAAGTGGAAGAATCGTCATACACCATTTCTTCTGCTTACCATGTCTGTTACTCTGCATAACCCCCTGTTATCATGTCCTATCCTTCCACTCTGTTGTAGTTAATCAGACAACCCTTGAGAATAATCTGTCGCTCCTCGTCTGTCAACTCACCCAGTCTTAATTCAAAACCTTCCAATTTACCTTCTTCTACCGATACCTTATAGGCCTTAATTACGTCCTGTTTCTCCTCTACTGCCTTTCTGATATCTGGCAGGAAAAGATAATCCAGATTGTGGAATGGTAATTCTCCCTCCTGAATCAGGAATGGAAGCATACCCCAGTTAATCAGGTTCGAACGGTATCTCTTTGTCGCGTATTCGTTGGCAATATTTGCCCATCCACCAAGCACCTTCTGACAGCTTGCTGCCTGTTCCCTGGCAGAACCATCACCCGGTTTTACTGCAAAAATGGTGGAGCCGAATCCTGTATTTTCATGCGATGCGTCTGTAAAAGTCTTCTTTACCACATTCATGACCGGTTTGACATCCGGATGTACCTGGCATGGATGCTCTCCGTTCATCCTGGCTTTCTCTGCTCTCTGGATATCCTTGGCACGTCCCACGTATTCCGGGTCTTTTCTGGACAAGGTAAATTCTGCCAGTCCAAGCGGATTAGAACGATAGGAAGAAGTCTCTCCGGAGGGAATCAGCTCATCGGTTGTCGTTACCGGGTCATGAATCTCGGAAACCACACGAAGTACCAGATTCTCCGGCAGTGCTCCCATAGCAGGCCAGTCCTTGATATTCGGACCAAACTGAATCGCTACACTGTCGTCTGCCACACCTTTGGAATCAAAGACACGGTTTGCATAAATATTAGCATCAAAATGATACTGGTATCTGCCCAGTTCGCCATCGAAATCGGTTGCCGGTGTAAGTACACCCTTGTTGGCTGCGGTTGCTGCAATAGAACGGGCATCCATCAATGCTACCGATGCAATCTGACCATTCTGTAACTTGGAGCCTTCTCTGTTCGGGAAGTTTCTGGTGGAGTGGCGGATACTGAAGGCATTATTTGCCGGGGTATCCCCTGCGCCAAAGCATGGACCACAGAAAGCAGTCTTCATAACCGCTCCGGTTTCCATGATGGCTGCCGCACAGCCATTCTTAATCAGTTCCATGTATACTGGCATAGATGCCGGATATACACTTAATGTGAATCCATCGGCTCCAATGTAGGAACCTTTCAGGATATCTGCTGCCGCACATATATTTTCAAAACCACCGCCCGCACAGCCTGCGATAATACCCTGGTCTACCATGAACCTGCCATTTACAACCTTATCCTGTAAGGAGTACGGTACGGCACCATCCAGGCTTACCTTCGCACGTTCCTCTACGTCATGGAGAATGTCTTTTAAGTTCGCATTTACTTCATCAATGGTATAAGTATTACTTGGGTGGAATGGCATGGCAATCATTGGTCTTATCGCTGATAAGTCAACCATAATCATACCATCATAATATGCCACTTCTCCCGGATTTAACTCTTTATATTCTTCTACCCTTCCATGAATATCATAGAATTCTTTAATCTTCCCGTCTGTTTTCCAGATGGAAGAAAGACAGGTCGTTTCTGTCGTCATAACATCAACGCCGATACGGAAATCTGCACTCAGGGAACTAACACCAGGGCCTACAAACTCCATAACCTTGTTCTTCACATAGCCATTGGCAAATACCGCACCGATAATCGCCAGTGCCACGTCCTGAGGTCCTACCCCTTTTACCGGCTCTCCGGTCAGGTACACACCTACAACGCCCGGCATATTGATATCGTATGTCTGGGACAATAACTGTTTTACCAGTTCCGGACCACCTTCGCCCATTGCCATGGTGCCAAGTGCGCCATATCGGGTATGGGAATCGGAACCGAGAATCATCTTACCGCCGCCTGCCAGCATTTCTCTGGCGAACTGATGAATGACTGCCTGATGAGGAGGCACATACACACCGCCATATTTCTTGGCACAGGTCAGTCCAAACATGTGGTCATCTTCATTGATGGTTCCGCCTACCGCACAAAGGGAATTGTGACAGTTTGTCAACACATAAGGAATCGGAAATCTGGTTAATCCAGATGCTCTTGCTGTCTGAATAATACCAACGAAAGTAATATCATGAGAAGTCAGTTTATCAAACTTAATCTTCAGCTTTTCCATATTCCCTGAAGTATTATGCTCTTTCAAAATACCATACGCCATGGTGTTTTGTGCTGCTGTCTCTCTGGACACCTCTTTACCGGTCTTGCTTCTTACTTCTGCTGCCGCATCTGCCCCATCCGGAACGATTTTTGTTCCATGGATAAGGTATGCGCCGCCATCCAATAATTGAATCATGCCACATTCTCCTTCTATCCGTACTTCTGGTCAAAGCCCCATTACTTCTTATTATATCGGATAAACAGTAGTGGCGCAATGGGTTTTCCGCAATCCCTGCTACGGAAATCGTTTTACCTCTCGTACTTTTTATAATACTGATAATCTTCCTGACGACAGTTTACCCGTATCCGAACGCCATCTTCCCGGTAGTCCGTTTCATAGACTACCCCATGTTCATTCAGATAAGACACTGCCCTTCCATCGGTATAAGGAATCAGCAGGGTACATTCCCGGTAGCCTCCTGCCAGCTTCTTTTCCATCAGGACAATAAGTTGTTCCATGCCAATTTGTTCCCTGGCAGACAGATAGATAGCATCTTCCGTTACCACGGGAAGATGCTTTAACAGCTGTCGCTGTTCCAGCCCCGCAAGCCCCGGTATTACCTCAGGCGAAACCCTATCTGCTTTATTATAGACATAAATCATGGGAATTCCGTCTGCCTCCAGTTCCTTCAAGGTCTGGTTGGTAACGGCAATCTGTTCTTTATAATGTTCGTCGCTGTAATCTACCACCTGCAAAAGAATGTCCGCTTCTCTTGCTTCCTCCAGGGTAGAATGAAATGCTTCTACCAGGTTATGGGGCAGTTTGTGGATGAACCCAACCGTATCGGACAACAGGAAGGCATGATGGTTTTCTGGCTCAATTTTCCTTACCGTGGTGTCCAGGGTCGCAAACAGCATATCCTTTTCCATTACCTTCTTCTCTTCCACATCTACTTCGTCCATACCATACAGTTCCAGCATAGTATTCAACAAGGTCGATTTGCCGGCATTGGTATAGCCCACCAGTGCTACTCTTGGCATGCCTGACATGGCTCTGCGTTTTCGCTGGGTTTCCCGTTCTGAACTGACTTCCTTTAACTCCTTTCGCAGCTCCGTCAGTCTGTGCTCTAACACACGGCGGTCCAGTTCCAGCTTCTTCTCACCGGCCCCCTTATTACTGAGGGCACCACTGCCGCCACCCTGACGGCTGAGAGCCGCATGAAGTCCCACCAGCCTTGGCAGCATATACTGCAATCTTGCCACCTCTACCTGCAGCTTTGCCTCCCTGGAACGAGCCCTGCTTGCAAAAATATCCAGAATCAGCGTACTTCTGTCCAGCACCGGTTTTTCCAGCCGTTCCTGTAAATTACGCATCTGCATGGGAGACAGGGAATTATCGAATATAATTACCTCTGCATCCGTTTTCTCTGCCAGTTCCTTCACTTCTTCTACTTTTCCGGTGCCGATGTAGAAGGCTTTATGAACTTCTGTGAGTGTCTGGTCGATGGTTGCCACCACTTCCATATCACAGGCTTCTGCCAGTGCACCCAGTTCCTCTAAGGAGGTCAGATAGTCCTCCCCATCATTCAAATTTACACCAACCAATAAGGCTTTTTCCATTTATGTCCTCACTATTCTATCTTTTACCTATTTACTACCAATTTACAGATAATTGCAAATAATTGCAAAGCGCATGATATTTCCTGTAAATGTACAAAGGAATTAACCAACCGAGGTGCCCTTGGAAAACGCTGGTACTTAATGGCTGTATTTTAGCCATTTATGTACCACTGCGTTTGAGGTGGAGCGCAAGCGTGCACAAGGTGGTTATTCCTTTGCACATTTTGAACAATACTTTTTTTGCAATTATCTGTTCTTAATTTCGTAAGATGTGAAAAGAAGAAATGGCACTCCTTAGAATGTCATTTCTTCTTAATTCTAACCATAAGTGAACTTTCAGATACGTGACCGTTCAACCTCTATTTTGCAGAGTTTTTCTTCTCTGGTTCTGCTTTTTGCTTCGGGATTACTACCTTATCCAGTTTCCAGATATCGTCTACATATTCCTGGATTGTTCTGTCGGAAGTAAATTTACCGGAGCAAGCCACATTCAGGATGGCACTCTTTGCCCATCCTTTTTCATTCCGGTAAGCAGCCTCTACCTTTTCCTGTGCAGCTGCATAGGACTTAAAGTCTTTCAGAATGAAATAAGTATCTGCCTTGGAGGTACTTAAGGTATTTAACAGGGAGTTGTAAAGTGGTCTGAACAGGTCAGGGTCATTCGGCGCATAAGTTCCGTTGATTAACTGCATCAGAACTTTTCTTACATCCGGGTCATTGTTAAAGATTTCTGTCGGGTCATATCCACCATTATTCTCATAGTTAATAACTTCATCAGAGCTAAGACCAAAGATAAAGGCATTCTCTTCGCCGACTTCTTCTACGATTTCTACATTGGCACCATCCATTGTACCAATCGTAAGTGCTCCGTTTAACATGAACTTCATGTTACCGGTACCGGATGCCTCTTTACTTGCTGTGGAAATCTGCTCTGATACATCGGCTGCTGCAAAGATAATTTCTGCATTGGATACACGGTAGTTCTCAATAAATACAACCTTAATCTTACCATTAATCGATGTATCATTGTTAATCACATCTGCAACAGAGTTAATCAGTTTAATGGTCAGCTTGGCATTCCTATAACCTGCTGCTGCCTTTGCACCGAAGATAAAGGTTCTTGGATACATATCCATATCCGGATGCTCTTTCAGTTCATTATATAAATACATAACATGTAAAATGTTCAGTAACTGACGTTTGTACTCATGTAATCTCTTAACCTGTACATCAAAGATAGAGCGTGGATTTACCTCTATCCCATTATGCTGTAAGATGTAATTCGCCAGACGTACTTTATTCTGGTATTTGATATTCATGAATTCCTGCTGTGCCTTTTCGTCATCAGCATATACTTTCAGTTTGTGAATCTTTGGCAGGTCTGTAATCCAGTCACTGCCCACATGCTCTGTTACCCAGTCTGCTAATAATGGATTGGCATGTAATAAGAAACGTCTCTGGGTAATACCGTTTGTCTTGTTATTGAACTTCTCCGGCATCATCTCATAGAAGTCTTTTAATTCCTGATGTTTTAAAATCTCTGTATGTAATCTTGCAACACCATTTACAGAATAGCCTGCAGCAATAGCAAGGTGCGCCATCTTAACCTGACCATCATAAATAATTGCCATCTTGCGGATTTTCTCCTGGTTGCCAGGATATTTCTGCTCAATCTGTATTACGAATCTGCGGTTGATTTCTTCAATAATCTGGTATACACGCGGAAGTAATCTGGAGAACAGTTCGATTGGCCATTTTTCCAGTGCCTCTGCCATGATTGTGTGGTTTGTGTATGCACAGGTCTTCGTGGTAACTTCCCATGCTTCATCCCATGTGAGATAATACTCATCCATCAGGATACGCATCAGCTCTGCAACTGCAACCGTTGGATGGGTATCATTCAACTGGAAGGTAACCTTCTCATAGAACTTTCTGATGTCATCATGCTTTCTCATATATTTTTCAACAGCTTCCTGTACGGAGGCAGAAATAAAGAAGTACTGCTGTTTTAACCGAAGTTCCTTTCCTGCATAGTGGTTATCGTTAGGATAAAGAACCTCTACAATATTTCTGGCAAGATTTTCCTGCTCAACGGCCTTCTGGTAATCCCCTTTATCAAAAGAGTCTAACTGAAAGCAGTTTACCGGCTCAGCATCCCAAATCCTTAATGTATTGACAATCCCATTACCATAACCAACTACCGGCATATCATAAGGGATGGCACGTACTGCCTGATAGTCTTCCTGCCTGAAGTTGCTTCTGCCATTTTCATCTACATAAACATTGACATAACCGCCGAATTTTACTTCCTTGGCATATTCCGGTCTGCGCAGCTCAAATGGGTTTCCATCCTGTAACCAGTTATCCGGTACTTCTACCTGGTAACCATCTCTGATTTCCTGCTTGAACATACCATAACGATAACGGATACCACAACCATATGCCGCATAACCCAAAGTTGCCAGGGAATCCAGGAAACATGCTGCCAGTCGTCCAAGTCCACCATTACCAAGGGCTGCATCCGGCTCCTGGTCTTCGATAACATTGATGTCGATTCCCAGTTCATCCAGTGCCTCTTCTACGGCTTTGTATGCCTGCAGGTTAATCATGTTATTGCCCAGTGCACGTCCCATCAAAAACTCCATGGATAAATAGTAAACCATCTTAGGGTCCTGTTTGTCATATTCCTTCTGCGTTGTCATCCACTGATCTACAATGGCATCCTTGATTGCATAGGACACTGCCTGGAAAATCTGCTGGTCTGTTGCCTCGTCAAGGGTTTTTCTGTAAAGAGTTTTTACATTATACAGAACACTTCTTTTGAAAAGTTCTGTATCAAAAGTTGTTGTTACGGTCTTCTTTGCCATAATCTGCCTCCTCGTTTTTCTATCGCAATTATAATAATAGACTCTGAAATTTACCAAATATACCACAGTTACGGTACTATTTTATCATAGTGTTTTCCGCTTTCCTACCATCAATTTGCTAAAAAAAGAAAAAATATTGCAGCGATTTTGACAGTATTGTCGTTATCGCCGCAATATTTCGTATTCTTTCGTATTTAGATAGACTTTTTATTTAGCATTTTTCAACGCTGATGACTACTTTTTCGCCATTGACATTCCACTCTTTAGCCACGCCAAGGGTTTCTCCTGTGGTAATGGTGTCTGCAAGTACCTTGCCCGCAATCATATCCTGATTCCTGGATACAATGTCAGCTATCTTATCATTTCCACTAAAGGATACTTTGATGTGATCCATGACTTCGAATCCGGCATCCTTACGCATGGTCTGAATCTTACTGATAACTTCATAGACAAAGCCTTCCTCTATCAGGTCTTCTGTCAGATTGGTATCCAGAACAACGGTTACATAGTTGTCTGCCTCTGCCACGAATCCTTCTTTCTGTGCCATATCAATTAACAGGTCATCTTCTGTCAGGACTACTTCCGTTCCATCTACTTCGAGTTTCAATGCACCTTCTGCTTTCAGGGTTGCCATTGCTTCACTGCCGTTGACGGAAGCAAGGTATGCCTTGATACCACCTAACTGCTTGCCATATTTAGGTCCTACGGTCTTCAGCTGTGGCTTGAAGCTGTAGCTTGTAAAAGCAGATACGTCATCAGAGAATTCTACTTTCTTCACATTCAATTCATCTTCGATAATTTCCTGATAGAACTCACCAAGGGCATGGTCTGCCTTTACATGCATGGTGCCGATTGGCTGACGGTTCTTGATATTGGCGGTATTACGTGCTGCACGTCCCATAACAACAATTTTCAGAACCTCTTCCATATCCTCTTCTAACTTCTTGTCGATGTGGTTCTCATCAGCTACCGGGAAATCACACAGATGAATGCTTTCCGGTGCATTCGCATCAATGCTGCATACCAGATTGCGGTAAATTTCCTCTGTCATAAACGGAATCATCGGTGCTGCACATTTACAGATGGTTACCAGTGCTGTGTACAGTGTCATGTAAGCATTAATCTTATCCTGCTCCATGCCTTTTGCCCAGAAGCGTTCACGGCTTCTTCTGACATACCAGTTACTCATCTCATCGACAAAGTTATCCAGTACTCTGGCTGCCTCTGGGATTCTGTAGTTATTCAGGTTATCATCCACTTCCTTGATTGCTGTGTTCAGCTTGGATAACAGCCACTTATCCATAACCGGAAGCTTGTCATAGTCCAGGCTGTACTTGGTCGCATCGAAATTATCAATGTTTGCATACAGTACGAAGAATGCATAGGTATTCCATAACGTACCCAGGAACTTACGCTGTCCTTCCTGTACTGCCTTGCCATGGAATCTGTTTGGTAACCATGGTGCAGAGTTAATATAGAAATACCAGCGGATAGCATCTGCCCCATAAGTCTCCAGTGCATCAAACGGGTCTACTGCATTACCCTTAGACTTACTCATCTTCTGTCCGTTTTCATCCTGGACATGTCCCAGAACGATAACATTTTCAAATGGTGCTTTATTAAATAACAGGGTTGATTCTGCCATCAGGGAATAGAACCATCCACGGGTCTGGTCAACTGCTTCCGAAATAAACTGTGCCGGGAACTGCTTCTCAAATACATCCTTATTTTCGAATGGATAATGATGCTGTGCAAAAGGCATTGCTCCGGAGTCAAACCAACAGTCAATTACTTCCGGTACACGCTTCATGGTCTTGCCACACTTCGGACAAGGCATGGTAATCTCATCAATGTATGGTCTGTGAAGCTCTACCGTCTTAGCTGCCGGGTTGCCGCTTAATTTCTCCAGTTCTTCACGGGAGCCTACTGATTCCATGTGACCGCAGTCAGGACATTCCCAGACGTTCAGTGGTGTACCCCAGTAACGGTTACGGGAAATACCCCAGTCCTGAATGTTCTCCAGCCAGTTACCGAAACGTCCCTCTCCGATGGATTCCGGAATCCAGTTAACAGTCTTGTTATTTGCTACCAGGTCATCTCTGACTGCTGTCATCTTGATGAACCAGGATTCTCTTGCATAGTAAATTAAAGGAGTATCACATCTCCAGCAGAATGGATAATCATGCTCAAACTTCGGTGCATCAAACAGCTTGCCTTCTTTATCCAGGTCTACCAGTACCTTCGGGTCTGCATCTTTTACAAACAGTCCTGCATAAGGAGTCTCTGCTGTCATGTTACCTTTTCCATCTACAAACTGGATAAATGGAAGGTCATAATTACGTCCGATTCTGGCATCATCTTCACCGAATGCCGGTGCGATATGAACGATACCAGTACCATCTGTCATGGTAACGTAATTATCTACGGTTACGAAATGCGCTTTCTTATGCTGCTTCCTGGCAACCTCGTCTGCGCAGGCATATAAAGGCTCATACTCTCTGCCTTCCAGGTCTTTTCCGACATAAGTCTCTAAGATTTCATAAGCAGGCTTTCCTTCTTCTGCCAGTTTGCCAAGTACGGTATCTAACAGCGCTTTTGCCATGTAGTAGGTATAACCATCTGCTGCTTTTACCTTCACGTAAGTTTCATCCGGGTTCACACACAGTGCGGTGTTGGATGGCAGTGTCCATGGAGTTGTTGTCCATGCCAGGAAGTAAGCATCTTCGCCCACTGCCTTGAAACGTACGATAGCGGAACGCTCTTTCACAGCCTTATATCCCTGCGCTACCTCATGGGAAGAAAGAGGGGTTCCACAACGAGGGCAGTAAGGAACAATCTTGAAGCCTTTGTACAGTAAGCCCTTGTCCCAAATCTGTTTCAATGCCCACCATTCGGACTCGATAAAATTATCATCATACGTTACATAAGGGTTATCCATATCAGCCCAGAAACCAACGGTGCCGGAGAAGTCCTCCCACATACCCTTGTATTTCCATACAGACTCTTTACACTTGGTAATGAATGGGTCTAAGCCATATTCTTCAATCTGTTCTTTTCCATCCAATCCTAATAATTTCTCTACTTCCAGCTCTACCGGCAGTCCGTGGGTATCCCATCCTGCCTTACGTGGTACCATATACCCTTTCATGGTACGGTATCTTGGAATCATATCCTTGATAACACGGGTTAATACGTGTCCGATATGAGGCTTTCCGTTTGCTGTCGGAGGTCCGTCATAGAAAGTATATGTTGGTCCCTCCTTACGGGAGTCCATACTTTTCTGGAAAATATCATTGTCTTTCCAAAACTGACATACTTCTTTTTCTCTGTCTACAAAATTGAGACTGGTGTCAACTTTCTGATACATAATCTTCTCCTTTTCTTACCTTCTGTTTCTTAAACTAATAAAAGCCCCATCCTGTAAAAGGACGAGGCTCAAAATCTCGTTATACCACCTGTTACACCGTACAGACTTCCTGTTCTGGTCGATACGTCTTCCGGTAACGGTGGAACACCGTCAGCCCCTACTAAGCCTGCCCTGTCTGATAAAGCATTCCGTTCAGTCTGAAACTCAGAAGTGATATTCCCTGATTTCTTACTCATACCGGTCTTACACCCTCACCGGCTCGCTGTAACTTTCGTAAATCAGCTACTGTCTTCTTCAACGTCTTTACGGCTCATATTATAATTCCCTAAATTCGTACTTGTCAAGAGGTATCCCTAGAAATAATCCGAGAAATACGGCTTTTCTGCCGGAATCATTCTCTCCAACCAGGTCAGCATATAATATTCTGTCTGGATTCTCTCATGCTCATACAGATAACTTGGTCTTTTATAACCCATCAGCATGGTTGTGAGCGTGTTAATCGTCAGTTCCACTACGTTGATGGACTGGTTATCCTCCACCTTCTCACAGATGGTTTCCCCATCATGCCAGGACACCATAAAATCCCCCTCATTCCAGGGCGCCATCTCATCATGTACTTTAAAATGAATCTTAAAATCTTCCGGCTGTATCAGATACGGATACTCCCTTAAGAACTTCTCCGCATCAATGACACGCGCCATTATGTAAGGGGAAATCGTCTCGGTAATCTCGCTGTCCTCCAACAGATATGCCAATGTTTCCCCGGAATAGTTATCTCCCTGCACCTGGGTTATCATGGAGAAATGGGCACTGATATAATTCCACAATCCGTGGTTTGCCTCAATATTCAGATAAACCATTTCCTTGATATGAAATATTTCGTTAGCAATATAATAAACCACATAACCTAAGGGTTTATGTTCTTTGCTGTAATAGACAGCTGCGATGATGTCTTCATTATCCCAACGCCAGTATTCATCCCATGCCAGGTCATCACGAATCAGGGCTCCATGACGTTGCAGGGCAAAGTAGGAATGGACGTTATGATAATCCTCTGAATCCACACTCACTCGTTCCACCATACCATCTACCGGGTACATCTTTGGCAGCTGTGTATCTTTTATGGTAAAGGTCAGCTTATCCGACACAATTTCCCATCCCATCTTCCGGTAAAAAGGAATGGAATATGGGTACAGAAAAGAAATCGGCATCTGTTTCTTATGCATATAATCAATCACATGGCGCATCAGGGAATGAATCAGTCCCCTTCCCGAATATTCCGGATAGGTTGCTACACCGGTAACACCTCCCATGTCCATGATTTCATCATATACGTTGACCTGCATGGAATACACCAGAATCATGGATGCCAGTCTTTCTTTATAGAACCATCCCAGTACGAAGGCTTCCTCCAGCATAGGACGCTTGGCATATTTGATTTCCTCCCGCTTCCAGCCTGTTTCAAAAAGGTCATACGAGGTTACCTGGAAGGCATATTGCAGCAAATCGTTAAACTGCTCCAAATCTCCTTTATCCAACTCCCTCATTCGGAAATCTCCATCTACTTCTATATATTTATGTGTATCCGTCTGACTTTCCATGATACTCCTCTCTTCTGCCCGGATGCCAGCATCCGCAGAGAACAAATTTGCATGGCTCTGAATCGTTACTTAAAGTATTTTGCATACTTACCATCATCTGCATCAAAGAAACAGAAGCCGATAATTCCTCTTCCGGTGTGGGCTCCGATAGCACAGCCTACCGTACTTACCAATACAGACTTCGGTTTCAGTTCTTCGTTGATAAGGGACAACATGAAGTCCCGTCCTTCTTCTTCCTCACCATGACACAGGGCTACTTCCTGCTCTTCTATCTTATAGGCATGTTCTTTTGCATATTCTGCCAGGTAACGCAAGGATTTCTTACGTCCACGCACCGTCTTAATGACCGAAAGGGCTCCGCTTCTGTCTACAATCAGAATCGGTTTCATATCCAGTGTCTCGGCAATGGTCCCCTTAAACTTAGTCAGTCTGCCACCTTTAATCAGGTATGCCAGAGTATGTACGGTAAAGACATGATTGATGTGGGAGATATAATACTCTGCTGCCTCAATCAATTCTTCTTTCCCGGCTCCTTTCTCCAACATGGTTACTAACTTCGTTACAATCAGTCCAAAACCAATCGCTGCTGATTTGGAATCAATAATCGTCAGATCAAAATCCGGATAATCTTCCAGGATATTGGATTTTGCAATGTTTGCCGCATTAAAGGTGCCTGCAATACCTGTTGAAAAGCACAGGTAAATTACGGTATCTCCTGCCTGTGCATAGGGGAGAAAGGCATCGGTAAACATCGCCGGATTAATATGGTATGTTTTTACATCTCTCTTAATATCATCTAAAATATCGTAGAATTCTTTTGTCTGAATCGTCGCTCCGTCAAAATAGTCCACCTCATCAATTACTACAGGAGTCGGAATCACATGTAATTTATGTTGTTCAATGTACTCCTTTGGCAAATCGCTGGCAGAGTCGGTAATCATTCTAAGCATAAATCATCCTTTCCGGCGGCCTCATCACTGCCTGCCCTTTTCTTTTGATACTAGGGTATTTCCTCTTTTATGTTCAATTATTCTGGCTCATCTGGTCTAGAAGGTTAATCTTGATATCATAAAGCTGACTGGATAAGTCCACATATACCTTGTGTGGGTTTACCAGACGTCTTGTCTCATCCCAAAGGGTTTCCTGTTCTTCCTTACAGTATTTCTGAATGTCCATAACCTTTGGTGTGGTATAGCAGCATTCTCCCTGTTTAAATACCGGCACCATCAGCTCACGCAGCGTAAAGCTGCCTGCCGGAAGCTTCGTCTTCTTCCATGGCTCTGCCGGGTCAAATAACAGCAATGGTTCATCTTCTGAGAACTGCTCCTCCTCCAGACAAATCAAATCTGCTTTAATCTTACCGCTTTCCTTTTCATAGACACGATAAATCTTCTTGTTACCCGGATTGGTTACTTTCTCCGTATTCTCAGACAACTTAATCTTAGGTACGAACTTGCCGTCCTTGCCCATAATCGCTGCCAGTTTATAGACCCCACCAAAAGATGGGCAGTCTTTGGAGGTAATCAGGTGGGTTCCCACACCCCATGAGGTAATCATTGCCCCTTGGTCTTTTAAGCTCTGAATCAGGAACTCATCCAAATCATTGGAAGCGGAAATCACTGCATCCGGGAAACCTGCCTCATCCAACATTTTTCTTGCCTTCTTGGATAAATATGCCAAATCGCCACTGTCTAAGCGGATTCCATAAAAGGTAAGGGGAATTCCAGCCTCCCGCATCTCCGTAAACACACGGATAGCATTCGGTATACCGGATTTTAAAGTATCGTAAGTATCCACCAGCAGAATACAGGCAGACGGATACATATCTGCATAAGTCTTAAAAGCAGAATACTCATCCGGAAAACTCATAATCCAGCTATGGGCATGGGTTCCCTTGACCGGCACATCAAACAACTGTCCGCAAAGAACATTGGAGGTTCCTACACAGCCACCGATAATCGCCGCTCTCGCACCATACGTACCGGCATCCGGTCCCTGTGCTCTACGAAGACCAAACTCCATAATTCCATCTCCGCGGGCTGCATAACAGACTCTTGCCGCCTTGGTTGCAATCAGACTCTGATGGTTTACAATATTTAGAATAGCAGTCTCCACTAACTGTGCCTGCATAATAGGAGCTACTACCTTTACCAGTGGTTCTCTTGGAAATACAACGGTTCCTTCCGGAATTGCATAGATGTCTCCCGTAAAACGGAAGTCTTTGAGATAATCAAGAAATTCTTTGCTGAAAATGCCAAGTCCTGCCAGATAATTAATGTCTTCCTGGTCAAAATGAAGTTCTTTGATATACTGAATCAACTGCTCCAGCCCTGCTGCAATGGCGAAGCCGCCGTCACATGGATTATTACGGTAAAACGCATCAAAAATGACCGTTTCGTTCTGATCCTTGTTCTTGAAATAACCCTGCATCATGGTCAACTCATATAAATCCGTAAGCAATGTCAGGTTCTGTCTGTCCATATTCTTCCTCCAGATAGTATTTTCTTTCTCTGCCTATCATACACCCTTTTTTTGAAATAGGAAAGTCCGGTTTACTTTCTGTATGCTTTTGTGTAAAATAAAACATAACATACACAAGGGGAGTTGTGCTTATGCACAGAGATAGGACTATGAAACACATTCTGATTGTTGATGACAATAAAATGAATCTGAACACTGCAAAATATGTCTTAAATGACAAGTACAAGATTACTGCTTTTTCTTCCAGCGCTCAGGCCGTCAAGTTCACATCTGAATGTTGTGTGGACCTCATTCTTTTAGATATCATGATGCCGGAAATGAACGGCTTTGAGGTTTGGGAACAGATGCGTGAACAGGAGCTCAACCGGAATACTCCCGTCATTTTCCTCACCGCAGATAACAATCCCGACACAGAAAGCCGATGCTTTAAGGTGGGAGCCAGAGATTTCATCAGCAAACCTTTTGTCCCGGAGGTCATGCGTTCCCGCATAGACCGTATTATAGAATTAGAATCCGTCCATCAGCATCTTACTTCCGAATTAAAAGAAAAAATAAAAGAAATGTCCGAGCTGAAAACTCTGGCACAAAAAGATGCTCTTACCAGTTTATGGAATCGAAACTATACAGAAACCCGATTAAACGAATGGTTCTCCCATGGAGTGGAAGGCGCTCTGTTTATGATAGATATGGATAATTTCAAACATATCAATGATACCTACGGGCACATTGTCGGTGACCATGTGTTGAAATCCTTTGCGCAGATTCTTCTTGCTGCTTCCGACGAAGACGACATCGCCTGTCGTATCGGTGGGGACGAATTTATCCTGTTCTGCAAACAAGCAACAGACCGGAATATTTTGTCTCTCAAAGCAGAAGACATTCTCTCCAGCCTGCAGCACATGATTGACGAATGTGCTTTTGAAGCAAATACTTCTGTATCTATCGGCATTGCCTGTGCTCCGCAGGATGGTTCCGATTTTCAGACTCTCTACAATGCTGCCGATAAATCTCTCTACTATGTCAAACAGAACGGCAAAAACTCTTATCATTTTTTCAGTGAAGGGAATCCTGCCAGCTTATCCTCTGACTCAAAGCAGGTGGATTTAGATTATCTCCGCGATATTCTGTCCCGCAGTGACAATGGCAAGGGAGCTTATCTCCTCAACTTTGATAATTTCAACCATGTTTACAACTTTATACGGCGTACTGTTGCACGTGGTCATAAAGATGTTGAAATCGTTTTGTATACGCTTCAGGAAGCCGAAGATATCCAGCCTCTGCTCTCTGATTTTGATGAGGCAGTTACCATTTTAGAAGAAGCAATCTATTCTTCTCTCCGCCGGGTAGATGTTTCCACCAGATATTCCAGCAAACAGATTATCGTAATTCTCATGGAAACCAATTTGGAGAACGGCAGGCAGGTAGCCGAACGGATTCTGGCACAGTACCATGAAATGTACGTAAATCCCAGGATTCAGATTGATTATGACATTGTTCAAATGAAGGTGGAGAAATAATATTTCCCCACCTTTTCCTATTCCGCTAAAATAAGTTCTGTCAGATACTGTGCTGTCTTTAAGATAACACTTGTGTCCACCTGAAATGCCGGATGGTGGATAGGGTATCCTGCACCGGTGCCGATTTTCACGTAGCAGCCTGGTACTTCCCGCTTCATCGTATCCACATCTTCATAATAAGCAAAGTCATCTCCGCCCATGGAGCTTTCTTCCGGTACGGTTTCCATGCCTAATTGATGAGCTGTCTGTTCTGCAATCTGCGCCATTTTGGCATCATTATAAGTTGCCGGTGGTCCTGCCACCCATTCTACCTGCGCGGCAGCACCATACGCCTGTGCCGTCCTTTCTGCAATTTCACGCACCCTTTTCTCATATAAAATACGGTCTTCCCGGTTCATGGTACGAACCGTTCCTTCCAGTTGTGCCTCAGTAGGAATCACATTCCAGGTTTTTCCGGACTCAAACCTTGTCACACTCAAAAGGGCCGGATGGAAGGCATTGATATTACGGCTTACAATCGACTGTAAGCCCTGTACAATGGCTGCACCGGTAAGAATCGGGTCAATTCCGTCATCTGGATGAGCTCCGTGGCAGCCAACACCGGTTATCGTAATCACGAAACGGTCTACGGCTGCTGTTACATAGCCTTCTCTTATTCCAATCACATTGACTGCATTGGTCGGGTCTGCATGGAAGCCCCAGATATAAGGAACATCATCCATCACATCCGTCTCCAGAATCTTCAATGCCCCATGAGACTCCTCCTCTGCCGGCTGAAATATAAATTTGACCATACCACGGAACTGTGCTTTCCGCTCCTGTAACAGAATCGCTGCTCCAATACCTGCTGTAATATGTAAATCATGTCCACAGGCATGCATGTACCCTTCCGTTTCTGATTTATAAGGCAAATCTGTCTGCTCCACAATAGGTAAGGCATCAATGTCACAGCGAAGGGCTGTTACCAGTTCTTTTCCCTCTTTCTTCTCCCCACGTACTACCGCTATCAGACCGGTTTTCAGGGGATACGGCAGTATCTCAATGCCTGCCCGGGTAAGAAGTTCCCTGATTTTTGCCGTTGTCTGCACTTCCTCATAGGGCATTTCCGGATGTCTGTGAAACCATTGAAAGTTTTCTATCAGATACTGTTCTAAGTTTTCCATGTCGTTTCCCGCCTTTGTTTCTGCTTCTATTTTACCTTTTGTTTCCCGCTCTTGTTTCTGCTTCTATTTTGCCTTTTGTTTCCCGCTTTTGTTCCTGCTTCTATTTTCCGCTGTTCGGGTCTAAGGCATCCCGCAGTGCATCACCAATAAAGTTAATTGCCATAACCAATATCACTATGATAAGTCCCGGCGGAATCCACAGCCACGGCTGTTTCGTCAGTACCGTAAGAGACTGTGCTCCGTTTAACATATTACCAAGGCTTGCAGTCGGTGGCTGTACCCCCTGTCCCAAGAAGCTCAAAGCTGCCTCGTCCAGCATGGATAACGCCAGTACCGAAGTGGCATAAACCAGAATCGGTGCTACCGTATTAGGCAGAATCTCCGAAAACAAAATATGGCGAAGCGGCATACCCGCTACAATATTTCCTTTTACAAAGTTAGTCTCCCGCAGATTTAAAACATTACCCCGCACCAGTCTGGCAATACCCGGCCAGTCCACAAAGCCCAGAATCAGGATGATATTCCATAGCCCCGGTTTAAAGATAGCAGCTGCTACCAATACCAGCAGAATATATGGGAAGGACATTACCATATCGGTAAAACGCATGATAATCATATCTGCCATACCGCCGAAGTATCCTGCAATCAGTCCCAGAATCACTCCGATAACCGTGGAGATTACCGTTGCCAGCACACCTACCAGCAGAGAAATTCTGGTCGCATACAAGAGTCTGCTTAACATATCCCTTCCTATCTGGTCGGTTCCCAGCCAGAAGTCCCTGGAGGGTGCTCCCCCGAAAGGTCCTGCAATCTCATTGGGGTCATAGGGTGCAATGACCGGTGCCAGCAATGCCGCGCCTACGATGATGATTAGCACCACCAGGCTGACTAATGCCAGATGGTGTTTGCGGAATCTGCGCCATACGGTCTGTAAATAGCTTTCGTTGCTGATGTCCTTCTTCGGTTTCTTTGGTTCCATTTCCGTCTGTTTTTTCTTCTCTGTCATGACAGCCCTCCTAATCTAATTGAATGGTAGGGTCTACCAATGCATATAAAATATCTGTTATCAGGTTCGCTACCAGTACCACGATAGCCGATAAAAGGCACACTCCCATAATTACCGGATAATCTCTGTTGCTGATGGCACTCATGGTCATAAGACCCAGACCCGGCCAGGAAAATACCTGTTCAATAATAACCGCACCGCCAAACAGAGTCGGAATTTCCATACCAATAACGGTAATAATCGGCACTAAAGCATTACGCAGCGCATGCTTATTGATAACCCGGAACCGTCCGATGCCCTTGGCCCTTGCTGTCCGCAGATAATCCTGCTGTAAAATCTCCAGCACTGCACTCCTGATATACCGGATATTGCTGCCTGCCATGGAAAAGGCGAGCACCAGCACCGGCATTACCATATGCTTTGCCACATCACCTGCGCTGCTCTCCATTCCAAGAGTCGTCATGCCGCTGGATGGCAGCCATCCTAACCGTATCGTAAATACATAAATCAATAATAAGGAAAGAAAAAAGCTCGGTACACTGCTGCCCAGAAAGGACACTGTTACCACTGCATAATCCCCCTTGGAATACTGATGAATCGCGCTGTAAATGCCTGCCGGAACAGCAAGCAGCAGGCTGACAATAAGGGACACTCCCATCAACAACAGAGTTGGTCCTAAGTGGCTGGCAATCATGGCACTAACCTCCTGGGACGACTTAATGGAATATCCCATATTGCCTTGCAGCAACTGCTTCAGCCATACAAAATACTGAATATAAACCGGCTTATCCAGTCCTAAAGCAATCTCTTTTGCCTGAATCGCCGCCTGGGAAACACGCGGTCCCTGCAGCATCTGTAACGGGCTGCCTGCCAGACACATAATTGCATAATCAATAATGGTGATGCCAATCAACACTGGAATGGCAATTAAAATTCTTTTTATTATATATTTACCCATAAATTGCCTCCCTGCTATTACTCTGTCACAATAGGACATGCCACCTGATGTCCATTGCCGCTACTGATTTCCTGCATCTCCATCGTAACCTGTTTACACCGCTCTGTTGCCAATGGACAACGGGTATGGAACCGGCACCCTTCCGGCGGGTTCACACTGTTACCAATTTCTCCCTGCAACAGCTTCCGTTCTTTCTTTCTCTGCTCCGGGTCCGGTACCGGCACCGCATTCAACAATGCCTTTGTATACGGATGTACCGGATGATTAAATATCTCTTTGGCATCCCCGATTTCTACAATCTTACCCAGATACATAACCGCAATCTGGTCGCTGACATAATTGACAGCCCCCAGACCATGCCCTACAAACAGTAACGTCAACTGTAACTCCTGCTGCAACTCTTTTAACAGATTCAGAATCTGCGCCTGAATCGATACATCCAGCGCGCTGACCGGTTCATCACACACAATGAACTCCGGGTTCAGGGAAAGGGCTTTGGCTATCCCGATTCTCTGCCGCTGTCCACCGGAGAACTCATGGGGATACCTCCCCAATACGGTTCTTGGCAGTCCAACCATATCCAGAATTTTTAAAATATCCTGTTCCACGGTTTCCTTCGTGGAAATATGATGGTACAGCATAGGCTGTGCCAGAATCTCAAAAATATGTTTTCTTGGGTTCAACGAGGAATAGGGATCCTGGAACACCATCTGCAGCTTGGTCCTGATACGCCGCATCTCTTCCTTATTCTTCCGGATGGTGGATAAATCACAGCCATTATAATAAATCTTACCTTCTGTCGGTTCTTCCAGTCCGACTAACTGCCGGCCGATAGTCGACTTTCCACAACCGGATTCGCCTACCAGTCCCAGAGTCTGTCCCTTCTGGATGGAAAAGCTGACACCATCTACCGATTTCACATATCCGGTTGTATGGGTAATAATGCCGCCCTTCACCGGATAATACTTTTTCATATTTTCTACCTGAATCAGAGGTATCTTCTTTTCTTCTGTCATTACGGAGTACCTCCTTTTTGCTGTTCTTCACAGGCAATGATACATCTCGCCTGATGGTCTGTTCCAAACCCGTAATTTTCCTGTGGGTTATCACAAACCGGTTTCCAGTAAGGACATCGGTCTGCGAAGCGGCACCCGGTTATATCATCATAGCTTTCCGGCACCATACCTGGTATGGCGGTCAGCTTTCTGTTCGCATCATCTCGAATGGTTGGCACCGTATCCAGCAGTGCTCTGGTGTAAGGGTGCTTCGGATTCCTGAAAAGCTCCTCCACCGGTGCCTCCTCGATTATCTGTCCTGCATACATAACAATTACCCGGTCTGCGGTATTGGCTACCAGACCGATATCATGGGTAATCAGAATCATGGACATCTGGGTTTCCTGCTGCAATTCACCAAGCAGCTTCATTATCTGTGCCTGTATCGTAACGTCTAACGCCGTTGTCGGCTCATCTGCAATCAACAGGCGGGGATTGCAGGATAATGCCATGGCAATCATGACACGCTGGCGCATACCGCCAGACAAGGTGTGCGGATACTTTTTCATCACATTTTCTGCATCTGGCATACCCACTTTCTGTAATAGCTCTACTGCTCTTTTTCTGGCATCCGCTTTGGGCAGATGCATGTGAATCCGGATACTTTCCACAATCTGGCTTCCTACTGTGAACACCGGATTCAGGGATGTCAGCGGATCCTGGAAAATCATCGTCATCTGGTCTCCCCGGATTTCATCCAGTTGTTTTTCTGTCATGGACAGAATATCTTTACCGTCAAAGAGGACAGAGCCGTCAATGACAGCCCCGCCCCTTCTTAATAATCCCATAATAGACAGTGACGTAACACTTTTACCGCAGCCGGATTCGCCTACAATGCAGACAACCTCCCCCGGGTCTACGTGAAAGCTTACATGGTCAACACTAATCGTTCTTCCGTAGTCCCCGGAAAAAGCGGTAGTTAAATTATTTACCTCTAATAAATGCGGCATCCTGTTACCTCCTGCCATTACCATTCGTTATCTTACTCTGTCACATCCCAGTTCTGGACATCATTGAAAAATCCATAAACACTTGGCTGTGCGCCAGTCACACGGTTGCTTACAGCACCCTGTGCACTGATGATATAAACAGAGAACATTGCTACATCTTCCTGCATCTTCTTGTCAACGATAGAATATAAATCCTTGATTTCAGCAACATCGGATGTCTCCTGTGTTCCTGCTAATGCTGTATTTACTTCATCATTGCTGTAGCCGGTCCAGCTTCCTTCTCCACCTAATAACCATGTTACATCCGGATAAGGGTCAACTGGTGCATAGGTATACTGTACTGCCATAATATCATAATCAGTCGTACCTGCAACAGACATTAACGTAGCAAGGTCTACCGTTGTTACCTCTACATTGATTCCTACTGCCGCCCACTGTGCCACCATAACCTGAACGCCATTTACAAAAGTATTATCACCGGAGTTCACATAGAAACGGAGGGTCTGGGAACCATCCCATCCGGCTTCCTCCAGAAGTTCTTTTGCCTTCTCAGGATTATACTCGATTGGAGTAATACTGTCATCGTAGAATGGACTTGCAGAAGATAAGAAACCATCTACTACCTCGCCATGTCCTTTTAATAACTGGTCTACCAACTGCTGTCTGTCGATTGCATATACCAGTGCCTGACGTACTCTTGCATCCGGAATGTTCGCTGTCTGGATAAAGGCAGACTGGTTTGTTACCGGAGAGCCATAAACAACAGAAACATTCTCCAGTGCTTCGATACTCTCATAATCTTCCTGTGGGATTGCTGTCATGGTGTGCTGTGTGATGTCAATCTCACCGGACTGTAAACCAGAGTAAATCTGGCTTCCGTCTACAATCTTGATATTTAACTTATCAATCTTAGGTGCACCCTTCCAGTAATCTTTATTTGCTGTATAAGAAATATAATGGTCATTGTCATAATCGGTTAAGAAGAATGGTCCACTGATAACGTCCGGTTTGTTAAACCACTCAGCCGTTGTCAACTCATCCTCTGCAAACTGTTCAATGACATGCTTTGGCATAACATGAATATATCTTGCATAAGTGTTCTGGAATGTTGTAAGTGCCATCGGATACTTGGAAGTAAACTGAACCGTCTTGTCATCCAGTACCTGAACACCTGACATGGAGGTTGCTCCTTCTTCCACAAAACCAGTTGCATCATCGGTACCCTCGAATGCATATAACATTAATGTTGTGTTATTTACAATCGGGCTTGCCAGACGTAATACGGAATACGCTACATCATCTGCCGTAACCGGTGTTCCATCAGACCAGGTTGCCGCATCATCTACATGGACAACGAAGTTGATGTTGTCTTCTGTGGTAATGGAATCTGCTAACATTGCCTGGAAATTCAGGTCCTTATCCAGTTCCATCAATGGTAAGAACATTAAATCGATTGCATACTTATTGATTTCTGTCTGGTCAATCGCAAAAGGATTTACCCCTCCCAGACTGTCTGTAACACCAACGTTGATGATTTTCTCACCCTCTGCTGCTGTTGCAGGACCGGCACCTTCTGTACTCTCTTCTGTGCCTTCTTCTGTTACTGCTGCATCTTCCGTTGTTGTACCTTCTTCTGTAGAAGCCGCACCACAAGCGGTAACAGATGCTACCATGACGAGTGCTAACAACAGACTCATCACTTTTGTTGTGATTTTTTTCATAACACGTCCTCCTCGTTTAATTCCTAGTATTTTTCTAGGTTTTGTGGAATTATACTTCCATGCACGCATCGTTGTCAATAGCATTATCATAATTTCTGTGGATTTTATCGACAAATGTGTTTCTCTACCGCAACCTTTTCTGACTGCTTTCCTATTATTATATGCAACCGATTCAGTATAGCATAATCTTGACAATAAATGCAATGCGTTGTATATTCTCTAGAGACTTCATTCGACTGTACGAAAGGAAAATGTGCCATGCGAAATCTTCTGAATTACCAGTCCAGTGAATATGACTGTGGACCGGTTGCACTTACCAACGCCATTCGATACTTATTTGACAGAGAGGTTATCTACCCGGATGTCATTAAATATATTATGTTATATTGTCTGGATTCTTATAACGAAGCCGGCGAAATTGGCAAAAAAGGAACTTCTGCTTCTGCAATGATGTTTTTGAGCAACTGGCTGAATCAGTTCGGTAAAATGAAGAATTTCCCGATTTCCTGCGAATTCCTGGCAGGTGATTCCGTATACCTTTCCCAAAGCAGCAGCATTATTGCCGCCTTGCAGCAGGGTGGTGCTGTCGTATTACGGCTTTTTCTGGATGTCGGTCATTATGTACTTCTTACCGGTGTGGAAGGTAATAATGTATATCTCTTTGACCCTTACTATGAAGAGCCGGACGACCCGGATTTGGATAAAGAGTATTTGGAAGAAGGCATTACCTTCATCTTAGACCAGCCTAAGCGGGCAAACCGTCTGGTTTCCATGGAGCGGTTAAACCGTCTGACCAAAGGCTTTTATGAAATGGGACCTTACGAAACCCGTGAGGCACTGATTATTTTTAACAAAGAAACGGAGCTGTTCTCCGAAGATACGATTGATTATTTTATCTAAGAAAACAAAATCCTACCCATGTGCCCTGTATATGGCACTTTTGGTAGGATTTTTCTTTTCCTGACATTTCTTACTGTTCCATCTGCCTTCCCAAAAAACCTGCCGCCGATAAAATCAGTTTCTGCTCGACTTCACCCATGCGGGATTTCTGGTCTGTCTCTAACAGCATTACTGAACCAATCACATCTCCTTCACAGATAATCGGGCTGATTGCCTCATGCTGCACTTCCTCTGTCTCACTGCTTACCTGCACAAAGCCTCTGTCCCCTTTGGTTGCCATCACACTTTCCCGGTGATTGATTTTCTCCTCCAGCTCCCTGCTGATTGGCTTTCCCAAAAGTCCCTTCATGCCTCCCGCCACGGCGATAATCTGGTCCCTGTCAGAAATCATGGCAGTGTGCCCGGATACCTGTGCCATGCTCTCAGCATACTGCTTGGCAAAGGTTCCCATCTCCCCAATCGGGGAATACTTTTTCAGAATAATCTCCCCATCCCTGTCTGTAAAGATTTCAAGCGGGTCTGCTTCCCGGATTCGCAGCGTTCTTCTTATTTCTTTCGGGATAACAACCCGTCCAAGGTCATCTATGCGGCGTACAATTCCTGTGGCTTTCATATATAAAATTCCTCCTGCTTTCTACATACTTTCCATATTTGTGCTGTATGGGTAGTATGTGGAAAACAAGAGGAATTATGCACATATTGGTATCAATCATTTTCGGGCAAGTATTCCATCTCTTATTTACCATTGCTGTGCCAAAATGATAAATGCCTGTTCCAACCAGTGCAAATAATTATAGATACTTTCCGCCTTAAAATCGAGATATTCCCGAAACGACAGCGGAAACACAGAAATGGGAATATATCTTCCTGTCAGATAGGTAGAAATCTCACTGGACATAAGCTTTGAATTGGAACCAGTTACATAAATGTCAGCCCTTCCACCTTCCAGTAAGTTATTGATAGCCTTTTCCCACCCCTCATTTCAAAAATAGTGGATTTTCCACAACGCCGGATACCTGTCAGGATTTTGACCAATGGTTTATCAATGAACGGTGCAATCTTTTCTATATAATTAGGTCTGAAAATCATTTTTCTACCTCCTTATAAGTATTAACCCAAAAAAGTTGTGTAAATCAATAAGTTTTTCAGGTCTAACCTTAAAAGCTTCTAAAATTTGCTAACTTTTTCTGGTTATACATTAACTGCACTATCTCTTCTTTGGCTCAGTTAAACAATTCTCCCTTTGCCATAAACTCCGGTATATTTTTGTGTATAATCCCATTTCTCTTTTGAATAATATCATTTCTCGTAAGTACATATTTGGGATAATTATCTGTAATTGTCTCTAACGGCAGGTACTCCCTGTCCTCCGTCTCCCTGCTTGCCATTATGGTCATGGAAACCTGAACATAACTATATTCCATTGACTTTCCCCTCATAATAAAGTCGCACTCCAGCCTGCCAATTCTTCCAATACTTATTTCATATCCCTTTGACCTGGCATAACTGTACACTACATTCTCCAAAGCCGGACCATAATTAATTCTATTATCTGTATTGGTGGCAAAATAGAATCCCAAATCTGCCAAATAATATTTTTGTTCTCCCCTGATAGACTTTTTCGACTTTAAATCAAATCTTTTACATTCATATAATATTTTCGCATCTATCAAAATTTGAATATAACGATTTAACGTTTCTCTTTTAATATCCATTCCAGATTTATGCAATTCCTTCATCATACTGGTCAAACTCGTAGTTGCACCAAAATTATTAATCAAATAAGTTTGTATTTTCTCAAACACAGACACATTCCGGATTTTCACTCTCCTTTTAATGTCCTTCTCAAAAATCTCCTTTATAACACTTTTTATATAGATTCTTTTATCTTCCGGATTGTCATAAAAAATAGCCTTGGGAAATCCTCCATCATTTAAAAATTTGTCCAACTCTTCCGAAAGATTCGTGCTAACCTCTTTTTGGTAAAATTCTTTCATTTTTATATATTCTTCAAAAGAAAGTGGCAATATTTCAAATTCTATATATCTTCCCGTAAGCTTGGTAATTAGTTCCCCACTTAACAGATATGAGTTAGAGCCGGTTATAAATATTGAGTAATCACCTTCTCCACGATAAGCATTTATAACCTTTTCAAATCCATTCACATTCTGAATTTCATCTATAAACAAATATTTCATTCCCTGCACATCATCATATTGCTCTATCTCTCTTTCCAACTGTTCCGTTTCTCTTATATCCTTATATCTTTTGGAATCCAGGTCCAATAAAATGATATTTTGCTCTGCTATATCCTGCTCTTTTAATTCCTCAATAATCGTTTTCATTAAAGAAGACTTTCCACATCTTCGTACCCCGGTAATTACTTTTATCATATCTGTATCGTGATAAAAGCCTCTCATTTTTCTTAAATAATTTTCTCGTTTATATAATTCCATTGGCTAACCTCCTATCACACACTCATCATACCCCACCAAATTAATTTTCACAAGTTAAGGGGGTATAATTTTATTTTATTTTAAATTATACCCCCTTAACTTACATTATCACCGCTTATGTTCCCGCATCCATCGCCGTTGCCTGAAATCGTATTACTGCCCGCAGAGGTTACTCTCTGTCCCAAATCTGCTGGAAGAAATAATCTCCTTCCAGCATCTGTCCGTTCCCACTGTAGAATGCCCCGTTATCGATATTTAATGACAAAAGCAACAGCGAATCTTCCAGATACGGTGCCATTCGTTCCTGTAAGGACGGTACAACATCCTCTCTGTGTACACACTCCGCCCAGTCTGTATGCTCCTCTTCATCTACGGCAAACTCTACGCCATAGCTGTCTTCTATCACAATCCCCTGCTCATCATCTACATAAAAAACTGCGAAATCGTACTGCGCGGTTCCCTGCATTTCGTATGTCACGCTTATCAACAGGTAATCCTGATTCTCCTTATGGGATATGCATATCGTGCCATTTCCGGCATGTGACAGATGAAAATTCCTGCTGATAAACCGCGGATAGCTTTCGTATTCATCGTCCCCGGTTCCCCGGTAAAGCTTCACGTAACAACCATGTGAGCTGTTACTTAAAACATCCTGAACGGTTGCCCCAGAATCCGCGCTGTATCCCACCACAGACACCAAATCTTCTATCCCGTCATGGGTAATATCCGCAGTTGTCTCAAATATGGGCACTTCGTATGCCTCATCTCCCGGATAATCGGCATTATAATAATATCCTTCTTCTCCTAACTGTCCAATATCTCCGTAAGGTGAATAAACATATTCCTGGTCTTCCACAATATACTTTTCTGTCGCTGCATCCGGCTCTTCTTTTTCAGGAGTTTCTGTGTCTGTCTCTTCCGTAGGTGCAACCTCTGCAGGCTCACTTTGCATTTCTGTATTCTCTGCATTTTCCGATGTTTTTCCACACCCGAAAAGGCTTCCGCAGGTCAGCAGCATAACTGCTGCCATTATATATTTTCTTTTCATAGAAATCCTCTTTTCCTTCTTTACTACTTATAGCATACCTGAAAACGGCGATATTGCAAGCTATCCTGTGCAATATCGCCGTTTTCCATACAGAAATAATTCTGTTTATCTTAATCCCATTACCTTAATAATTTTCTTCATGAACTTCAAAGTAACTCTGTGGATGAGCGCATACCGGGCATACCTCAGGAGCCTTTGTTCCCACTACGATATGGCCGCAGTTACGGCACTCCCATACCTTCACTTCGCTCTTCTCAAATACCTGTGCTGTCTCGATGTTCTTCAGGAGCGCGCGGTATCTTTCCTCATGGTGTTTCTCAATCTCGCCTACTGCCCTGAATTTTGCAGCAAGCTCCGGGAAGCCTTCTTCTTCGGCAGTCTTGGCAAAGTCTTCATACATATCGGTCCACTCATAGTTTTCCCCACCGGCAGCTTCTGCAAGGTTTTCTTTGGTGTCTCCGATTCCTGCCAGTTCCTTAAACCACATCTTGGCATGCTCTTTCTCATTATCAGCGGTTTTCAGGAATATGGATGCCATCTGCTCGTAGCCTTCCTTCTTTGCTACGGATGCAAAATAAGTGTACTTGTTTCTTGCCTGGGATTCCCCTGCAAATGCCTCCTGTAAATTCTTTTCTGTCTGTGTTCCTGCATACTTGTTTGTTGCCATAACATGTTCCTCCGTTACTTTACTATTTTTTCAAAATCTGATGCCGGATGTTTGCACAAAGGGCAAATAAAATCTTCCGGTAATTCTTCTCCTACATACTCATAACCGCAAATTGTACAACGCCAGATTGTCTGACCACTATCGATTGTCCCCACTGCCTGCGGTTTTGGTTTTATATTATCCAGGTAATGCTCATAGGTTGCCGATGGTGCTGCGCTCAATACTTCCATCTCAGTAACCTCACCGATAAACATGGAATGGGAGCCCAAATCCACGGTTTGATTTACCTTTACCGATAGATAGGCATTGGTTCCCTCTGTAATATAGTATAGGCCATTCCTGCCACGGGCATACTGTGCCACATTTTCAAACTTATTGACTTCCCGGCCAGACTGAAATCCAAAGTGCTTAAATAGTGCGAAATCTGCCTGCTGACTGATTACCGATACCGTAAACACTCCGGTTCTCTGAATCATGTCATGCGTATAGTTTGCTTTGTTTACACAGATACTCAACTGGTTTGGTTCAGAAGCTGCCTGGATTGCCGTGTTGATAATACACCCATTGTCCTTATCCGCCTCCCTGGCAGTTACCACAAACAAACCATAGCTTAACTTATGCATTGCGTTCTTGTCCATTTTCAATCCTCCTTAGCCTGTCTTCTACAGATGGGGCAAATCCCTCTGAAAAAAATATCATAATCCAGAAACTGTATCCCATGAGTGTCATGAATCTGTTCCTTCAGGTCCGGCAGCTCATCCATGTCCACATCAAATACCTCTCCGCACACTACGCAGCTGACATGATAGTGATTCTTCAAAGTAAAATCAAACCGGTCTGCTCCACCCGGAATGTCCACCTTTCGGATAGCTCCTTCTTCGACCAGAATACCAAGATTTCTATATACAGTTCCCTTTCCTATGGTAGGATAATCCTTTTTGATAAATTCATACACGGCATCCGCAGTCACATGACTTTTCATCTGCTGTACCGCTTTCAGGACCAAATCCTTTTGAATGGTATTTCTTCTTTTCATTCGTTCTCCTTATTAGGAATATTTCTTAATAAAGATTATATATTATTTACTGTTTTTGTCAATCTATATTTACTGTAATTCTGTAGGACAATCCCGCAACGCTTTCTTTATTTTAATTCTCATTTCTGCGCACGCTCTTTGCGCATGCCGAGTTTGTGTCAAGTGCGCGCAGACACAAATCTCGTGTGTGAAAAATCTTTCGTATATGGATTTTTCACACTATTCTACCCAGAATACCCTGCCGGATTTTCTGTCGGCAGCTTCCGGTAATTCTCCATCCATATAACCAACTGCGCAGTGAGCGATTCCTTCCCATTCGCCCTCCACACCCAGTTCTTTAAGAAGTTCCTGGTATTCCGGAAGTTCAAATTCTTCCTTTGCCCTGTGAATCCAGATACTACCCAGGTTCAGGGAATGGGCAGCCAGCATCATATTTCCCATGACAAGGCTTCCGTCATATACCCGGGTTCCTACACTTTTATCTGCCAGAACAATCAGAATTGCCGGTGCGCCGTAAAATGGGTCAAAGCCTTCCTGCCAGCCTCCGATTTTACAATTGATTTCTGACAGTTTATCGCGAAGTTCTTTATTCGTTACCGCAATCGTAACCGTTGCCTGTTTTCCCATGCCACTTGCGGCGTACAGACCCGCTTCTACAATCTGTTCCAAATCTTCTTTTGCCGGCATATTCGGTTTAAACTTACGAATACTGCGGCGTTCTTCCATTGCACGGATTACTTCATTCATGTCTTTTATCCTCCTGTTTTTTCTATCTATTTTAGCACAAAAAGGCAATACCCTATAAAGAATTTTCCCTATAGAGTGCCGCCTTTTTTATCAATGATTCCAACTAATGATTTACCGGGGTTCCTACTTCAATTAGATTTCCGTCCAAGTCATAAAAACGAACTACCTTCTGTCCCCAACTGTGCTCCATAAGACGATTCACATATTGAATCGATGGATACAGTCGTTCCAGCTTCTCCACAAATGCCTCTATATTCTGTTCTTCAAAATACAGTTCACAGGAATTGTTCCGCGGAATACAGTCTCTTCCCAGAAATTCCTGCCAGATGTTCGCATCCTGAAGTACCAGCCCTTCTGTTAAAATTACGTTGCCGTTATTATCCAGTACCATATCAAGTCCAAACAGATTATGATAAAATTGCTTTGCTTTTTCTATATCTTTCACAACTATCAGAATGTTACGCAGCCTCATTGGTTACCTCCTGGTATTACAAAAATAAGTGTGCAGATGATAAAAACTATCTTTTTGGTAATGCGGTTTTTTATCTATCCACCAAGAAAAATACTTGTCATGGAATAAAACGTTGCATTGACTGTCTGCCATAGCAGTACTTTCTTTTTGTTATGCTTTCGAAGTCTTTTTTATCCAGATAAATGCAATTACACATACAATTACCGATAGCAGGGAACCGGCTGGAGCTGCCATTCCCATTGGATACAGCGTATCTGCAAAATATTTGGATGCCAGGAATGCACCGGGTACACGCACAAGCACAATCGCCAGCGCATTATGCAAAAAGGATATACCCGATAATCCACAGGCACAAAAATATCCGCTGAAGCTGAAGTGGATTCCAGCAAACATACAATCCCAAATATATGCCTTCAAATACTGATTTCCTAACAGGATAACCTGCCTGTCCTCTGTAAATATCCCCACAATGCTGCTTCCTGTAAACTGGACAATAACAGATATGACCAGTCCAAAGGCTGCTGCCATGATAATCGCATAGCGCAGTGTTGCCTCCGCCCGTTCATGCTTTCCTGCTCCAATATTCTGGGCAGAGAGTGCTGAAACAGCAGAAAGCAAGGTAGACGGCACAAGGAATACCACTCCTATGATTTTTTCCACAATCCCTACTGCTGCTGCATCATTGAGCCCTCTTTGATTAGCAATAACCGTAATAACCATAAATGCAATCTGAATAAAGCCATCCTGCACTGCTATGGGTATTCCGATTTTAAGGATTTGTCCGATGATGTCCGGTTGGAGTTTAAAATCCCCTTTCTGCAGCAAAATTCCCGTCTTTCTCTTCACAATAATGGTCAATGCCACAATCACGCTGACCATCTGTGCCAATGTAGTGCCCAATGCAGCTCCCATTGCTCCTAAATGAAACACCCCAATAAACAGATAATCCAATAAAATATTTGCCACACACGCCACCGCAATAAAATACATGGGACTCTTAGAATCTCCCAGCCCACGAAAAATAGAGCTGATAATATTGTAAGCCGTGATAAACGGAATTCCAATAAAGCAGACCATCAGGTACATAATCGTGCCGGAAACAGCCTCCTGAGGTGTCGATACTGCCGCTACAATTGGCTTCACAAGCAGAAGCAATAACAGCATTATCGCAACTGACAGTCCCATAAAGATTACAATCGTGTTTCCAACTGTAAGGGATGCCTTTTCCGGCTGTCTGGCTCCTACCGCTTTCCCTATCGTTACCGTAGCTCCCATTGCCAGCCCCACAATCATAACCGTCAGCATGTGCATGACCTGACTTCCAACTGAAACTGCTGTAATGCTGTCAACACCATGGAACTGACCTACTATAAACAAATCGGCCATTCCATACAGAGTCTGCAAAAAATATGATAAGAGATACGGCAGTGAAAAAACAATAATATTCCGAAACACACTTCCCTTTGTCAAATCCCGTTCCATAGCTTTCTATACTCCTGCGCAAGATATTTCTATATATTATAAACTCCTTAATCCTGCTAAAGTCAAGCCGCACACAGGATTCCTCAACAAAATATGCCTAAATCACTTATATCCTTTGTCCTGTGCAAACACCGGCAGCCAGTAATCCATCGGCTTCACTCCAGGTTTCAGTTTGAAATCGCAGTAATCTCCATCCTCGAAACAGTTTTTCCCCTAAAAAGCGGCACGCCGAGCAGACTGAACATCACATAGTCCAAGTTACAGACATAGGGCATATACTCCTCATATCCGTACTGCTTTGCAAAATTTGAAAGCGGACAGACCGCATTGTGATAGCTGAAATCATATCCGTTTTTCAGCAGAATCTGCACCTCTGTTTCAAAGCTACCCGGATTCTTTACGTAATATGCGTGCATTTTGTCCTCCTCTTTTCTCCTGTCATTCGTAAAATTGTCATAATGGATAGCTGCGGTTAGAAGGCACTAACCAATATCATTATTTTATCATGTTGGTGGGGAAAACAATTCTCTAGGACTAAAAACCATTGCATAAAGTTTATATATTTTTATTTTATTCCACACACACTAAAAATATCTTCAGAATCGTATTCTCCTTTATCACGATACTGCGCATGATCTTCAACTTTCCGATCATAATACGCCACCTCCGCTATCAATCCTTCTATGTAATCATTCCAATATTGTGCCTGAGACTTATTGCCAAGTAACGTCTTTCTACTAATTATAGATGCTTTTTCCATAAGCATCCATTTTTGTGTTGCCATTTTATCTCTCAAAATTGTAATTCCACTTTCACCTAATGAACTTTATGTAACAAAACCATAGATTATATGCTGTTTCAAATTGTCTACATTTTGTTACAACTTTCGTTCATTTTTTATTATCCCATCTCTCGTCTATTATTTCCCTGCATCGCCTATGAAAGGTGGATTCCTTCTGCCTGTCTCTGCCTAATAAAGTTTCTTTCCGTCTCCGCTACATAAGCCAGAATCTGCAAGACCAGATCTGAGACAAATACTCCCGTCAGATTTTCCCGGTCACAATCCGTATTGAGCAATGGCATATCGATTACACGAATAAACGCCCCTTTTTCTTTCGTGATGAGACGCCATTGTTCCAAAATCTCCCCATAATCTCTCCCAAGCCGGTCAATACTTTTAATGACCAGAATATCTCCGGACCGCAATCTTCTCAACATTTTCCGATATGCCGGTCTTTCAAAATCCTTTCCTGACATCTTATCCAGATACATGTTTTTCTGCAAAATTTGACATTCCTGCAATGCTCGTGTCTGCCTTTCCGGATTCTGATCCTTTGATGACACTCTGATATATCCATATTTCTGCATTTTCGCAGCCTCCTTTCTATGCTCTATCAGCATATCTGAAAGCAGGCAATTCCTTTTCTCTTACTTTACAAAAATATGTTGTGATTTTTCTTCCTATCTGTTATATTAAATCTGTAATTCAGATACCGTTCGCGTATCTGCATTCCGGGCATTCGCCCAGATTTTTCACAAATTTACTTTATTGCCATGCCGTTTTCGACGTTTTCTTTCGCAAACACATCTGTCGTATTCGTCCATGGTATCTACGAAAGGAGCACTGCATGTCTATCAGCAAATCTAAGAAACTTCAAATCCCCACCTCCGGTCCCTTGACCATTCCCATGACCAACGATTATCTTTTCCGGGCGCTTTTACAGAGGAACAATCATGTTCTCAAAGGACTGGTCTGTTCCCTGCTGCACCTGTCGTCTGCCGAAGTACAGTCCGTTAAGATCACCAACCCTATTGTGCTTGGCGATGCCATCGATGAAAAGACCTTCATCCTGGATATCCGCGCCCTACTGAACGATTCCACCATCCTGAACCTGGAGATGCAGGTCGTCAACGAACATAACTGGGCTGACCGCTCCCTGTGCTATCTCTGTCGGGATCTGGATCAGCTAAAACGCGGCGAGGACTATTCCCAGATCCAACCGGTCATCCAGATCAGCTTTCTGAACTTTACCCTCTTCCCGGAGCATCCCGAATTCTATGCCACGTATAAACTGTTAAATGTCAACAATCATACCTTATATAGTGACAAGCTGCAGATATCTGTGGTAGACTTAACTCAGATACAACTCGCTACGAAAGAAGACAAGGCACACCAGATCGACTACTGGGCAACCCTTTTCACTTGTAAAGATTGGGAGGAATTGACTATGCTTGCAGAAAACAATGAATATCTCAAAGAAGCTACGGAAACCGTCTATGAACTCTCACAGGAAGAGCAGATCCGCATGCAGTGCGAGGCCAGGGAAGACTACAACCGCCGGATGCTTGGGATTGGGCGTATGCTCGCCAGGCAGACGCGGGAGTTGAAGGAGAAGGATGCGATTATTGCCGAAAAAGATTTGACTATTGCCGAAAAGGATTCTGCTCTTTCAGAGCAGGCTGCCATAATCGCTGCTCTAAAAGCCCAACTGGCGGCTAAAACCACCTAAAAATACAGTCTTAGATCAAGAACACTTAAACCTTATTTGGGCTTTGTGAGAAAGGCTGTTCTCAGTAAATTTACACAGCCCTTAAGTATCTTACCCCCTGTACTTTCAACCTTTTTTCTGTTACACTTAAGCTATTCATCAGGAGATAACTGTATACACGAAAGAGGGTAAAATTATGTTAAAAGATTTACTGCCAAAGTATTATTTTGAACAAAATTACAACTGTGCAGAAACTATTCTTAGAGCCGCCAATGAATATTATGATCTGGGACTGCATGATAAAGATATGATTCTTGTAGGTGCCTATGGCGCCGGAATCCAGTCTGGAAATACCTGTGGGGCGGTACTCTCTGTGGCCGCCGTTCTGTCACTAAAATATGTAGAGGCAAAAGCTCACGAAAGCGAAGATATCAGACCGGTTGTACAGAAAATGATGCGCAAGTTCAATGAAAAATATGGTTCTATCCTTTGCAAGGATATCAAACCGCAATCCTTTAAGCCGGAGTACCGATGTCAGATGACCATCGAAACCTCCTGCGATATTCTGGAAGAAACCATTGCTGAGTATGAAGCAGAGCGTGCAAAATGATAACTGTTTTGAGCCTCCTGTTGTCTCTTTAAAAAAGAGGCCGCAGGAGGTTCAAAGCAAATCCGGTCACATTATTTTCTATTGCCCCAGACTTCCTCTGCGATTTCTTTTACCAGTTTAAGCTTTGCCCACTGTTCCTCCTCGGTAAGTTTATTTCCAATCTCACAGGAGGCAAATCCACACTGTGGACTCAGGCACAATCTGTCAAGCGGCACATACTCTGCCGCCTCACGGATTCTTGCGATTACCTTCTTCTTATCCTCTAATTCAGGTGTCTTGGTAGTAATCAGTCCCAGAACAACCTTCTTATCGTCCGAAACCTTTGCAAGCGGTGCAAATCCACCGGATCTCTCATCGTCATATTCCAGAAGCAGTGCATCCACATTTTCTCTGGCAAATACATAATCTGCCACGGTGTCATAGGCTCCGCTGGTAAAATAGGTGGAATGGTAATTTCCCCTGCAGATATGGGATGTTATTACCATATCATCTGGTTTCCCTTCCAGTGCAAGATTATTAACGGCAAGAAGCTGTCCCTTTACCTCTTCCAAGTTAACACCCATTACCTTATATCTCTGCTTTGCGGCATCTCCTACAATGGCCCCCAGGTGCAGTCATCTAACTGAAGATTACGGCAACCTGCATCGTAAAACTGTCTGATAACCTCCTGGTAAGCTGCTCCGATATCCTGTATCAGTTCCTCATTTGTTGCATAAAATTTTCTTGTACTTGCATAATTAGCAGGGACAATCATCTGCTGGAAGGTCTGTGCCGGAGCCGGTATGGTATATTTGGCAACAGTATTTTCATCTTCAAACTGCTTTAAGAATTTGAAGTATTCTACAAAAGGATGCGCTTTCGCCTTGATTTTACCCACAAGATAGGTATCATCAAGAACTGCCAGTTCATCATTAAACTGAACACCGTTTCCGGTAGCCTCATGGGCAACCCCTTCCAGTCCCCACATAAAATCCAGATGCCAGAAGGTTCTCCGGAACTCTCCATCGGTAATCACATGAAACCCTAATTCCTTTTGTTTTGCAACAAGTTTTGTAATTTCTTCGTTTATTACTTTATCCAGTTCCTCTTGACTGATTTTTCCAGCCTGATATGCTGCTTTGGCATCCTTTAGTGCCTGTGGTCTTAAAAAGCTTCCTACATAATCATAACGAAAAGGTGTCTTTAAATTGCTCATTGTATTTTTCTCCATTTCCTGTCTGTCGTCTATTTCTGGTTTCTTATCTGTTCTGCTGCCTTTACCATATTCCGAAGACTCGCATCTGTTTCCGGTACTCCTCTTGTTTTCAATCCGCAATCCGGATTTACCCACAGCTTATCCTTTTCTATTTTGGTAAGCATGATGTTAAGTGCGTTTACAATTTCTTCTACAGAAGGAACTCTTGGTGAATGGATATCGTAAACACCAGGTCCTACCTCTGTCTCAAAATGGTTTTCTCTCAGGGAATCCAGTATCTGCAAATCAGAACGGGATGCTTCAAAAGTAATAACATCTGCATCCATATCATCAATCGCTGGAATAATATCTGTAAATTCACTGTAACACATGTGCGTATGTATCTGGGTTTCCGGTTTCACTCCACTATGTGTCAGGCGGAATGCCGGAATCGTAAAGGCAAGGTATTCTGTATACCAGTCGGTTTTACGAAGCGGGAGCTTTTCTCTCAATGCAGCCTCATCAATCTGGATTACCTTAATACCATTTGCTTCCAGATCCAACACTTCATCCCGGATTGCCAGTGCTATCTGTGAGATAGATTCCCTGATGGAAATATCTTCCCTCGGAAATGACCAGTTTAATATCGTAACCGGTCCTGTAAGCATGCCCTTCATAACCTTATCAGTCAGCGACTGTGCATAGACAGACCACTCAACCGTAATGGGCTTCTTCCGGTACACATCTCCCCAGATAATTGGTGGTTTTACACACCGAGTTCCGTAGGATTGTACCCACGCCTTTTCGGTAAAAAGGAATCCTCCCAAAGCTTCGCCGAAATACTCCACCATATCATTTCTTTCATATTCACCATGGACGAGCACATCCAGTCCTATTTCTTCCTGCCAGGCAACACACTCTGCAATCTTTTTCTTATTGAAATCCACATATTCCTGCTTCGTGATATCACCCTTACGATAAGCAGAACGGTTTGCCTTTACATCCTTTGTCTGCGGGAAAGAACCGATTGTCGTTGTGGGGAATTCCGGCAATCCCAACAGTTCCTTTTGCAGCTTCTGGCGTACGCTCCGCTTCGGCAATCTGGTATAATCACCCTCTGACACCCCGGAAAGTCTCTGTCTTACCTCTGCCTTTTCACAGTCTCTGGTCTCTGCAAAAAGTTTCTGGTTCCCGATATAAACCGGGTCTGTTCCATAATCCTTCCTGTCTGCCAGTACACTAAGTTCCTGCAATTCCACCAGTTTTTCTTCCGCGAAGGCAAAATAGGCTAAATATTCTCCGGAAAGCTTCTCCTCATGCTTTAAGGTATATGGTACATGAAGCAGGGAGCAGGAAGTAGACAATACTGTTTTGATGTTCTTTTCTTTCAGTCTGTTCAGGGTGCTTATTGTCTTCTCATAATGGTTCTTCCATATATTCTTTCCGTTTACCAACCCGGCAAATAACAGTTTATCTTCCGGGAACCCATATTTTTCAATCAGATTTGTGGTTTCTTTTCCTTCTATAAAATCAAGTCCATAGCCGTTGAAAGGCATCTGTATCAAATCCGGATAAACATCCCTCACGTCTCCAAAATAGGTCTGTACCAGAATATGGCATTGCTTCTTACAAGGTAAAACAGCATCATATATTTTATGGAATAATGCAATATCACTGCTGTCCATATCCTGTACAAGTGCCGGCTCATCAAACTGTACCCATGCAATCCGATTCTCCTCGCACTTTTCAAGCAGCTCCTGATATGCCTTTATCATATCCTCTGCATAATCTCCAGCGGTTTTGCTGCCTGTATACCTGCACAGCTTCAGCATTGTATATGCACCGATTACAACCGGTTTGGTTTCTGTTCCCTGTGATTTTGCCTCTTTATACTCATCCCAGAGTTTCTCTCCGGAAAGCTTTATCTCTGTATCATCCTCAACTTCCGGAACAATGTAATGATAATTGGTATTAAACCATTTTCTCATTGCCAATGCCCTGACATCACCAGAGCCTCCCTGATATCCGCGTGCCATCGCAAAATAAGTATCCAGTTCTGATAACTTCAACTCCCTGTACCGTCTGGGCACAATTCCCAGGAGTACGGCTGTATCAAGCACCAAATCATAATAAGAAAAATCATTACAGGAAATATAATCAATCCCTGCACTTTTCTGTATGTTCCAATGTGTTTTTCTTAAACACTGTGCTGTTTGTAACAACTCCGCCGCTTCTATCTTCTTTTTGAAATAATTCTCAGAAGCAAGCTTCAATTCCCTCAACGTACCGATTCGGGGAAAGCCAATTACCGCTGTCTGCATAACGTCCTCCTATCCATTGTAAATAAGTGATTGTCCTCATTATAAAGGGAACTATTTTACCTGAAAAATACATAAAAATAAAAGTTGTCCATAGTTTCAAGCTATGGACAACCTGATTACTCCAAATATTTTTTCAATGCTTCCAAATAAGTAGAACCAAGCCTGCTGATTCCTCCTTTTCCATGGGTAATGTACCCAATCCTCATATCACTTTCGTCTGCCAGGGGAACCGCAATAATATCTTTACCGTTTAACTTCTTATCAATCACACCGCTGCATACGGTATACCCATTCAGTCCAATCAGCAGATTAAACAAGGTTGCCCGGTCCCTGACCCGTATATTTTTCTTTCTCTCTGATACCGAAAAGATTTCCTCCGAAAAATAAAAGGAATTATGCTCTCCCTGTTCAAACGACAGATACGGATAACTTTCCAGTTCTTTGTTCGTAATTACCTCTTTTCCCGCAAGCGGGTGCTTCCTGCTGATAAACACATGCGGTTTTGCAACAAACAACAGATGGAACTCCAAATCATGCGATTTTAAAATCTTTTCGATGACCTTTTCATTGAAATCATTCAGAAACAGAATCCCGATTTCACTCCGCATACGCGCCACATCTTCTATCAATTCGTAGGTCTGTGTTTCCCGCAGGCTGAAATCATATTCCTCCTGCCCATATTCCTTGATTAAATCTACAAACGCATTGACCGCAAAGGAATAGTGTTGTGTCGATACACAAAACTGCTTCTTTCCACCGTTACTCCCCTTAAACTTATCCTCCAGAATAGCCGCCTGCTCCAATACCTGTCTTGCATACCCCAGAAAATCATCGCCCTCCTTGGAAAGGCTGATGCCCTTATTGGTTCTGTTAAAAATCACGATGTTCATCTCTTTTTCCAGCTCGCGGATGGCATTGGTAAGGCTTGGCTGGGAAATATACAGTTTATTGGCGGCTTCGGTAATCGTTCCTGTTTCCGCCACGGTTATCACATATTTTAACTGCTGAAGTGTCATAGATTTACCTGCTTCCTTTTATTTATAAGCAATATACTTTACTTATCTTTGTTATCAAATTATAATCACTTTAGAATAAAAAGACAATTGATGAAAGAACCATTCACCAAATTACAGATAAAGTAACCACTTACACAGAAATGAGGAGTAGTATGAAATTTTCAGACCGACAGACTGTCATCAAAAAGAATCACATGGATGTCCTGTGGCATGAGTATGCAGATAAGACAGATGCTACGCCCATTACCCAGGCAAGCCTGTCTGCAAAGGCATCCGTGGTAGGAAGAGTTGGTATTATGATGCTTTCCTGTGGCACCGGAGCATGGCGGGTCCGCAGTTCCATGAACGAATTATCCGAACTAATGAATATTACCTGTACCGTTGACATCGGACTGATGTCTATCAACTATACCTGTTTTGATGGAAACAGCAGTTTCAGCCAGTCACTGTGCCTGACCAATACCGGAGTCAACACCTCACAGCTTAACCGCCTGGAAAAATTTGTATCCAATTTTGCAACGAATGAAATGACCCAAAGCTGTGAAAAAATCCATTCCATATTAGATGATATTGAGAAGATTCACGGACTGTATTCTCCTCCTACCCTGGCAGTTTCTGCTGCGCTGGCATGTGGTGCTTTTACTTTCCTTCTTGGAGGCGGTATCATAGAAATCTTATGCGCCTTCGCAGGTGCCGGAATCGGAAACTACATCCGTTGTAAACTTTCCAAGCACCACTTTACCTTATTTTTATGTATTATTGCATCCGTATCTGCCGCATGCCTTACCTATACCGGCATGTTAAAGTTGCTGGAAATCACTCTTTCCGTAAACTTACAGCACGAAGCCGGGTATATCTGCTCCATGCTGTTTATTATCCCTGGATTTCCATTTATTACCAGTGGCATTGACCTTGCCAAACTGGACATGCGTTCCGGTACAGAACGGCTTATGTATTCTCTGATTATTATAACCGTTGCAACCATGACCGCATGGATACTGGCTATGTCACTTGGGCTGAAACCAATTCCTTTTCTCCCCCTGAATCTTTCCTTATGGCAATGGATTCTGTTTCGTTTACTTGCCAGCTTTTGTGGAGTCTTTGGATTCTCCATTATGTTCAACAGTCCCATCCGGCTTGCCACCGCTGCCGGCATCATAGGTGCTGCCGCTAATACCATCCGCCTGGAACTGATAGAACTTCTCGTACTTCCCCCGGCGGCCGCCGCCTTTATCGGTGCCTTTATTGCCGGTATTCTTGCCTCCACCTTAAAAGGGGTTTCCGGATATCCAAGAATATCTATCACGGTTCCATCCATCGTAATTATGGTTCCCGGATTATATTTATATAAGGGATTTTACAATCTTGGCATCATGAACCTTACCTCCGCAGCATCCTGGCTCGCCTCCGCACTGCTTATCATACTGGCATTGCCATTGGGGCTTATCTTTGCCCGGATTATAACAGATAAGACCTTCCGGTACTGCACCTGAGCATTGCCCTGTCTCCGTTACTTTTCTTTCTTATGCCTTCTGTCCGTCTCGATGCGCCCTCTTTATACAGCTTCCATAAGGTGGAAAGTCAATAGAAAAAGAAAATTTATATATTTTATTCCATAAGATTTCCCTTCTGAATATTTTCCTCGATTATCTGTGCCGTTACCTCATACAGCCTCTCCGAACCAAGCCGTGTCTTATCCTGTCTGCCATACACCTGTTTCGCTGTTACCCGATGTTCTCTCCAATCCCCTCCACCATTGCTGTTATTGAGAATAAGAGGCTGGAGGTTGTCCATGGCATGGGCAAATTTCGCCTCCGGTGTCTGGAAGTCTTCAAACTCATCAAACAACGCAATAAGCTCCTTCTTCTGTTCTTCCGGTAAAATAGAAAATATCCTCTCCTTCGCAGCATCCTCCCTGGCTTTCTGGGTTTTCCGTTTTTCCGCATCATAAGCATAGGTATCGCCTGCATCAATTTCTACAATGTCATGAATCAGGCACATCAGCATAACCTTTGCAATGTCCACCGGCTCATTGGAATATTCCCTTAACAGATACGCCATGATTGCCATGTGCCATGCATGCTCTGCATCATTTTCATTCCTGCCATGCCCGGAAAGGTGGGTCTGGCGGAAAATATTTTTTTCCTTATCAATTTCCAGTGCAAAATCCAACTGTTGTCTTAATCGTTCTTCCATTGGTTCATTTCTCCCTTTTTGTTTATCTGTGTCTATTTTATCATACGGTTCTGATGAGCAATCGTCAAATGTACATGCATCCATGCATTTTTCTTTCTGCATAACAGCAAAGCAATGTGTAGTATATAAAAAATATTGCGTATGACAATAAAATTTATATAATATGTACAAAATAATTCTTTATACAGCATTAGAAACTGTTGAATAGTGCCAATCATAGTGCTATAATGAACCCACTTACATAAAAATAAATACGAAAGGCAGACCATAATGATGGAAACATTAAAGAGAGTATCCCCGGAAAAAGCAGGTATTCATTCACAGAGTATTATGGAATTTATCAGACAGGCACAGGCAGAAGGCATTGAGCTGCATAGCCTGATGATATTACGACATGGAAAGGTATGTGAGGAAGCATGGTGGAAGCCCTATGATTCGGGAACACCACAAACAATGTTTTCTTTTTCCAAGAGCATAACATCCACTGCGGTCGGATTTGCTGTTCAGGAAGGTCTTTTGTCACTGGACGAAAAGCTAGTGGATTTATTTCCGGATGAAACTCCGGAAAATCCGAGTGAGAATCTGAAAGAAGCGGATGTGTATAGTCTTCTTACGATGTCCTGTGGTCATGAATCCGATATTTATTATAAGCTGAAATCCTATGAAAACTGGATTTATGATTTCATGCACGCAGATTTCAAATACAAACCGGGTACGATGTTCCAATATAATTCGACCGGTACTGATATGCTGTGCGCTATTATCAAGAAAAAGACCGGTATGAATGTTTCAGCGTATCTTAAGCCACGCCTGTTTGACAAAATCGGAATGACAAATATTTCATGCAGACTGCTTCCCGGAGATATTGAAATGGGAGGCAGCGGATTCCGTGTGAAGACGGAAGACATGGCAAGACTTGGACAGTTTTATCTTAATCGCGGCGTCTGGAATGGGGAGCACCTGTTGAATGAAGAGTGGATTGATATGGCAACATCCCGGCAGATTTCTACAGTGAATCCGGTATTTGATAATCATGATTCTAACTGGCAGCATGGTTATGGATTCCAGTTCTGGCGATGTATTCCGGATGGTCTGTACCGGGCAGATGGTGCATATGGACAATTTGCCATTATGGTTCCGGATAAGGATGTCGTAATTGCAATTACCTCTGCATCTTTCCAGCCTGACCGTCTATTAAATATTGTCTGGGAAAAACTTCTTCCGGGCATCACGGACCAAGATGAACTGGAAGAATCAGTCAGCTATGAACAGTTAAAATATATGAATGGGGAACTGGCAATTCCAGGTTTATGGAATGTAAGAAACAAGGTACATGAGGATGCGTGGGGCGGAATCCGGTATAAGGTGTCAGATGAAGCCGTTCCCTGCTTCGCCGATTTGACCGGAGGTCCTGGAAAATGGGAAAGTTATGGACGTAATCTGTCGGCATTATCCTTTGAATTCCAGAGAACAGAATGCCGGATTCATATTGAGGATGAGGATTTTACATCTGACTTATATGCAGGCATGGACGGAACATATCATGTATCCTATGTCCGCGGAGAGAAGTTTGCAGCAAGTGCATGCTGGGAAGAAGAAAATGTTTTCACTCTTGTAGTACGTGCATTAAAAACAGTTTCTGGTACAAGATTCCGGATTACTTTCGGTGAAAAGGAAATTTCCATCAGAAGATGCCCGCTTATGCCACAGATTGGTGAAAAATTTGCTGAACAGGACTGGGAGCATCTTGTCCTGAAAGCATGAACCCGGAAAAAAGGAGGCAGATGATAACAATGAAGGTCAGCGAGATAACGACTGTATTAGAAAAAATCCATGGGGTTTCTTTGCTGGAAGATACAGTAGATGGAATTAAATATGGGGATGAGAATGCTGTGATAACAGGAATTATGGTATCCTGTTGTGCGTCCGTTGAAGTACTTCGGAAAGCAGTTGAAGAAAATTGCAATTTAATCATTGTGCATGAACCGGTTTTCTATACACATAAGGATCAGTATTCCTGGGAGGATTCTCAATCTGCTTATCAGCAGAAGCTCAGGATATTAGAAGAGAATCATATTACCATCTATCGTAATCATGATCAGATTCATATGCAGAAGCCGGATGGGATTTCTTATGGCATTATGAAAGAACTTGGTTGGGAGAACTATCTTGTATCACCTGTAAATAATGAGCTTGGATTCACACATATTTTATATCAGCTTCCGGAAACAACTGTACGGGAACTGGCCGTTTTTCTGAAACAGAAGATGAACCTGAATGCAATCCGTGTGATTGGGAACCTGAATGCCAGAATCGAACGAGTAATGTTTTGCGGACATATCCTTCCGGTTGCTGCAGATACTTATGAAGAGCATGAGTTTACAGATGTTATTCAGAATAATGAAGCAGATGTACTGATTCCAGGAGAACTGATTGACTGGACTACAGCTTCCGGAGTCCGTGATGCCGGGCAGCTTGGATTAAATAAGGCAATTATGGAAGTTGGTCATTTCAATTCTGAGGAATTAGGAATGAAATATTTTGCAAGGCTTCTGAAACAGGAAGTACCAGCGAATCTGCCGGTAGTTTTCGTACCTGCTGCAGATATGTACCAATATCTTTAATAGAATAGCGAGAGCTTTTTCTATAGTCTGAGGTTGTCCATAGTCTAAAACTATGGACAATCTGATTACTCCAAATGATTGCCATTCATCCAGGCATACAGATATAAAATCATAATATAGAACAAATGCAGACACATCCAGGGTGTCAGCCCAAAAGCATTCAGATAATGATATATCTTCCGCTCCTTTTCCTTCCGGATAAATTTCTCCAGATAAAACAAGGCGATACCATAGCATATAATACCGGGAAATGCCAGCAGCATAGCAAGACCGTTTCTCCATGGTGCTATCTGTGCCACCCCATCGCTCAGTCAGATTAATTCACCGGCATGTGCTGTATTTCCATACACCATCAGCCAGTCACCGCCTCCGTAACACAGGCAGCCTAATATTCCACAAATCATAGCCAGTGCCAACCCTCTTTTACCGGGTGCCACTCCGTTTTCATATTGACTCATCATCTCTCTCCTCCCTTTTCTATTAAAAGCCATGTAAACAATAACAGCGTCGATTAGTCTAAACTAACCAACGCCATTATACCATATTTTCAGGAAAAGGGAACGATATCCTTACTTGACTTCATAACAAAATTTATGTATAATTTTGTTATCAAATGAGGAGGTGTTTTTATGCCAGCAATCAGATCAAGTGCTGATTTAAGGAATAATTACAATGAAATTTCTACATTTTGTCATAATTATCCTGAACCAGTTTTCATCA
>CAKRWT010000015.1 GCA_934418125.1 uncultured Lachnospiraceae bacterium
GGTTGCATTACTGTTTATTTGTCAAGGTTCTTTCTGTTTCACTCTGTCGCTGTTGTGTGGTGTGTACCGCAGCGACAGTTAGTATCTTATCATTATGACTTTATATTGTCAACACTTTTTTCAAAAAAAATCAAAAACTTTTTTTGTTCTTTTTTCAACGCCTTTTTATATCACATAAATGCCCATAAAATCAAGCATCCTGTAAAGGACATATGCCAGCAGAAATGCCTCTGCTAACCCAAGTACTGCTCCACAAACTCGATTTACCCCTCCGATAACAGACACATTTCCCAAGGCAAGGATAGGACGAAATATCAGGTTGCAGATTTTATAAACAATCCCCAGGGCAATCAATGCAGCCATACAGACAATCAGCGTACTGGTTGCCTGCGCAAGTACGCTGCTGACTGCCAGAAACACAAGGGCTACACATACCAGGGACACGATACCGGAAAGAATTGTTACCACTTCCTGCAATATTCCATTCCGAAATCCTTTCTTTACTCTCCATACCGCCAGCAGGAATATTACCAGCGCAAACAGAAACTTTGTCATGCTGTTCTCATCTTTCTTTCTATTTTAATTCAATCGTATCTATTGAATCCGGTGTTACCACCATATACCGGTATCCTGATGACAGGGGTATCAAGGTTAAAGCTGATTTGTTAAAGTTACCTGCATATTTCTGCACACCATTACTGTTGTAAATAAAACAGATCGTTTCATTATAAATGATAATCTGGTCATTATGGAATACTATATCCGTGTACTCAATATCAAACTCTATCGTCTGGACCAGTTGTCCCGCTTTATTATACACATCCATCCGGTATCTGTTACCGCTTTCTGTACTGTTAAACACAAGCCCTATGTATTCCTCGCCGTAATATACACTCTGGATATCATCGCTTACGAGATTTTCCGCAATACTGACCGGTTTCTGCGCTCCACTGTAAAACATAATCCGGTCATCGGATACTGCAATTGCTGTTTTATTATCCAGGAATCTGGTAAAAGGCACTACCGTATCCAGATAATCATATCCACTGACATAATTATCTGTACTGTTTTGTCCCACCGCGCCAAAATTATAAAAGGCTACACTGGACTTCATCTGTCCACTGTCTACATATAAGTAAGAAACGCATATCAACTGTCCGTTGGGTGAAATAGATACACTGACCGGATAACCGCTTTCACTCATCGTTGTCCGGAAATGAACCAGTTCATTTCCCTGTGCATCATATAAGTAAATCAGCGTTACCTCTTTATCATCCAGCACCACTGCAATGACACCATTTGCTGCCACACTAAAATCCCTTACCGGCTTCGTTGTGGTTATGTTTCCCATAGAGCCGGAAGTATTCATAATATAAATATTTCTTCCATTATAATCACCAATGGCAACTACGTTCTGGCACATATCGATAATCGGATTCTGCATTTCATAGGTTTCATTCCATACCGCATTGCCCTTAGCATCCATACAGCTTGCCCCATCTTTACTGTAAGAAAGAAGATAACCGGCTAAAGGCATCAGTTTTTTATCAGGCGTAATGGTCGTTTCAATCGAGGATACTATGGTGTTCTCTGTGTAGATTCTATTTTTCCACTGTACATAAACTCCTGCCGTTACTGCTGCAATGAGAATCATTATCAAAGTCATCCGGTAAAAAATAGTGAACTTATGGCTTTTTATCTTTTCCCGATAGCTGATTCTGGGTTTACTCTCTTTTTCTTCCCTGTTCCTTTTCAGATGTTCCCTGATGCTCGGCATATAACTTTCCTCTCCGCTTTGTTTGTCGTTTTCTAAACACAATCTTCTAAGACTTTGTTTATTGTACCACACATTTCCCTAAGGAAGTATTATTTTTTGTCCATAGCTGATATTGTCAGGATTCTCAATCTGATTCAACTCACATATTTGCTGTACCTTGGAAATATCTCCGTAGATTTCCCGGCTGATAGTATAAAGTGTGTCTCCTTTTTCCACTTCATAATACCTTGTCACATTTCTGGAAAGCGCCTGTTCTGTTTCCGTTCCATCCGGCTGTGCTGTTTCCGTTTCTTTTTCCACGTCTTCGCCGGTTCCTGCCATATCTGTCATTTCTTTTTCATCCGTCTGTGCTGCTTGCATTTCCGGCTCAGTCCCATCACTACTCTGCATCATTTCCACTCCGTCTGCCTGCGTATCCGCATCCTCATTACTTTTTCCTGCCACCTGCTCTGTTTCTGTTTTTTCTTCTGCAGTGTTCTGATACCCCCTTTGTTTTTCTTCATTTTCCATGACAAAGAAAACCTCCTTGGCATTCTGAATCAGATCCCCCATTTTTCCATAACTGTCCACAGATACAATCACAATGGCCGTCAGGAGTAGGAAAATAGCACACAATTGCAGGGAAATAAGTCTCGGCATGTGTTCCTTTTCCCGTCCGTCAGCCGCAGCCTGCGCTGCCTCCATACATTTTTCCAGTCCACCCCTTCTTTTGGCACCTTTTGCCTGTGTTATTTCAGGTCTTAACTCTGTTTCTGCCCATTTATCCAATTCTGCCAGTTCATCTGATTCCACTACCCTTACACTTGCCTGACCGCGCCCGGTATCGCTCTGCCCACGCTTTTCATCAATCATATAATTCTGCATTTCTTCATTGGTCTGATAGAAAATGTCATATCCTTGCACCCGATAGCGTTCTCCCGCTTCCTGTACGAAGAAAAAAGCTCCTGCCTGGGTAAAGCTCCAGGAAATTTCCTGTAACAACTGATATTTTGCAAATTCGGGTATGGATTCATTTTTTCCCGCTCCGTAAATCAGATAAATCTGTTCTTCCTTCTTGCCATAGAAGAATATGGTTCCTGTCTCCATCCGCTGTGCCCGATATTTCAAATAGGATACAACATAGTCTTCCACATAGAGCTTGTATTTTTCTTCTTTTTTTCCTTTGTGAACGATAATAGAAGGTATCTTCAACTCATTCACGCTGCTTCTCCTCTCCTTTTTTCTCTACCATAGCATATCCCCTCTAAGAAAAATGCCACATTTTGTCTTCCCACTATCTATAAGCTCTTTTTATCGTATAAAAAAGTCTGCTCCGGCGAGCAGACTTGCAAGAATTTTCTTCAAAAATTCTTGTTGGCGTCCCACCACATACGAGCAATTTCCTATCCCATAAAAAAAGAAGAGGAGAACAGACTCTGCCATTCTCCTCCTGTTTTTCTCTTGTTTTTTTGGTTGTGATACAAATATTATACAAACTGATATATGGTTACGGATTCATAGTCCTTTCCCGGCTCAAACACTGCCTGTGGGAAGTTCGGATGATGAATGTTGTCCGGATAGTACTGTGTCTCCAGGCAGAAACCTTTTCTCGCTCCGTAAGAAGCCCCATCCTTGCCTGCTCCCTCTGCGATACAGTTACCCGCATAGAACTGCACTCCCGGAAGGTTGGTAAATACTTTCATCTTTCTGCCGGATTTCGGATCCTGCGCCTCTGCAATTTCTTTTAAAGTACCATCGGCACCATCAATGACGAAATTATGGTCATATCCCTGCACCAGTTTTAACTGCTCAAAGTCTTCATTGATATCCTGTCCAATCGGTTTTGCACTGGTAAAGTCCATTGGAGTTCCTGCTACAGGCGCAATCTCTCCTGTCGGAATTGCCCCTGCCACGACAGGCGTATAATGGGATGCATTAAGCTTCAGGATATGGTCTTCAATCCTGCCAGACTTATGTCCTGCCAGATTGAAATAGCTGTGGTTTGTCATATTGATAATAGTCTTTGCATCTGTCGTAACATGGTAAGTCAGCTTTAAAGCATTATCCTCTGACAGACTGTAAGTCATGGTAATTTTCTTATTTCCCGGGAATCCCATCTCTCCGTCTTTTGCCTCCAGGGTAAGGGTAAGACTGTTTTCTCCCTCCTGAACATCCCAGACTCTCTTATGATAGCCCTCTTCCATATGGCTGTGTAAATTGTTTACTCCATCATTCGCATCAATTTGATAGGATTTTCCGTCAATTTCAAACGCTGCATTGGCAATGCGGTTTGCACTTGGTCCAATGGTCGCACCAAAGAAACTGCCATTTACATAGTAGTCTTCTAATTTGTCATATCCCAGGACAACATCTTCCACCTTGCCATCCTTGTCCGGCACTAACAGGCTGATTAGGTTTGCACCATAATTGATAATCTTAGCCTGTACCCCATTTCCATTGCTGAGAGTGTATACTGATACCTCTTTTCCACATTTTGTAGTTCCGAATTTTTCTTTCACAACGCTCATTTTCTAACCTCCCTCTCTGTTATGCATTCGCTTCTTATATTTCGGTTCTGCCTTCCAAGGCACGAAGCAATGTTACCTCATCAATATATTCCAAATCGCCCCCCACCGGTACACCACTGGCAATTCTGGTTACCTTAATACCGGTTGGTTTAATAAGCTTGCTTATATACATTGCTGTAGTTTCCCCTTCCAGGCTGGAATTGGTTGCAATGATAACCTCTGACACATCGCCTTCTAACCGCTGCATCAGTTCTTTGAGTTTAATATCTCCCGGCCCAATCCCCAGCATGGGAGAAATAGCTCCGTGAAGCACATGATAAACACCGGTATATTTTCCGGTTTTCTCATAAGCTGCCAGGTCTCTGGTATTTTCCACTACCATAATCGTAGAATGATCCCGGCTTATGTTGGCACAAACCGGGCAGATTTCCTGATCCGTCAGGGTATAACACTCCTTACAGTAGCGGACATTTTCCTTTGCCTCTACAATCGTCTTTGCCAGCCGTTCCACCTTTGCTTTTGGCATATTGATGAGATGAAAAGCCAGCCGTTGTGCCGACTTGGAGCCAATTCCCGGCAGTCCTGCCAATTCTTCTATTAACTTATTGATATGTCCACTATATAAATCCATTAGAATGGAAAGCCCCCACCTAATCCACCTGTCATCTTATTCATCACTGCCGCACTGGCTTCATCCGCCATCCGGAGTGCCTCATTGACTGCTGCCATAACCAAATCTTCCAGCATTTCAATATCATCCGGGTCTACAACCTCTTCTGCCAGCTTTACCTTGGTAATTTCCTTCTTACCAGTTACTGTAACCTCTACTGCACCACCTCCGGCTTTGGCTACGAACTCTTTTTCCTCCAGTTCTTTCTGGCTTTCTTCCATCTGACGCTGCATTCTCTGCGCCTGTTTCATTAAATTGTTCATGTTACCAGGCATACCTCCACCCGGGAATCCTCCACGTTTTGCCATGTCTTTTCTCCTTTTCTATTCCTCTTCCTCGATATCCATATGGATAATCTGGGATAAATCTACATAATTCTGTGCAAACACTGCCTGACTCTGTACACTCTGGATGGTCACGTCGATTTCTTTTCCGACAGCCTCTGCCAGAGTCTGTTCCAACAGCTGTTTGTGTCCTTCCTGTTTCAGAAAATAATCGGATGCAAGTCCGTCCTCCACTACCACCAGCAGTTTATTGTCCCCGCCCAGACTGAGTCTGGCCTCTCTCAGATACTGCTTCATGGGCATGGACGTCCCCGCCACAATATTCTGCCATTTTTCTACTACTTCCTGGACATCACCCGGAATGGCTTTGGGTAACGGCGGTCTTTCCTTTACCGGAACCTGTGCCATTTCTCCCGTGCCATAATGACCAGGATTTCCACCTGCCGGTGCAATCGCTATCCCATTCTCGATTTTTTCTTCCAGTACCCGCACCCGTTCCAGGACAGACTGGTAATCCTTTTCCATATCCGGCCTGCACAGCTTGATAAGGGCTATTTCGATTAAAATACGCTTCTGCGCCGCATACCGGATTTGTCCGGACAGTTCTGAAAAAATGCGGATATAGCGCATAATAGAATCCGTCTGTGCCATTACCGCTTCTTCCTTGAGGCGTTCCAGATTGTCGCTGGAAACATCAATTACATCTTCAATATCATCAGAAGACTTCAGCAGCAACAGATTACGCAGATACCAGGTAAAGTCTGTTACAAACTGGGTCAGCTCCCGTCCCTGCATAACGATTTCCTCCAGCAGGGAAATACAGCCTGTTACTTCCTGTTCCAGTACGTATCGCAATAGTCTGCTGAACACCTCTGTGTCCACTGCTCCCAATACATTTAATACTTTATCATAGGTTAATTCCTGTCCAAAATGAAAGGCAATACACTGGTCTAACAGGCTCAGTGCATCTCGCATGGAGCCATCTGCTGTTTTTGCTACATAGCGAAGCGCCTTTTCCTCTACCTGAATCTGTTCTGTCTCCATCAGTTCCTGTAATCTGGCGGTAATGGTATCTATCGTAATTCTTCTGAAATCATAGCGTTGACACCGGGACAGAATCGTAATAGGAATCTTATGCACTTCTGTTGTCGCCAATATAAAAATAACATAAGACGGAGGTTCTTCTAACGTTTTTAAAAGTGCGTTAAACGCTCCTATGGACAACATGTGAACCTCGTCTATGATATATACCTTATATTTGCCTTCTGCCGGAGAATAGGACACCTCATCCACAATCTCACGGATATTATCTACACCATTGTTGGAAGCCGCATCAATCTCAATCACATTCATGCTTGTCCCTGCTGCAATCGCTTTGCAGGCAGGACATTCCCCGCAGGGACTTCCATCTACCGGATGTTCACAGTTGACTGCCTTTGCAAAAATCTTGGCAATGGTTGTCTTACCGGTTCCTCTTGTTCCACAAAACAGATAAGCGTGTCCGATACGGTCTGCCTTAATCTGGTTTTTGAGGGTTGTTACAATATGCTCCTGACCCTTGACATCTTCAAAACAGTCCGGGCGGAACTTTCGATATAATGCTGTATATGACATATATTACTCCCAGTCAGGAACCCTAGTCGCCAAAGCTGATACCTACCATCTTAGCTTCCTGCACAATGGTCGCATCTGGCGATACCATTTTCAGCTTTCCAGCTACCTCTTCCAGGGGTACTCTGACAATCTCTCTGTTTTTATAGCCAACCATGAAGCCATATTCTCCCTGCAAAATCAATTTGCCGGCTTCTGCGCCAAGTCTTGTGGCAAATACACGATCATAAGGGCATGGGCTGCCGCCGCGCTGAGTATGTCCCGGCACCGTTACGCGTACCTCTTTTCCGGTCTGCTTCTGAATCTTATCTGCAATCTCATAGGAAACCGAAGGATACGGATAATTCTTCAGCTTCTCTTTATACTCTTTCTTGGACAGCTTGGCATCCTCTTTCGAAATAGCTCCCTCTGCTACTGCCATAATAGTAAAGCGGGAACCCCTTTCTGCCCTGTCTTCAATCGCTTTGATTACTTTATCAATATCATAGGGAATCTCAGGAATCAGAATAATATCTGCACCGCCGGCAATTCCTGCATTCAGGGTAAGCCATCCTACCTTATGTCCCATTACTTCCACAATAAAGATTCGTCCATGGGAAGAAGCCGTTGTGTGGATACAGTCGATACAGGATGTTGCGATATTTACTGCACTCTGAAAGCCAAAGGTCATATCCGTTCCCCATAAATCGTTGTCGATGGTCTTGGGTAAAGTAATGACATTTAACCCTTCTTCGCGAAGCAGATTCGCCGTCTTATGGGTTCCGTTACCTCCCAGGATAACCAGACAGTCCAGCTTCAGCTTATAGTAGTTCTGCTTCATTGCCTCTACTTTATCCAGTCCATTCTCATCCGGCTCCCGCATCAGTTTAAAAGGAGTTCTGCTGCTGCCAAGAATCGTGCCGCCCTTAGTCAGAATACCCGTAAAATCATTTCCGGTAAGCATTCGGAAATCTCCATAAATAAGCCCCTTATATCCATCTAAAAATCCATAGATTTCCACATCCTCACCACTGCAGGATAAACATTTTACTACGCCGCGCATTGCCGCATTCAATGCCTGGCAATCACCGCCACTGGTCAACATACCAATTCTTTTCATCATGCTTCCTCCTTATTCTCTTTTCCTGTCCTGTTCTATCTATCAGACGCTCTGCAATCAATAAATTGCACCCTAACAATTATAGCTTATTTTTGCTGCCTTCTCAACAGCTTTTCCATCTTATTTCTGACACGGAGCTCCTTGAAAAAACTGGTCAGCATCTGGGTACACTCTTCTTCCAGCATTCCTCTTGTCACCTGCACCTGGTGATTAAACTGCGGCATCTCCAAAATATTCAGAATGGAGCCGCCACAGCCGGCTTTAGGATTCATAGTGCCCATTACCACCCTGGTAATTCTCGCCTGTACGATAGCTCCCGCACACATCTGGCAGGGCTCCAGGGTCACATACAGGGTACAGTCTTCCAGACGCCAGTCCCCCATCTTCTTACTGGCTTTCCTGATTGCTGTAATTTCTGCATGGGACAATGTATTCTTGTCCGTATTCCTGCGATTATAGCCTCTGCCTATTATTTTGTCCTGATAGACAATCACACAGCCAATGGGAACTTCCCCCAGTGCATACGCCTTCTTTGCCTGCCGGATTGCTTCTTTCATATACTTTTCATCCTGTGATGTCATGTTTTCTCCACTTTCTGTCAGGGCCTTTGTCAGAATCCAGCCCGCCTTTCCACTCTAATATAATTATCTTAACATATTTTTGAAAAATAGTGGACATTCGCCGAAATTCAACTTATAATACAGTTCATGTGGAGATGTATCGAAGTGGTCATAACGGGGCGCACTCGAAATGCGTTAGCCCTCCGGGGCACATGGGTTCGAATCCCATCATCTCCGTTAAAACCGTGCAGCCGGGGCGTTAGCGGTGCCCTATACCCACAATCCGCTCTAGTGGGGGTGATGCTTTATCGAGGACTTTTTCTTTTGTAGCTGCCCTTTATAAGTGGCGTTGAAGTTTGGGTCTTACGCAATGGAAATCTACGAACCGTGTCAGGGTGGGAACACAGCAGCACTAAGTGGAAGCTTCCATGTGCCGTGAGGGTGCCTGGCGGAGTTAACTGTAAAGGTAACGTGCAGAAGTTATGTTCGACATAAAGCGCACGGTTTTTTTATGCAACTGTTAACCTTTCCGGCAAAGGAAACTATCCTGTTTCTGACTGCCGGTATTCCTAATTTCTATCTGAATTACCATGTGTGAACTTTTTTCCGGTCAATCGACTCTTTACCATACCCTGACAGACTGTACTCTCTGCCCCAGGAACTGCCATGTGGACAGGCTTTCCGGCATTTCCGGTTACTGTGGACAGACTGCTTCCATTGTCGCTGCCAGAGCCGCCCTGCATTATTGGGAAGAACCCTGCCTTTCCGGAGAGAACGGCTCCGGGGCTGTCTTTTTCAGCGGCTGCAACATGCGATGTGTTTTCTGCCAGAATTATCACATCGCCCATAACCAGACAGGGAAGGAAATTTCTCCGGAACGGCTTGCTGATATTTTCCTGGAGTTACAGGACAAAAAAGCACATAACATCAATCTGGTAACCCCTACCCACTATGTTCCGCAGATTATCTGTGCGCTGGAACGCGCAAAGTCCCAGGGGTTGTCCGTTCCTGTGGTATATAATACCTCCGGCTATGAGAAAACAGATACCTTGAAGGCTCTGGAAGGGCTGATTGACATCTATCTGCCGGATTTAAAATATCATGATTCCCATTTAAGCCGGAAATACTCCAACGCACCCGATTATTTTGCTGTAGCAAGTGCTGCTATCCAGGAAATGGTTCGTCAGACAGGGAGCCCCGTCTTCGTAAGTGGAGAAGATTCCCTGATGTTAAAAGGTGTTATCGTCCGTCATCTGCTGTTACCGGGCTGTGAAAATGACTCCCGCTATCTGTTGCAGTATCTCCACAGCACCTATGGGAATCATATCTATATCAGTATTATGAATCAGTATACACCGCTTCCACAAGTGGCTTCCTTTCCTGAACTAAACCGGAAGATTACCGCTAAAGAGTACGAAGCCATGATCGATTATGCCATTGCAGTTGGCATCGAAAATGGTTTTATCCAGGAAGGGGAAACCGCTTCGGAAAGTTTCATACCCGCCTTCGACTGCGAAGGAATATAAGCCTGCGTGCTCGTCCCACAGGCTTTTTCTTTTGACGGTTCCTTTTTATAATTCTACTTTTCTTAGATAGTAGCCAAAATCTCCTGCATTGGCATACCCTCCTTCACACTCAAAGGCTTCAAAGCCAAACATCACCGCTACCATTTTCTCCCGCTCATAATATACCCCCGGTACACCCAGATAAAAATCTCCTTCTTTTCCCAATATCAGGTAGCGATAGTTATAAAATCCATGCAGCAGAAAGCTGTTGTTGACCAGGTGCTGGTACTTTCCCTGTAATATGATGAAATCCTTAGGTTCTATTTTTACATAAACACGCTGGTCGCCGTAGGGATGTATGGTATCATAGGTTTCCAGTATCTGCTCCCACTTGTCCTCTTTTACAACATTTTCTTGTTTATCATCCCTCAATTCCGCAGCACTTGTTATTGTTTCCCTTTCCGGCATTTGGGCAGCCGCGGACTCGCTTATGGTTTCGGATTCCCTGACAGGCATTGGTTTATGGTCAGTTACGGCTTCTCTCACAAGAATTGCCTCTTGTACATACTTGCTTTTCCCACTGAGCAGACAGCCTTCTCCCATGGGAATCTGAATCCACACACCATTTTCCATACGTAGATTCTGCTTCTCCCAGACACCCTGTCCCCCTTTAATCGTAATAGTATCTATTTCTTCCCACCCATCCTGCCGATACCGTGATATGGCAAAAACTCCGGTTAAGGAGTCCGGAAGATTCTGAATCCGCATGGACAAATGATATGTTCCTTCCCGGTTTTCCAGCCGGATATAGCCTGCATTACCAAGTTTCTCGCCCCGCTTACTCAAGGTAAGATAGATAATCTCTTTCTGATACATAGTTCCTCCTTTATTATCCCCATAATCTTCGTTATCACTATATATGCAGAAAACAGCATGAAAATGCCGGATATTTCTATCCGGCATCTACGTCATCTTATTTTTCATCAGTTGTTATCCTAATATTCAAGTCCATCCAAATACTTCATATAATTTACCACCATCAGTGCTATCTTGAAGGTCAGTGCATCATCAAAGGTACGCACATCCAGTCCTGTGGTTTTCTGCAGCTTTTCCAGTCGGTATACCAATGTATTACGATGTACAAAAAGCTGTCTGGAAGTCTCTGATACATTCAGATTATTCTCGAAAAACTTATTGATGGTTGTTAAGATTTCATCATCCAGTTCATCTGGCACATTGCTGGAACCGAAAATCTCATTAATAAAGATATGACAAAGGTTAATCGGCAACTGATAAATCAGTCTTCCAATTCCCAGTGTATTATAGGCACTTACCTTCTTCTCTGCATAGAAAATCTTTCCAACATCTAACGCCATCTTAGCTTCCTTGTAAGACTTGGATACCTCTTTCAATTCCCCCACAATCGTTCCGTAAGCAACCCGCACATTCAGCATGGCTTCCATATTCATCATGTCCACAATGGTATTAGCAATCTGCTCCAGTCTTTCATAACCGTCTTCCGGCTCCAATGCCTTAATAAGAATCACGTTGCTTTCGTCTACAGCGGTAATATAATCTCCTGCCTGTGATAAGAACATTCCATTCAGCAGCTCTGATTCTGTCGAATCTTTCTCTCCTTCTGTTTCAATCAGAAATACAGCCCTTGGTACAGCCACCTCTATGTGCAGCTTCTTTGCGCGGTTATAAATATCCACGAGAAGCATATTATCCAATAATAAATTCTGGAAAAAGTTATTGCGGTCATATCGTTCCTTATAGGCAATAATCAAGTTTTGTAACTGACTTACCGCAATTTTACCAATCATGTAAGTCTCGTCCTGTGTCCCTCTTGCATCCAGCACGAAAAGTGCTTCTTCTTCATCCAGTATCTTCATCAGATGATGAACCCCGATTACCTGACTGTCTGCCGGTGAATTTGCAAAGCCGGAAATAATCTCCGGAGAGATATCCTCCGGTTCAAAAGTACCTGCCACCAGTTTTCCTTCTACATCCCAAACCCCTAAATCAACCTTGGATATGGCTTTCAGTTCTTCAATACTGGTTTTAATAACCTGACTTGAAATCATTTAGCAACCTCTCTTCAAATAGTTTCGACAAGAATAACCATCCTTATCATGAAAAAGTTAAGGGGGATGCTTTTGCATCCCCCTTCAAATCATTCTAACTAGTTCGTAATAATCTGCTCTGTTTCCTTGTCGAATACATGAATCTTCTCAACATCGAAAGCAAATTTAACTGTATCACCAGGTCTTGCTGTTGTACGGGAATCTACTCTAGCTGTAATAGGGAACTCAGCAAGATCGAAGTATAAGTAAACTTCTGCACCAAGTAATTCATATACTTTGATAGTAGACTCAAATACACATTTAGCTGTTTCGATAAACATTTCAGAATCATATACATCTTCCGGACGAATACCAAATGTTACAGTCTTTCCTGCATAACCGCCTTCAATCAGCTTCTTCGCTTTTGCCGGAGGAAGTGGGATAGTCTGTCCAGCTACTTTTAAGCTAACAGCTTCACCATTTACCTCAACAGTGGCATCTAAGAAGTTCATCTGAGGTGAACCCATGAATCCTGCAACGAACAGGTTCTGTGGTTTCTCATATAAGTTCTGAGGTGTATCTACCTGCTGGATAACACCATCTTTCATAACTACGATTCTTGTACCAAGTGTCATAGCCTCTGTCTGGTCATGTGTAACGTAGATAATGGTGGTGCCTAATCTCTGATGTAATTTTGCAATCTCAATACGCATCTGTACACGAAGCTTTGCATCCAGGTTGGAAAGCGGCTCATCCATAAGGAATACCTTAGGATTACGGACAATTGCACGACCCATAGCAACACGCTGTCTCTGACCACCGGACAAAGCCTTTGGTTTACGATCAAGTAATGGTGTTAAGTCAAGAATCTTAGCTGCTTCTTTAACCATCTTATCGATTTCGTCCTTCGGAACTTTTCTTAACTTAAGTCCGAATGCCATATTGTCATATACAGACATATGAGGATACAGAGCGTAGTTCTGGAATACCATCGCAATATCTCTGTCCTTAGGCTCTACATCGTTAACAACTCTGTCACCGATTTTTAACTCACCGGAAGAAATATCTTCCAGACCTGCGATCATACGAAGTGTTGTAGATTTACCACAACCGGAAGGTCCTACGAAAATAATAAATTCCTGGTCTGCAATTTCAAGATTGAAGTCTTTAACTGCTTCAAATCCGTTAGGATATACTTTGCAGATATTTTTTAATGATAAACTTGCCATGATTGCCTCCTAAACAATATATACTTTTTTATTTTCTGTGATTACAGGTCATCTCCTGTAACTGAATCTATGGTTAGTATAACTGACTTTATGGGGCTTTGCTATACCACTATTACACAAATATTTCTAATTCCATTGTAGAAATTGCTTATTGAAACCGAAAAAATATTTCTTTCTTGACAACTTGACCAACAATTAAAGCTTTTCTTATACATTTTAACCAAACAGACGATATTTTAATAGCTATTACTTCAGTTTTTTAATCAGAGCAATCGCTTCTTCCATAATTTCCAGATTGCCTTTCTTTACTTCTTCTACCACACAGGTTTCCATATGTTCCTGCAAAATAACATATCCCAGGCTCTGCAGGGCACTTTCCACTGCCCCAATCTGAATCAGAATATCTCCGCAGTACCGATTATCATCCAGCATCGCCTTAATACCATTAAGCTGTCCTATAATGCGATTAATCCGATTCTGTAACTGTTTCTGTTCTCCGGTATCCCTGGGTGTGTTCTTATGATGGCAGCACGCACATCTGTTATCATCGCCCATCACTGTTTCCTTCTGTTGCTGATTTTCTCTTTCTCCTGTCATCCCGCTTCTCTTTTCTGTTCTCTGTTTGCTGTTTCCGTAACTATTACTCAGAATATGCCCCTATGGGGTATTTGTCAAATCCATATTTTTCACTTCACAGAAAAATTCCATAAAATGCAAATCTTCTGATAATTTAGAACCGCAGAATCCGCCAAGTGCATAGTTCTCACCAACGTAGTCGGAGAAATCTGTACCTGTTAAGTACTGTGCAAGGTCTCTGCTGCTGCATCGGCAGCTTCCTCAGCGGTATCATCTGCTGCCTCTGTCTCCTCTGCTGCTGCATCGTCTGTAGCTTCTTCTGTTGTTTCTGTTGCTGCGCTGCTATCTGTTGTAGTGCGCTAAAACAGTATTTTTCTCTGGTTTCTGTTTTTTCATCGTCCACAAAAAAGAGCTTATTGCTATTTTTTTTGCAATAAGCTCTTCCTGTTTTGTATTCATTGTTATATTAATCTTCCGTTTTCTTCTCCGGTTGTTCTGTCTGCATCCACTCATCTTTATAAAAAGCCAACTGGTTCTTGCCACGTTTCTTTGCTTTATAAAGTCCCTGATCTGCTGCTTTATACAAAGCTTCAAAATCGCTTCCTTCCTGAGGAAAGATAGCCGCACCGATACTTGCTGTAGCTTTATATTTTACATACTCGCCAGCCTGGAAGCTCTTAAAGAAGTTTTCTACTTTCTTCGCTTCCTTCTGAATAGCTTCCTTCGTTTCTACTGCTTTCAGGAAAATCATGAATTCGTCTCCACCGATACGTCCGATAATATCGGAAGCCCGGAAAATAGCTCCAATCTGCAGTCCTAAAGAGCGGAGCACTTCATCGCCGAATGCATGACCCATCGTATCATTGATTTTCTTAAAGTTATCAATATCTAACAAGAACATCAGACACTGGGAATTCGGATTCTGTGCCATATACTCTTTAATCTTACGTTCTGTCGCCAGCTTATTGTTCAGTCCGGTAAGTAAATCCGTATCTGCCTTATCCTCCAGCTGTTTCTTTTTCTCATTGGAACGAATCTTGCCGAGAATATTTACTACCATAACGATACAGGCAAAAATACAGATAACCACTATGAGTCTTATCAGTATCTTCTTCGCATTAGCCATTCTGGATTCAATCTGTCTGTCCACATAATCCATGCTGACGCCTAACACCATTTCCCAGCCATTGGTCTCTATTGGAACATATACAAGGAGCTTGTTTTCCTGCCCTATCGTAACCTCGGTAGCTCCTCTTGTGCCATTCTCCATGCGGTTCCGGATGGTTCTGGCAGATTCCTTGTCTGTCTGCGTAATCGCGTCTAACATATTTCCATTCTTCAACAATGCGCTGTCTATCATGCCTGCAGAACCCAATACATTTCCCTTGGTATCCAGCATTGCCAGAAATGTCCTGGAACCATAATCAGATTTGGATAACATACTGCGGAATCTGTCCATAGAATAGAACATCAGAAAATAACTCCTGGAATCTCCCTTTTCGACAGGTACCGCCGTTACCACCGATTTCTGATTCAGATAATTTCCATCTTCAATGCAGGTGTAGATGAGACTGTCTGATTTCTGAAATGCCTGAAAATAATCGGTATCCCCTATGGAAATCCGTTCGCCACTCTGATTCACACCTTCTCCATTGCTGGCACAATAGTATACTTTATAAGCATTGGTTGACTTGGCTATAATAGAAGTCATCTCTGCTATGCTAGGCGTATCTTTCAGCTCCGCTGCCTCCAGAATCCTTGCAACCGGTGCAGCAATGGCATTCATGTCATTCAGCTCCTCCAGAAAATCATCCCGGTATGCTTCCGTTGCCGCAATCAAATCCTTATGTATGGTATCCGTTGCTTCGGTTTTGGTACTGCTGGAAAAATTGAACAGCATAATAACGACAACGACCATAAGAAGGCCGGTCGGTATCATCCACTGGAACGCAATTGTTTTATTTTGATTCTCCATCTGTCTTCTCGTTCCCCTCTTCTACACTTACTGTAAAATCCATATCAGAAATTTCTTCTGTTTCTGGTTCAAATCGTTTAAAAACAGGACTGTACAACCATGCTGCGCCATACGCCGGTAAGGATATACCAAACATCAGGACAAAAATAATAGAATAAGTAGAAAAATATCCCACTATAAAAGGCAGCGCATAGAACACAACCATCAACAGCGTTCTCGGTAAATTTGCAAATGCAAATATCATGGCATTCTTAAGTGTATTCTTAATCGAATTATCAAAACGCCCGAGAATCGGAAATACATAAATCGCTACCATTATAAATAATGCCGCAATCGCCACCACTGCAATGACCAATATCTTCGGAAACGGAATGCCGGAATAATTAAAGATAAAGATATCCCCCACATATATCCCAATTATCAGAAGCATCAAAAGCCATATCAGGGTAGCCTGTTTAAAGTTTCTTGCAAAAGATTTAAAAAATCCTCTAATCAGATAGCCTTCCTCGCCACGTATCATCTTCAATAATACGTAGTGCATCGCAGTGAAAGATGCTCCTGCCGTAATGACCGGTATACAGCATACAATCATTAAAAGATTCAACACCAATAAATCCGCCACACGATTGAGAAACCGCATCAGAGGACTATCCATATCCAATAATTTTCCCATACTACTTCGCTCCCATAGATTTGTCCCTATTATATTACAAATAGCCGCCAAAAAGCTATATGAAATACAGATTTTCTAAAATTTTTACACTTTCAGCGCATTTTCATTCAGGCATGAATCGTCAATATCATGGGTGTATAAATGATTCCGTCCCGTTCTTCCTGAGGTCTGATATCCCGAAAGCCAAGCCGGTGATAAAAAGCCACTCCATAGGGAGACGCATTGACAGTTACCTGTTTTTCCTCCGTTTCTGTTAACAGGTACTTCTCCAGATATTCCATCAGAGCCCTTCCCACACCTTGTTTTTGATACTTCTCATCCACGAAAAGCAGGGAAATATGACATTTGCTGCGTAAGGAAATCATCCCCACAATCTTTCCCTCTGCCAGCGCGACGAATAACCGGTACGCTCCCATGATAAACATCCGGTGTAATGTAGTATCGGTAATAAAATCCTGAAAGTTTCTGACCCCTTCCGGAGAATACACATCCCCCTCAAATTTCAGAAAAGTTTTCCAGGCAAGTGCCATGGCATCTTCCCACTCTTCCGGATATGCACTTCTGATTTCATATGACAGTTCCATCGTCTATCTGGCTTCTTCCTTTTTCTGTTTAAACTGAATCCTCAAGGTATCTGACAATTCCGAAATGTTTGTTATTTCGCCTTCTACCCCCTCTACGGAATCCTTCTGTTTCGCAATACTTTCCACGATATTTTCTATCATCGCGGTATTCTCTTCTGTAGAGGCAACCAGGGTTTCCACCTCTGCCTGTATCTGCCCGAATTCCTGCCGTACATCTTCTATCACACCGTATTCTTCCTGTACCACTCCATGGGCATCTTCTGTGGATTTACGAATCGTTTCAAACACCCCAAGAAGACTGGTCATTTTCTCCACCCCGCCGACAGCTGCCTGTGCTCCTTCGCTAATCTTCGTTGCCACATCATTGGTAGTGTTCGCCAATCCATCCAAAATATTCTTAATATTACCTGCTGCCTGGGTACTCTGCTCTGCAAGGGCTCTGATTTCATCTGCCACTACAGCAAATCCTCTGCCGTGTTCCCCCGCTCTTGCCGCCTCGATGGAAGCATTCAGGGATAACAGACTGGTCTGCGAGGCAATGGCATTTATCTGTCCCAGAATATCCGTAATCCGTTTCATTTCTTCCAGCAGTGTCTCTGTTGCATCCTGTGCCGAGGCAACTACCTCAGACATATCCTGGAGATTTTCCTTTACCAGATTAGCTTCTGTATCCCCCTCTGATACCACCTGATTCATGGCTACAAAATTATCTTCCAGATTCTTTGCCAGCTCATAGTTCTTCTCTATCTGTTCACTGGCTCCCGTTACCTTCTCGCCTACCGTAACCGTCGCGCCTGTAGTATTTTCCACTACCGTACCCATCTGTGTTGCTGCCTGATTAACAGACTCCGCCTGTACAGAAAGCTTCTCAACATTCTCCCGGCAGGAGGCAATCACACCGTTTAAGTTCTCTGCAATATCTGTAGCCGTCTTTTCATTCTGTTTTACCACTTCCAGTGTATCTGTAGCAGTATCCAGCAGTTCATGTCCTCTGGTGGTGGAATTTACCAGCACCCCTGCCATCAGCAGGAACAGAATAACCTTCGTCACTGCATGCACCACGCTTCCCTCCGGTCCTTCAATAATCTGTGGCCAGAAAATGGCGCATATTAAAGAAATGCCCCCAATAACTCCCGCAAAAGCAATTACCTGTTTTCGTTCAAAATAAGCTGCCATCATCGCCAGAAATACATAATTGGCAAGAAAAGCAATCGGATTACCTCCCTGCACACCCGAATATATCAGTGTTGCAATGGCAGGAAATACCGTAATTCCCACTGCTTTCATTAAATCGTCTTTGATAACAGCTTTGCAGATAGTAGACAGGATTCCACTGCCTACCAAAATCCCTACTCCCAGAAATCCTGCTGCCGTAAGCCCATAGGCAAATAACGACATCACTGACAGTAATGCAATTCCAATGAGTATAATAGTATAGTTTTGCTTATGTACTCTTTCCATCTTTCCCCTTCCTTTTCTGCAGAATCGTTTCCCTTATCTACAAAATTCATTATAGCATTGTTCGCTACCGCTAACAAGAACAGCTTCTGCGACAAATATAAAACATTATCACATACAGACACTTTCCTGTTACATAAAAAGCCCGGGAAAGAACGACTATAATGTCAAACCCGTATATGACACCAGAATCGTCCTCCCCGGACTTTTAAAAGATTCCTATATTCTTAAAAAACTTGCTTACTGAATCCCTGACAGAATCTTTAATACTCTGCAACAGGCTCTTGGCAGCCCCTTCTACGGCTTCCTCCACTGCATCATTAATGACCTGATTTGCCTCTTTTACCGCATCTTCCCCATATTTTTTGTATAGTTCCTGCGCTTTATCAAGCATCTCGTCCTTACCGACTCCCAACGCCTGCGCCTTTTGCAAAGCAGTAACAATACGGTCTTTTTCCGCCTCAGTAAGAGTTACCTCAAAGTTTTCTTCCGCTTCTGCAATCGCCGCCCGGATACTATCCTCCTGACCGATATCCAGTTCTTCATCGGATACTTTTTCCATCAGCCACTGTAGCACAGAGTCGGTAGAAGGTTCTTCTGTTTTCCCTGCCGCCAGGCAGACTCCTGATGCAGCAAAGAGTAACAGTATTCCACATAATAATCCTATCCACTTCTTCATAGAAACGCCCTTTCCTGCATGCTTACCTCATCTGTCCTTTCAGGAAAGCCTCTGCACAATCCACCGATAGACATCCTCATAGACATCTTCCCTGTCCACTTCGTTTAACAGTTCATGTCTGTCTTCGGGATATAACTTCATCTGTACATCTGTCATCCCCAGCTCCAGATAAGAACGATACACCTTCTCCACGGCTTTTCCGTAATTTCCAACCGGGTCTTCTGCTCCGGCAATGAAAAACACAGGAAGCTCCTTTGGCATCTTTGCCAGGCTTTCTTTATCGTGCAGATTATGAATCAACCGAAACAATGTGGCAAAGCCGTTTACCGTAAAAGTAAATCCACACAGACTGTCTGCTTCATACCCGGCAACATTTTCTTCGTTACGGGAAAGCCAGTCGTTCTTCGTCTTTGGATGAGCTATCCGCTTATTGTAACTGCCAAACGCTGCCTTGTTCAATAACCCTGAGACATGCTTATCGCCACAGAATACTTTCTGCACGGCCGCCAGTGTCCTGGCAAAGAACAAAGTAACTTTATCCTGCATTCCGGTTCCACAGATAATAGCCCCATCAATGCCGCTTCCGTAACGCAGGAGATAATTTCTGGTAATAAAAGAACCCATGCTGTGTCCCAGAATCATATAAGGGACACCCGGATACTGTTCCTGCATCAGCTTCTTTAAACGATGTTCATCCCGCACCAGTACCGTAGGGGCATCTTTCTTACAAAAATAGCCATAGCCATCCGACGGATTTACCGACTTACCATGTCCCAGATGGTCATCTCCTACTACCAGGAACCCTCTTTTGACCAGGAAAAGGGCAAACTCCTCATAGCGGTCAATATATTCTGCCATTCCGTGGACAAGCTGTAAGATACAGACTGGTTTTTCTTCCTCCGGCAGCCATTTCACTGCACGGATTTTATGCTCTCCATCTCTGGAGTCAAAATAAAATTCTTCTTTTCTAATCACAGTATAACCTTTCCCAATACTTTTTCTGCCACTGCAGGATTTTTACTAGCAGATTTCTGCTCCGGCAGGCATCGGGCATTCCGGTGTCATCAGTGCCAGATTTCCTTCGGCATCTTCTGCACACAGCAACATTCCTTCCGACATCATGCCTGCAATTTCTCTCGGCTGTAAGTTTACCAGTACCATAACCTTCTTACCAACCATTTCTTCTGCACTGTAATGCTGTTTGATACCAGACAGAATCTGTTTTACCTGAGAGCCAACTCTGACTTTAGAGCAAAGCAGTTTCTTGGATTTCTTCACTTCCTCACACGCAATAATCTCGCCCACCTGGAACTGGCATTTATCAAAAATATCATAGGAAATGGTTTCCTTTGCCTCAATATCAATGACATCTTCCGGCACTTCTTCCGTGCTTTCTTCTGCATTACCGGCTTCTGCCTTCCGTTTTGCAAACATAGCTTCTACTTTTTCCATGACTTCTTTTAAATCCTGACGTGCAAACAGAATCTCCGGTGTATCTGTGACTTTATTAGACGCAGGATATAAAAGTGCAGCCTTCTGGGTATTACCCTCTTTTGCACATTCTTCCAATATCGCAAAATCTACTAACGGAGCCTTTATCTGCTCTGCAATCTTCTTCGCTGTTTCCGGCATATAAGGCTCTAACAGGGATGCTCCCACCAGAATACCATTTAACAGATTGTATAAAACGGTTGCCAGTCTGTCTTTCTTGGACTCATCCTTAGCCAGTGCCCATGGCATTGTCTCATCAATATATTTGTTGCATCTCTTGAACAATACGAAAATTTCGGTAATGGCATCTGCTACACGAAGGTCGTCCATCTTCCTGGACACTCTGGTGTAAGTATCGGTCAGCACACGGAATAAATCGGCATCCACATCCTCTGCACCGGCATCTACGCCAACCTTCTTATTCTCCACCACGCCGTCAAAATATTTATTGCTCATGGAAATGGTTCTGTTTACCAGGTTACCAAGTGTATTTGCCAGGTCAGAATTCAGACGTTCTACCATCAAATCCCAGGTAATGACACCATCATTTTCAAAAGGCATCTCATGCAATACAAAATAACGTACCGCATCTACACCAAAGAAATCAATCAAATCGTCTGCATAGATTACATTCCCTTTGGATTTACTCATCTTGCCATCTCCCTGTAACAGCCATGGATGACCAAATACCTGCTTTGGCAACGGCTCTCCTAAGGCCATCAGGAAAATAGGCCAGTAAATGGTATGGAAACGGATAATATCCTTTCCAATCAGATGTAAGTCTGCCGGCCACAACTTCTTATACTGCTCACTGCTGTTGCCATCCGCATCATAACCAATTCCGGTAATATAGTTGGTCAGGGCATCCAGCCATACATACACAACATGCTTGTCATCAAAATCGACCGGGATTCCCCACTTGAAAGAGGTTCTGGATACGCATAAGTCCTGTAAGCCCGGCAGCAGGAAGTTGTTCATCATCTCGTTTTTACGGGAAACCGGCTGAATGAATTCCGGATGACTGTTGATATGCTCAATCAGCTTATCCGCATATTTACTCATCTTGAAAAAATATGCTTCTTCCCTGGCAGGCTTTACTTCTCTGCCACAGTCAGGACATTTGCCATCTACTAACTGGGATTCTGTCCAGAAAGACTCACAGGGTGTACAGTACATGCCTTCGTAGGCTCCTTTGTAGATATCGCCCTGTTTGTACAGTCTCTTGAAAATCTTCTGCACCTGTTTCTCATGATAATCGTCCGTAGTACGGATAAATTTATCATAAGAAGTATTCAGGGAATCACAGATTCTGCGGATTTCGCCAGCCACCTTGTCTACGAATTCCTGCGGGGTAACCCCTGCATCCTGTGCCTTTAATTCAATTTTCTGCCCATGTTCATCTGTTCCGGTCTGGAAAAATACATCGTAGCCATCTTTTCTTTTAAATCGGGCAATACTGTCTGCCAGCACGATTTCATAGCTGTTACCGATGTGGGGTGTACCGGAAGTATAAGCAATCGCTGTTGTAATGTAATACTTTCCTTTGTTCATGATAAGCTCCCTTCTCTCTATGTACGAAATAAAAAACCGCCCTCTTTATCTATTATGTCATCCTTCGCATAATAAATACAAGAAGACGGGTGTAAACCGTGTTACCACTTCTCTTCGTCCGTTTCTCACGAAACAGACCTCCACAAGTACAAAAATACTCTGCCGCTGTAACAGGCGGAACCTGTTGTATCCTACGCTCACTTTCTTCTATCCTAAGTTTCAAATACACTGCTAAGAAGCCATCTTCAATAAGGTTCCGCTTCATTCCTCCCAGCTAACGGAATGTTCTCTGAAAAGCTTCCACTTATCTACTCTCTTCCTCAACGCTTTGCCATATAGTGTTAGCCTATCATAAAGAAATACAGTTGTCAAATCCCGCTTTTTCTTATTTTTTTACCAGCCCCGCTATAGCTGCAGATGTGCGGATACTCCGGTTACTGACTTCCTGATTGGCTAATAATAACCGACACACATACACTCCCGGCAACGTCACTTTACAGGTTTCCCCTTCCCCAATAATATTCCCTTCTGCATCCTCCCACTGACACCGTTTCTCACTGTTCCAGTGCAGTTCAGAATACCCTGCTCCTTCTTCCAGTTGAAGTTCTAACAGAATACTGCCATCATATTCTGCAGCGGTTGTACCGGACAGTCTCATCGTTCCGTAAAGAAGCCCTTCTTTTCCACAGTTTATCTCATGATGCCAGGTGGTAACTGACTGGGTTTCCGAATAAGGGCACTGCCCGGCACCCTCATAGTAGCCTCCATGATAACCGCAGGTATAATAGCCACCATGCCAGCTGCCCCCTCCTTCCTCTGACGGATTAGGATACCAGACGGCTTCACAGTAGGTCAAAGCCGCCCCACAGGAAGAAGTGTGCGTATGCGTAGTTGCATAATTACGATAGCAGCCATTGGTGCCATCCACATTCTCTGCCTTACCGATATGGACATGTCTCAATTCTGTCCTAACTTCTGCTGCCTCATAAATGGGCAGAAAGCCATCTGGCAGGTTTCCGTTACCGCCGTCTTCCCTGCCTTTTTGATACGCCTTTTCATTATCCGCCCCATTTCCGATAACAAAGTTCCCCTGAATCCACACTGCTTTTCCCTGGGAAATATTATCCGCCGCTGCCGCCTCGTATTGCGCGGTACTCTCTCCAATGCCTTCCAGATGTAACGCCCGTTCCGGGTGTCTTACCGGAATAGCTTCCGGCACATTCTGGGAAGTGCAAACCGCCTCTTCCAACAAGCTCCAGCTTACCTTACGGATATCCCCGGAAAAGGATTCCGCCCTGTCCCTGTCCGGATGTCTGTCATAGCCTGTTTCCCCACCGGTTTCATACAGTACCGTTCCCACCTGGTGCAATCCTTCGATTATCTTTCTTTTCTGTTCTGACAGGCTCTGATAAACATGGTGTAAATCTTCTGTATCCCATACCAGGGAAGTGCCCGGCATTTCCCACACTATTTTTCCCTTGCTTTGCCAAACCGGTTCTACGGTTGCTGCCTTTGCCACACCAGGGCAGGCTATGCCGGCAGCCAGAATCATGCCCAGCATGGCAGGAAGCCGGAATCGTTTCTTCCGTGTATTCACTCTATCGGTTCTTTTTCCCATTCTTCCTGTCCTTCGTCCTGTTCGTGCTTTCACTTCATTCTAATCTCCATTTCTGCGCACGCTTTTTGCGCATGCCGAGTTTGTGTCAAGTGCGCGCAGACACAAATCTCGTGTGTGAAAAATCTTTCGTATATGGATTTTTCACACTACCCCCTTTTCTTCATGCCAATGAGATTTCCTTCTTCGTCATATAACAGCTCATAATCAATAATACCCAGCCCTTCCAGATAGCCTCGAAGGTAATGCTCCAATAAATCATGATTATTTCCCAGAGCCATTGTACCATCCGCAAATCCTGCCCTGCCCAGGGTAAGATTATCTGACGTGGCAAGCATGCAAGTCTCTCCATACTGCTCCGGTATCTTCTGGGAATCCAGCAATGCCTGCTGCAGCATGGCAAAGGGAATCCGGAGCACTTCTCCATCCGGCAGTTCTTCCTGTTTCTGCGCCCTTACGTAACCATATCCCGTCTCTGTCTTTACCAGCTGTGTTCCAACGCCGCCAAGAGCTTTCGTCAATCGTTTCTTCCCCTCAGCGGCATATCGAAAAAGCACTTCCAAATCTCCTGCATCAAAAATAACCTGTTGTCCACCGGTGTCCGTATATTCGATTCTTCCTTTACTCTGAAATGTACCACTTTCACTGGCAGACACGGATGCCGATACGACAAAGCTGCCTATCAACAGCAGAATCAACAACTGTCCTACATTCTTTTTACCGCTGTTCCTTCCAACATAGCTCGTTCTATCCTTATTTTTCCTGTCTTTCCCTTTCCCATTTCCATTCTCATTTCTTCTGCACATAGCTTCCTCTACTCCTTTCCCGGCATAAGATACAAGGTATTTGTCTGGGCATCATACCGATACTGTAACGTGCGCCCCAGCATTTCTTCTATCCGCTGATTGGTCTGCTCTATCTGGCTGGTCATATCATTTACCGTTCCATCCAGTGTCTTTGTCAGCTTTTCTTCCAGTCCCTGAATTCCGGCCCACAGCCTCTCATCCTCTTTTTCCAAGGCTGCAATCTTACTGTACAGGGTGGTAATGTCCGTCTTCATCTGTACCATCTGGGTCTGTACTTCGGCAAGCTGTTGCTGAATCAACGGAATCGTCGTCACATTGAGCACCTGGATTAAATCCGTCAGGTCGTACAACTGCACCTGGGTTTCCTTTAACTCCTGCACCAGTTGGCTGACCTGTTGCTGCACCGTATGTATCTGCGCCTGCAAAGCGTCCTCTTCCTTACCCGTCTGTTCCGATACCTGCTCTAATTCCTCCTGCAGCAGCGTCATGTTCTCCAAAAGCTCCTGAACCTTTTCTCCCAGATAAGCAACGTTTGCCAGGTATTCCTGTCGCAGGGCTTCCTCCTCTTCGGAGGGTTCTGCCATATATTTCTCTACGACCCGCTCCCGCACTACTGTTTCTTCCTGCAGTCCCTCCTTTTGATTCCATACATAATAGCCCAATAGCAACAGCAGGATAATAATAACAATCATGGCTACTGCTGCCGTCAGAATCATGCCAAGCCGGTCTTCTTTCCGTTCCGGGTCACTCCATCTCTCCCGGATACTTTCCGACAATCGTGTCATAATTTCTCGCATAAACTACCTTCTTTCTCTGTAAACTTTTTCATTTCTTCTTTTCTGTTTCTCTCTGTGTCTGCTTTTCCTTTCTGTTATCCACTCTTTGTTTCTGTTCCTTGCTTCTGTTCTTTGTTTCTGTTCCTTGTTTTGTTCCTTGTTTCTGTTCTTTGTTTTTGTTCTTAACTCCTGCTTTTTCCCTCAATATTTGGAATAGTGGGCGAACTGCCCGGACTTTCGCACAGAATGTACGAAATAAAGTATACTTTTGTAGAATCCAAAGATTGTATGGATACCATAACAAATCTTGTCCAGGAAAACAATATCGGAATATTGCACAATTTTACGCAATAAAATAGTCAGGAAAACATCCGTATATCAGATGTTTCCTGACTTTATGACTGTCAAAACGCTTTTTAAAAGGTCAGAATTTCATAACCATCTTCGGTTACCGCCAAGGTAACCTCCCACTGGGCAGACGGCTTGCCATCCTCGGTATAGACCGTCCATCCGTCCTCGTCATCTACATAAATATCGGCTTTTCCCATATTTACCATAGGCTCAATCGTAAATACCATGCCTGGAACCATCAGCATCTCGGTTCCCTTCGGGGTTACATAGCTGACAAATGGCTCTTCATGGAACTCCAGTCCCACTCCATGTCCACCAATTTCACGGACCACAGAATAACCATTTGCCTTAGCATGGTCATTGATTGCCTGTGCCATATCTCCCAGAAAATTCCATGGCTTTACCTGTTCCAGTCCCACATCAATACATTCTCTTGCCACCTGTACCAGCTTCTGCTTCTCCGGGGTTGTATTGCCCATGATAAACATACGGGAGGAGTCCGAAAAATAGCCCTTGTAAATGGTGGATACATCCACATTGACAATATCGCCCTCCTGCAGCAGTCTTTCCTTACAAGGAATTCCATGGCAGACGACCTCATTGATAGAAGTGCAGACGCTCTTGGGGAATCCTTCGTACCCAAGAGGTGCCGGGATACCCCCCATTTCCCTCGTCATATCATCAACCAGTTTGTCAATCTCCCCGGTGCTCATGCCGATATGAATCTGTTTTGCTACCTCATCCAGTACCGCAATGTTGATTTTACTACTTTCCCGGATACCCTCTAACTGTTCCGGTGTCTTAATCATATCGTGAGTTGGCACGATATGCCCTTCCAGTGCATAATGCTCGATTTTCTCATCAAATGCCATGTGACATGCCTTGTACTTCCTGCCGCTTCCACACCAGCAGGCATCATTTCTTCCTAACTTCTTCATTTTATCAACACGCCTTTCCCCACCTGCTTCCTGCAGGCACGTTCCGTTCCTGTTATCTCCTGTTAAAATATACTGTCATAAAAACTGCCGGAGAATGCCAGTAAATCATAATCTCATTGAATCTCATTGCAAGAATAAGTTCCTTGTTTTCACCTTATCTATCATATATAATTTAGGATATACTGTCAATTAACAGAAAGGTATCACAAATGAAAACAAGTATCAAAATCCCCTTAGAATCCCTGCCCAACACAAGGGATTTAGGCGGCATGGAAACAACAGACGGAGGGCATATCAAATCCGGTGTCCTGCTGCGAAGCGGTGCTCTTTGTAACGCCTCTGAAAAAGACCTTCACATTCTCTGTGAAGATTATCACTTAAAACAGATTATTGATTTTCGAACCCTGCATGAGCAGAACGGCAAACCCGACCCACAGATTCCCGGCGTTTCCCACATCGGAAATCCCATTCTGGAAGAAAAAGCCCTTGGCATTACCAGAGAGGGAAAAGCCGACAGTCTAAGCCTGATTCTTCAGATTTTCCGTACGAATCCAATTACCCCAGAGCAATATATGACAAAAATGTATGACGACCTGAGTACCAGTGCCTACGGCTGCCAGCAGTACAGACATTTTCTACAGCATCTGCTGATGAATCCTTCCGGTGCTTCTCTCTGGCATTGCAGCCTGGGAAAAGACCGGGTCGGTGTGGGAACGGCTCTGCTGCAGTATCTGTTGGGGGTATCCATGGATGACATCATCGCAGACTATATGCTGACCGGAGAATATCTGGCTGCCCACACCGAGATGGAAGTGGAACAGGCCCGTCCCCTTGCCCGCAGCGAAAAGGAGTTGGATTGTGTCCGTGCTGTTGCCAGCGTAAAGGAAGAATATATTGCTTCCATTTTTACTTCTATAAAAGAAAAGTTCGGTTCCATGGAACGTTACTACATCGATGTTATGCATCTGTCCAGAGAGGACCTGAATACACTAAAGGACTTGTACTTAGTCTAAGTACAAGTCCTTTTTGTATACAAACAAGTCCATCTATCCGTATTTTATCTGTACATTCCTTCTCTAACTACAGGACTGCACATTATACCATCTTCGTTGTCCATTTCGTGCAATCCCACACGTCCGTAGCCAGTCCTTCGTAGAACTCCGGCTCATGGCATACCATAAGAATGCTTCCCTTGTATTCCTGTAAGGCACGTTTCAACTCCTCCTTGGCATCCACGTCCAGATGATTGGTAGGCTCGTCCAATACCAGCAGGTTGCTCTCCTTGTTGATGAGCTTGCACAGTCTGACCTTTGCCTGCTCTCCACCGCTTAGTACTTTAACCTTACTCTCTATGTGTTTCGTAGTCAGCCCACATTTTGCCAGGGCAGAGCGCACCTCATACTGCGTATATCCCGGAAATTCCTGCCAGATTTCCTCTATACAAGTGGTCTGGATATCCTGGCTCATCTCCTGCTCAAAATAACCTATCTCTAAATAGTCTCCCTGTTCCACTTCTCCTGCCAGTGGCTTAATCAACCCAAGGATGCTTTTCAGAAGCGTAGATTTACCGATACCATTTGCACCGGTTAATACAATCTTCTGGTTACGCTCCATTTCCAGGTTCAGTGGCTTCGACAATGGTTCATCATATCCGATAACCAGGTCTTTTGTCTGGAAAATATATCTGCCCGGTGTTCTTGCCTCTTTGAAATGGAATTCCGGCTTAGGCTTCTCCGCTGCCAGTTCAATCATATCCATCTTATCTAACTTTTTCTGTCTGGACATTGCCATATTGCGGGTCGCCACACGGGCTTTGTTCCGCGCCACGAAATCTTTTAATTCCGCAATCTCCTTCTGCTGCTTGTTATAGGCTGCTTCCTGTTGGGATTTCTTCATTTCATAAACTTCTTTGAATTTGTCGTAATCCCCTACATAACGATTCAGTTCCTGATTGTCCATGTGATAAATCAGGTTAATAACACTGTTTAAGAACGGAATATCATGGGAAATCAGAATAAATGCATTCTCATACTCATTCAGATACCGCTTCAGCCACTCAATATGCTCTGCATCCAGGTAGTTGGTCGGCTCATCCAGCAACAGAATGTCCGGCTTCTCCAATAACAGTTTTCCAAGAAGCACCTTGGTACGCTGTCCGCCACTTAAATCTGTCACGTCCCGGTCCAGTCCCAAATCCAGAAGTCCCAGTGCTCTTGCAACCTCTTCTACCTTGGCATCAATCATATAGAAGTCATGTAACATCAGCATATCCTGAATCACACCCAGTTCTTCCATATAATCATCCAATTCCTGTCCGGAAGCTTCTCCCATCTTATCGCAGATTTCGTTCATACGGGTTTCCATTTCAAACAGAAAGTCAAAAGCAGAAGAAAGCACTTCCCGAATGGTCATCCCTTTTTGTAAAATAGTGTGCTGGTCCAGATAGCCAACCCGGACATTTTTCGCCCATTCAATCTTTCCTTCATCCGGCTGCAATTTGCCCGTAATAATATTCATAAAGGTGGACTTACCTTCGCCATTGGCTCCAATCAGCCCGATATGTTCTCCTTTTAACAGGCGAAACGATACGTTCTGAAAAATGGCTCTGTCCCCAAACCCGTGAGATAAATTTTCTACATTTAAAATACTCATAATGCTCCCTTCCACATTAGTACAGCAATTTCGTCTGTGTTTTTATCCGCATGTACTGCTATCTTATAATGTAGAACAGCTGTAAGTCAACGTTCTTTTTCTCTCTGACCGCTTTCTGCTTTACAATAGCTATATATTTGGCTGTCTTTTCTTGTATTTCTATTCATATCGTTTATTCCTATTTATTTCCTGTTAAAATTGTGTAATATAAGTAGATAAACAAACTGTTTTTGTAATGCAAATAACAAATGGAGAAACTACATGGAATTTGGCACTTTTCTGGCAAATCTGAGAAAAGAACGGGGAATTTTACAAAAAGAATTAGCCGGTCACTTAAATGTGACTGTTGCCACCATATCGAATTATGAAACCGGTGTTCACTTTCCGGATTTACACACATTGATTCGCATTGCAGACTTCTTCCAGGTTTCTACCGATTACCTGCTGCAGCGCACCCGGTATCCTTCCAGTCTGGATTCTCTCAATATCGCCTTTACCGACGATTATACTTTAGGCGAATGGATGGATATGAGCAGGAAGCTGTCCAAAAGTGCTGCCAAAGCTCTGCTGGATTATTATGAATTGCTGCTGTTGCGGGATGAGGCTTCCATCAGGCAAATACAATCCCAGTCCCGTCACAAGACGCCCTGACCGGGTGGGATTGCTTCACAGTCGTATGTAATTGGGGAATTGCATAGAAAATGTGCGATATAAAGCACAGAGAAACACCGCTACGTCCGATGACACAGCGGTGTTTTTTATTGACACATTACAATTAAGTTTTCATATTAATCTTTGTTTCAGACCATTACTATGGCGAAAACGATAGCAGACTACTTATATAGTGCACCTTCTACTTCAACGGCTCGTTCTTCATCCATATTGGTTATAAAGAAATAATATCTGCCATCCATTTTTATTTCAAATTCATGGGAGAATTTTCCAGTATCTTCCATATAACGCATCAAATATTCCGGATCTCTGATTCCAAACTGGATGGTAATATCATCCGGATTAGCGACACCCGCAAGCATCACCGTATCTCCCTCCACACGATTAAACCCTGTCGACATATAGGTTCTGCCAGCCGGTACTCTCCATGCAAAGTTAACCACATTGCCTATCAGTTCTATCCCCTCTTCGCCTACCATGGTAATGGTATCGGGGTCTAAATCATATTCCCTCGCCAGTTCCAGCATGGCCTGTCTGTCCACTTCATCGATTGTCTCATCAACATTTCTATCATCCGTCTGTTCCGCTACCTGCAGATACGCATCCGTTACCCCGTTTCCGGCAGCCATCGATGTGATACTACTGCCCAATAAGAAACACGTTGCCAGCACCAATGCTGTCCCTTTCTTCAATCCTCCATTTTGACAAGACTTCATCATACACAATATTCTCCTTTCATAGTTAGATTTTGTATCAAACAGTGCGAATAGTTGATACCGGTCCCGTGGGGTCGCTTCGGCTATCATATCCAGGATAACCTGGAAGTATCTCCGTTGGGAAAACAACCCTGCACCTCTCTGACATGCCAATCTGTCACAGGATTCTTCACAAAGCAACTCCATCTCCTTCAAGAGAATATGTACCGCCGGATTAAAAACATGGAGCAGGCTGATTACGATGCCCATGGTTTTAAAGGCAACATCTTTCTCCAGATGATGACACAGCTCATGATATAAAATAATACCGGTTTCTTCTTTCGTATATCTTACCAACGGCAATATCACAATCAAACCATGATAATAGGTAACACAGGGAACCTCTATCAAATCATTTCGGTAAAGTGATACCTTCCCCTGTAATCCTAAATCCGCTGCAATCTTACCAAACAGTTCTTCTACTTCATAATCTTCTTCCGGTATATTTCCTTTGCAGACCTGTGCCCAGCAGTGCCTTCTGTAAAGACGATACGCTAAAAGTCCCAGAAACATAGCCGACCAAATGCATCCCAACACCTGAAACGTCCGAAGAGTCGTTTCCGTGCTGTAATAAAGATTGAAAAAGCTATCTTTCAGTGTTCCCTTAAAGCATGCATCTATCCACGTCTTAACATATAACCCGGCATATACAATCGGTATTCCATACGTTGCCAGTATCACGGCAACGCCTATCCGCAGCCATCTGACATTATGCTCGAACCACACTCTGTAAAAGAGTTGTCCGAACAGGAAAAATATTGTTCCTGTAATGTCCATTAAAAGTAACGCAACAAACAGGTTACTTGCCCATTCCATTTATCAGCTTTTGTATCCTTTCAATCTCATCGCCGCGCAATGGTCTTCCTTCTGAAAGTGCACATAGGAATTCATCCGCATTGTTATGATTCCAAAATGCAACATAATCGCTTGTAAGCTGTCCTTTATATACATCCAACGGGACAAGAATCTGATAAAAGAATACACGCCCCTGACGATAATGTTTTAAATAACCTTTCTTTACAAGACGCGCCAAAAAAGTGGATACCGTCTGTGGTTTCCAATCTTTGTGATATTTATCATTGACTCTCGCCATAACTTCCATAAGACTCAGTTCTTCTTCTGCGTCCCATACCGTTTTCATAACTAATTCTTCGCAGTCTGTCAATTTTTCCAGTTTCATAATCTGCCTCCAGTCAATTTATACATCTCCACCTGTTCAATGGAAATAAATAGTTTTCTATATTCCATACTATTTTATAATCCATAGAATAGCAAGTAAAAATTCTCTTAAAAAGCAAAAAAACGAAACGGATAGCGTAGTCTTTCCGACTATTTTTCCCGCTATATTTCGACAGCTATTGCATCTTGTACGCAGATATTGTAGAATAAATATCCGTGCATTTATCTTCTTAAATTTATAATGCACTATTTCTATAGTATTGCAATGGCACTACTACCCTTTGCATAATTTTAATTATCGCCACAACATCATATTTTTACTCTCAATTGGCGTATAGAAACGAGGTTTTTCAAATGGAACAGACAAAAACGAAACATTCTTTTCTTCATCAATTTATAGGAGATAAAGCATTCTACAAAATGGTCCTGGCCATTGCCGTGCCGATTATGGTCCAGAATGGTATTACCAACTTTGTCAGTCTTCTGGACAACATTATGATTGGTCAGGTCGGCACGGAGCAGATGTCGGGTGTGGCGATTGTAAACCAGTTGCTTTTCGTGTATAATCTGTGCCTTTTTGGCGCCGTATCCGGTGCCGGTATTTTTACTGCACAATATTTCGGTCAGAAGAACCACGAAGGTATCCGTCAGACAGTACGTTTCAAGCTGCTGACCGTGCTTGTGATAACCGTGATTACCATTGCTCTTTTTCTGGGTGCCGGGGATACGCTGATTCATCTATATTTACAGGGGGAAGGAACGGTAGAAAATGCCACGGCAACCTTAATCTACGGCAGAGAGTATTTATGGATTATGCTGCTGGGACTACCACCTTTTATGATGGTTCAGGTTTATGCCAGTACGTTACGTGAGTGTGGGCAGACTATCCTTCCTATGAAAGCGGGTATTGTTGCCGTTTTTGTAAATCTGATTCTGAACTATATTTTAATCTATGGAAAATTCGGTGCTCCGGTTCTTGGCGTAGCCGGTGCCGCCATTGCAACGGTCGTTTCCCGTTATGTGGAAGCCGCCATTGTGCTGATTCACACCCATAAGCATGCAGAAGCCAATCCTTTTATCAAAGGGCTCTATTCCTCCCTGAAAGTGCCGTTGCATCTTACCGGAAAGATTCTGGCAAAGGGTTCACCGCTTCTGATTAACGAAACTTTATGGGCTGCCGGCATGGCCATGCTGGCACAGTGTTATTCTATCCGCGGATTGAATGTCATTGCCTCCCTGAATATTTCCAATACCATTAACAATGTATTTAACATTGTCTTCCTGGCACTGGGTGATTCGGTTGCCATCGTAGTAGGACAGCTTCTGGGTGCCGGAAAGATGAAGGAAGCCCGGGAAACCGACACAAAAATGATTACTTTTTCGGTACTTAGTTGTACTGGCATTGCTTTACTAATGCTCTTGTTTTCACCGTTCTTCCCAAACCTCTATAATACCACAGAGGATGTCCGCGAGCTGGCAACCAGGCTGATTATGGTAACTGCCATTTTCATGCCACAGAATGCCTTTCTGCATTCTACATACTTTACACTGCGTTCCGGCGGTAAAACCATTATTACCTTCCTATTTGACAGTGTTTTTATCTGGTGTGTGAGCGTAACGATTGCTTATACCTTAAGCCACTACACATCGCTTCCGGTTATCGCAGTTTATGTTTTTGTACAGATGGGGGATTTCATAAAATGTGTAATTGGTTTTATTCTGGTAAAGAAAGGCATCTGGTTACAAAATATTGTTTCGGATTAAAGCATTACCTGAAAAGGCAAAGAATCTGGAAAAGCAACGAATGGCAGCAGAAATCAGACCGGAAAAATAACAGACAAATGGCGCAGCTTAAAACTGCGCCATTAATTTTTGTACATTTTCTGTTACATTTCCACGAAAAACAGAGGAGCCTGCCACAATAACATTGGCTCCGGCATCCAGCACTACCGATATGTTTTCTTCCGTAATACCGCCATCTACCTGAATATCCAGGTCAATTCCCATCTCTTCTGCCATATGGCGAATCTCCCGGATTCGCTCAGTGGATTCCGGAATATATTTCTGTCCTCCAAAGCCAGGCTCTACGGTCATCACTAACAGCATATCGACCTTGGATAAATACTTCCTTACCACTTCTGTCGGGGTTTTGGGCTTAATCGCCATACCAGCCCGGCATCCAAGACTGTGTATCTGGTCAATGATTTCATCCACGTCTTCTGTCGCCTCAATGTGGAAGGTAATACTGTCTGCCCCACACTCTGCAAATTCTTTTACGAACCGCTCCGGATCCACAATCATGAGATGTACATCAAATATTTTCTTAGTTACTTTACGGATAGACTTAATAACCGGCATCCCAAAGGATATGGATGGTACGAATACGCCGTCCATTACGTCTATATGGATGTATTCTGCGCCGGCTTCATCAGCCTCTCTAATCTGTTCCCCCAATATAGCAAAATCTGCTGCCAGGATAGAGGGTGACAAAATGTTCTTTCTATCAGACATTCTTCCATGCCTTTCATATATCATTTCTCTTTGCTTTCACACACTATGGTCAAAAATCATATAATTCCCCGTTTCCAGGGAACTATATGATTCTATAACCTGTATCTTACATGTTTTTCTCTTAATTATAGCAAATTATACAAACGCTTTTACTTTTTCGTAAATTCCCTTTGCATCTAAGCCGTATTTCGCAACCAGGGCTGCTGCCGGTCCGGACTCGCCGAATCTGTCCTGCATACCAATCCGGAGTACCGGTGTCGGGCATTTTTCGGATAAACAGTCGCATACCGCACTTCCCAGTCCGCCGATAACGGAATGTTCTTCTGCGGTCACCACTTTGCCGGTCTTCTTTGCAGAAGCAAGTACCAGCTCCTCATCCAGAGGTTTAATCGTATGGATGTTGAGCACTTCTGCGCTGATGCCATCTGCTGCCAGCATTTCTGCTGCCTCTAAGGACGCTGCAACTGTGATACCGCTTGCAATAATAGTTACGTCCTTACCTTCCTTTAACAGAACACCTTTACCAATTTCGAATTTATAATCAGGCTTATCGTTGATTACCGGAACTGCTGCACGTCCGAAACGTAAGTAAACAGGTCCTTCAAATTCGATAGCTGCCCTTACGGCTGCTTTTGCTTCTACATCATCAGAAGGAACAATAACAGTCATTCCCGGAATGGTTCTCATCAGAGCCACATCCTCATTACACTGATGGGTTGCACCATCTTCACCAACGGTAATACCGGCATGGGTTGCACCGATTTTGACATTTAAGTGCGGATAGCCGATAGAGTTACGAACCTGCTCAAAGTTACGTCCTGCTGCAAACATTGCAAAGGAACTGATAAAAGGAATCTTGCCACAGGTTGCAAGACCTGCCGCAATACCCGTCATATTACATTCTGCAATACCACAATCAATATGGCGGTCAGGAAAAGCCTTCTTAAACACGCCTGTCTTGGTAGCGCCTGCAAGGTCTGCATCCAGAACTACCAGATTGGGATATTCTGCACCACACTCAGCAAGTGCATTACCATAGCTTTCTCTTGTAGCAACTTTTTTAACATCTGCCATTAGTTTGCACCTCCTAATTCTGCACCAATCTTCTCGAGGTCTGCCATTGCGATAGCATATTCTTCATCATTCGGTGCTTTGCCGTGCCATCCGGCATTATTCTCCATGAAGGAAACGCCTTTGCCTTTTACGGTCTTGCAGATGATTGCAGTAGGCATTCCTTTGGTTGCTTTTGCTTCCTTGAATGCTGCATCAATCTGGTCGAAATCATTTCCATCGATGTTGATTACATGAAAATTAAATGCTTCAAACTTCTTATCAATCGGATAAGGAGAACATACATCATCAATCTTACCGTCAATCTGTAAACCATTGTTATCAATGATAACTACCAGGTTGTCCAGTTTACGGTGTCCTGCAAACATAGCTGCTTCCCATACCTGACCTTCCTGGATTTCTCCATCGCCCAGAAGAGTATAGGTTCTGTAATCCTTGCCGTCCATTTTTGCTGCCAGTGCCATACCAACTGCTGCGGAAATACCCTGTCCCAGGGAACCGGAGGACATATCTACACCAGGTGTCTCCTGCATACATGGGTGTCCCTGTAAGTAGGAACCTAAATGACGAAGGGTTTTCAAATCTTCTACCGGAAAGTATCCTCTGTATGCCAGTGCAGAATATAAACCGGGTGCTGTATGTCCCTTGGACAGTACGAAACGGTCCCTGTCTGCTTTCTTAGGCTCCTTCGGGTCAATATTCATCTCTTCAAAATAAAGATAGGTAAAAATATCGGCTGCTGACAAGGAACCGCCGGGATGTCCGGCTTTTGCGCTGTGTACAGCGGTTACGATACCTTTACGAACTTCATTAGCTGTTTTTTGTAACTCTAATTTGTTCATCGTTAACCTCCACTATATTTACTCTATGATGGTCTCCCAAACATACTTCGTTCTTATCATATCACAAACTGTTGCTTTGCTCTACAGAAATATTGCGCTTGTGGATTACTTTTGTCCATAGTATGCATTGGCACCATGCTTTCTATAATAATGTTTGTCCTGTAACTCCTGTGGTGCCGGCTGGATTCTTGCATTAATCGTTTCTGCACGATATGCCATCTTGGCTACTTCCTCTAAGACAACGGCATTGTGCACTGCCTCATGGGCATCTTTTCCCCAGGAAAATGGTCCGTGGTTCTTGCACAGAACAGCAGGAACTGCTACCGGGTCTTTCTCCATTCTCTTGAATTCACTGACAATCAGAAGTCCTGTATTCTTCTCATAGGCATCTGCGATTTCTTCCTCGCTCAAACATCTTAAGCAGGGAATCTCGCCATAGAAATAATCTGCGTGGGTTGTGCCGTAGCATGGAATACTTCTGCCTGCCTGTGCCCAGCTGGTGGCATAAGAGGAATGGGTATGTACCACACCGCCGATGTCTTTAAAGGCCTTATACAGCTCTACATGGGTTGCGGTATCCGAAGAAGGATTATATCTTCCTTCTACTTTATTTCCATTCAGGTCTACCAGTACCATATCATCCGGTGTCAGCTTATCATAATCCACACCGCTTGGCTTAATGGCAAAAATACCAGTCTCACGGTCAATTTCACTGACGTTTCCCCAGGTAAAAGTAACCAGTTCATATTTGGGAAGCAGCATATTCGCTTCATAAACACGTTTTTTCAGTTCTTCTAACATTTTCTTCTCCTCTCCGGGAAATGTATCTGTATTATTGTAAAGACTCTACAGCTGCTCTCTCAATCGCAAGACCTGCACTGTAGCGTTTCATGAAAGCATCAAAGCCCTTTACATCTTTCTCTACCGGCTCAAGTTTCTCGCCCTTCTGTCCTGCGAATACCTTGGTATCCAGGAAGGCTGCCAGGCTTTCTTCTGCGCCTTTGTTTATCATATAAGATGCCAGTAAGGCAATCCCCCAGGCACCACCTTCTCCTGCTGTTGCCATAACGCTTACCGGTGCATCAATCGCTGCTGCCAGAATACTCTGTCCAACACCTTTTGTCTTAAACAGACCACCATGACCTAAGATTTCATCTACCTGTACATTCTCTTCTTTTAACAGAATATCCAGTCCGGTCTTTAACGCACCAAGGGAAGTAAACAGGTGGGTTCTCATAAAGTTTGCCAGATTGAATCTGGCATCCGGTGTACGGACGAACAATGGACGTCCTTCGTTAAAACCGGTTACATGCTCACCGGAGAAATAGTTGTATGCCAGAAGTCCGCCGCAGTCATCATCCCCTTCCAGTGCCTTGCGGTAGAGGCTGCCATACAGTTCATTCATATCTACCTTCATGCCCATTAACTCAGAATATTCTTTAAACAGGTTTACCCAGGCATTCAAATCAGAGGTACAGTTATTGCAGTGTACCATCGCTACCAGACTGCCATCCGGTGTGGTAACCAAATCGATTTCGTTGTATACCCTGGATAATTCTTTTTCCATGACAATCATACCAAACACACTGGTTCCGGCAGATACGTTACCGGTACGCTGTGCCACGCTGTTGGTTGCTGCCATGCCAGTTCCTGCATCTCCTTCTGGCGGGCAGAGCGGAACGCCTGCCTGTAAGGTTCCTGTAGGGTCTAACAGTTTCGCACCTTCCTCGGTCAGTACACCTGCCTGCTGTCCTGCTGTGTAAACAGCCGGGAGGACATCCTCTAATTTCCAGTCATATTTTCCGGCAACCAGTTCATCAAACTGCTGTACCATTCTGGCATTAAACTGTCCTGTTGCAATATCAATCGGGAACATGCCGGAAGCCTCTCCTACACCGACTACCTTCTCGCCAGTCAGTTTCCAATGGATATAGCCTGCCAGTGTGATAACGAATTTTAAGTCTGACACATGCTCTTCCCCATTGAGAATTGCCTGATACAGATGGGCAATCGTCCATCTCTGCGGGATATGATACTGGAACAGCTCTGTCAGTTTATCAGAAGCCTCCTCTGTGATGGTGTTTCTCCAGGTACGGAAAGGAACCATCAGCTCATCTTTTTCATTAAATGCCATATAGCCGTGCATCATGGCACTAAAGCCTAAGGCACCGATTTTCACAAGCTTCTCACCATACTGTGCTTCCACATCTTCTGCCAGCTTTCGATAGCAGTCCTGTAAGCCGTTCCAGATATCCTCTAAGCTGTATGTCCAGATACCATTCTCCAGTCTGTTTTCCCAGTCGTGTGCACCGGATGCGATTGGCTTATTATTCTCGTCTACCAGAACCGCTTTGATTCTGGTAGAGCCAAATTCAATCCCCAATACGGATTTTCCATTTGCAATACATTCTTTTGCTCCCATAATACCCTCCATTTTCTATTTCTATTATTCCGTCCTATCGGTATGCTGCTTCGTTCCAACGAAGTTCATTCTTAAAGCTACGGATATTGGTATCCTTATCAATAACAACACTCTCAATTCCCATAGCTGCTGCCCAGTCAACCATCTGGTCTACAGTCAAGTCATAGGAGAAGGCTGTATGATGTGCACCGCCTGCAAGAATCCATGCGGTCGCTCCTACTTCCAGATTCGGCTGTGGTGTCCAGAATGCCGTACCAACCGGTAACTTAGGCATTGGCTTCTCAACCTTCTTGCAGTCTACTGCATTGATTAACAGTCTGAATCTTGTTCCCAGGTCTACCAGGGAGCATGCTACTGCCGGGCCTGTCTTGGAGGTAAATACAAGACGTGCCGGGTCTTCTCTGTTACCCATGGACAGAGGACATACCTTGATGCCGATTTCGCCGTCTGCTACGGAAGGACATACCTCTAACATGTGTGCCTGTAAGATACCTTCCTTACCCGGTACTAAATTGTAAGTGTAATCTTCCATCATGGAAGTACCCTTTGCGTCCTTCATGCCAGCTGTCATCAGCTTCATCATACGAACCATGGCAGCTACCTTCCAGTCGCCTTCTGCACCAAAGCCATAGCCTTTTTCCATCAGTCTCTGGATAGCAAGACCCGGAAGCTGTTTTAAACCACCTAACATACCAAAGTGGGTAACAACAGCATGATAGTTGTTATCTGTCAGGAACTTCTCGATACCGATTTCCTGCTGTGCCTGTACGGCTACATGTCTTCTGAACTCGTCTAAGTCTCTGCCTTCATCGATAATCTTATATTTGCTGTAATACTCTTCTACCAGTGCATTCACATCGCCCTGCGGTACAGCATCTACATATTCTACCAGGTCATTGACGCAGTAATGGTCGATTTCCCATCCGAATTTAATCTGTGCTTCTACCTTATCGCCCTCGGTAACAGCAACATTGTTCATGTTGTCACCAAAACGGCAGACACGGATATGGGAGGATTCGATTACGCCCAAAGCAGTTCTCATCCAGCTTCCTAACTGCTTCTGAACCCTTTCGTTTGTCCAGTGCCCTACGATAATCTTCCTTTCGATTCCCATACGGCTTACAATATGACCATATTCTCTGTCTCCATGTGCTGACTGGTTCTCATTCATGAAGTCCATATCTATTGTATCATAAGGAATCTCTTCGTTAAACTGCGTATGTAAATGGCAAAGAGGTTTCTTAAACTCTTTTAAGCCTAATATCCACATTTTTGCTGGAGAGAAGGTGTGCATCCATGTAATAACTCCCGCACAGTCAGGGTCATTATTCGCATCATTAAAGGTCTGACGGATAGATGCCTGGCTGATTAAAGTAGGTTTTAATACTACTTCAAAAGGCAGGTTGCCGGAAGCATTTAAGCCTTCCACAATCTTAGCAGAATGTTCTGCTACTTTTCGCAGGCACTCATCTCCATATAAATCCTGAGAACCTGTACAAAACCAAAACTTGTAATTTTTTACTGCGTTCATTTTCTTTTCCTCCAATTTTTGCTTTGTTTTCTGCTACCTGAAAGTCGTCTTCCCGTTTCCTCTTCGCGAAGTACAACTTATCTGTATTAAATACAAGTTATAATTTCTTGTATTTAATACAGATTTCGCTTGTTTTCCACCAATAAGCTATATCTTCATTTTACAGCTTGTATTCATTTGTATTCAAGTTGTATCATACCGCTTTTTCCGTAAAAATTCTCTTTACGGAATCCCGCAAAATCAGATTAACCTCAAACTCATAATTCCCATCGAATTTCGGGTCTTTAATCATGCAAAGCAGGTTCTCTGCCGCCTTTCTCCCCAAGGTTTCCATAGGATGGGGAACAGAAGTCAGTTTGACTTCACCAAGTATCGCCAGCTCAGAATTATCCACACTCACAATGGAAATATCCTCCGGCACACGGATGCCCTCTGTCTTCAGGATTTCTATCAATCCGAAAGCAACCTCATCATTGTAACAAATCAGGGCTGAACACCCCTTTATCCGCTCCAGAATACGTGCACCGGCATTGTTCATGTGCTTCACATCTTCTGTATCCATCCACAGAATTCTGGTATCATCGACTGCAATATCTGCCTCATTTAAGGCATCTACATATCCGGCATACCGCATCTGCCCCTGCCTGTCATCCAGCTTGAATATCCCACCGATATTCCGGTGCCCCATGGATATGAGGTACTTCGTCATTTTCCAGCCTGCCATGTGGTCGCTAATAGACACATGGGGTATTTTCAGCTGTGGATAATAGCTGTTAATAAACAGAATGGGTATTTTCTTCCTGCGGATTTCATGATAAAGGGACAGATTTGGATTGGGAATCCCACTCTTGGTCGTTTCCATAATAATGCCTGCTACCTCATCCTTTTCAATAATGTCCTCTAACAGCAGCTTCTCCCTGCTGTTCTGGTTATTGGTAAAAGCATTCTGGATGCTGTAGCCCTGTTCTATCAACACGTCTTCCATGCCTCGTATCGTCCGGGGAAAAATATAACCATCTACATTCGTGGTAATCACAGAAATTCTTTTTCTTCTGGCAAGATTCGCCAGCCTGTCATCATTGATATATGTCCCGCTGCCCTGTACCCTGCGGATAATACCATCTTTTTCCAACAGACTGATGGCATGCCGTATGGTCTGCCGGCTGATGCCAAACATTTCTTTCAGCTTGTTCTCCGAATACAGTTTCTGTCCTGCACTTAGTTTACCATCCCGTATTTGTTTCTGTATCCACTCTGCCAGTTCCTGGTATTTCAGTTCTTTTTTGTCCATGCAATCTTATTCCTCCATCTGCACAAAGCAGGATGTCTGCTGTGACAAATGACCAATAACATCAGATATCTGCTCCAGGGCACCGGTAATCTCTTTCATCTTCTCTGCCAGTGCGGTGGTATCGCTTACTACCTCTGTGACACTCTCTGCGCTGGACTGTACATTTGCCGAAATACCATTGTTGGACTCCGTAACCATCCGCATGGTTTCACTGATTTCTTCCATGCCCTTGCGGATATCTCCCATCATATCGTCGATGGTCACAGAATCATTCAGATATTGTTCGCCGCTCTTTTCCAACAAATCATAGTCCGATAATATCTTTTCTTTGATGAATTTTATGAGCTCATTCGCATTTGTGGAAAGCTGGTTCACAGCCGCTACTACCTCTGCGGAAATTCCCTGGATATGGTTGGCTATTTCCTTGGAATTATCTGCCAGAACCCGGATTTCCTCTGCAACTACAGCAAATCCTTTACCTGCCTCTCCTGCCCTGGCTGCTTCAATAGAAGCATTCAGCGCCAGCAGGTTTGTCTGGGATGCAATGTTGAGAATCCCGGCTGTCAGGGTATTGATATTTTCAATCTTATTGCTTTCCTCGATGGAAGCCTGTAAGGATACATCAAATTGCTTAATCATATTTCCGGCGGTTTCCCGGCTGCCCTTTGCCAGATGCTGTAACTGCTGGGCGCGATTTTTCACTTCATCCGCAAAATCCGTTCCATCCATTGCCTTCTGCATCACGCTGCCAACCAATTCACCTGCCTGAATGGTACTGTCGCTGACACAGGATGCGGTAGCCGATACCTCTTCGATACTGGCTGCCAGATCTTCCATGGTACGTGAAGTCTTATCTGCATGGTGAGTTGTCTGCTCTACCACAGCATTGACATTCTGCTGCTGACAGTCTATTTCGTTACTGCAAGCCATGACACCACCTATCATTTCCTGTAAAATATCCAGGAACTCATTGACACCCTTTGCCAGTGCAGAGAGTTCATCCTTTGTCTCGACCGGGATTCTGGTCTGCAAATTACCCTGTCCCTCATGAATATCACTGGTCAGTTTCTGAATCCGTTTTGCCATGTGTTTGATTGGCACTACCAACATTCTATCAGAAATAAAAATAACCACAAGCACGGCAAGCACCAGTATCACTGCCACTACCGCAATTCCTTCTTCCGCTTTCTGTGCCGTCTGGGTTAGCGTGCCCTTTCCGGTTTCCATGTTCTGCTCTGAAAGTTCTAACAGTTTCGCCATATTTATGGTAATAGAATCATTAATGGTATACAGGTTACTGGTAATAAGCACATTGGCACCCTCTTTATCCCCACTGCGGCTTGCCTCCAGTATTTTATCTACGGTATCATCATAGCTGTGCAGTTTTTCTTTTACCTTATTATAGATGTCCAATGTCTCCTGGGATGTTATCTGCGCCTCATACTGTTCCATCATTGCCCACATCCGTGTCCTGGTATCGGTTATCTTCTCCGCATTCTTATCCATAACGCTGGAAAGACTGTTATTGACATGAGCATACATGGCTGTATAAATTTCCAGATAATCTTCATAGATTCCATGAATGGTATCAATTTCCTTTACTTCATTGTTCATAAATCCCTGGCTTTGAGTTGAAATCTGCTTCATGCTGTTTCCCAATATCAGAAGCGCGCTTAATGCAATCGCTGCTAAAATCAGCATGGCAGAAGCAAATTTTAATGCAATTTTCTTCATGTCCTGTCCTCCTCCCTTTCCTTCTGGAATCCAAAAAGGGAACATATTGCTATGTTCCCTCGTTTCTTGCACTAAGCAGCTTTCTTACGTTCTTTTATAGTAGCCAAAATTGCCTGTAATACGATAAAGAAGCAAAGCAGAATCGCTGTTACGATGTTCGCCCATGAGCTCAATAGTTTACCATTGGATTTTACCAGTGTGGAAATGGTTCCGTTAATCATTACACCGAATAATGTTCCTACCACATTTCCGACACCACCAGTCAGCAGGGTTCCGCCGATAACCGCTGAGGAGATGGCATCCATTTCCAGTCCGGTTGCCTGTGCTGTCGTTCCGCTCATGGTATTCAATGCATAGCAGATACCACCAATGGAAGCTAAGAAGCTTGCCAGCACGTAGGTCTTCATCTTTGTCTTGCGTACATCCAGTCCCATCAGGGTTGCAGACTGGCTGTTACCGCCGATTGCGTAAATGCTTCTTCCGAATCTGGTATATTTTAACATCAGATAAATAATCAGTACAATCAGTAATGCGATAATAACACTTACTCTTACATAAGGTATCTGTAAGATACCTTTCTTATTGGTATAAGCACCGATTCCAAAAGGAATGTTTACCTTCATGGTGGAAAGTGTTGTGAACAGCTTGTCGCTTACAATACTTACCTGGTCAGTACAGATAACAGCCGTCATACCTCTGGCAAAGAACAGACCTGCCATGGTAACGATAAATGGCTGGATATCCAGGTATGCAATACAGAATCCCTGAACTGCACCAAATACGATGCCGATTAACAATACCAGAATCATCAGCACTCCACTGCTCATGCCCCATTTTTCCATCCCGACGGCTAAGAACATACAGTCCATAGCAACTACAGAACCTACTGAGATATCAATACCGCCTGTCAGCATGACACATGTGGTTCCACATGCCACACACAGCAATCCGGCATTGTTAATCAGAATATTTAAAAAGGTCTGTAAATGGGTAAATCCTTTATCTGCATAAACAATACAGCCCGCACCATACATCACAACAAACAGGATGATGGTAATGAGTAATAAGATATTATTGCCTTTGATTTTCAGCTTTTTCATCTCTTATGCCTCCTTTGCTGCTGCCTTGCGGGCAGAAAGTTTTTTGAAATAATCCTTTACCGGTGTTGCCTGGATTACGACAATCAGGATAACAACAATTGCCTTGAATACCGGTGCCTGTGCAGAAGATACACCTAACGCATACAGAGTTGTTGTAATTGCCTGAATGGTATAAGCTCCGATAATAGAACCTGCCAGATTAAATTTACCACCACCAAGACTGTTACCGCCAAGGGCAACTGCAAGGATAGCATCCATTTCCATATTCAGACCAATATTGTTGGTATCTGCGGAATAGATACGGGAGGTTGCTGTGATACCAGCGATTCCTGCGCAAAGACCACAGATTGCATAGGTCATCAGGATAATCTTTGCCGAGTTAAATCCGGCAATTCTTGCTGCCTTCTTATTGATACCTACACTCTGTACAAAAGTTCCAAGTGCCGTAAATTTCAAAATCAATGCCATAATCAGAACACAGATGGCTGTAATCAGAATCGGAGTCGGTAAGAATCCGATGTAGGAACCGAAGAACTGGAAGGATGGTACTCTGACATATACAATAGCACTGTTACATAATAACAATCCAATTGCACGGCCTGCTGACCAGAGAATCAGGGTGGCTACCATTGGCTGGATATTTAAGTATGCTACCAGGAATCCATTGAACAGACCACACACAACAGCGGTCAGAATACCTGCTCCTATACCTACCCAGAGCGGGCATGCATATTCGGATACGTTAGTAACACCATAGCCGGCTAATAACATACAGCACATACCACCGGTTAAACTCATAACCGAACCTACGGAAATATCGGTTCCGGCAGAAGCGGATACAACCAGGGTCATACCGATTGCCAGAATGGCCACTTCACTGCCTCGGTTTAAAATATCAATTAAACGTCCGTATAATACAGCATTTCCAGATGAAGTTATCTGGGTACTGATCTGGAAAAAGGAAAATGGTGCGTTTCCACATGCAATATCATAAATTACATTTACCAGCATGACCAGAATCATACTGAATATTGGCAGGAATAACTGCATTTTTGTTAATTTTTTAATCTTACTCATGAGCTCCTCCTCCCGCAATGGCGTGCATAACGCCTTCCTGCGTCATTTCATCTCCGGAAATTTCTCCTACCTTCGCACCATCACGAAGAACTGCCATACGATTACAGGTACGAAGCATTTCTTCGATTTCGGAAGAAATGAAAATAATGCTCTTGCCTTCCTGTGCCAGCTTGATTACTAACTTCTGGATTTCTGTCTTTGTTCCGATATCGATACCTCGGGTAGGCTCATCCAGAATCAGGAAATCCGGGTCAGTTGCCAGCCATCTTGCCAGAATAACCTTCTGCTGGTTACCTCCGGAAAGTCTCTTAATCATGGTTTCTCTGCTTGCTGTCTTAATCTGCAGCATTTCTATGTACTTATCTGCTATCTCTACCTGTCTGGCCATCGGAATCTTCTTAAACATACCCAGCTTTGCCTGCATTGCCAGAATGATGTTCTCACGTACGGACAAATCGCCGATAATTCCCTCTGCCTTTCTGTCATCCGGTAAAAGTCCCATACCAAGGTTCATGGCATCAATCGGGTTTTTAATCTTAACTTCCTTGCCATCGACCTTTAAAGTACCGGTCTGCGCCCTGTCTGCACCATAAATAACTCTTGCAAGTTCGCTTCGTCCGCTTCCCAAAAGTCCGGTCAGACCAACAACCTCTCCTTTATGGACATCCAAATCGAATGGTTTGATTGTTCCTGCATGGCTTAAACCTCTTGCCTCTATTTCCAGTGGTGCATGACTTAAATCTGTCACACCTTCCGGTTTAATGCTTGCCAGGTCATCGAAGTCTTTCCCCATCATAGCGGCTACCAGCTTGACTCTTGGAAGTTCTTCTATGCTGTACTCGCCTACCAGTGTTCCATTACGGAGAACGGTAATACCATCGCAGACTGCATATACCTGCTCCAGGAAGTGTGTTACGAAAATAATACCAACGCCCTGGTTACGCAGCTTACGCATCATGGTAAACAGTTTCTCTACTTCGTTGTCATCCAGAGAGGAAGTCGGCTCATCCAGAATCAGTACCTTACTTTCCATATCTACTGCACGGGCAATTGCTATCATCTGCTGCAATGCCAGTGAATATTCCTCCAGATTCTTTGTTACTTCTATATCTAAATCTAAGTCTTTCATTAACTTCGCTGCCATCTGATTCATCTTTCGACGATTGACAGTTCCGATTTTTGTCAATGGTTCACGTCCAATATATAAATTCTCTGCCACCGAAAGGTTTGGGCAAAGATTTACTTCCTGATATACTGTTGAAATTCCTTTTTTCTGTGCATCCATTGTGTCTTTATTCACAATGGCACCTTCCATTCCATCTACATGAATTTCTCCGGCTTCAAATTTATTAACACCTGTCAGGCATTTTATCAATGTTGACTTACCTGCTCCGTTTTCTCCCATCAGGGCGCGGATTTCACCTTTTTTCAGTGTAAAATCTACATTGTCCAGTGCCTTGACACCCGGAAATGTCATACAGATTCCCCGCATCGTTAAAGCAATATTGCTATCCATACCATACCTCCACTGTCACACACTTCATCTTCATTCTAATCTGCCGCCAACCGGACTTTTTTATCTCTTGTTATGAAATAAGGGGAGAGAACACTCCCTCCCCTTATTGAGTATGATTTCTGTTATAAAGCCTTGTTTCTTTTAGTAAGCACGTCCATCTAATACTTCCTGAGTCATTGTTGTTGCAAGAGAGCTTGTGATGCCTGCTGCTACGAATGCTTCATCTGTTACAACTGTTTCAGCATCTGGTGTTCCACCGCTCTGAATTGTCTTGATAACCTGGTCTGCGAATACAGCCTGTAATGGGTTACATTCTACGTTGCAGTTAATCTTTCCATCTAACGTGTACTGAAGTCCATCATGGGTAGCGTCGAAGGAGATAATTGTTACATCGCCATCAACACCATATGTGATACCTGCTGCATCCATTGCATCCATTGCACCGTATGCTTCATTATCGTTCTGACATACAACTACGTTGAAGTCGCTGTAGGATTTGATGTAAGACTCCATAACTTCCTGTCCACCGGACTGTGTGAAGTCACCAGACTGAGAATCCAGGATTTCCCACTCGCTGTGCTGTCCTGCAATGTTGTTAAAGCCTTCTGTACGTCCAAGAGTTGCAGAAGCACCAACAGAACCTTCGATTACAAGAATTTTAGCTTCTTCGCCATTTAAGTACTCAGCTAACCAGTTACCAGCCATTTCACCTTCTGCAACCATGTCACATCCGATGTGAGCTTCGTATAAAGAAGGGTCAGCATCTACGGAACGGTCAACGATTAATACCGGAATACCAGCATCCTGTGCTTCCTGGAGAACGGTGTCCCAACCTGCTGTTTCAATAGGAGCGATGATGATGTAATCAAGTTCCTGCTGAATGAATCCACGAACTGCTTCAATCTGAGCTGCGTTGTCATTATCTGCATCTACGAATGTTAACTCATATCCGTTCTCTGCGCTGAATACATCCTGATAGTTCTGTGTACAAGCTGCACGCCAGTCAGATTCGTGTCCAACCTGTGCGAAACCAACTTTGATTAACTCTCCGGATGCTGCTGTATCGTCTGCTGCTTCCTCGGTAGCTTCTTCTGTTGTTTCTTCTGCTGCAGGAGCTTCCTCTGTTGCTTCCTCAGTTGTCTCTGCTGCAGGAGCCTCTGTAGTTGCTGTATCTGCTGTGCTGCCGCATCCAACAACAGATGCTACTGTTAAAGATGTTACTAATAATGCTGCAAGTTTTCTTTTCATTTCGTTTCCTCCCTTTATGAAATAGAAATTTGTTTATCAGGAACTTTCTGTGTTCCTCTTGATGTATTCACTTTATCAAGCAAAGTGCCCTTCTACAACACGAATTTCTTCCATTTTTTCTAATTTGTGGAATCAGACAATACAAATTTTTAATTAATTTTATAAAAGAGATACAAATTTGATTTTAATTATGATATTTTAAGATTAAGTGGTAATTTCTTATGATTTTTCACTTTGTTCCACCCCGTTTTTAACCTTTTTGCTTTGTCATAATTCGTACATTCACAGCAAAAAGTAGTTTTTTTACGAAACATAAATTGGTTTTCCCATAAAAAAACATACCATCCTGATTTCTATAGTTGTACTTTAGTTGTATTTTTTATTTCACAACTTGTTTTTTCTATTTCACATGGAGGATAATTTATGACAAAATATGAAGAACTCGCCAGACAATTGACCGCTCTTATCCGCACCAATCTGGATAAAGGCATTTCCAGGCTTCCTACCGAAGCACAAATCTGTACCCACTACCAGGTCAGCCGTCAGACAGTCCGTGCCGCCTTATCCCTATTGCAGAACCAGGGGCTTATTGTCAGTAAACAAGGCAGCGGTTCCTACGCCACCGGCATCTCAGAGAATCTGCTAACCAATACCATTCCGATTCTCATTTCCAGCACCCAGGACTACATCTATCCTACCTTGTTAGCAGACATCCGGGAACAGTTGTCTGCTTATGGGTATGAGCTGCGTATTCTGCCTACCAGTAACAGTACCTCCACAGAGCGGCACTATCTGAGCCAGCTGCTGGCGCAGGAACGGGTTCCCAGAGGAATGATTATAGAAGGCTGTAAAAGTGCACTGCCTAATCCCAATCTTGATTTGTATGAACAATTGCAGGAACGGGGCACTTTTCTTTTGTTCCTGCACAACTATTATAAGGGATTAAAGGACATCACTTACATAAAAGATGACAACTACTATGGCGGTTATCTGTTAGGACAGCATCTGGTATCCCTGGGGCACTCTCACATAGCAGGTATCTTCAAGATTGATGATTTGCAGGGTCCGGAACGTTATCAGGGGGTTGTATCCGGCCTGCGGGATTTAAATACTTATATTTACGATGAAAATGTACGCTGGTTTACTTCCCCGGAAGCGGAGGCTTTAACGGCCAGACAGGATACCCGTTTCCTGACGGATTTTATCAAACGGGAGTTAGACGGCTGTACTGCCGTTATCTGTTACAATGACGAAATTGCCTACTGGTTAATCAAAGAGCTGGCGTATGCTGGTATTACTGTTCCTGACACCCTTTCCATCGTCTGCTTTGATAACAGCTACTTAAGTGACTTAAGCAAGGTACGCATTACTACCCTGTCACATCGTCCGCATGAAATGGGAACCAGCGTAGCTGCCTGCCTGACAGACAAATTAAAAGGAACCTCTGTGGTTTCCCAAGAGATTCCCTGGCAGTTAGTCCGAAAAGACAGTGATGCCCCCTGTCATGGCTAGGATTTTGCACCCATGCGGTATTCCCTGGGGGTGTACCCCTGGGTCTTTTTGAAGACAAAACTGAAATAATGTGGGTCTTTATAGCCTACTTCCAATGCAATTTCACTGGCATGTTTCTCAGTCTGTCGCAGAAGCTTCTTTGCTTTCTCCATTCGTTTGGAAGTGACATACTCGATAAAAGTCATCTCCATTTCCTGGCTGAAAATAGCACTGAAATAATTGGCACTGACATTCACGGCACTGGCTGCTGTATGAAGGGACAGCGATTCCTGCGCATAATTCTCTTCAATATAGTCCAGTGCTTTCTTTAATATCTTTTTGCTCTGGTTATCGGTTTCCTGGTCACGGATTTCCATGGCTTTTGCAAGAATATCCTGAATATACTCCGATAGCTCGTCCAATGTATAATTAGATTCCTGAATCTGCTCCTCGCCTAACCGTTTCAAAAACTCCTTCTTATCATAGCCTAAGGATTCCACATACGCCATGACCACGAAATGAATATGGAATACCAGATAGTTCTGGAACAGCCTGGACTTCAACGCCTCCTGGATACTCTGTACATAACTGCCTACGAAATCCGGAATCTCTTCTTTTGTTCCCCGGATAAGGAAATCCCGGAACAGCTCCTGATCCATCTTGGCAGAATCAATATCTCCAATCTTACCGCTTTCCTCCATAGGCATATAATTTGCTGTCAGTTCTTTCGTAAAAATATGCTCCTGAGGCATCAGGAAACGATAGGCAAACAGGTGGTTTACTTTACTGTAACACTCTGCCAGCAGACTCAGTCTCTCTACCGGTTCTCCTGCTGCTGCATACCACTGGAATATATTCTCTGTCGGCTTACAGATACGTTCAATATTTTCCAGACTTTTCTGGGTTAATTCCGGCATCTGCTCCATGCTGCTCTTGATAAGCACACCATAGGTGTTCACATTCCACCGGAATACCAGATATTCCGGATAGCGCAGAAAGTAACGCAGCAATTCTTCTCTCTTTCTGGCAAATTCCTCGGATTCAAATCCCCGGTTCTCTTCCGCTCTGTTCTCCTGCAGGGCAAACATTAACAGGTTGTAGGCAGGCGCATTGATACGGATTGACAGCTTGGTTGCTTCTTCGTAAATATCCTGCACCGGCATCCTTCCTTCGAATACCTTGACAAAAAAATTAGTTCTGGAAAACTGTTCATACTCTCTGGATTCGTTCTGGTACTTCTCCTGATAGTTCTTCTGTTCCTGTTCATTCTCAATCTTCGTCTTAATCTCCGTCAGCACCTTCTGCATACTGGCGCGGGTAATCGGTTTTAAGAGATACTGTTCCACCCCTACCGCAATCGCCTGTCTGGCATACTCGAAATCATCATAACCACTCATGACAATAATTTTCATATCCGGAAATTCCTGATGCACCAGACGGCTTAAAGAAAGTCCGTCCATAAACGGCATTTTAATATCCGTTAAAAGTACATCGGGACAGGCCTTCTGAATCAATGGCAGTGCCATCTCTCCATCGCTTGCCTCTCCTACGAATTTGTAACCATACTGTTCCCAGGGAATATTGTCCCTGATTCCTTCCCTTACGATACTTTCATCTTCTACCAAAAAAATCTTTAACATAGCTTTCCTTCAACCTGTCTTTCTAATATGTCCGACTGTCCAACAGCTCATCCGTTACATTGTCAATCGTAAATACATCCTCTTCCACATAATACTGCTTCTCAACCGGTTTTCCGGTCTCTAACATCTTAATCACATTGGCAATCATCTCTCCCTGGTTGGGATTACATTCAAAATCAGCATTAATCTTACCCTCCTGTACCAGTTTCAAGCCATCGGAAACGGCATCAAAGGACAGCATCATGATATCTCCACCCATACCAACGCTTCTTCCTGCCTCCTCTATGGCTTCTATGGCACCGAAAGTCATATCATCATTCTGGGAAACCACCACATCAATATCCGGATATTTGCGCAGAAAAGATTCCATCACTTCTTTTCCTTTATTTGCTGTAAAATCTGCACACTTCTGTTCCAGAATATGCCAGTTAGGATAATTTTTTGCTACTTCCATAAAACCATGGCTTCTTCCAATCTGCGCTGTGGCACCTTCTGTTCCCTTCAATACTACGATATTAATATCTTCCTCTGCCCGTCCCTGCTTCTTTAATTCCTCTTCCAGCCAGTGCCCTGCCTTACTGCCTTCCTCCTCATGATTGCTTCCTATCCGGACCGTATACAGGGATTCATCCTTTACATCTACATTCCGGTCCATAACAATGACTGGAATATCTGCCTGCTTTGCCTCCTCCAGTACCGTATCCCAACCACTTTCCTCCACCGGAGCAAACACGATATAGTCTACCCGCTGTGAGATAAAGCTCCGGATACTTTTAATCTGGTTCTCCTGTTTCTGTCTCGCATTTTCAAATATAAGAAAAAAACCATTCTCCTTAGTGAAGCTTTCCTGAATCGAATTGGAATTGGCGGTTCTCCAGATAGATTCGCTTCCAAGCTGGGAAACCCCTACCACAATCAAGTCCTCTTCTTCGTCTGCATAAGGAGCCTCTGTCACATCCGTAAATATCCCACAGCCACTGATGCCGCTTAACAGGATAATTCCCAGCAGCAATGCCCCTATGCCTATCTTGCGTATTCTGCCTTTATGTTTCTTTTTCATTCTCATCTTTGCCTGCCTTCGAGAAAATTTCTGCCGGAATGACAATCTCTACACAGGTTCCCTTTCCCTCCACCGAATCAATGGTCATTCCAAACCGCGAACCATAATTCATACGGATTCTTTCATTTACATTGGCAAGCCCGAAGCCCTTCTCGGTCTCCTTGCATGGTTTCTGGATTTCTCTCTGCAATTTTTCCAGCTCTTCCGGCTTCATGCCCACACCATTATCTTCTACCCTGAAATGGATTAACCCATTTTCCAGGCTGCCGCTGATGGTTATTTTGCCCTTTGCCCGCTTATATTTAATTCCATGGTATAAGGAATTCTCAATCAAAGGCTGCAGCGTCAGCTTAATAATCTTATAAGGATACAGTTCTTCCGGAATCCGAATCTCATAATCCAGAATATCATGGTATCTTACCTGCTGGATTTCCAGATAACTGCGAATATGAAATTCTTCCTCCTGTATGGTAATATACTCTTTTCCTTTGCTGAGTACCAGTCGGAAGAATTCCGACAGAGACATTACCATATTCACAGCCTTATCCGAGGAATTCCCCTCAATCAGCCATACGATGGTATCCAGCGTATTATATAAGAAGTGTGGATTAATCTGTTCCTGCAGCAGTCGAAGGTCTGCTCTTCGCATCTTCCGCTCGTCTGCCTTAATTTTCTCTACCATTTCCTCCAGACTCCGGGACATATCGTTGACGCTGTCTGCCAGTACCGCAATCTCATCATCCGTATTGATATTCGCCCGCACTGAAAAGTTACCCTCAGCAATTTCTTCCGTTACCTCTGCCAGTTCATCAATCGGCTTAATAATATTCCGGACAATCGCCACCACAACCAAAACGACCAGAATCGATAGCAGATTGATTGTAGCAACGCAGAGCACCGTAAAAGAATGTACTCTCTGGTTTAACTGCTGTGTCAGATATTCCATACTCGTTGTTTCATAATAAATATAATACTGAATATCATCCTGAATCAGTTCCGTAAGAATATAGATATCGCTTTCCAGCATTTCAATATTGGTATCATAGCTTCCATCTTTTTCCATATTCATGCGGATATCATCTACTCTGTCCCGCAGGGTATCTACATTGCGGAGTAAAATCTGCAGCCATACTCTGCTTTCTTTATCTGCGGTAATCTTTAACAGATTCTGAAATTCACTCTCCAGTTCATCAAGCTGCTCATAGGGGTCTTTCAAAGACTCATCTTTCCCGATGCTTTCAAAGGTTGTGCTGCCTACTACCAGCTTATACAGGCTTTCATCCATTTCTTCCTTGAAGTTCAGGTTGTAATTGTTTGCCACTGTCAGATTACTTACGATGGCATCGTATGCCTGACTGTAATTATGCAAGGCATAAATCAAATAGATTACCATCAATAGAAATGGAATCGCTACTACCACTGAGAGTATAATTAATTTCTTCTTTATGGAATTCCTTTTGTGCATTTTCCCTCTCCTCATTCCCTATTCTATCAATTTTTAAAATAATTGCAATTTTTTTCAAGTCTGTTTGCATATTTTGCACAAAGAGTGTAAAATAAAAGCTATCATTATAGAGGAAATATTTTTACACAGGAAAGCTATTGCCATGAAAAAAAACTCGATATTGTCCAAACTTTATAATGGCATCTGCAAAGATACCGGAAGCCTTAATGAATCGAAAAAACTGATTATCGTTGTCCGTATGTTAATCCTGACCATGATTGCCTATTCCCTTTTCACCGGCATTGTCATGGGCCTCAACGAAGACTTCAGTGGACTTGTTCTTTCCCTGGTTGCCATCATCTTTTTTATTCTGGTTATGGTAAGCACTTACCACTGTAAACCTTTTACGTCCTATTGCATTCTGAACGTCTATATTCTCGCCTGGATTATTACCAATGTAGTCTTCTTTGGCTGGAATATTGGTGTACAGCATTTTATCATTACGCTGTTAGTCTTTTGCTTCTATGCCAAATACGGATACGAAATTTACAAAATTATTTACGCAGTCCTGCTCTGCGGTCTGCGGATTTTCCTATATTATTATTGCCTGCAAAACACGGCACAGATTTTACTTTCCAAGGAAATGAGCAATTCCCTGCAGTTAATCAACACCTTTGCCATCTTCTGGTCCATCGCCATGATTTCCTACTATTTCAGTAAAGATTCCCAGGCTCTGGAAGGCAAGCTGGTGGCTTACAACGAACAGCTTATTAATCAGGCAAATACCGATACCCTGACCGGCTTATACAACCGCCGGTGTACTATGGATTATCTTGGAAACCTTTTTGATGCCCCCAATTCACAGATTAGTATCTGTCTGTGCGATATCGACTTTTTCAAGAAGGTCAACGACACTTATGGACATAATGTAGGTGATGTTGTATTGAAAAGCATTGCCGAAACCTTTCATAAGGTTCTGCCGGAAACCTGCTTCTGTTCCCGCTGGGGCGGTGAAGAGTTTCTTCTTATTTTCCCTGCCTCCAATGGCGACGAAGCACATGTTCTCCTGGAGAGTTTAAGACGTGCCATCTCCGGTATCTCCTTTGATGGTGGTGGAAAACCATTCCATGTAACCATGACTTTTGGTCTGGTAGAATATGATTACCGCAGTGACCTGACCACCATTCTAAAGCAGGCTGATGACAAGCTGTATGTCGGTAAAGAAAGTGGAAGAGACCGGATTGTTTATTAATCCGGTTCTTTTTTTATTGACACATCTCATATATTGGTAGAAAGCTTTCGGGAAGGTGCCTTCTTGAAACATAAACTTTCATGCTGGCAGTGGCTCATTGCCCTTCCACTTTTCCTTTTATTTATTACCCTTACACTCTTTTTCTATCGGCAGACACACCAGGATGCCGCCTTTCTTTCTTTTGCAGAAAACTTTCTATTGCAGGAATTATGTTCCAACCCGATTAATTTTCACTATTCCATAGAAGATGCCTCAGCTTATCAGGTGGACGAAGCTGCGCTTACCATGCCCATCTACCAGACCGGTCAGGCTGCCTCTGAACTGGAAACTTTACAGCAGACCCTTGCCACCCTGGATTCTTTCCAGCCTTCCAGGCTGTCCTGCCACAACCAGCTCTTCTATCAGCTACTATACCACTATCTTATATCCGTCAGGAATGTCAGTTCTTTTTCCTATTTTGCCGAACCGCTTTCTCCTTCCTCCGGTGTCCCTTCCCAGCTGCCAATTCTACTGGCAGAATATCGTCTTTCCTCGATTGCTGACATTGAAAATTATTTCGCTGTCCTGGAACAGATTCCTGACTACCTGGAAGGTTTGATGGTCTATGAACAGGAAAAAGCAAAGGCCGGTCTGTTCATGTCCGATGCCACAGCAGACAAAATCATACAACAGTGTATGTCTCTTATGAATCCCGTGGAACTGGATTCCGGAACTCATTTTCTTATTGTTACCTTCCACCAACGTCTGAATACACTGGTAGAGAATGGTACGTTGACCAGACAACAGGCTCTCTCCTACGAATCAGAAAATGACCGGCTTCTAACGACCGTAGCAGCTCCGGCTTACGATTCTCTGGCAGATGGACTTACCCTGTTAAAAGGAAGTGGTAATCCCCTCTGTGGACTTGCCGCTTTTCCTCACGGACAGGATTATTACACAGCTCTTCTTGCCAGACAGACCGGAAGTAACCGAAGCGTAGCAGAAATCAAAGAACTTCTCTATACCGATTTAATAACAAATTACAATGCCTTTCTGGCACTTATCCGGGATAATACTGCCCTGCAGGAGTCTTTTCTTGCTTCTCCTTCTTATCTGCCTGCTATGACTCAAGCCCAGATGCTCGCCACACTGGAAGCACAAATTCCCACCAGCAGGGAAACGGATATCTCTTCCTACTGCTATCCTGCCATTCCTCTTGCTGATGGTACTTTCATTCACTGCACCATCAAAGAAGTAGATGACAGTCTGGCGCCTTACGCGGCTCCGGCGTTCTATATGATTCCACCATTAGATAATGTCAGCAACAATACGATTTATATCAATCCGGCAGATACTGTGGATGAACTTTCCCTCTTTACTACCCTTGCCCATGAAGGCTATCCCGGACACCTCTATCAGACCGTCTATACACAAAACTACTGGTCATCGGAAGGCATATCGCCACTACGCAGTACCTTATACTATGGTGGCTTTGTGGAAGGCTGGGCTTTGTATACCGAGCTGGAATCCTACCGCTATGCAGCCAGGCTTGCCGAAAAAGAGCATCCGGAAGCAGCCTCCTATTATACAGCCTGCCGCCTGAACCGACAGATTCAGCTTTGTCTTTACTCACTGTTGGATATTGCTATCCACTATGAAGGAGCTTCCCTGGAGGATGTCTCGAAAATTCTTGCCTCTCTGGGAACTACGGATGAGACTGCCGTGAAATCGGTTTACGAATATATCGTAGAAGAACCTGCCAACTATCCGAAATATTACCTTGGCTATCTGGAAATTCTGGAATTAAAAAAGCAGGCTGCCCATCAGTGGACTTCTGCCACTACAACGGATAATGCCTGCTATGATACTTCTTTCCTGTATCGTTTTCATCAATTTTTGCTGCAGAATGGTCCTGCGGATTTTGATACCCTGTCTATGCTGTTGCAAGCGGTATCTGATTCAAAATGATAAATGGTAACTTAAAAACTACGAAAAAACTGATTCAGTTTCTGTAAAGCCTTCTCCAATACCTGCTGTTCTTGCCCATCCAGTGTCTCTAAAATGGAAGCTATCATCTGCTGATGAAACTGTTGGTGATGGAGATAGGCTTTCTTTCCCTTTTCCGACAAAGATACCAGCACGACCCGGCGGTCCTCCTCGCTTCTGACCCGTTCTACATAACCTTTCTTGACAAGACTGTTGACGGCTATGGTAAGAGTTCCGGTAGTAACCTCCAGAGATTTGGCAACACTGGTCATATTCTTCGCTTCCTGTATGCCGATAGCTTCCATCACATGCATATCATTTGTGGTCACATCTTTATATTCTTCTGTCCGGATTGCCCTTTCCTCTATCGCGTTAATATCCCGGAACAATCTGACCAGTATCTCATTGAGTGTATTATTGATACTCATTTTATTCCTCATTTCCGTGCATACAAAGCTGCCATTCCTCTGTCTTTCATTCTAGCAAAGAATGGTTTGACAGTCAAACAGTTTGACCGGTACATGCCATTCCTTCCTATTCTTCCATCATACTATCCAGATACCCTCTGTCCCATAACAGTATCTGTAACTTTCTGGCTGCCTCCACTGCCGGTGCGGTAAAATACTGATTCGTCATGACTACACCTACCATCCGTTCATAATAGGCTTTTCCGCCATACGTCTTTAACACCGCCTCTACCCCTACCGGAGAATGGTAGTGCTTACACTGGATAGCATAGGAAACGCCATCCTTTTCTGCCAGGATATCTACCCCGAAATCACCGCTTCCCCTCGTTACCTCCACTTCCAGGAATCCGTACTTCTCCAGAAGCTGTGCGCAGAAATATTCAAAGTCATGCCCCTCCATCCCATCTACAGCACTTGCTCTTCTGTGCCTGCGGTAGCGAACCAGACAGACAGTTATCAGCAAAATAACAGCAATCAGTGCCAGAATTATCAGTCCAATCATTACCACTGCTTTTATGGAATCTGTCATGTTCTCTCCTATTTCCTTATCCGGTATACCTTAACTCCGTGCGGAGGGACTGTAGCTTTTATACAGTCATCCTGTACCCGGTATTCTTCCTTATCCCAAAGTTCATATAAAACAGCATTGGATAAATCTGTATCCGCACTTAGCTCTTCCGCTGCAATAGAAATTTCCCTCTCCTCATCTTTTAAATTAAACAGGGCAACGGTCACTTCCTTTGTGGCTTCGTTTACACTCTTCCATACAACCCGTTCCTTATCCCGGAAAACCTGTTCTCCCTTACAGTGCTCTCCTTCCAGTCCAAGAATATCCTGATTCGTCAGCAACTGCTTCGTCCAGTCATCTAACTTCGTCAGCTCGGCTCCTATCATTAACGGAGAACGGAACATACACCACAGTGTCAGCATGGTTTTCTGTTCTTCCCTGGTAAAATAAGTATCCCTCTCTTCGCCAAATCCTTTGCCCAGTTTTCCCACCGGTAACATATCGCAATCCGGGAAACATCCTTCACTGACATGGTCCTGCCACAGCTCACATCGTCCAAACATATCCTCTATGGCATCCCAATGATCCCAGAAATCGTCTGTAATACGCCACATATTGGCATATTTACGATACTCCCATGCCCGGTCAATATGCGCCGGTCCGGGAGACAGGCTTAAAACAATATTCCTTCCGGTTTTCTCGATGGCACGATATATCATTTTCGTTTCTTCCCAACCGGAAAACGGCATAAAGGGAATATCCCGGTACAGCCAGCTGTCACAAATATCATCACATTTAATAAAATCAATCCCCCAGTCGGCATACATGGAAATGATGGAATCATAATATGCCTGTCCTGCCTCGTTTGCCCGGACTCCGTACATATCCGGATTCCAGCCGCAGATAGAAGATGGGTCTGCTGCCATGTCTGCCGTCATGGAGGTACCTGCTATCGGACAATGTCTATGCGCTGCCTCACGTGGAATTCCCCGCATAATATGGATTCCGATTTTAAGTCCCAGACTGTGAATATACTCTGCCAGCGGCGCAAATCCCTTCCCGCCTGCCGAGGATGGGAAACGGTTCGGGGATGGCTGGAAGCGCCCATAAGCATCCATCTCATCATCCCCAAAGGGAATATACTGGTACTCCTGCCTTCTCGTGCCGGCATCGTTGGAATACCACTCAATATCAATCACGACATATTCCCAGCCATACGCCTTCATATTTTCTGCCATATAACGGGCGTTGGCTTTCACTTCCTCTTCCGTAACCGTTGTATCGTAATAATCGTAACTGTTCCACCCCATGGGCGGTGTCACTGCAATTTTATTCTTATCCATCGTTCTGTTACCCTCCGTTTATAATATTCTATTTCATGGTATCACATTTTTCCGGGAAATCCTATCTGTATTAACACTAGCGCTTCGCAAACTTTATTACACTTGATATTTTCCGAAAAAACATTTATAATAGGAGCATAAGAAACGAACTGGATGCCTGGCTTACATTCTTTTCTGTGGATGAACCGGAAAGAATAGTAGATCTATTTACCAAGTATCCGATGTTTCGACCAATGTACGAACAAATTTATAATATGTGTCTGAATATGGAGAATGTCATGGGATTATTTTCAAAGGAACTAAAACAACTGGATGATAATACGGTCGCCTATATGATAGATGAACTGCAGGAGCTGTTAGATAAGGAAAAGGAACACGCAGAACAAGCAGAAGCACGCGCTAATAAAGCAGAACAGGAGGCTCTGGTTTTGAAGGAAGAACTGCAACGATTACGTGCACAGTTGGAAGAAAAATAAATTTATAAATTTTATTTTATATTTTCTTTCTTTTTTCTTTCGATTTTTGACACATCCCATTCACAAATTCCCTTTATAGTATTACTTGTAGTTAAGACAGAGGCAAAGTACAGTTTACAAGGGACTACACAGGGTAGGTATCTGACGGGAGGGGTGCCGCCAGTCAGATTTTCCATGTGA
>CAKRWT010000016.1 GCA_934418125.1 uncultured Lachnospiraceae bacterium
CATCTACAGTAACAGGTACCATCAATGAGAAGACAACCGGTGATGTATTGCATGTAGATACCCCACAGGGAGAAATGGAAATCAAATATGACGGCACCACCAATATCCAGTGCTCCGTTCTGGTTGCGAATAAAAATTATACAATCAGCTGCGCAAGAGGTTCTGACGCGTATATGCATGCACTTACCATTTCCGATGCGCCGACTCAGAGCAGCACAACAGCAAATACCCAGGTCACAACAGGCAGTGGAAATACGGCAACGAACAATTTTACCGGAACCATTGCAAGTAATACAACAGAAAGCGTTTTATATTTATCAACCCGGGATGGTGTGATGGAATTTAAAATAGACAGTGATGCAGACACCAGCAATGGATTTGTGAATGTTTCCGGCAACCGTATGACAGTAGGTGCTTATCATGGCAGTGATGGTTACTGGCATGCGGTATCCACTACCGGTGATAAGGAAAGCAGTTCTGCCAGCATCAACACAGGCTCGACCATCACGGTAAGTGGAACTGTTGCCGGTAAATCCACAGAGAAGAAACTGTATCTGGATACGAATGGCGGAACCATGGAGCTTAAGCTGGATGCAGTCAGAAGCCGTAATAATTTCAAAGTACTGACAGTGGGTAAGAAGATTACCGTAACCTGCGGATATGGCAGTGACGAATACTGGCATGCGTTAGATATTACAAAATAATCGGACTGGAAAGAAGAAAAGAGCGGAGAGAAGACAGGAATGTTTTCTCTCTGTTTTTTGTATAAAGGAAACTCGCTTGCACGGATGAAAACCATCTCAGGTGCGCTTTCGCTCCACACAGAACACAGCGGTACATAAGTGGCTAAAGGACAGCCACTAAGTGCCTGTGTTCTGTAAGGACCCTTCGATTGGTTATTCATCTGCGCAAGCGTAATATAAGACATAGAAGAGATATAGAGAGCATTAGATATAGTATATGAATATAAATATGTGTTGACAAACAATATTATATGGCATATAGTATTAACAGAAACAATATTATACAACGTATAATATTATAAATAACAAGATAGCCGGCAATGAAAGGGTAGCATTTGTTATGAGATACGTAAAAAGCAGGAAAGGAGTATATCGCATGGTTTTTAACACAGGAGCAGCACTTCTGGATGCTATAGTTCTGGCGGTTGTTTCCAGTGAGATGGAAGGCACGTATGGGTATAAGATTACACAGGAAGTACGACAGGTTATTGAGATTTCAGAGTCGACATTATATCCGGTGCTGAGACGGCTGCAGAAGGATGAATGTCTGGAAGTATATGATATGGAATGTGCGGGACGAAACCGCCGTTATTATAAAGTAACGGAGAAAGGCAGAGCACAGTTGAATCTGTACATTAGTGAATGGTATCGCTATTCCGCTAAATTGAACAGTATCTTTGAGGGAGGATTAAAACATGAGTAGAGGAGAATTTATAGAACGTCTGAGACAACTGCTGCAGGACGTGCCACCGACGGAACGGGAGGAAGCAATCCAGTATTATACGGATTACTTCGATGATGCAGGAGAGGAAAATGAGGCAGGTGTGATTGCTTCTTTAGGAAGTCCGGAAGAACTGGCAAAGGTAATCAAGGCTGGTTTAAATGACGGAGGAGCTGCCGGAGAGTTTACGGAGTCTGGCTTTGCAGGCTATGGCACCAGAGTGAAAGCAGAGGTGGCAGCTCCGGGCAGCATGGCACAACCGGAAAGTGAGGAAAAGAAAACAGAGAGCACAGACGATGCGCATACTTCCCATAACGGACAGGAAAGTACCGCTTCCAAGCCGGAGAAAAAGAAACTTTCCGGTGGGATAATAGCCTTGATAGTGATTGCTGTGATTCTTACTTTCCCTTTGTGGATTGGGATTGTAGCCGGTTTGTTTGGGATAGCTGTTGGACTTTTGGGCGGTTTGTTCGGAATCCTGGTAGGGGTGTTAGCCTGCGGCATCGCTTTAATTGTGGCGGGTGCAGTGGTTTTTGGTGTAGGAATTGCCACATTGGGTACATTGCCTCTTGGTGGGTTATGCCTCATCGGGGTATCTTTCCTGATTATAGCAGTAGGTATTCTGTTCTTCTGGCTGATGGTTCTGGGCTTTGGAAAAGTACTTCCCTGGGCGGTCAGAGGAATTGCAGCGTTGTTTCAGAAGCTTTTTCATAGAGGAGGTGCAACAGTATGAAAAAATTTACAAAGGTGTGTCTGACAGCAGCAGCGGTTCTGGCAGTGCTGGGACTGGTACTATGTGGTGTATTTGGTGCCCTGGGCGGTTTCAGACAGTTAAGACAAATCAATGACGGCACAATCTATTCACTGGTTCCGATAGCTTATTCCGGTACAGACGGGGACTGGAGCGAGTGGGACGAAGATTTTGAGGACATGGAAGAAGACTGGGATGACCTGGAGGACACAGAGGATATGGATGAGGACTGGGATGAAATGAATCTGGCAGATATGGAAGAAGCAGCAGGTTGGAATGCAGACCAGATAACGAAGCTGAATCTTTCCTTAAAGGCATGCTATCTGTCTATACAGCCATCGAAAGATGATAATATCTGCTTATCAGTTTCCGGGAACAAGGATGAAGTAAAGTATCGGATAGATGGAGAAACCCTTGTCATTAAGACAAGAAAAAAGGATAACTGGCTGCAGTATGTCAATATGAGACAGAACAATGCGAGAGTTGTACTGCAAATTCCTGAGGATAAGTACTTTGAGCAGTTGGATATGGAATTTGGTGCCGGAAAAATCAAAAGCATGGCATTGCAGGCAGATGACATGGAGATAGAGCTTGGTGCCGGAAAATGTGACATAGAAGGACTGAGTGCAGAGAAAATGGATTTATCCATCGGAGCAGGTAAAATGACAATAGGAAGTCTGAAGGCACATAAGGCAGCGATTGACCTGGGAGCTGGAGAGATGAGCGTTAAAGAGGTTGTAATTCCGGAGAAGCTGGATGTAGAGATTGGCATGGGAAATGCAGTGATAGAGGGAAGTGTTACCGGTAAGATGACGGCTGAATGTGGCATGGGAAGCTTACAACTGCAGTTGGATGATTCAGAAAAGGCTCATAATTACAGCATAGACTGTGCGATGGGAAATGTGACCATAGGAAACATGAATTACAGTGGCATGGCAGCATCGAAGGAGATTAATAATGATGCAGACAGCAAATTTGACATTAGCTGTGCGATGGGAAATGTGAGTCTTCGGTTTGCGGAGTAAGCAGATGCCAGAGAATATCTGGAACCATAGAAGTCATGGAAAAGAACAGAGGCTGTTCGGAAATCATGAAAGTTATGGAAAAATAACAGAATCTGTTTAGAAAGAAGTAAGAATAGGGAAAGGTAAGCATGCTAACATACAAACATGCAGGGGAAACAACCCAAAAGAGAGGAGAAAATAGATATGAATAACGATTATAAGAAATTAGTACGTTCCAAAACAAACAGAACTTTTTGCGGAGTATGCGGAGGGATTGGTGAATACCTCAATGTAGACCCGACCCTGGTAAGATTAATCTGGCTGTTATGCTCCATCGCCAGTCTGGGAACCGGTCTAATCGTCTACATCATTGCCGCCCTGATAATTCCGGAAGATAATAGTATTGTCGGATAGGAAAAACAACATAAGTGTAAACAGAAAGGTGAGTACCCGGAAACGGATACTCACCTTTCTGTTTTGTTTATCACTTAGTTTTCTTTTTTCTGACCGATAGTAAAGAACAGGTTTGACTTTTTCAAGGCAGGGCGAAGTGCCATATATACTGCTACCGATACAATAGTAGAAGTAACGGCATTGATAGAAGTGGAAGCAACATTCCATGCCAGTGTCAGCTCAGCAGCGGGCTTGCCTAAGATAACTAACTTATAGAAGTAGCCTACAAGCGGGTCAAAGATGACATTGAATAAAAGACCACCGATAGCTGCCAGAATAGTCCATTTTAAGACCTTTTTGTTATCGGTTTCTGTGCTGATATGTCCTAATTTGTGGGCAATCAGACCGGTAATCAGACCGATACAGAACTTTAAGATAAAAGTCTTAGGAGCATATACCACATAGACAGGGTCGAAGATATCGCCAATAGTCATACCGATGGCACCGCCAAGCCCACCATAGACACCACCTAACAGCAGGGCACCCAGTACACAGACTGCATTGCCAAGATGGATAGAAGTGGCATCGCCGCCAGGCAGCGGAATCTTAATCTGCAGGAACGTAAACACTACATAAGACAGGGCGGCAAAGATGCCGGTAAATACGATTTTGAGTAACTTTTCATTTTTCATAACAATCCTCATTTCTGCACACGCGTTTATTAGTAATCGGAAATACTCTGGAAATCCTCTATTTCCTAATACTTTGATATGATTAGTATTATACTGCTTGCTGGTATGATAAAAAGTACCAATTTGAGTTTTTTTCATAATACCAGATTATGGCGACGGTAAAATTTTACGGAGAGCTTAGATTGATTTTTCCATATTGCAGTTTAAACTGTGTAATGTTAAAATAATAACAGAAAAATGAGTATAAAGAGTATAAATAGGAGGTTGCAGGCATGGGGATGTCTGTAACAATGTGAGGGTATTATGACAAGTTATTGTATCTGGTATGGTCTGGCAGCAATATGTGCATTAGGGTGTGCTGCATATACCCGCCAGCAAAGTGATAAAATGAGTCTGCTTTTAGGGAAACTGTATGTTTCCGTGGCAGCAGTGAACTTGCTTTATTTATTAGAAAGAGTCTATGCGGATGCTTACCAAAAGGCAGAGATTTTTAACTGTTTGTTTTTGGTGGCAGTGGATTTGCTGTTATTTGCACTGCTCCGGTATATTGTGGAATTTACAGAACCGAAAACAGCACCGACAAAAGGAAAGAAAAATCTGCTTTGGGGGTTATTGGTACTGCTGTGCATGGATGTCTTACTTCGATTGCTTGATGGGAAACATAGCTTCTATCTGCACATGGCATTCTGTTGTTGCCTGTTAGGCAGCATGCTCTATTTCCTGATTAAAAAGATATATATGATTCCGAGAGTTTACAGAGGACGTTACTATGTAATGCTTGGAATATTAGGAATCCTGGCAGCAGCCAATGTGTTTTGCCTGATGGAAGCGACACCGCTGCGAGAAAACGTTTCACTTATCCTGATGGGCTGTCTGTGCCCAATGCTATATTGGAATACTTTTGATTACACGTCGAAGAGTTCCCTGAACACAACCAGGAAGATGATTCTGGAATATATGGGTGCCCCTATGATACTCTTTGATTATGAGGGATATGTGGCGGACAGTAACAGGGATATGCGGGTATTGTTTCCAATCTTAAATAATAAGGAAAGAAAAATCAGCATGATGGACTTCCTGCAGATTGGTGCTTTTAAAGAGCTGCAGAATACCGAGCAGGACCAGATATTTGAATGGAATTATACTTCGGTGCTTGGTAACAGACCATACCAGTGTAATTTTAACTGCCTGAAAGATGAAAAAGGACGTGTGATAGGGCATCTTCTTATTATGCGTAATATGGAAGAACAGAGAGATATGCTGACCCAGCTGCATTCCAAACAGAATTTCTTTACGAGGATGGACAAGATTGCGCAACAGGGAGTATATCCGATTACGGTGGCTATCTGTAATGCCAATGGCATTGGTTTGATAAATGATGTGTTTGGCTGGAATAAGGGAAATGAAATGATTCGGCTGACGGCAGACCTTTTGCGGGAGAATCTGCCCAAGAACACAGAACTGGCGCGTATGGAAGATGGCAATATCGCAGCAGGTTTTGTACAGGTGGAACAGGAATATGCCATCCGGTTATTTGAAAATGTAAGAGAGAAATACAGCCAGGCGAATGATACGGGCATAGAGTCTGATTTAGAGTATGGGATTGCTGTGGTACGGGATAGCAGCAAGAGTATCCAGCAGGCAGTCAGGGAGGCAGCGGAAAGTCTTCGTACCAAGAAACTGATGAATGAAACGTCTAACAAGAGTTCTCTTTTGGATTCGCTTACGCAGACGCTCACAGAGAGTGATTATGAGACAGAAGAGCATGTGGAACGTACGAAAGAGATGGCGGTAAAGCTGGGCAGAGCCTTACATCTGTCAGATGGCGAGCTGGGTAAGCTGGCACTATTGGCGGTGTTACATGACATTGGTAAGATAGCTATTCCACAGACAATCTTATTAAAACCGGGCAAGCTGACAGACGAAGAATGGGAAGTGATGAAATCCCATGCAGAAAAAGGATTTCGGATTGCCAGTGCTTCGAAAGAGCTGCGACCGATTGCCGATTATATTCTGCATCATCATGAGAGATGGGATGGAAAAGGGTATCCTGGTGGTCTGGAGGGTGAGAGTATTCCATTGTTGTCCAGAATTATTACGGTGGTAGATTCCCATGATGTAATGGTACATGACAGACCATACCATAAAGCAATGAGTGAGGAAGATGCGGAGAAGGAATTAGTCCGATGTGCCGGGACACAGTTTGACCCGCATATTGTAGAGGTGTTCCTGGAGGTATTGAAGCATAATACAGAAGGAAAGAAAACAGAGTGAGGGAATGGTTATGCCTGAAAATAAATTAGGACTTACCAAAGTTTTATATTTGACTTTTCTCAAAAAATAAATATAATAATTATCAGACGAGTAGCAAACTAGCGTAAATCCAGTTTTGCTGCTCGTTTTTTATTTTATATAATGCCATTAAAAAGTGTGTAGCTTATCAGCGTAAGTCCAACTTATACGATAAGTGCGCACTTTTTTTGTGCAGGAAAACGAGGAGGATAGTGTGAAAAATCCATATAGGAGAGATTTTTCACACACGAGATTTGTGTCTGCGCGCACTTGACACAAACTCGGCATGCGCAAAGAGCGTGCGCAGAAATGAGGATTAAGATGGAAGAGAGTAACAAGATGAAGGAAATGCCGGTAAATAAGCTTATGATTCAGATGGGAATTCCCATGATTTTATCCATGGCATTACAGGCAGTCTACAATATTGTGGACAGTGCTTTTGTTGGCAACATGAAGGTGGGAAGCGAGGCAGCATTAAATGCGCTTACCCTGGTATTCCCGGTGCAGATGCTTATGGTAGCAGTAGGAATCGGAACGGGAGTAGGAACGAATGCACTTTTAGCCATGACACTGGGACAGGGAGATACCAAAAAAGCAGCGAAGGTTGCGGGAAACAGTTTGTTTCTCGGTGGCATTATTTATGTGGTGTGCTTGTTGTTCGGGATTTTCGGGGTAAAAGCATACATTTCATCCCAGACAACTGACCCGGAGGTGCTTGCCATGGGAACCAGTTATTTGAGGATATGCTGCGTTGTGTCTTTTGGTATTATTTTCTTTTCCCTGTTTGAAAAACTGTTACAGGCGACAGGGCGTTCCCTTTATTCCACGATTGGTCAGGTGGTAGGTGCAGTCATCAATATTATTCTTGACCCGATTATGATTTATGGTATCGGACCGGTTCCGGAGATGGGAGTAGAAGGGGCTGCCTATGCAACAGTAATCGGGCAGGTCGCATCAGCAGGACTATTGTTTGTTTTTCATGTAAAAAGGAACAGGGAGTTTGCACATGGAGTAAAGTACCTGAAACCGGATGCCGGAATCCTAAGGGCAATCTATGCCATAGGACTGCCTGCCATTATAGCACAGGCATTGATGTCGGTCATGGTATATGTCATGAACCTTATTTTGAAATTTAATCCGTCAGCCCAGACGGCATATGGGCTGTTCTATAAAGTGCAGCAGTTTGTCCTGTTCCTTGCGTTTGGACTGCGGGATGCCATCACACCCATTATTGCTTATGCCTATGGAATGCACAGTAAGAAGAGGATTCAGGATGGAATCAAATATGGACTGCTTTATACAGTGGGACTTATGCTATTTGGTATGGCTATTACAGAAATCTTTCCGGGGGCTTTTGCGACCTTATTTAATGCCGGACAATCCAGAGCATATTTTATCGGAGCGATGAGAGTTATTTCTATCAGTTTTCTGTTTGCAGGAATCAATGTGGCATACCAGGGGATTTATCAGGCGTTGAATGGGGGAATGGAATCACTGGTTATTTCACTGCTCAGACAGCTTGTACTTATATTGCCGCTTGCCGGAATCTTTTCCATATTTGTCCGGAATGGGCAGGCAGGGGTTTCCCTTATCTGGTGGGCATTTCCGATTACAGAGTTTGTTGTGTGTCTGGTGGGATATGTCTTTTTAAAGAGAATCAGAAAAATAAGGGTGGATGAAAAGGAAGAAAAGCATATCAACAAAAATGAATAAAATTGGGTATTACATGAGATAAAATATTGTGATATGATATATGCACTTTTGATGGTTCATATTGGAAACGCACAATCCTCCGGGATGATAACGAACAACACAGAAAGAATAGTGATTAGTTATCATAAGGAGGATTTTTTATGCCAAAAAACAAGTTTCAGGATGTCATTTTTACGCTTATTATGGCGACCATTATGGTTTATGGAATGGTGGTTTATAATGTAGCACTTAACACAGGAGGGGTAACCGGGCAGACATTTTTACTGGCGGTGCATGAATTGCCGATTATGGTGCCGGTTGCTTTTGTGCTGGAGTTTTTCGTTGTGGGAAAAATTGCAAGAAGGCTGGCGTTTAGTGTTATAACACCGGATGACAGACCGCAGTTTATTACCTATGCGATTTCGATTTGTATCTGCTGTATTATGTGTCCGTTGATGAGCCTGGTTGCAACGATTCTGTTCAAAGAGACTAAGACATTTGGAACATGGGTACAGACGTGGGGAATGAATTTTCCGATGGCGATTTGTTATCAGATGTTTTACTGTGGACCACTGGTAAGACTGCTCTTTAGAACCATTTTCCGGGAAAAGAAAGCTTCCTAGTCTGGAAGCTTGTCTGTCAGAAAGAATTGAGACCTACAAATCATTTCCCCGCCCCACAAACAGGAGCATTCCGGTATCCAAGTCTTCAATCACATAGACAAATGGCTGGTCGACGATAAAATAGGTCTCTTCCGATGGCATGGCTGCGGTCTCCGCAATCATGATATCTGTTACGGCAGCAGCCTTTGTGCCATTTTCATCCACAATTATTTTTGCCTTGTGGGAGACGGAAGATACAGCAATGTCATCTGCGATTTTGGAAAAATCTGCGGAAGCATAGGCTGACTGGATTCCAAGACCCCTCAGGATATCGTCAAGACCATCAATTCCCTGCTCATCCGTAAATTTTGGAAGCTGCACCATCTGGATTTCCTCATTCTCTGCAGTATCCAGAGAATCAATCAATGCCTGTTTTTCATCATTGCTTAAAGCATCGAACAGAGCGGAGATGGTATCGCCTTCTTTGGATGGGATGAAAATCTTCATTACTACGGAACTGTCCTCATAAGGAAGCGTGATGCCCTTAATCGAACCAGTGTCGATATAAGGGAAACGCTCATCATACAGGTGCATCATAGGGACGATAGAATCTCCACTTGTTCCGTGGAAGGTATCATCATAGGTATCATCCTCCAGAAAAGGTGTCTGCCATTTTCCTTCAAAATAAACAGCATTTATAAGCATCATAACGGTATTAGGTGGAAGCTTATCTACAATAGATGGAATCATCTGATTTGTATGTTCTGCTACCCAGTTATTCACATCCTTCACAACCTGGTCCGCCTGATTTGTGAAGTCTGCTTCGTATATTTCACCGTGGTAATAAGTCTTTGCCGGCAGCAGAAAATCATCGGAGATATTCGCTGCCCATTCTTGTGGATTTGACATCCAGATGGAATTTGCAGTATTGACAAATGTCTGCTCGGACCATTCTTTATTCAGATAGCCTTGCATTTCGTTATTCCAGTCAGAAAGATTCTTGATACCGAGCACCGATTCCAGTTCCGTTTTCGTATCACTTCCGGCTCCCTGGTCCAGCATGGACAATGCGCTTGCAATGCTGTAAGGAGAATAGAAGCAGTTGCTGTCTTCTGGCAGGGCATCATACAGAGCAAATGCGAATTTGTTGACCCCGTTTTTCAGTTCTTCATAGGAACTGACCGGTGCAGGCTTCGCACTAGCTGCGATATCGCTTTCGAGCTCTTTGACTGCAGAAGACTGCTGTTTGGCGACAGTTCCGCCAGGAGTGTCTGCATTTCCACATCCGAAAAGGGTGGCACACAGACATGCACCGAGAAATAGACTGCGTAATTTCTTGTTCATAATATTCATAATAACCTTCCTTTCTTTCGTGGTAGCGAAAGCCACCAGAATCATAATGAGTGCTCACAAACTAACTAAATACTCCTGCTTTGTTGTGCAATTAGTGGCAGATTCCAATCAGATAACCTGATATACGATATTCGGATATGGTTTATAGCCTTCGTGGAGCATGGTCGTTGTTACGTTGCCTGCGGCATCTTTCGTAAACTGATAGGTATTGTAGGCACCTTCCTGATAAGCAAAGTCTTCTCCGTTATCCTGATAATGGGTGTAAGTGCCTTCCCCTGGATAGAGCTCCAAAATCAATTCCAGTTCAGCAATTTCACCGACATAATTCTGGGCAGGAGCCTTGGGTAAGATAGTACCTGCTTTTACGAAAATCGGGCAGACATCTAATGGTGCATCTACCATATAATAATCATTTCCGGTGTAAGCCTTGTGTGTCCAGTAGTCATACCAGGTGCCTTCCGGCAGATAAACCACCCGTTTGACAACACCCTGTTCTACAACCGGTGCAACTAACAGGTTGGCACCAACCAGGAATTCGTCGTTGATATTTCTAACATTCTTATCCTGTTCATAATGCAGTACCAGTGGACGTAACATAGGAAGACCGGTTTCTTCACATTCTTTACACAGGTCATAATAATAGGGCAGCAGAGAGTAGCGAAGCTCTACATATTTACGGTAAATATTCAATACTGTTTCTCCAAAGAGCCATGGTTCCTGGTTCATATTGCCTTTTGCACAGTGGCTGCGGAAAAGAGGAGAGAAGCAGCCTGCTTCGACCCAGCGAGCCATCAGTTCCGGTGTGGTATCGGCACCGAAACCACCGATATCCGTACCGACAAAAGCCATGCCGCTTAAGCCTAAATTACACTGCTGTGGAATTGCCATGCGAAGGTGTGTCCAGAGACTCTGGTTATCGCCGGTCCAGACGGTAGTGTATTTCTGGCTGCCGCCATAGCAGGCACGGGAAATAACGAAGGGACGTTTGCCGGTCAGCTTGCGCCAGCCTTCATAGGTTGCCTTTGCCATATTGTGACCGTAGACATTGTGCAGCTCTTTGTGGGTAGATGGTTTGTCTTCGTCGGTAAAAACGATGTCATCCGGTAAAGGACCATGGAAGCTTGCCGGTTCGTTCATATCATTCCAGATACCGCTCACGCCATGATTTACATAAAATGAAAGGTGTTTACCCCACCAGTCCCTTACTTCGGGATTGCCGAAATCAGGGAACACGGAATCACCGGGCCATACGGCATTGACATAGGTTTCGCCAGCGGGTGTCTTGGCAAAATAGCCTTTTTCCATACCTTCTTCATACATGAAGTAATCTTTTTCTACTTTTACGCCAGGGTCAATGATGGTAACGGCTTTAAAGCCATTTTCCTGGAAGTCAGCCAGCAATTTTCTGGAATCGGTAAAGCGGGTATCATCCCAGGTAAAGACTTTGTAGTGGTCCATATAGTCGATATCGAAGTGAATGGCATCACAGGGAATCCGGTACTGGCGAAGCTTGGTGGCAATATCGCGGAATACCTCTTCACTGTCATAGCCCCAACGGGACTGGTGGTAGCCTAACACCCATTTCTGGGGCAGAGGCATACGTCCGGTCAGGTAAGTGTAATTGTTTACTACGGCAGGCATATCAGCACCGGCAATATAATAGTAGTCCAGGTTGCCGTCATCACTGCCAAAGCAGTAGTACCCATCATTTTCCTTGCCGAAATTAAAGTAGCTCTTAAAGGTATTATCATAGAAAATACCGTAAACACCTTTTTCCTTCAGGGTAAGGAAGAAGGGAATACTTTTATAAAGGGATTTAAAACAGTCCTCATGGGGGTCTGGAATATCGCTGTTCCAGTTTTCATATTCATAATAGCGTTTGTTCAGCACACCGGTCTTATCACCCAGACCATAGATGCAGTCGCCCTCGTCCAGCTTCTTGATGCACTGGACTTTATAATTTTTCAAACCATCGGCATCTAACTGATGGCCTTCCTGTTTGATAAATTCAATATAGGATTCCTGTAACTGGAAACGGGGAATCCGCTGTCCACGGTAATCGGCGCACAGAAGGTTTTCTTCCTTATCATAGAAGTCCAGATTGCCGTCTTTGCCAATTTTACAGATAATATCTGCGGTTTTGAGGGTCAGTTCTTCCCCGGAGTCTGTCAGGGAATATTCGGTAGTCTGTTCTTTATTGCCCTCGATAGCCTTGGAACGGTGGTCCTTATGGGCATAAGGAACAAACACATTGATGATTTGGGAGGTCAGCACATGCAGGATGACATCCTGTTTTTCATAATGCAGGGTAATCTGCTGCCCATTCTGGGTATAGTCTGTTAATTTTCCAAACATAATGAGTATCCTTTCTGTTTTGTCAGAGTATTTTACTTAGGTTCCGGCTGTATTGCCTTATGAATGGTTTCGTAAATTTTCGTATCTTTATTCTAATAAAAAGTCCCTTTGCTTGCAATAGAAATGTTTGACATCCTTTGCAGAATTTATTATAGTATAAAACAAAGGTGATGATGAAGAGGAGTACGCAGTGACTGCCGTCAGAGAGAGGAATCACAGGCTGGAAGATTCCTTCGGAAAAGAATTGCGGAAGGTAGCTTTGGAACCGGAATACAGAACGTGGCAGATGAGCCATCAGTAAGGATTCACGATTTATCCCCGTTAACGGATAAGACTCTTGGAAAACGGAGTCGTGAGAGTGATAAGGTAAGGTGGTACCGCGTATATACGCCCTTTGCTGTGTAAACAGCAGAGGGCGTTTCTTGTGCGAATAAGCAGAGTCAGAAGCTATGCGAGGCTGCTGCTGTGCTTGCACGGAAAAGCAGCTTCGCATAGGCTTATGAGTTAAAGAGCAAAGCCACCAAAAGTCGCATAAACGCATAAAGATAAAGGAGAACAGACATGAGCAAAGAATTGGCAAAGACCTATGACCCGAAGGGCATAGAGGACAGACTGTATCAGAAATGGTTAGATAAGAAATACTTCCATGCAGAAGTGGATAAGACGAAGACCCCTTTTACGATTGTAATTCCTCCGCCAAACATTACGGGACAGCTTCACATGGGACATGCACTGGATAACACCATGCAGGATATTTTAATCCGTTATAAGAGAATGCAGGGATATAACGCTCTGTGGCAGCCGGGAACAGACCATGCTTCCATCGCAACAGAGGTTAAGATTATTGAGAAGTTAAAAGAAGAAGGCATTAACAAGGAAGACCTGGGAAGAGAGGGCTTCCTGGAGCGTGCCTGGGACTGGAAGAGAGAGTACGGCGGCAGAATCATTTCCCAGCTTAAGAAGTTAGGTTCTTCCTGTGACTGGGACAGAGAGCGTTTTACCATGGATGAGGGCTGCAACAAGGCAGTTACCGAAGTATTCTGCAAGATGCATGAAAAAGGCTGGATTTACAAGGGAAGCCGTATCATCAACTGGTGTCCGGTATGTAATACTTCCATTTCCGATGCGGAAGTAGAATATGAGGAGCAGGCAGGCCATTTCTGGCATATCAAATATCCGCTGGTAGATGAGAATGGACAGCCAAGCACAACCGAATTCCTGGAGTTTGCAACAACCCGTCCGGAAACCATGTTAGGCGATACTGCGGTTGCCGTTAACCCGAAGGATGAAAGATATACTTATCTGCACGGCAGACAGGTGTGGCTTCCGATTGTGAACAAACCGATTCCGGTTGTGGAAGATGATTATGTAGATATGGAATTTGGTACGGGTGTTGTTAAGATTACACCGGCCCATGACCCGAATGACTTTGAGGTAGGAAAGCGACACAACCTGCCGGAAATCAACATTTTAAATGATGATGCAACCATCAATGCCAACGGCGGTAAGTATGAAGGCTTAGACCGTTATGAGGCAAGAAAGCAGATTGTAGAAGAACTGGATAAAGAAGGACTGCTGGTACGCATTGAAGACTACTCTCATAATGTAGGTACCCATGACCGTTGTAAGACAACCATCGAGCCGATGATTAAGAAGCAGTGGTTTGTCAAGATGGATGAGTTGATTAAGCCTGCAAGGGAAGCGGTTAAGAACGGCGAGATTCAGTTGATTCCAAAGCGTATGGAGAAGACCTATTTTAACTGGACAGACAATATCCGTGACTGGTGTATTTCCAGACAGCTCTGGTGGGGACACCGGATTCCGGCTTACTATTGTGATGACTGTGGTGAGACTGTGGTAGCCAAGGCGGCACCGGGTGTCTGCCCGAAATGTGGCGGAACACACTTTACCCAGGACCCGGATACGCTGGATACCTGGTTCTCCTCTGCATTATGGCCATTCTCTACCTTAGGCTGGCCGGAAATGACAGAGGATTTGAAGTATTTCTATCCAACCGATGTACTGGTAACCGGATATGATATTATTTTCTTCTGGGTTATCCGTATGATTTTCTCAGGTTATGAGCAGATGGGAGAAAAACCATTCAAGACCGTATTATTCCATGGACTGGTACGAGACTCCCAGGGACGGAAGATGAGTAAATCCCTTGGAAATGGTATCGACCCATTGGAGATTATTGACCAGTATGGTGCAGATGCCCTGAGACTGACCCTGATTACCGGGAATGCGCCCGGTAACGATATGCGTTTCTACTATGAAAAAGTAGAAGCGAACCGTAACTTTGCCAACAAGGTATGGAATGCTGCCCGTTTCATCATGATGAATATGGAACAGGCAGAGGAGAAGACCGGCAAGCGTGGCTGGGAAGTGTCCTACGAGGAGATTAAGGACAGCCTTTACCGTGTAGATAAGTGGATTCTTTCCAAATTAAATACGCTGATAAAAGATGTGACTGACAATATGGACAGTTTTGAACTGGGTATTGCCGTACAGAAGGTTTATGACTTTATCTGGGATGAATTCTGTGACTGGTATATCGAGATGGTAAAACCTCGTCTTTACAGCACAGAGCCAGGCGAGGAAGGCGCTAAGAATGCAGCCTTATGGACATTGAAGAATGTTCTGATAGATGCGTTGAAGCTGTTACATCCTTACATGCCGTTTATTACAGAGGAAATCTTCTGCACCATCCAGTCTGAAGAGGAATCCATCATGATTTCCAAGTGGCCGGAGTATACAGAGAAGAGAGCTTACGAGGCAGGAGAGAAAGCCGTTGAGCTGATTAAAGATGCGGTACGTGGTATTCGTAATGTAAAGACCCAGATGAATGTGGCACCAAGCCGGAAGGCAGCCGTATATGTAGTCAGTGACAGTGAAGAGGTGCAGCAGGTATTTATCCACGGAAAGCAGTTCTTTGCTTCCCTGGCAGGGGCATCCGAGGTTACCATTCAGACAGATAAAACCGGTATTGCAGATGATGCGGTATCCATAGTGATTCCGAATGCGACGGTATATATTCCATTCGCAGAGCTGGTAGACATTACGCAGGAAATCGAGAGATTGAAGAAGGAACAGAAGCGTCTGGAGGGAGAGCTTGCCCGTGTAAATGGTATGTTGAGTAACGAAAGATTTATGTCCAAGGCACCGGAAACAAAGGTAGCAGAGGAACGTGCCAAGTTAGAGAAATATACCCAGATGAAAGCACAGGTAGAGGAGCGTTTAAGCCAGCTGAATGCATAGAAAGTCGACATCAAAGGAATATAGCAGTTGTATGAAAAAGATAGAAGAAGTAGGAACTTATGAGGAAGCAATAGACTATATTATGTCAACTCCTAAGTTTACTGCCAAAAACAGTATGGAGAATACCAGATGTTTTTTAGGGCATCTGGGAAATCCCTGCTGTGACAGGAAGATAATTCATGTAGCAGGCACAAATGGAAAAGGCTCCGTTTGTGCCTATTTGCACAGTATTTTACAGGAAGCGGAAATTTCCAGCGGTATGTTTATTTCGCCCCATTTAGTAACCATGCGGGAACGGTTTGTGATAGAAGGACAGATGATTTCCGAACAGGAATTTCTGGAAGCCTTTCAGGGAGTGGCAAAAGGACTTCTGACATTGCCGGAGCAGTTAAGACAGACAGAATACCATCCGACTTTTTTTGAATTTCTGTTCTTTATGGCAATGCTTGTTTTTGAGAAAAGACAGGTGGAATATCTGATTCTGGAAACTGGGCTGGGAGGAAGGCTGGATGCCACCAACAGCGTATACAGCAAGCAGGTCTGTGTGATTACCTCTATCGGCTATGACCATATGGAATATCTGGGCAATACCTTGCCGGAGATTGCCGGAGAGAAGGCCGGTATCCTGCGAAAAGAAACCCCGGTAGTATACAGAAAGGGGGAAAAGATACCAACAGAAGTTACGACAGTGATTGAACAGGCAGCGGCGAAGGTGGGGGCAAAATGTGTTCCGGTTTCCGACCTGGCGATAAAAGAAATCAGGAAAGAGAACAAAACAATTGATTTTTCTCTGTATATAAATTATTATGATTATGTTGGGTTTACTGTATCCACGACAGCTTTTTATCAGGTGGAAAATGCTGCACTGGCACTGTATGCAGTAACCTGTCTGGAAGAAAAGAGGATTACCCTGCCTATGATGCAGGCAGGTATACGAAAGGCTTTCTGGGAAGGCAGAATGGAGGAGATACTTCCGTCTGTCTATCTGGATGGTGCCCATAATACCGATGGGATGCGTGCCTTTCTGGAAACCATTGCGAAGCACGAAGAAAACGGAAGACGAAGATTATTGTATTCTGTTGTAAAAGATAAACAGTATAAGGCAGTGATAGAACAGATTGCGCAATCTAGGCTGTTTGATCGGATAGAACTGGTCGCCTTGGAAGATGAAAGAGCACTGCCGTTAGAAACATTGGAGGAGACGTTTGGACAATATGCAGGCTGTACCTGTACAGGACATGCCACCCTCTCAGACGCCCTGAAGGCATTACTGGCAGACCGGGCAGCAGGGGAGAACGCATATATTACCGGTTCATTATATTTGGTTGGGGAAATCAAAGCCCTGTTGAGGAGTTGCAAGAATGATTAATTTTGAAGAGGAATTGAAGAAATTTCATCCAAGTCTGGAGATTGAGGATGCGGAAGAAGCTATTTATAATCAGGATTTGACCGATATGGCAGACCTTATGGTTAAGGTTGTGAAGGAAGCAAAGAAAGCAGAAGAAGAGTAGAGGACAGGCATAAATGATTTGTTATCAGTGTGGATGTAATCTGTCCGAGCATGATTTTTGTACAAATTGTGGTGCTGATGTAGCCCTTTATAAGAAAATTATCTATATTTCGAACCGGTTCTACAATGATGGGCTGGAACGGGCAAACGTCAGGGACCTGACAGGTGCAATCGCGAGTTTGCGACAGAGTTTAAAGTTTAATAAGAATAATGTGGAGGCAAGGAATCTTCTGGGACTGGTCTATTTCGAGTTAGGTGAAGTAGTGGCTGCTCTGAGTGAGTGGGTTATCAGTAAGAACCTGCGTCCCAGGAAAAATATTGCAGATGATTATATCAACATGATTCAGACAAACCAGAATCGGCTGGATATCATCAATCAGACCATTAAAAAGTATAATCAGGCACTTAGCTATTGCAACCAGGACAGCCTGGATTTGGCAGTAATTCAGTTAAAAAAGGTGCTTTCCTTAAATCCAAAGTTTGTCAGGGCACATCAGCTGCTTGCATTGTTGTATATCAACAGCGAGGAGTGGGAAAAAGCGAAACGGGAATTGGCCCGTTGTATGGAAATTGACACGAACAATACCCTGACATTACGCTATCTGCGGGAGGTAGACGAGATGCTGGCACCGGAAGAAGGGGTCAGGAATCCGTCTAAGAAACAGAAGAAAAACGAGGATGTCATTAAATACCAGAGTGGCAATGAGACTATCATCCAGCCGCTCAATATGAAAGAGGGAAAAGGCGTTACTTCCCTGGTAAATCTGGGGATTGGGCTGATTATCGGTATTGCGATTGCACTTTTCCTGATTTTGCCGGCAAGAATACAGTCTGCCAGGACAAATATTGATGAGGAACTGCGCAAGGTCAGCGAACAGTCTGATGCCAAGACCGCAACCATTGATGAATTACAGCTTCAGATAAATGAACTGACAGGGGAACGGGATACATTACAGCAGGATTTACAGGCATATATGGGAACCGATGGTGTTTTACAGTCTGTAGACAGTCTGATGAAAGCAGCCAATGAATATCTGACCAATCCGGAAGCGGTTACGGTGGTGGCAGATTATCTGGATGAGATTGAAGAACAGCAGACCGAAGAAGAACAGGAGAATTCCGAAGCCTTTGATAACTTATATGCTACTTTGCTGGCACTGATTGGACCGGATATTGCACAATCCTACTATCAGGATGGCTATGAGGCATTCCGGCAGGAGAATTATGCAGATGCCATTCCGAATCTGGAAAAAGCATTTAAGTATGATGCTACCAATGGCGATGCTCTTTATAATCTGGCGAACGCATATTATCGTTCCGGCGATGAAGACAAGGCAAGAGAAGCTTATTTACAGGTAATTGAGCTGTTTCCTGGCACAGAACGTGCAAGCCGTTCCGAGAATTATCTTGCAGAAATGGGCGATACGGAAACAGAAACCAATTAAGAGAAAAGAACAGACAGGACACGAAAGAGGACGTAACAGATGTTTACGTCCTTTTTTACGTCCTTTTTTCGCTGTGAAAAATACCGGAGTGATATTTCAGGCTACATAAGAATGGAGTGAAAGCAGAAAAAACAGGAAGGAAACGGTAGAAAATATGAGTGAAGACTATAGAGGCGAGGAATTTAAAATTATTGACAATTATCTGATGATAAGACTGCCCAGTGAAATCGACCATCATAAATCGGTGGATATCAGTGCCAAGGCAGACCGCTATATTTTATCCAGACAGATAGGAAATGTAGTGTTTGACTTTGAACAGACAACCTTTATGGACAGTTCAGGTATTGGTATTATTGTAGGGCGATATAAGAAAATTGCCTGCTTCGGTGGGAAGGTGTTCGCTATCAATGCGGATAACCGGATTCGCCGGATACTGTTATTGTCCGGCTTACAGAATATCGTAGAGATTATGGAATAGGAGAAATGGAACAGGCAGGAAGAGCTGGTGTAAGCCGGACCTGTCAAGTTTAAGGAAACAGATAAAAGGGGAATGAAAAATGATTGAAGTCATGGAGAAGATGGAACAGAAACAGATGGTAAATGAAGTACGGATAGAATTTGCAGCGTTATCCAGAAATGAAGCCTTTGCCAGAATGGCGGTAGCAGCTTTTATCGCGCCTTTGGACCCGACGATGGAAGAACTGGCAGATGTTAAGACTGCGGTGTCCGAGGCAGTAACCAATGCCATTATTCACGGCTATGAAAACCGCAACTGTGCCGGGGACAGGGTATGGATGAATTGCAGACTGCAAAAGGATGTGCTGGAAGTGGAGATAGAGGATAAGGGAGTTGGTATTCAGAATATCAAGAAGGCAATGGAGCCTTTGTATACTACGAAACCGGAATTAGACCGCTCCGGTATGGGATTTGCATTTATGGAAGCCTTTATGGATGATTTGGAGGTGTTTTCCGAACCGGGCAGCGGCACGAAGATACAGATGCGCAAGAAAATAGGAATTACATCCTGGATTGACAGTGAGGAATAGCCATGGAAGAAACTGCCGTATTAATTGAGAAATCACAGGCAGGAGATAAAGAGGCTAGAGAGAAACTGATAGAGGAAAATCTGGGACTGGTAAGGCATATCGTGAAACGTTTCGTATCCAGAGGGTATGATGCAGAGGATTTATTCCAGACCGGCTGCATCGGACTGATGAAAGCCATTGATAAATTTAATCTGGATTTCGACGTGCGTTTCTCCACCTACGCAGTGCCCATGATACAGGGGGAAATCAAACGGTTCCTGCGGGATGACGGGATGGTCAAGGTAAGCAGAACCCTGAAAGAAAATGGCTGGAAAATCAAGCAGGCAGCCCAGAAGCTGTCCTATGAACAGGGCAGGGAACCAACCATGCAGGAGCTTTCCGAAGCCACCGGGCTTAGCATGGATGATATTGTGATGGCACTGGATGCCAACGTGGAGGTGGAGTCCATCTATAAGTCCGTCTACCAGTCGGATGGTAACGAAATTTATCTGGTAGACCAGATTGTAGGAAGAAGCGGCAGTGTAGGCAGGTCAGCCATGCAGCATGGTGGTACAGGCGGCTTGGGTGCCTGCGAGGATGTGGAGAAGGAAGAACTGTTAAACCACATGCTGCTGGAGCAGCTTCTTGATAATCTGGAGGAAAAAGAAAAGGAACTGATTTTCATGCGCTATTTCCAGAATAAGACGCAGGTGGAGGTTGCAAGGTATCTGGGTATCAGCCAGGTACAGGTCAGCCGTATGGAAAAAAGGATTCTGTTGCGTTTACGGGCACAAGTGTTGTAATATGGTAGAGGATAGATAGTCCTTCCGAAGCATTATGGTAAGTAATCGTAAGAAGAAAAATCAGTGGTAAAATATTATATAGCATAAATACGAAGCTGCCTGAGAGCAGGAAATGAGGAAAGTATGAATACATTTCAGTATGAAGTTGTCAGTATTGACGGAGATTATGCCAACCTGAAAAGGATTGATATAGAAAATGATGAATTGAAACTGGTAGCCAGAGCGCTTCTGCCACCGGAAATCAGGGAAGGTACCAGACTTTTATATGAAATGATGCAGTATGAAATCATAGAATAAGACCGGATTAGACAGTGCAAAGGAATACGGGCAGATGAATGAGAATACGTTTAAGAATCACAGGATTCTGGTAAAAAGGATAACCGACGGAAAGGTTGTGGCAGATACCAGAATCAAGAGATATGAACCGGTAACCAATTCTTTCGTTATCAGTGCGGGCAGTCTGACAGAAAAAAGTTATTATCAAGTGACAGCAATGGTCTTTGGAGAAGACGATTTGTATGAATTTGAAGGAAGCATTAAGGGTACTGTAATTGAGAACGAAGTGGAGATTTCCTTAGGAAAGCGCAGAAAGAAGGAAGACCGGAAAAGACCAAGATACCAGCTTTCGGCAAGCGGTCTGGTAACAGAGATATACTTTGAAAACCATGGCATCAGGCTGTATAAGCCCATGTTTTTTAAAACGATAAATATGAGTTCTGGCGGTGTGCTTTTGCGAATGGACAGTGGCAGCTTTGAAAGGGGAAACCGGTTTAAGGGAGTGATTCCTGTTGAGGGAAGAAAGCTGGAATTTATCTGTGAAATCGTAAGGATACAGAATGATAACCGGCTGACGGAGGAGTATGGCTGCCGAATCGCCAATTTACAGTATGAGTAACGATACAGAGCCATGTATAAAACAAAAATAAGGGAAGCAGATACAGGGGAATGGACAAAAGAAAGTTGCGAAAATTGCCAATCGAATATTTGTGGGAAGGACTTGTCTTAAAAGAAGACCTATACGATCACAGTGGTTCCGTATTGCTGTTGCCCAAGGGAGAAGTCATTACGGCAGAGAATATTCAAAGGCTGGTAAATTTTGATCAGGGCGATAAGAATATTATGGTCTATGAGGATACCTTTTATGAGATTCTGGCAGACGAACATATTCCACCGGAGAAGCGTCAGGAGCTGACGGAAAGCAGCTCCGGTTATGGGAGACTGCAGCAGAGTGTCGGTGCGTTATTTCACTATGTAGATGCCTGGTTGGAAAATGATGAAATTGAGTTACTGGTACAGGAAATTTCCCAGAAGCTGGTGGAGATTGACCCGGTAGTTATCTTTTCCTGTATCAGTTTTCCACGTCCGATGGACGAGGGCTTACAGAGACATTCCCTAAACGTGGCAATGATGAACGGCATGATAGGGGAGTGGCTTGGTCTGTCCAGGGATGATATTGAGACCCTGGTAATGGCAGGGCTGCTGCATGATATCGGTAAAACCCAGATACCGGAAGAAATCCTCAATGCCCCCAGACGGCTGACTCCGGAGGAATTTAAGATTATGAAACGGCATCCGGTTTATTCGGATAAGATGTTAGGCAATCAGTTTGGCGAGGCAGTGCGTGATGCCGCAAGACACCATCATGAGAAGCTGACCGGTGATGGTTACCCGGATGGTTTAAAAGGAGATGAACTTTCTCTTTTTACCAGGATTACCGCTGTGTCAGATATTTACGATGCCATGGTTTCCAAGCGTAGTTACAAGGAAGCGAATCTGCCGTTCCACGTTTTTGATATGTTCTATGAAGAGGAATTCAAAGGGCTTGACCGCAAGCTGATAATGACTTTTCTTAAAAATATGCGCAGGCAGTATCAGAATAAAAAGGTAATCATGTCTGATGGCCGGGTGGGTAAGATTCGTTACATTCCAGTCAATGATGCCGAACACCCGGTTATAGAGCAGGATAAGCGGATAGAGCAGACCAGTGAAGAGTGGTACTGCACGGAGATACTTACCGTATAAACTGCCACAGATAGTAGACCAGTCCAAGTCCCCAGCTTGTGACAATGCCGTAGAGGATAACCGGACCGGCGATGGTAAAGATTTTACAGCCGATACCGAAAACCTGTCCTTCCTTCTGGTATTCAATGGCAGCCGAGGCAATGGAATTGGCAAAGCCGGTAATCGGAACGAGGGCACCGGCACCGCCCCATTCGACTAGCTTCGGATAGAGGTTACAGCCAGTCAGCAGGACACTGACAAGCACCAGCAGCATGGAACACCAGGAACCGGCGGTTTCCTTATCCATTCCAAGGTTGTTGGCAGCATAATTTAAGATGCATTGTCCAATCAGACAGATGGTTCCACCTACCAAAAAGGCTTTCAGCATACGCCAGAACAGACTGTACTTCGGGGTAACCTGTTCTACATGCTGCTGGTAGTCCATTTCTTTCTTCTCCTGTAATGTCTTAGGTTCTTTCTGAGTCATGATATACTTCCTTTCTACTATAATATATTTATGGTTAATGTCCCTTACAGCCAGTAAGGAATTGTGACCTTGTTGCTTATTTATTTGTGCATTTTATATTTCCACTTAATGTCAATATGATATAGTTTCACAATTACCATTACTTACCATAAAGATACACCTGCTGCGTGAAGTACAGCAGACTCCCTGCCAGTTTCCCAAGTGCCACGAACAGAATCGCAACCCCCAACCCATGCCGGAATCCGATTCGCCTCGAGAAGATGGGAATGGTGTTTAACATCTCTGCGATAGCCAGTGCCAGACAGCCAACGAAGATACCGGAGAAGAAACCGATGGCAATGAGAAGAACCGTACCTATCAGATGCCAGACACCCACGGATGCGCCGACACCAAATATCTGGTGGTTAAGAATAAATGCACCAATCATGCCATAATCGCTGAAAACACTGAAAAAGTTACCAAACAGGGTGCCAAGTACCACCATTTCCTCTAACAGGAATATTTTGCGTGCCACATGCATTTTACCGGCGAAGCGTGGAATCAGCCCGACAGAAATCAGGACGGTAAAGACGCCGCCGGATACGACAAGTCCTGCGCTGATACCGATGATTGCCAGAAACAGATTTTTAAAGAACATCAATGGTTCTCCCCTCTCTGTCAGCCGTTTCAATCAATGCGGTATTCACATCTTTTTCATAGACACGCATTTCTACCTCAATAGGGGTAGGGTCTTTGGTAATCCGTCTGCCACCAATGTGGTTGAAGAAGAGAATGATGCCAAAGGCAAGTCCTGCGGAATAGGAAAGCTCCAGAATTCCATAGCCGTCGCTGGGGGCACCCATTACCATTTCATAAATTTTTACGAAAACAGCATTGATGCCGATATCGTTATGAAATGCCATGATGGTAAAGGCGGTACCAAAGAAGCTAATCAGCGCCACGAGAAACAGTTTGGCAGCCTGCAAGGGACCTTTGTGGCGGTTTACGTTGATAAGCTCCACCAGGGTGTCGGTTTCACCAACTACTTCGATGGAAGCCTGGGGATAGAGTTTTTCGATTTCCTCGATGACTTTCAGGATACTGATAACCTGCCGTTTGGGCTGTCCTTTGGCAAAATGATGAAGCTTGATGGATTTTATCTTTGCCAGGGCGATGGCATCACTGCAGGAGAGCTTGCCGATGTCCTTCACATACACGTCTTCGGTCTGTAATTCCACATTCTGTACTGCTTTAATATAGATAGTCAGGTTGCTTGTGTTGGTTGACATAATTTAGACCTCGCATTATTTGTTGTTTAGTATAACGAAAGACCTATCTTTTATACATGAATTTGGATTTTAAAGGAAATGATTCATAAAAATCCATGTGATAAATTTGTTTGCACATCTTTCAAAGCATGGTAAACTATAATAAGTGTATAGAAAAAATAAGGATGAACGATTATGCAATATAGAAAGAATAGGCAGGGAGAACCAATCTCTATTTTAGGCTATGGCTGTATGCGTTTTACGAAAAAGGGCAACAGCATTGATATTGATAAGGCAGAAAAAGAAGTCATGGCAGCCATCCGTGGCGGCGTTAACTACTTGGATACCGCGTATATTTACCCAGGCAGTGAGGTGGCTCTGGGAGAAATCCTGAAGCGCAACCATTGCCGGGAACAGGTGTCGATTGCAACGAAGCTGCCCCAGTATCTGATTAAGTCCGAGGCAGCCCTGGACAAATACTTCAACGAACAGTTGAGCCGGTTGCAGACGGATTATGTGGATTATTATCTGATGCACATGCTGACAGACATTGCAGCCTGGGAGAAGCTTTGCAAGCTGGGAATCAAAGAATGGATTGCGAAGAAGAAGGAAGAGGGCAAGATTAAAAATCTGGGTTTTTCTTTCCATGGGAATACGGAAATGTTCCTGCAGATTCTTGATGCCTATGACTGGGATTTCTGCCAGATTCAGTACAACTATATGGATGAGCACAGCCAGGCAGGACGAAAAGGATTGCAGGCGGCAGCGGAGAAAAACATTCCTGTTATTATTATGGAGCCTTTGCGGGGTGGCAAGCTGGTAGACTTGCTGCCGGAAAAAGCCAAGAAGCTGATAGCAGATAATGAACGGAAAAGAACTCCGGCAGAATGGGCATTCCGCTGGCTCTGGAATCAGCCGGAGGTCACCTGTGTGTTGTCCGGCATGAATTCCCTTGCCATGGTAGAGGAGAATGTGCAGATTGCTTCTTCGGCAGAGGCAGGAGCCTTTACCAAGGAAGATTTTGCATTGATTGAAGCAGTTAAGCAGGAGATTAACAGTAATATTAAGGTGGGATGTACCGGGTGTTCCTACTGTATGCCATGTCCCAAGGGCGTGGATATTCCCACGGCATTCCGCTGTTATAACCGGATGTATACGGAGAATAAGAAAGCCGGAAGATTTGAGTACGCGCAGATAGTCGCTCTCCAAAAGGAAATGAGCGATATGGGCCGGTGCATTGAGTGCGGCAAATGCGAGAGCCATTGTCCACAGCATATTGAGATTCGCAGGGAACTAAAAGAAGCGCGTAAGCATTTGCTGCCCTGGTATTATGTGGTAATTATTAAAATAGCCCGGTTATTTAAGTTCTGGTAAGCAAATAGCAGTGTTATCCGGCAACGGGTGATTCTGCTATTTTTCAGTACCAAGGGAGAGAGAAAGTATGATAAAAATTGATTTGATTACAGGCTTTCTGGGAGCCGGTAAGACAACTTTTATGAAAAAATATGCCAGATATCTGATAGAAAGCGGTCAGAAAATCTGTATTCTGGAAAATGATTTTGGCGCGGTCAATGTGGATATGCTGCTGTTACAGGATATGCTGTCTGAGCAGTGCGACCTGGAAATGGTAGCAGGCGGCTGTGATGCAGACTGCCATAAGAGGCGGTTTAAAACGAAGCTGATTTCTATGGGAATGCGGGGGTTTGACAGGGTGCTGGTGGAGCCTTCCGGAATTTTTGATATGGACGAATTCTTTGACACTCTGCGGGAAGAGCCGTTGGAGCAGTGGTATGAAATCGGTAATGTCATCGCCATCGTAGATGCCCGTCTGGAAGAAAATCTGTCCACCCAGGCACAGTTTCTGTTAGCTTCGGAAACGGCTGGTGCAGGGCAGGTCATTTTAAGCCGGGTACAGGAGGCTGAGAGTACCGATATCGAACATACGCTGACTTATCTGAACCAGGCAATGGAACAGGTGCAGTGTAAGAGACGGTTTCAGACAGAGAACGGAGACGGAGTGCGCCCGAAGGATGTAGTGCTGGCAAAGGATTGGGACAGCCTGACGAAGGAAGACTATGAGAAGATACTTCACAGTGGCTATGCATCGGAAAGCTATCAGAAGATGTGGTTAGATAAGAAGGACGCGTTTACTTCCTTGTATTTTATGCATGTGAAGATGTCGGAGCAGGACATGCGGGAAGCGGTAGAGAAACTGTTTGCCACACCTGCCTGCGGCAATATTTTCCGGGTAAAAGGGTTCCTCCTGGTGGCAGAGGATTCCTATATAGAGTTTAATGCCACCAGAGAAAAGTTTTCCAGCAAACCGGTAGAAAAGGGACAGGAAGTGTTCATTGTTATCGGGGAAAATCTGACAGAAGCAGCAATTAAGGAAGTATTTCATATACAGGAGCAGGCATGAAACGAAAGAACATCGTGCTGGGGGTTCTTGCCCACGTAGATGCGGGTAAGACAACACTGGCAGAAAGCATATTATATATAAGCGGAACGCTCCGCAAGTTAGGGCGTGTAGACCATAAGGATGCCTTTCTGGATACGGACAGGCAGGAGCGGGACAGAGGCATTACAATTTTTTCCAAGGAGGCAAGATTTCACTGGAAGGACATGGACGTGACCTTATTAGATACACCCGGACATGTGGACTTCTCAGCAGAGATGGAGCGTACCTTACAGGTGCTGGACTATGCGGTGTTGATTATCAGCGGTGCAGATGGTATCCAGGGACATACCATGACCCTGTGGAGGCTGCTGGAACGCTACGGCATCCCGACATTTCTGTTTATCAATAAGATGGACCAGCCGGGGACAGAACAGGAAGCCTTACTGGCGCAGTTAAAAGAACGGCTGGACGGACGATGTATTTCTTTTGCAAAGAAAGATACGGCTTTCTATGAGAATGTGGCAGTCTGTGAAGAGGACTTGCTGGAGCGGTTTCTGGAATCGGAGCAGATAGAAGAGGAAGAGATTGTAAGACTGGTGGCAGAACGGAAGGTCTTTCCCTGCTTCTTTGGTTCCGCTCTGAAAGTAGAAGGCGTGGAGGAACTGCTGGAGGGATTGTATAACTATACCAGGATGCCGGAATACCAGGCAGCTTTGGGTGCAAGAGTCTATAAGATATCCAGGGATGGACAGGGTAACCGGATGACCCATGTAAAGGTGACCGGTGGAAGTCTTAAGGTAAAGCAGATGATTCCTGTCTATGACCGGGAAAAGGATTGTCATACAGAGGAAAAGATAGACCAGATACGGCTTTATTCCGGCAATAAATATGAGATGGCGCAGGAGGTGCAGGCAGGAGACATCTGTGCTTTGACAGGTCCGGTAAAAACCTTCAGTGGGGAAGGCATCGGTGCAGAGCAGGAGAATACCATTCCTTTGCTGACACCGGTCATGACCTACCGTATTGTGTTGCCGGAAGGCTGCGATGTGCACCAGATGTATGACAAGTTATGTCAACTGGAAGAGGAAGAACCGCAGCTTCATATTTTATGGAAGGAGCAGAAGGAAGAGATTCATGCACAGCTTATGGGCGAGGTGCAGATTACGATTTTGCAGAATCTGATAGCAGAACGCTTCGGGGTGGAAGTTACCTTTGATGAGGGAAGCATTGTTTATCAGGAAACCATTGCCAATGTGGTAGAGGGAGTAGGTCATTTTGAACCCCTGCGGCATTATGCGGAGGTGCATCTGGTACTGGAACCGGGTGAGCCGGGCAGTGGCTTACAGTTTGCTGTCAGCTGTAGTGAAGACGTATTAGATAAGAACTGGCAGAGACTGATACTGACCCATCTGGAGGAAAAGGAGCATTTAGGCGTGCTGACCGGTTCGCCCATTACCGATATGCTGATTACTATAGTGGCAGGGCGGGCACACACGAAGCATACAGAGGGCGGCGATTTCCGGCAGGCAACCTACCGGGCATTGCGGCAGGGACTGTGCAAGGCTCAGAGTGTCCTGTTAGAGCCGGTGTATGCCTTCCGGCTGGAACTGCCGGCTGGTATGATTGGACGAGCCATGACGGATATCCAGACGAAGCAGGGAGATTTTGAACCACCGGTTATAGAGGGGGAATACGCTATTCTGACGGGGACGGTGCCGGTATCGGAAATGAGCGGTTATCAGACGGAGCTGCTTGCCTATTCCGGAGGAAAAGGAAGGCTTTTTACCGAATTAAAAGGCTATGCACCCTGCCATAATGCGAAGGAGGTCATTGAGCAGACAGGCTATGAAGCAGAGCATGATGTAGCAAATCCCTGCGGTTCAGTGTTCTGTGCCCACGGAGCGGGATTTGTGGTGGAATGGGACAGTGTAGAAGCGTATATGCATCTGGAAAGTATACTGGACAGCGGTACTTTCCGGTTGGCAGATGGCAGCCTGTATCAGCCGGAAAAGGCAAAACAGGATGCCCAGGAAGCCAGTGGTAACTTTGCAGGACAGTATGCCAGACGGGCAGGAGCGGCTAAGAGCAGTACCGCGGAGGATTTTATCGGACAGGATGAGATAGAGGAAATCTTTACCAGAACCTTCGGGACAAAGAAACGGGAGAAACCGGGCTGGGGAAAAACCATCCGTTCTGTCCCACACAGCAGGGAAACGAAGTATCAGGGAACACCACTTCCCCAGGAAGAATATCTGCTGGTGGACGGCTATAACATTATTTTTGGCTGGGAGAACCTGAACGAACTGGCGAAGACGAATCTGGACGGAGCCAGAGGCAGGCTGATGGATATCCTGAGCAATTATCAGGGATACCGCAAGATGCATCTGATTCTGGTATTCGATGCCTATAAGGTAAAAGGCAATCCGGGAAGTGCGGTGCGTTATCACAATATTGATGTGGTTTACACGAAGGAAGCTGAAACTGCAGACAGCTATATCGAGAAAGTGACCCACCAGATAGGGAAAAAATACAGGGTGCGGGTTGCAACCTCTGATGGACTGGAGCAGATGATTATTATGGGTGCCGGAGCGACCAGGGTATCTGCCAGGGAATTTCAGGAAGAAGTGATGGCAGCAGGCAAGGAAATACGCCAGATGTTTCTGGAGAACCCGGAAAGGCAGACCGGTGGCAGAAATTATCTGTTGGAAGGAGCCTCCGAGGAAGTAACTGCCTATCTGGAGAAACAGAAACAAAAACTAGAAGAAGACAGAGAAACGATATGATAAAAGACAATGAACAACAAGACCTGAATCCATTTCAGGACAAACCGGCAAATGGCATTCCGGAAGCCGTCTGGAAGGTGTATGAGGCAGCATTTTTCCAGTTTGCCCCAGAGGAACAACGTAAATATATCAAAAGCTGTGAACGGCAGATTGGGCAGTTGGAACGAAGGATTGCCCGTAAGAAGTATCAGGATAAACATCAGATACTGGCGGATATGGGGTCCATGCATATCCGGGCAGCAAGCATTGGTTATACGGTAGTACGTAAGCAACGGCGGCTGATGAAGAAGTACCGCCATGTTATACGACGGCTGGCAAAGTTAGACATCAGCTTTTTACACAGTATGGCACCCAAGGTGTCAGAGGGGGAAGTGGCAGGCATGGAGCAGACGGTCCAGTATCTGCGCAGCAAATCCCTCTATGAAATCTATCGGGATGAATACATGAAATATCTGGTAGGACAGCGGATGGAAGAGCTGATGGAGGCAGAGCCGGAGAAGCAGTATCCGGAAGCCAGAGGAATGAAGCGGCATTTTGTGCTGCACATAGGAGCCACCAACAGTGGCAAGACGTATCAGGCATTACAGCGGCTGCGGCAGGCATACCGGGGTATCTATTTAGGACCATTACGCCTGCTGGCACTGGAAATCTATGACCGGATGATGGAATCAGGAATCCCCTGCAGCATGATAACCGGGGAGGAAACCATCCGCACACCGGGCAGTTTTGTACAGGCATCTACCATTGAAATGATGGACTTATGGGAGGTTTATGACATTGCTGTAATCGACGAAGCCCAGATGATGACAGATGAGAACCGAGGCAGCTACTGGACCAGGGCTATTCTGGGAATCCGTGCGGAGGAAGTACATGTATGCTGTTCTCCTACGGCAGAGAACCTGCTGGTAAAGATGATAGAGCGTTGTGGTGACAGCTATGAAATCGTACGCCATGAGCGAAATACAAAACTGGAATTCATACCGGAACGGTACGATATCCGGAAGGATGTACAGCGAGGAGATGCCCTGATTGCCTTTTCCAAGAAAAATGTACTGGCAATTGCCGCAGCACTGGAAGCCAGGGGCATGCATGTCAGTGTTATCTATGGCAATCTGCCGCCTCAGACCAGACAGGAGCAGGTACGTCTGTTTACTGAGGGGGTCCATGAGGTGGTTGTGGCAACCGATGCTATCGGGATGGGAATCAATCTGCCGATTCGGCGGATTGTGTTTATGAATACGGTAAAATTTGATGGTGTGCAGAAACGGAGGCTTCATGCAGAGGAGATACGGCAGATAGCCGGGAGGGCAGGGCGTTATGGCTACTACGATACCGGTTATGTGCAGACTGCCATGGACATAGAATATATTGGAAAGAAGCTGGAGGAGCCGTGGTATCCGTTAAAAAAAGCCAGAGTCGGATTTCCGGAAGTGTTGTTAGATTTGGATTTGGAATTGGACGAAATCATGGAAGCCTGGGAAAAAACCGGCAATCTGCCGATGTATGACAAAGTATCCATGACCGAAAGTATTAAGAAATACCATTATCTGAAAAAGGAAAAGAGAAAGTTACCTTACCTGAATGACAGGAAGTTAGTCATGATTTTGATTACCTGTCCTTTTGATATCAATGACAGAGATGTCTTAAAGCTGTGGCGGCGGTATTGTGACCAGCCGGACAAGCAGCAGGACTGCCCGATGTTACCGAGAGATTTCAGTCTGGAAGGGCTGGAATCTTATTACAAACAGTTGGATTTGTATCATCAGTTTGCAGGCAGGATGAACTGGGTGGTAGACAAAGAAGAGGTAGCAGCCAACCGGGAATGGGCGCAGCATGAAATCAGTGTCCTGTTGAAGGAAGATAAAGGGCAGTATCTGCCCTTGTCGGCATTAACGCCTGGAGAGTAAGAACTGGCAGGCTGCGTTACCCATTGCTTGATAGGCGGCAGCGGAAGGATGCAGATGGTCTCCGCTGTCATAGCCTTTGGCAAAGGCTTCCGGGTGTTCATAGTCACGGACTACCGCATCAAAATCAATGACTCCGTCTGTAAGACGATTGTGGCGAATCCAGTCGTTGAACTGGTTCTTTAATTCTTCCCGGAAAGGGGCATAAGTCCGCCAGCCATAAATAGGCAGTAACGTGCCTAAGAAAACTGATAACTGTTGCTTTCTACATTGGTTTACATAATATTCAATCCCGACACACAACGCATCCAGGGAAGGAAGGTCACTCATAGGACGGAAAGGGTTTACCTCGGTTCCTACCGGGTGAATGATGTCATTGATGCCTTGCTGGATGATAATGCTGTCGGCACCGGCGACATTCAGTTCATGGGGAATCCGGTTTGTTCCTTTCAGACCATAGGATTCATACGTGATACAGTCGTATTGGCGCAGGATTCTGGTACCACTGGCGGCACGGCGGATAATGGCAGTGTCGCAGATTCCCTGCTCCTTCAGTGCCAGGGTCAGGTAGTCAGGCCAGTCCTGGGCGGTGATGGAATCGCCGTAGCAGATAAGAGCGCGGTTATGTTCCACCGTCAGAATGTCGATAGTATTTAAGAAGTAAAACCAGTTCGTGTTCCTGGTGGTATCCAGGGGAAGGGTTTCAGTGCAGCAGACATCCCCAACGGAATAGAAACCTTTGGAAAGAGGTCCGGTTACCAGGGTGGCGGAACGCATCAGGGTAAAGTCAGCCAGATAGAAGCTGACAGACAGGGTGCTGCCAGCGGTTACGGAAAAGGGAATCTCGTCACTGGTAAGACTACCGCCAGCCGGAAGGACGCCTTTTTCGGCACCATGAAAGGTAATGGAACAGGAGCTTTCTGGCTCAATACTCCGGTCATCGGTGGTAATGGCAACAGAGGCTCTGGTAATCGTAACCGGTTCTGTACCACAGTAGTTATCGAAGGTAAAGCGCAGTGCGCTGCCGCTAAAGGGTGCATAGACCGGGTAGCGGAGTGTTATATTTTTACTGTAGGTTTCGGACCTGTGTTCGGCAATGGACATGGCATTGCCCCACATGGAAACCCATTTTGTATTGTCAGTCATAAAAAAACCTCATTTCGATTTTTATTTATCTGACCCATTAAGGTCTGTCCTATTGTAACACTTCAGGACAGGAAAGGAAAGCTAAGAGAAAAAATATGATTTCCACATATTATATGGATGTGACACAATTAGAAGAAGAAAAGCTTTATGAAGAAAAGTTCAGAAGCCTGTCACCCTACCGACGGCAGAAGATACAGATTCTCAAGCATCATAAGGATAAATGCCGCAGTCTGGGGGCTGGAATCGTCTTAGACTACGCTTTACAGCAGTATGGTCTGCGGGAGCGGCAGATGGACTATGCTATCGGACAGTGGGGAAAACCTTTTTTTAAGGAATATCCGCAGTTACATTTTTCGTTGTCCCATTCCGGGGATTATGCGATATGCAGTATCGGTAAAACACCTGTCGGGAATGATATCGAGGGTATTAAAAGCGGGCATCTTAAGGTGGCAGACCGTTTCTATACGCCAAAGGAACGGGAATGGATGTATGAGGCAGTTACTGGTCCGGAGATAGAAAAGCGGATGTTCCGTATCTGGACGGTAAAGGAAAGCTTCTTAAAGGCAACCGGAAGAGGGATGTCCCTTAGCCTGTTGGATTTTTCCGTGCTGTTTGGGGACGGGGGAGTTATCAACATTGAGCAGACGTTGGAAGAAGCCCCTTTTCATGGAAAAGAATACCGGCAGATTCCGGGCTACTGCGTGTGTGTGTGCTGCCATCAGGGGGAAGAGATAGCACCGGAAATACAGCCCGTTATTCTTTAAGGAAAGTGATAGCAGAAAAAATTATAGTAAGAAAAATCCTAATAAGACAAGCATGCTGCGAATAGAGTTGGAAAAAGGCACCATACTAAGAATAAGTGGAAAGCCGTTCTGGCAGAATGGCAATCGTATGGAAAGCGAGGAAAAGGCATGCTTGGAAAACAGAGTATAGCATATACGAAGAAACCTTATCTGATTGGCAGTGGTTCAATTGTGGGGAATAAGGAAGCCCAGGGCCCCATGGGGAAGTTGTTTGATAAGGTAGGATATGATGATAAGTTTGGAGCCGATACCTGGGAAAGTGCAGAGAGCAGCTTACAGCAGGAGGCAGTGGAAATTGCCCTTCATAAAGCGAATCTGAACAAACAGGATATCCAGGTAATTTATGCAGGAGATTTACTGGGACAGTCCATTGCCAGCAGCTTTGGAATGTCCCAGTTTGAACTTCCCCATGTGGGATTGTATGGAGCCTGCTCTACCTGTGGATTAAGTCTGGCGATGGGCAGCATGAGTGTGGCTGCCGGTTTTGTGCCAAAGTGTGTCTGTGTGACTTCCAGTCACTTTGCCAGTGCAGAGAAAGAATTCCGTTTCCCATTAGCTTATGGTACGCAACGACCAAAATCAGCAACCTGGACGGTAACCGGCAGCGCTGCCTTTGTGTTATCGGAGCAGCCGGGAAAACAGGTGCAGGCGGTCATTGAAGGTGTTACTCTGGGAAAGATTGTAGATTATGGTGTAAAGGATTCTATGAATATGGGTGCCTGTATGGCACCGGCAGCAGCTGATACCATCAGGCAGCATCTGGAGGATTTCGGAAGGACGCCGGAAGATTATGATAAGATTATTACAGGCGATTTGGGAAAAGTAGGGCAGCAGCTTCTCTTTGATTTACTGCAGGAAGCCCGGATTGATATTACGAAACAACACATGGACTGCGGTATCGAAATCTATGACAGCGGGAAGCAGAACACCGATGCCGGTGGCTCAGGCTGTGGCTGCAGTGCAGTGGTACTGTCGGCTTATATTTTAAAGAAGATAGAAGAAGGTGTCTGGAAACGAGTGCTTTTTGTGCCAACCGGAGCGTTGTTGAGTAAGACCAGTTTTAACGAGGGACAGAGCATTCCGGGGATTGCCCACGGGGTAGTGCTGGAACATTATGACTGTTCTATGTGTGACACCGTACTGTCCCGCTGAATCAGATGTAGCAGGGCAGTATAAGTCTGGATAAGCATTTCCGGGTTTTGTATCTTTTTCAGCAGAGAGGAGCCGGCACGGGTGCCGAGGCTGTACATGTCAATATCTACGACTGTAAGGGAAGGCGTGATTAAAGGCGCATAAGGGTAGTTGTCGAAAGATATGATGGAAATATCCTCAGGAATCCGCAGATGACATTGCTGGATTGCCTGGATGACGCCCACGGCGATGAGACTGTTAAAGCACAAAATGCTGTCGGGAGGCTCCGGCAGCCGTAGAAGTGCTGTGGTGCGTTGAATGATTTCTTCGAGACTGGAAGAAGTAGGGATGACATAAGCATCGTAGGAAGAGAGACTGTTGCGTGCCAGAGACAGTCGGTATCCCAGAAAACGATCCTTGTAAATATTGTCTTTGTCGGAGCCTCCGACAAAGGCAATTTTTTTATGCCCAAGAGAAACCAAATGCGTGATTGCCAGACTGGAAGACAGTGAGTGATTGGTGTCAATCCAGGACAACATGGAATCAAAAGCAGGTTTTCCGATACAGACATGGGGAAAATCGGTAGCCAACAGTATTTTTTCGATAGAGGGAGTTACATAATAGCCGTTAATCAGAATACCATCTGCTGTTTTGGACTGAATGGCGGTAATAATCTGTTCTTCTGCCTTTTCCCTGGAACGATCCAAATCCAACAGACCGAGGAAATATCCTTTTTTGCGCAGCTCATGCGAAGAACCGGAGATAATGTCGAACATATGAGGATTCTCATAGGGACGTCCCTTGTAAAAACTGTCAGCATAGAGGATGGTCATGCTGCTTTTCTTTACCAGAGATACTGCGGAAGAATTGGGGACGTAATTCAGTTCAGCAACTGCATCCTGAATCCTTTTGTAAGTGGAAGAGGAGACGTGCATCTGGTTGTTCAGCACTCTGCTGACTGTGGAAATAGATACATTGGCTTTTCTTGCTACATCCTTGATTGTTGCTGCCATCCAGGAGTCCTCCATTGGTAAAACGTTTGCGTAAATTGTGCACTTTTTATAGGCTGTTTCGTTGCTATTTTGCAGTCGTTCTGCTATTTTTAGTATATCGAATTCGCAAGGAAGATTCAATACTTTTCAAGCATAGCGCTGTGTTTTATGAAAGTAGAAAAACGTTTTATTAAAAGGAGGAAGCTATGAAGAAAAAAATTGCAATGTTGCTCAGTTCACTTTTAGTAGTATCCATGTTGAGTGGATGCGGATCAGAGACAACCGCAACAAATACAGAGAGTAATACCACAACAGGAACCGAAAATACACAGACTGCAGCAGAACAGACAGAGCCGGTAAATATTACCATATGGCACTGCGCAGATGCCACTATCGCCGACACATTACAAAAACAGGCCGATACGCTGGCACCGGAGATTGTAGTAACTTTTGAGAGAAAAGAAAATATGTCTGATGCCCTAAAATTAGTGGGAGATGATCTGGAAAGTGCACCGGATATGTTTTTGTGGGCGCATGATAAAGTAGGAACTTTTGCACAGATGGGAATTTTGTCGCCCATTACTGATGTGCTGTCAGAGGATGAACTGGCAGATTTTCTCCCTATGACATTAAGTGCCGGAGAATATCAGGGAAATAAATATCAATTGCCGCTGTACTATGAAGCATTGCTGTTTATGTACAATAAGGATTTGATGGAGACAGCACCGGAGACCACGGATGAACTGCTGGCACTTATGGAGAGTGAAACCCAGGCAGATCAGTATGTCTTTGTGGAACAGCACTCCACGGCTTACAATGCAGCAGCATGGATTCAGGGGTTTGGTGGGTATTTGATTAACGAGGACAGAGAACCCGGACTGAATCTGCCCCAGACGGTAGAGGCTATGGAATATCATAAACAGTTTGTGTCTTATATGCCGGCGGATGGAGAATACAATACCGTGACTACATTGTTTACAGAAGGGAAAGCAGCCAGTACCATAGGAGGTCCCTGGCTGGTACCGGGTATCAAAGAAGCCGGTATTAACCTGGGGATTGCATCGATGCCGATTCTGCCGAATGGCACATCTCTGACACCTTTCTCCGGAGTACAGGGCATTCATGTGCTGAAGCATGCGGCAGAAACGAAAAAGGAGGCACTGGCAGAAGTACTGAAGGTACTGGGCTCCAAGGAAACCGGTGTGTCACTGGCAAATGCTGCAAGCTGTGCACCTGCCAACAGCAAATCTTATGAAGATACATCTGTATCAGAGAATGAAATGATTATGGCCCTGAAGACCATATCGGGCAATGTAGTACCTATGCCCAACATACCGGAGATGGATGTGATGTGGTCGGTAACAGATGATTTACTGGCAGCAGTGAATAAGCGTGGAGAAGATGTACAGACGGTTTGTGATGCACATCAGAAAGAAGCCTTGGAACAAATTTCCGCAATGCAGTAATTTCGCATATGTAATGACAGATAAGGAGTGAAAGCAGGATGAAACGAGGAAAAAAGAAAGCATGGATTTACAGTATGCCGTTTCTGACCATAGTAGGGTTGATGATAGTAGTACCTTTATTGTATACCATAGAAATATCTTTTACCAATATGAGTATTTATCATTGGAAGGACTATCATTTTGTTGGACTGGATAATTACAAAAAGGCATTATTGGCTTTTGATTCCGGGTTTCTTCCTGCATTTTTACGCACACTTTTATGGACGGTATCCAGTATGGCGCTGCAGTTGATTTTTGGCTTTTTTGTCGCTGTCGGACTGAATGTAAAGGGGTTAAAGCTCAGAAGGGTCTATAAGACTTTGCTGATTGTGCCATGGGCGATGCCAGCCTATGTATCCATTCTGTTATGGCGTATGGGAATTTTTAATACGGAATTCGGATTGTTTAATCAGATTTTAAAACAGATTGGAGGTAAACCGGTAAATTTTCTGTCCACGAACTGTATGGCATTTATCAGCTGTCTGGTAGTAAATCTATGGCTGGGAGTTCCGTATATGTTCACGATGATGGATGGTGCCATGCAGAGCATTGACAGGAGTATCTATGAAAGTGCCCAACTGGATGGCGCAGGATTCTGGAAAAAACATTTCTATGTGACAATTCCGCAGATTCTTCCAATCCTGTTGCCCGTGATTATTATGGCTACATTCACAGCATTTAAACAGTTTGACATTGTATATCTGATGACGATGCAGACCGGCTCCAAGACGGGAGCAGACATTAATACCGTAATCACCTATGTATATGAAAAAGCCTTTATCACCAGCAATTATGGATATTCATCCGCAGTAGCATTTATTGTATTTTTGATTATACTGGTGTTTTACAAAACAATGAATCGAAGAGAATTTGTGGTCTCGGAACAGTGAGGGGAATATGAAAAGAAAAAAAATGAAAGAAAAGGGAAAGCTGATATTGCTGAATATAGGATTCATTTTACTTTCTTTCCTGACCTTGATTCCTATCCTGTATGCATTCAGTATATCCATCAGTGGAAGTAACAGCATTATTTCCACAGAATTTCATGTATTGCCGAAGACAATTACTATGGACCATTATATTACGATTCTGACGGAGAGACCTTTCGGAAGATGGTTTGTGAACAGTCTTCTGTTAAGTGCTCTGACTGTTCTGTTAACCATGCTGGTGTCGGTGCCGGCGGCATATGTATTTTCCAGAATGCGGTTTGCCGGACGACAGAGAACTTTACATATTTTACTGGTGTTAAATGCGTTCCCGGCAATCCTTTCCATGTTTGCTATTTATCGGATTATTAAGATTATGAATCTGATGAATTCTTACACAGGACTGGTTTTTATCTATGCGGGCAGCATGGCCATTTTTGTTTTTTGGAATATGAAGGGGTATTTTGACAGTATTCCGGAGGCCATCGAGGATGCAGCGAGAATTGATGGTGTGAATGACAGACAACTGATTACGAAGATTGTCATGCCACTGGCGAGACCAAGCATTATCATTTCTTCTGTGCTGGTGGTAATTTATGTATGGAATGAATATGTTTTCAGCACAGTATTTTTGTCGGGAGCAGAGAAAAATACATTAGCAGTAGGCCTGTATTCTCTGCAGGCTACGGACTATACACGAAACTGGCCGCTTTTTTCAGCAGCGGCAATTCTGACAACACTTCCTGTATTGATTCTGTTTTTCCTGGTGCAGAAATACATGGTATCAGGATTGTCTTCGGGAGGTGTAAAAGGTTAAAAGCAGGAGGAACTTATGATTTTACAAGAAGCGATTTTACATATACCGCTTTCGCAGTATGCTTTCGCCAACAGTGAGACGAATCTTACGATTCGTATCCGTGTGGCGAAGGACAATCTGGCAGATTGTATTCTTTGGTATGGAGACCGGGTACAGCCCAACGACCCAATTGCGTTTACCGCAATACGTATGAAAAAGATTTTGTCAGATATGTATTTTGATTATTATGATGCCACTTTTGAAACTCCGTATGACAGGGTATGCTATTATTTTGAGTTGAAGAATCCGGAAGAAACGAGATTTTACTATGCAGATATCTGTGCCAAATATCTTCCGGTTGAGAGAAGTGAATTTTATCAGTATCCGTTTATCCGCAGAGAGGAAATCTGTGAGGAGCCGGAATGGTTTCGGGAAGCGGTGGTCTACAATATTTTCCCGGACAGCTTTGCCAGTGGCTATCGTGAAATTACAGCGCAGGGAAAAGAGATGGAATGGAAAGACGGCATCCGGTTGAAAAGCCGCCTGGGAGGAACCATACAGGGGATTCGGCAAAATCTGGATTATATTCAGAACCTGGGATTCAATTGCATCTACCTGAATCCAATTTTCACGGCGGGCGAGTATCACAAATACGATTTGCTGGATTATTTTCATGTATCCCCCGATATGGGAACGAATGAAGAGTTCCGGGAACTGGTACAGGATATTCATAGCAGGAAAATGCATATTGTCATTGATGGTGTGTTCAATCACTGCAGCTGGTACTTTCCACAGTTCAGTGATGTGGTGGAAAAAGGAAAAAACTCCAAATATGTTGATTGGTTTTATAAGCTTCCGTTTCCGGTAATCCGTCCGGTCACGGAAGAGGAAAAGCCGGAATACAGCTGCTTTGCTTATGAACGGAAGATGCCGAAACTGAATTCGTCCAACCCGGCGGAAAGAGCTTATTTTATGGAAGTATGCCGCTATTGGATTCGGGAATTTAAGGTAGATGGCTGGAGACTGGATGTGGCCAACGAAGTAGATCGGGGATTCTGGAGAGATTTCCGAAGGGCTGCGCACGAGGAGAACCCGGAGAGTGTCATGATTGGAGAGATTTGGGAAAGCTCGGAGACCTGGCTGAATGGAGATATGTTTGACTCTACCATGAATTATGATTTCCGGAAAAACTGCCGGGATTTCTTCGCCCTACGGAAGATTTCCACGGAGGAATTCCATGACCGGATTGTGAAGATGCTTCTGAGGTATCGTACCGGAACGCTGGAGGGACAGCTGAATCTGCTGGACAGCCATGATGTCAACCGTTTCCTGTCATACTGTGAAGGAGATATAAGAAGACTACGACTGGCAGAGGTGTTTCTGTTTACCTCTCCGGGAATCCCCTGTGTGTTCTATGGAGATGAACTGGGAATGGATGGGAACAGCGAGGCAACGCTGCGCGGACCTATGCCGTGGGAAAAGCTGCAGGATAATAGGGATGATTTCTTTACCCGGTTGATTGCAATACGTAAGGAGCATAAAGAACTAATCTATGGAGATTATACTTTGCGATATATGGATCAAGACGGAGGATATATTTATCAGAGAACCTGGGGAAATCGTAAAATTATAGTCTGCCTTAATAACGGAAGCGCAGCGATTGACCTGCAGCAGTATCTGGAAAATGGCAGCGTGCTTTTGAGTGAGTCCTATGAAAAGGAAAAGCTTGGAAGTATGGGATACGTGATTCTGGAGATAAAATAAAAGAAAGATAAAAGACCGGTGGTAAGCGATTACGGACCGGTCTTTTCATTTTGAGCTGGTTGTGTTATACTTTTGTGAAGTTTACTGACCATCTGCTCTGGTGATAATACCAGGAAATGATGATGCGTTTTTAAAATGCCCGTATTACGGCTTGAAGTATGGTAATTACCATTGCCTGCCTGAAAGGAAACGCACGATAAAAGACGAACAGAAGCAGGAAATAACAGAGTCAAGGAATAACAGAGCTAGAAAGCTGGTAAAAAAATGAGGGAAATGGAATTTAAGATGGAACGCCCCGGACTGTTGAAGAAGGGGGATAAAATTACCGTAACGGAAGGTGTTCTTCCCAGTAATTATTACTATACGATAGACCCCTCGCTGGCAATGTCCGGCAACTACCCTTTCCGGGAAAGAATGTTAGAGCGGGAAGGCGTGGTAACGGAAGTCCTGGAGAATGCCAGAGGATTCTATGTAAAGGCAAGATTTGGTGAATAATTTCACTATCAAATAAGAACAGACAGAGGAGGACAACATTATGTTAAAAAAAGTAGCAACAAGTAAAGCACCGGCAGCAATCGGACCTTATTCCCAGGGTATTATCGCAGGAGATATGCTGTTTGCATCCGGACAGATTCCGATTAACCCGGCAACCGGCGAAATCACAGGAAAAGACATTACGGAGCAGGCAACCCAGGCAATCGAGAATGTAGGTGCGATTCTGGCAGAGGCGGGATGCGACTATACCAAAGTAGTAAAGACCACCTGTTTCTTAGCAGAGATGGCAGACTTTGCAGCTTTTAACGCTGTTTATGAGAAGTATTTTACCGAGAAGCCTGCAAGAAGCTGTGTCGCAGTGAAGCAGTTACCAAAGGACGTTCTGTGTGAAGTAGAAGTCATTGCGTATCTGAAATAGAAAGGATACCTGGAAGCGATGAAAAAGGGACAGACAACGAATGTGGTTCTGATTGGAATGCCGGGAGCCGGAAAAAGTACCGTAGGTGTGGTGCTGGCAAAGAAGCTGGGCTATGCCTTTCTGGATTCAGATTTGGTTATCCAGAGCAGGGAAGGAAAGCTTTTGCATGAGATTATTTCGGAGAAAGGTGTGGAAGGCTTCTGGCAGATTGAAGAAGAAGCCAACTGCTCCATTGACACCATCAGAACCGTGATTGCCACAGGCGGCAGTGTCATCTATGGTGCCAGAGCCATGGAACATTTTCAGAAGACTGCAGCCATCGTCTATCTGAAATTATCTTTGGAGGCGATTGCAGAACGACTGGGAGATTTGAATGAGCGGGGTGTTACTCTGAAAGAAGGGCAGGACCTGAAAGGACTCTACGAAGAACGAATCCCCCTGTATGAAAAGTATGCAGACATTACCATAGACTGCGAAGGCTTATCCATTCGCGAAATAGTGGCAGAAATTGTAAAGAGAATTGCATAATATCAGAAAAGGTGCAGAAAATAACAGAAAGAATCATCCGAAGGGATGGGGCTTTCTGTTTTTTATTAAAGAAGACAAGGAGAAGGAAAATGGATTATTTTAATGCGTTCTGGGTGGGGGGACTGATTTGTGTCCTGGTGCAGATTCTGATGGAAAAGACGAAGATGCTGCCGGGGCGGATTATGGTTTTGTTAGTCTGTCTGGGGGCACTCATCAGCTTTGTTGGCTGGTATGAGCCTTTTATGGAATATGCCGGAGCCGGAGCAAGTGTGCCGTTGTTAGGATATGGCAACATTTTGATGAAAGGGGTAAAGGAAGCGGTGTCACAGAATGGTTTTATTGGACTGTTCCAGGGCGGTTTCAAGACAGGTGCCGTAGGATGCTGCGCGGCACTGGTCTTTGGTTACCTTGCCAGTCTGGTGTTTAAACCAAAACCGAAAAAATAAAGGAAAAAAGTTGAAGACAATGAAACGGTTCTGTCGTTATAATGATTAGAGTTGCTAAGGAAAGGAGGCAGATAGTTATCAATGTGGTAAATGGAATGAACCGGGAAGAACAATTGGCGGCACTGATTGATTCTTACCAGAATCTTATTTTTTCTATTTGTTATAAGATGACATCCGACTATTTCGCCTCCGAGGATTTGGCGCAGGAAACGTTCCTATCTGCGTACAAGCATTTAGGCAGCTTTGATGGCAGATATGAAAAGGCGTGGCTTTGCACCATAGCTGCCAACAAGTGCCGGGATTATCTGCAAAGTGCAGGCAGGCGAAGCATTCCTATGGAGGAGATTGAGATGGGGGAGCAGGGCGATTCCAGACAGACTCCGGAGCATCTGTGTCTGGAAGAGGAAGTCCGACAGACGTTACTTGCACGCTGTAAGGCATTGAAGCCACCCTATGATGAAATTGCCAGACTGTATTATTACGAAGAACTGGATGCCAGTGAGATTGCACAGAAAAAGGATATGAAGGTTAAGACGGTGCAGACGCAAATCTACCGTGCCAGGGCAATGTTACGCAAGGCGTATGGAAAGGAGAGGGCGTATGATACATAGTTTCGAAGAAAAAGAACAAAGCAGCATGGAGCAGACGGACTTCTCTGTTCCTATGAGTGATGAACAGATTGCACGGCTCATTGCAGAAGTGGAAGAGCAGGAGATGCTGCCTGCCCCGGTACATCTGAAAGAAAATGTGCTTGGCAGGGTCAGAAGACAGAAGCGGGTAGAACGGGAAAAGAAGCTGTTTTCCTATCGTGCCCAGGTACTGGTAACCGTTGCAGCAGCCCTTACCGTCCTGCTTCTGATACCATCCGGAAAACAACAAACTGTTGTACAAGGGAAAACGTTAGAACAGATGGCACAGATAAGACAAGAGAACCGGGAAAATGACTGGCAGAAGTACCAGAAACAGGAAGAGCGGAAGTGGGAAAACAAAGAGAAGTATACGATTGAAAATATGATTGCAGCTTTATTAGAAAAGGGAGGACTAAGTGATGAAAAGTAAGAAAAGTAAATTTTGGTTAGGAGTATGGTCTCTCATACCGGGGGCAGGAGAAATGTATTTAGGGTTTATGAAAATGGGTGTAAGCCTGATGCTGGCGTTTGGGGTAGCCATTGCATTGATAAATATGATGGGATTGGATGCACTGGCGATTCTGCCGGTAACGATATATATTTACAGCTTTTTTCATGCCAACAACTTAGGCAGGGTAGATGACCAGACCTTTCAGAATATTGAGGATGTCTATTTGTTTGGCTTAGAGGGAATTTCCGATATTCGGATAAAAGTAACCGGAAAATACAGAAAAGCAGCAGCGGTTGTACTGATTTTTATTGGTGTGATAATGATATGGAACACTATTTTTACGCTGCTGTGTGATGTTTTTGGATGGGATAATGCATATTTGATTCAGGTTTACTATTTTGTGAGAGATGCGGTTCCGAGAATTCTTATCGGTATCGCTGTTATCTGGGGAGGTATTGTTATGCTGCGGGGCAAAAAGGCAGAAGAACCTGCCGTAGAGGCCACGATAGATGAGGATGCGAAGAATGTTTATGAAGCCTATATCAGAGTTACCGAAGAAGGGGAAAAGGGAAAAGAAAATGGAGCAGAAGAAAATAAGAACGCGTAGGGTAGGTACAGTTACCCTGGGGATTACCATGGTCTGCTTTGGCGTACTGTTCTTACTACATATATTCGTCCCCATGTTACCCTATTCGGTTATCTTTCGTTGCTGGCCGGTAGTCTTCATTGTACTGGGGCTGGAGATTCTTATAGAGCATAGAAGAACCGGAAAAGAGGAGGAGAGGTATGTCTATGACTTTGCGGCTATTCTCATGCTTCTTGGGATGATGATATTTGCCATGGTAATGGCGGCTGTTGATTTTGGACTGAATCATGGTGTAATATGGTAATGTTACAGGAAACTGACATCGGAAAGAAAGAGACAGCTTATGATTGCATTAAAGATAACCAACGTGAAAATGTTTATGGGAAAGTTACTGGCATCCGACAACTTTGACATATTTATGCTGGAGGAGGCAATGATTTCTACCTATAATACTTTTTCCATTGATGGGCACCAGAACCGGGATTTTTATACCACAGAGGAATGGGAGAATAAGGAAATATGTCCCTATGATTTTTCCATGTGGAAGACCATCCGGCCTATCTGCTTTGATTTGATAAAGGGAACCCATACCCCCACAGCTTTCCGGTTTGTGCTGCATTTACTGCCAGAGCATGTGGCAGCCATCCTGCAAAAAGGGAATACGTCGGTTACTGCAGACCAGGTTAAGGCATTTGTCCTGAATATCAAATATGACGGCTCCACGCTGACACTGGTTACCGGGACGGCTTTTCATTCCTTTTTGATGGATAAAACACCGGATCAGTTATGGGACGTGGCTATCAGGCAGTTCCTTTCCAAGAAAGAAATCGGCTATGAAGAACTGTAAGAAATAGCAGGCATATCGCAGAAATGTAGAAATACTATTTACAAGGCAAAGTAATATGTGCTATTATAAGTGGTAATGAAAACTACATTGAATAGTTGCGGAGGCCCTATGAGCTATAAAATTGTTGTAGACAGTTGTTGTGAACTGCCGGAAGAATATAAGAAAGATGCCAGATTCCAGATTATTCCACTGGGACTGGAGGTAGGAGAATATCAGGTTCTGGATGATGAGAATTTCAATCAGAAGGAGTTTTTGCAGAAGGTAGCAGCATATCCACATTGTCCGAAATCAAGCTGTCCTTCCCCGGAACGGTACCGGGAAGCCTATCACTGTGATGCGGAGGAAATCTATGTGATTACCTTATCCTCCCATCTGAGCGGAAGCTATAACAGTGCAGAGCTGGGCAGGAAGCTGTATGAGGAAAAATATGGGGAAAAGCAAATCCATATCATAGATTCGGAATCTGCAAGCTGTGGTGAGACACAGATTGCCATGCAGATTATGGCAGACAAGGAAATGGGTCTTTCTTTTGCGGAAACCTGTGAGAGAGCGGAGAACTTTAAACTCCGGATGAAGACGTATTTTGTACTGGATAATCTGGAAACCCTTCGGAAGAATGGAAGACTGACCGGCGTGAAGGCACTGGTTGCCTCTACCTTAAACATTAAGCCGGTTATGGTTGGAAAACGAGGCGTTATCGAGCAGAAAGGGCAGGCAATCGGTATTAATAAAGCCCTTGCCAGGATGGCAGACCATCTTGTGGCAGACGTGGATAATCCGCAGGAAAGAACGCTGATGATTACCCATTGCAATTGTCCGGAGCGGGCAGAGTATATGAGAAACCTGATGGAAAAGCGGGCTTCTTACCGCAGTATCCTCATTATGGATACCGCAGGCATCAGCAGCATGTATGCCAATGATGGTGGCATAATTGTTACGTTGTAGGATGAAGAATATAGAAAAAACAGGCGGCTGCCCGTATCGGTTATTGCTGATACAGGGCAACCGCTTTTTTGATAAGAGAAATCTGCAAGGGTGACATAGTGAAATGTTTTCCATCTGTCATCGACAATTTTAGAAGGGAAACCTTTTTAATAAACATGACATTAACAAATACCTGTTCTGAAATCGGGAAAAAGTGCATAAATGGGGAAAGCTGGCTGTAGAAGTTCCCCATGGTGCTCAGCAAATCCATCTGCCTGTCTTCTGTCAGCACCACATGGGCGAAATTGCCATCCTTTTGCACATACATGATTTCATCTTCGTGGACGTAGAGGGTTTCGTGGTCTCCACGAAGTTCTATCGTCTGTACGGTATTTGCCTTGACCTCCAGGGCATAATTTAACATATCTTCTAATCTGGCAACCAGAATGGGTTTATCCAGAAAGAGAATCTGGTTTCGTAACTGTCTGCGGAGAATATCGTGATTGGAGCTCTCTACCACATCTTCCGGCTTGTCAGCACAGGCTGTCTCAATAATGGCACGATAATCGATGGAAGAGATACATAGAACAATAGGGGCAGTAACACCTGCATCAATCAATTCTCTGGCGAGCTGGAAACCATTTATCGGACCATCTGTCATATCAATGAAAAACACGTCATAGAGCATAGGAGAACGCATAATAGCATTCTTATTCCCGTAGGAATCAATATAGAACACTCCGGTGGTACTGGCGTGTCTGTCGGAAGCACGCTGTAAGAGGCGTTCCATCTGTTTTCGGTCAGCAACGTTGTCATCACAAACTGCGATATGCATAGAAACCACTCCTTTTTCCTTTATTACATTACCAGAAACTCGATAGGGGAGAAGATAAGGGCAACCACCAGAAGTATCTGCACAATTAGAATAGCAGGCATGCCATAGAGAAAATACCAGTGCCTTGTCTTATGATGGAAAAGATGCATGCCCAGAATGGAGCCGATACTGCCACCGATGATGGCAAGGACAAAAAGGGTAGACTCCGGGATACGCCAGGCACGTTTCTGTGCCTTTCTCTTATCCATACCCATAACGATAAAACTGATAATATTAACAGCAATTATATATATAACGATTAACTGAAATGCATTCATGAACTAACCTGACTTTCCATATTGCAAAATGATTTATGCGAAATAGATGTATATCTAGGAGTATCATACCATAGGAAAAAATATTTTAAAAGACAAAAAAGAATGTCCCATGCAAAGATGAGACATTCTCTCGTATAAGCATTCTTTTCCTGCTATCTGGACAAAATGCAGGTTAGATAAGTTTTTCGCCCTGTTCCTGCATCTTCATGGCACGAACCTTGCTGGATAAACCGAACAGGTTGATAAAGCCTTCTGCATCATGGTGGTCATATAAATCACCGGTTGTGAAAGAAGCGATGCTCTCATTGTACAGAGAGTATGGGGAAGTAGTGCCGGCTTTGATAATGTTTCCTTTATAAAGCTTGAATTTTACTTCGCCTGTTACATATTTCTGTGTGGATTCGATAAATGCCTGTACTGCCTCACGAAGTGGTGTGAACCATTTTCCTTCATATACAATCTGTGCAAACTTGTTACCCATATCCATCTTCAGGGCATAGGTATCACGGTCGAGAATCAGCTCCTCTAACTGCTGATGTGCTTCGTAAAGGATGGTTCCGCCAGGAGTCTCATAAACACCACGGGATTTCATGCCAACAACACGGTTCTCTACGATATCTACGATACCGATACCATGTTTGCCGCCTAATTCGTTCAGGGTAGCAATAATTTCGGAAACTTTCATCTTCTTGCCGTTTACGGAAGTAGGAACACCTTTTTCAAAAGTCATGGTAACATACTCGCCCTCATCAGGAGCTTTCTCAGGAGTCGTACCAAGTACTAATAAGTGGTCATAATTAGGCTCGTTAGCAGGGTCTTCCAGTTCCAGACCTTCGTGGCTGATGTGCCATAAGTTACGGTCACGGCTGTAGCTGTTATCCGCAGAGAAAGGAAGGTTGATGCCATGCTGACGGCAGTATTCGATTTCCTCTTCACGGGAATTCATAGTCCATTTCTCATTTCTCCATGCTGCGATAATCTTTAAGTCAGGAGCCAGAGCCTTGATACCAAGTTCAAAACGAATCTGGTCATTTCCTTTACCGGTAGCACCATGACAGATAGCGGTAGCACCTTCTTTACGTGCAATCTCTACTAACTTCTTAGCGATAACCGGTCTTGCCATGGAAGTACCAAGTAAATATTTATTCTCATAAACTGCATGTGCCTGTACGCAAGGAACGATAAAGTCATCACAGAACTCATCCGTTAAATCTTCGATGTAAAGTTTGGATGCGCCACTGGATAATGCTCTCTCTTCGAGTCCGTCAAGCTCGTCTGCCTGACCACAGTTACCACATACACAGATAACTTCGTAATCGAAATTTTCCTTTAACCAGGGAATGATTACGGTTGTATCCAGTCCACCGGAATAAGCAAGAATAACTTTTTCTTTCATGATTGTTTCCTCCATATAATATGTAATAATTTATTGGTGCACAGCCACAGGGAATGTCAAATGGGGCTGTGTAACTTTGCTCTTAATCCAATATACAACAAGAGAATGCATAATGCAAGTATAAAAGTGTATAAAATGAAAAAATATTTGCATATTATGCAAATGCGGTGTATAGTTATACATGGAAATACCATCCCTTTTCCATTGCCAAGCGGGAAAGCAGGTGGTATAGTGGAAGAAGCAGAGCAGAAAGGCGGATTATAAGTATGATAAAAGCAGGAATCATTGGTGCAACAGGTTATGCAGGAGGCGAGCTGGTCAGACTGCTGATGGCGCATAAAGAAGTGGAAATCAAATGGTATGGTTCCAGAAGCTACATAGATAAGAAATATGCAGAAGTATATCAGAATATGTTTCAGATAGTGGAAGATACCTGTCTGGATGATAATATGGAAGAACTGGCCAACCAGGTAGACGTTATCTTTACGGCAACGCCACAGGGGTTCTGTGCTTCTATGTTAAATGACACGATTTTATCCAAAGTAAAAATTATAGATTTAAGTGCAGACTTCCGTATTAAGGATGTACCTACTTATGAGAAATGGTATGGAATCGAGCACAAGTCGCCGCAGTATATTGACGAGGCTGTGTACGGACTGTGTGAAATTAACAGGGAGGATGTGAAAGGGGCAAGACTGGTGGCTAATCCGGGCTGTTATACGACTTGTTCCATTCTCACGGCTTATCCGTTAGTAAAAGAAGGACTGATTGATACCGATACCCTGATTGTGGATGCCAAGAGCGGTACTTCCGGTGCCGGACGTGGCGCGAAGGTGCCAAACCTGTATTGTGAAGTCAATGAGAATATCAAGGCTTATGGTGTGGCAACCCACAGACATACACCGGAAATCGAGGAGCAGTTAGGTTATGCGGCAGGCAAAGAAATCCGGATTAACTTTACCCCTCACTTAGTACCGATGAACCGGGGAATTCTGGTAACCGAATATGCAAAGCTTCTGCCGGTTAAGAAGGCAGACGGCAGCATGGGCTTACCGGCTTATGAAGATATCAAGGCAGTATATGACAAATATTATAAGGAAGAGAAGTTTGTCAGGGTATTGAATAAAGGTGTCTGCCCGGAAACCAAATGGGTGGAAGGCAGCAATTATGTAGATGTGAACTTCGTGATTGATGAAAGAACCGGCAGGATTATTATGATGGGTGCCCTGGATAACCTGGTAAAAGGGGCAGCAGGACAGGCTGTGCAGAATATGAATCTGATGTTTGGATTTAAGGAAAGTGAAGGATTGGAATTGGTTCCGATGTTCCCATAAGAAAGGATACAGGATGGAGAGACGAGATAAGGTAAATTATTATTTGGATTTGGCGAAGATGGTATCGCAGCGTTCTACCTGTCTGCGGCGTCGTTATGGTGCAGTTATTGTCAAAAATGATGAGGTAATATCTACCGGATATGTGGGAGCCCCCAGAGGCAGGAAGAACTGTACGGATTTGGGAGAATGTGTGCGCATTAAGATGGCGATTCCACGAGGAGAGCGTTATGAGCTCTGCCGAAGCGTGCATGCGGAGGCCAATGCCATTATCAGTGCATCCAGGGATAAGATGATAGGCAGTGCTCTCTATCTGGTGGGAGTGGAAGCAGATACCGGAGAGTATGTGAAAAATTCCTGTAGCTGCTCCATGTGCAAGAGACAGATTATCAATGCGGGAATCGAGACCGTTTATATCCGGGATACAGAGAACGAGTACCGCGTGATTCCGGTAAAAGAATGGATAGAAAATGATGAGTCCATTCAGGGAACCTTTGGATACTAAAAAGAAGAGATGGAGTAACAGATATGATACGCACGATGACAATAGAAGATTATGATGGCGTGAAAGCCCTCTGGATGACCATTAAAGGGTTCGCTATCAGAAGCATTGATGATTCCAGGGAAGGCGTGGAACGGTTCTTGCAGAGAAATCCCACCACCAGCGTAGTAGCGATAGAGGATGGAAAAGTCGTAGGAGCCATTCTCTGTGGACATGACGGCAGACGAGGCTGTCTGTACCATGTATGTGTGGCAGAGGATTACCGGATGCATGGAATCGGTAAGGCAATGGTTGTCTATTGTATGGAAGCGTTGAAGGCGGAGCATATCAATAAGGTATCGCTAATAGCTTTTACCGTGAATGATATAGGAAATGCATTCTGGCGGCAAATCGGATGGACGAAGCGGGAAGATTTAAATTATTATGATTTTACCCTGAACGCAGAGAACATCACGGCATTTAACCAGTAGAAAAGTAGGAAAGCCGTTATCGGAATACAGAAACAGAGCACCTGAAAGATTTGTGGATTTTTCAGGTGTTTTTTTGTGCAGTAATTGGATAAAACTGCTTTGTAAGAGGATATGATTTATATTCCTTTCAAACTAATATAGATTACAATGTTAGCATGAAAGGAAAATGCTATATTTATCCATCCGACAGGTATTTCCTGTGCGATAGGGAATATGCCAAAGCCACTGGCAAGGCTGCTATTTGTATTTATCTTGGTTTGCAATATATGGCTGTTAGTTAAAAAGGTAAGTCCGGCTCGGTCTGATTTGTACCTTTTCCTTAAAGAAAATCATCCGAAATGTCGATAATAAATGATAGAATTGCAGTCTGAATGATGAAAAACAGACCATAGCAGAGAACAGGAAACCCAGTACATGGATGTACGACAGACATAAGGATATGGTGACAGGTATGAAAATTTCAGAAGCGACCAGTATGTACAGAGCACAGCTTGCACAGCAGAGAGGACAGCGTAAACAACTGCTGGAGCAGAAGAAAAAGCTGGAAAAGGAAGCAGGAATCGACCAGAAGAATCAAGCGGGTGTAACGTTGGAACTTTCCGAGGAATATCAGAAACGGATGCAGGAATTACAGGAAAAGATCGACGTTCTGAATGGTGAGATCAAGGAGAACGAAAAAGGTCTGGATCAGATTATAGAGACAGAAGTCGGTATTTTCAATGCGGAGAACAGCAAACAGCAGGCAGACGCCATGAAAAAGTACGCCGAGGACATGGCAAAATGTCTTGAGATAGCCAGAAGGATCAGCAACGGCGACAAGGTTCCCGCTACCGATGAAAAGAAACTGATGGATTTTAACATGGAAATTTATATGGCTGCCAAGAATATGGCAGTTATGAACATGGATAAGAAACATAAAGAGTATGACACTTTATGGGGTGATGAAGAAGAGAAAGAATATGATGACCCGGATGAAATAGCGTCCAATTCGGAAATCAACATTGCGGAACCCGCAGGCACACCGGTGGATGCTGCCGGGGATCCGCAGGCATAAGGAAACAAAAAGAAAGAGGCAGGAAGGCAGTAGGCAGTACAGAAATGTTGTTAGAGAAAATCAGGGCATATCAGCCTTACAATGAGCAGGAAGAAAAGGACAGGGAGCTGATATTGCATAGTCTGGAAACCCAGCCGGATATTTTTACAAGGAAAAATCATCTGGCACACATGACGGCATCTGCCTGGGTGGTAAATAAGACAAGGGATAAGGTATTGATGGTATACCATAATATATACCATTCCTGGTCCTGGCTTGGCGGACATGCAGACGGCGAAGAGGATTTATTGCAGGTAGCATGCAGGGAGGTCAGGGAGGAAAGTGGGCTTCATGAAGTACGCCCTGTGACGGAGGATATCTTTTCCCTGGAAAGCCTGACCGTAGAGGGGCACTGGAAAAAGGGAAGCTATGTGTCCTCCCATCTGCATTTGAACGTGACTTATCTTCTGGAGGCAGCAGAATCGGAACTGTTATTCGTAAAGCCGGATGAAAACAGCGGTGTAGCCTGGTTTTCCCTGGAAGAAGCAGTGGCGGCATCGACAGAACCCTGGTTTCAGGAGCATATATATACCAAGCTGAACGATAAATTAAAAGCATTGGGCAGATACAACGGCTAAAGACAGAATAAAAAAGTATAAAGTATATAAACTGAATATATATACATGAAAATCAAATAAAATGAAACAAATATGCATAAAACGAATAAAAATAAATGAAATATGCATAAAATTGCACTTGCATTCCCAGGAGATTTATTGTATATTGTTTTATAGTCATTGCAACAGGTAAATCATACAGAAGCTGAGGCTTCGGAATGGGAGAGAGCATGAAAGTCATCGAAGGCGGAGTGACCGCAGCAAAAGGATTTGAAGCAGCCGGTGTGGAAGCTGCAATTAAATATCAGAACAGAAAAGACATGGCGATGGTATATAGTACGGCACCCTGTACGGCAGCCGGTGTATTTACCAGCAATGTAGTTAAGGCAGCCCCGGTACTGTGGGACAAAGAAGTGGTTGCCCATGCTCCATCCGTACAGGCAATTGTGGTTAATTCAGGAATCGCCAATGCCTGCACAGGAAAACAGGGATATGACTGCTGTAAAGAGACAGCGGATAAAGCGGCAGAAGTATTAGGAATCCAGGCAGATGGGGTAATCGTAGCCTCCACCGGTGTTATCGGCTGGCAGCTTCCGGTTGACCGTATCAAAGCAGGTGTGGAGAAATTGGCAGCAGCAAAGCAGGCTACCTTAGAGGCAGGAACTCAGGCAGCAGAAGCCATCATGACAACCGATACTGTTTCCAAGCAGGTAGCAGTAACGATAGAGATTGACGGCAAACAGGTTACCGTAGGCGGTATGTGCAAAGGCTCCGGCATGATTCATCCGAATATGTGTACCATGCTTGGCTTTATCACAACGGATATCGCTATTTCCAAGGAACTGCTGCAGGAAGCACTCAGCGAGGATGTGGTAGACACCTTTAACATGATTTCGGTAGATGGGGATACTTCTACCAACGATACCCTGGTGGTACTTGCCAACGGACTTGCAGAGAATGAAATGATTACGACGAAGAACGATGCCTACTATCAGTTTAAAGAGGCATTACATTATATTGATACTACCCTGGCTAAGAAAATGGCAGGAGACGGAGAAGGTGCGACGGCTTTATTTGAAACGAAGGTTATCCATGCGGCTTCCAAAGAAGAAGCACGCATTTTAAGTAAGTCTGTTGTCTGCTCCAGTCTGACCAAGGCGATGATATACGGTCATGACCCGAATGTGGGCAGAATCATGTGTGCACTTGGTTATTCCGGTGTGCAGTTTGACCCGGAACAGGTAGATTTGTACTGTGAAAATGAGGAAAAGAAGATTCAGATTTGCAAAGGTGGTCTGCTGACCGACTACAGCGAGGAAGAGGCTTCCGCCGTACTGGCAGCCCCGGAGGTCCGTGTCATCGTGGACATGCACCAGGGCGAAGCAGAGGCAACCGCCTGGGGCTGTGACCTGACTTATGATTATGTAAAAATCAATGCGGACTATAGAAGTTAGGTAAAAATTATAGTGTGAATAATTGGTTTACATACTATATGAGATTGTTATATGGCGAGATGTGCCAATAAATAGATTGACCAAACGAATAACCAGCAAGGACGCGCTTTCGCTCCACTTCGGACGCAATGGTACATAAGTGGTCAAAGAACAACCACTAAGTACCAGCGTCCTGCAAGGGTCCTTCGCTTGGTTATTCATTTGCACAATCTAAAATAAGTGTTTTGTAAGAACTTAACAGAAGTTAATTTTATAATAGAAACGAGGTTTATCATGGAACAGAAGGAAATGGACAAAATTCTCGGAAAAGCGGAGGTCTTAATCGAAGCGCTTCCTTATATTCAGAAATTCAATCGTAAGATTATCGTAGTAAAATATGGCGGCAGTGCCATGAGCAATGAAGAGTTGCAGAAGAACGTCATCAAGGACGTTACCCTGTTGAAGCTGGTTGGGTTTAAACCGATTATCGTACACGGTGGTGGTAAGGAAATCAGCCGTTGGGTAGGCAAGGTTGGCAAAGAAGCAAAGTTTGTCAACGGACTGCGTGTGACCGATGAAGAAACCATGGAAATAGCCGAAATGGTTCTGAATAAAGTTAACAAGAATCTGGTTCGTATGGTGGAGGAGCTGGGAGTTAAGGCAGTAGGCATCAGCGGCAAGGATGCCCGCCTGTTACAGTGTGACAAGAAGTATTCGAATGGTGAGGACATCGGTTTTGTAGGGGATATCAAGAAGGTGGATCCGCAGGTATTGTACGACTTGCTGGAGAAGGACTTTCTTCCAATTGTAGCACCGATTGGACTGGATGATGAATTTAATACCTATAATATCAATGCAGACGATGCTGCCTGTGCCATTGCAAAGGCAGTAGGTGCGGACAAGCTGGTATTTCTGACGGATATCGAGGGACTTTATAAGGACATTAATGATAAGTCAAGTTTTATTTCCCGTCTGACTGCTTCCCAGGCAGATGAGCTGATTGCCAGCGGCTGTATCGGTGGTGGTATGTTGCCGAAGTTAAATAATTGTACTGCGGCAATTAAAGAGGGGGTAAGCAGAGTCCATATTCTGGATGGACGAATTGCCCACTGTCTGCTTCTGGAAATCTTTACCAACCAGGGTATCGGAACAGCAATTTTCCGTGATCACGAAGAGGGAGCAGAGTAGGGAAAAAGCAAGAAATTACCGGTGGTCATATTGCAGAAGACAGAAAGGCATGGTTAGCAGAGAATGAGCGAATTGATGAGCAGTTATATTGAAGAGGCAGAGAAAGCGTTATTACATACCTACAATCGTTATCAGGTTGTTTTTGAAAAGGGCGAAGGCGTTCATCTGTATGATATGGATGGAAAAGAGTATCTGGACTTTGTATCCGGTATCGCGGTATTTGCCTTGGGATATCAGAATCAGGAGTATAATGATGCATTAAAAGCACAGATTGACAAGATTATCCATACTTCAAATTACTATTATAATATTCCGGCAATTGAGGCAGCCAGGAAGCTTAAGAAAATTTCCGGTATGGATCGGGTTTTCTTTACAAACAGCGGTGCCGAGGCGATTGAAGGGGCAATTAAAACTGCCAGAAAATATGCTTACCTGAAAGATGGCACAACAGACCACGAGATAATTGCCATGAATCATTCTTTCCACGGCAGAACCATGGGAGCCCTGTCTGTTACAGGAAATCCTCATTACAGGGAAGCTTTTGAACCAATGATTGGAAATATTAAATTCGCCGATTTGAATGATTTTGACAGCGTGCTTGCCCAGGTAACGGATAAGACCTGTGCGATTATTCTGGAAACCGTGCAGGGTGAAGGCGGTATCTATCCGGCAACAGAGGACTTTTTACAGAAAGTAAGGAAGCTGTGTGATGAGAAAGATATCCTGATGATTTTAGATGAAATCCAGTGTGGTATGGGACGTACCGGTGCGATGTTTGCCTGGCAGAGATATGGCATCAAACCGGATGTGATGACAACAGCAAAGGCACTCGGCTGTGGAGTACCGGTAGGAGCCTTTCTGATGACCGAAAAGGTAGGAGCCCATTCACTGGTCGCAGGAGACCATGGAACAACTTATGGCGGAAACCCTCTGGCTTGTGCGGCTATCTGTAAGGTCATCGAATTGTTTGAGAAGCAGAAGGTATTAGAGAATGTAAAGGCAGTCGGTGATTACCTTGGAAAACGCTTAGACGAGCTGGTAGAAGAATTCGACTGTGTAGAGACAAGACGTGGTATTGGTATGATGCAGGGACTTGTGTTTAACAGACCGGTAGGTGATATTATTGTAAGAGCTATGGAGAATGGGTTGATTCTCATTAATGCAGGAACCAATATCATCCGTTTTGTACCATCTCTTATTATTACGAAAGAAAATGTAGATGAGATGATGGAGATTCTTCATAAGAGTATGAAGGAAATATTAGATTAGAAGGAGAAAGATAGTGACTCTGAAAAAGAGATTAGGTATGATTCTGGCAATCGTTGTGGTTGCAGTAGGTGTTTATGGCGTAGGAAAAGCCGGAATCACAATAAAGCAGACAGAGAAAACGGAAGGAGAGGATTCCCTTTTCGGACACAGGGAGACATTATACCTTTGGTATACTGACGAAGCACTGACAGATTATCTCAACAGTGTGGCAGTATCCTACAGTGAATACCAAAGTGAGGTCAGAGTAGTACCAGTATATACCTCAGGACTGGAGTACCTGGAAACCATTAACCAGGCAGCCTTGCAGACAGAGGAAGTACCGGATTTGTATATTGTAGGCAATGACAGTCTGGAAAAAGCTTATCTGGGAGGACTTGCCAGTGAAATACAGACACCGGAAGGAAGTCCTGCGTTACAGGATATTTTCCCGGATACGGCAATTCGGGCAGTAACTTATCAGGACAAGCAGATTGCCTACCCATTTTATTTTGAAACAAGCTGTCTGTTGTACAACAAGACTTATCTGGAGGACTGGGCAAAGGAACAGATTGAGGCAGAAGCAGATGCAGTAGCAGGTGAGGAAGCCCAGGAACAGGCAGATAATGGTCAGATAATAACAGAGGAAGATACGGAAGAAACCACTTTGGAAGAAGAAACGGATACAGATGGGACGGCAACTGATGTAGCTGCGGAGGAGACAACGCAGGAAACAGAAGCCGAGGAAGCAGACACACAACTGGATGCACAGGTTGCGGAGAAAGTGCAGCAGATATTACCGGATACGATTGATGATATCCTGAATTTTGCGGATGAATATGATGCACCGGAGCAGGTTGAGGCAGTGTTTAAATGGGACGTTTCCGATATTTTCTATAATTATTTCTTTGTGGGAAATTATATTGATGTAGGCGGTACGAATGGCGATAACGCGGATTGTATTCATATTTATACGGAAGATGCCATCCGATGTATGCGTGTGTATCAGAATCTGAATCAGTTCTTTTCCATTGATACGCAGGAAATCAGTTATGCAGGAGTGTTACAGGATTTCTTAGATGGTAAGATTGTGTATACAGTGGCAACAAGTGATGCATTGAAGACAATGGAGCAGGCAAAAGAAGATGGTACTTTTGCTTATGATTATGAGATGTCCATGCTGCCCAACGTAAGCGAAGAACTGGTTTCTTCTTCGCTGTCAGTTACCCAGTGTCTGGTGGTAAATGGTTATTCCACGAAGAAGGAGATGGCAAATGATTTTGCTGTATACCTGACAGAATACGATACCGATAATCTCTATGGAAGAACCGGAAAGCTTCCTGTTTATACAAGTGGCACAACTTATGATAATCCCAACGCAGCAGCGTTTAAGGCAGAGTATGAAAACTCTGTTCCGATGCCGAAAATGATTGAAACCAGTAATTTCTGGGTAGAGTTGGAGATTGCTTTTGCCAGGATTTGGGATGGTGAGGATGCCAACCAGGATTTGAAAGCCTTATCTGAGAAAATCATGGCACAGGTAGTGGGCGAAGAATATACGGAGGAGTATATTGATGTACCGGAAGAAACCAATGAAGAGGTATTAGAAGAAGGCGATATGCCGGAAAGCGGCGAACAGGCTTCGGAATAGGATTTTTTGTTAAAGATGCATACTTTTTTCTAAGATGGATAGGATAAGACAAGACAGAATTTCTGTCTTGTCTTTTGTTATGGCGACGAAAAAATGCACGCACTTGTGCAGGATAGATTTTCAGAGCGGAAATAAGGAAAAAGGAGCAGGTTTCTTATGTTTGGTTTTTTGATTGCATTGATATCGGGTGCCCTGATGAGCATACAGGGGGTATTTAACACCCAGGTTACGAAGAGTTCCAGTATCTGGGTAGCAAATGCTTTCGTGCAGTTTACGGCACTGTTAGTCTGTCTGGCAGCGTGGCTGATAACGGACAGGTCTTCCTTTTCGTCATTGTGGAAGGTAGAGCCCAAGTATATGTTGTTAGGCGGAGCCATAGGGGCTTTTATTACGTATACGGTCATTAAGGGAATGGAAATGTTAGGACCAGCGAAAGCGGTTATGATTATTGTCATTTCCCAGCTGCTTGTTGCCTATCTGATTGAATTGTTTGGACTCTTTGGTGTGGAAAAACAGCCATTAGAGCTTCGGAAGGTGGTAGGCATGGGAATTGCGATTGCCGGAATCGTTATTTTTAAGTGGACATAAACCATAATTTATCTTACAATGAGGATACAGTGCATAGGCGGGGACTTCCTTGGAGTGAAAGACTCGGAAAGGAAACTATGCATAGGAGAAAAAACAGAACAAAAAGTGATAATAAACAGTGCGCTAAAATAAAAAAAACGTGCATACGGCTGGGCATAGAGCTACTCTTACTGGGAGGACTGCTGTGTGGCTGTACCAGAAAAGAAGAGCTGCTGTTCGTGGAACAGACTACGTCCCATGATGCAAGGCTTTCCCAAGAAGGAGAGAAGGAAAGTTCTACGACTCAAGAGGATGGAAATTCAGTAGAGGGAGAGCCACAGAGTTCCGGTTTTCAGGGAACTGGAAATCTGGAAGAAGGAGAGCGACAGAGTCCTACCTTTCAGGGAACTGGAAATCTGATAGAAGATGGGCAAGAAAATCTGTCAGAAGAAAAAAGACAGGGGCAGGCTGACGGCAACGCTTTTAAAGAGGCGGGTTACATAGAGACAGGGAACACATCCGGGAAAATCTACGTCCATGTCTGTGGTGCGGTAAAACAGCCGGGCGTTTATGCGTTGGAACCGGAAAGCCGCGTGTACGAAGCGGTTATGGCAGCCGGAGGATTTACAGAGGAAGCAGATGAAGATTATGTAAACCAGGCACAGCCGATAAGCGATGGAGTCAAGCTGCAAATTCCTACCAGGGAAGAGGTCGCAACGGGCAGTGTGGAGAGCACAGCGGCAGGGATTACCGGAGGCGGTAATGTGCCGGCAACAGCAGAGCCGGAAATTTTACAGGATGGAAGGATTGACATTAATACCGCAACAGAAGCACAGCTATGCGGAATTCCGGGCATTGGTGCCACCAGGGCGGCAGCGATTGCAGCCTATCGGCAGGAGCATGGCAGATTTGACCGGATAGAAGATATTATGAAAGTAAATGGTATCAAGGAAGGTACCTTTGAAAAAATAAAGGATGCAATTAAAGTAGATTAAAGGCAGGGGAAAAATGGGTCAGAAAGTCTTGGTAGTAGATGATGAGAAATTGATTGTGAAGGGCATTCGTTTCAGTCTGGAGCAGGATGGCATGGAAGTGGATTGTGCGTATGATGGTGAGGAGGCACTGGAGCTGGCACGGGAAAATAACTATGATATGATTCTTTTGGATGTCATGCTTCCGAAAATGACTGGATTTGAAGTATGTCAACAGATTCGGGAATTTTCCAACGTACCGATTGTTATGTTAACTGCAAAGGGCGATGATATGGATAAAATTCTGGGGCTGGAATATGGTGCCGATGATTATATTACCAAGCCTTTTAATATCCTGGAAGTGAAAGCACGTATTAAAGCGATTATGCGCCGCACGAACCGTAAACCGGATGAAAGGGAAGTGCCCCACGTTGTGG
>CAKRWT010000017.1 GCA_934418125.1 uncultured Lachnospiraceae bacterium
CAGAGAAGTATTTGATTGTACGAACCATCTGAGATGTGTAGCTGTTCTCGTTATCATACCAAGAAACAACCTGTACTAAGTTGTCTTCGCCAACCATTGTCTGTGTTGCATCGAAGATAGAACCATATGTGCTTCCAACGATATCGGAAGATACGATTTCGTCCTCATTGTAACCGAAGGACTCAGTAGCAGCTGCTTTCATAGCTGCATTGATTTCTTCTTTTGTTACAGATTTTTCAACTGTTGCAACTAAGATTGTTGTAGAACCTGTAGGAGTAGGAACACGCTGAGCGGAACCGATTAATTTGCCATTTAACTCAGGAATAACTAAACCGATAGCTTTAGCTGCACCTGTGCTGTTAGGAACGATGTTTACAGCACCTGCACGAGATCTTCTTAAATCACCTTTTCTCTGAGGTCCATCAAGAATCATCTGGTCACCTGTGTAAGCATGGATTGTGCTCATGATACCGGATTTGATTCCAGCTAAGTCATTTAATGCTTTAGCCATAGGTGCTAAGCAGTTTGTTGTACAAGATGCTGCAGAAATGATTTTATCTTCAGCTTTTAATGTTTCATGGTTTACATTGTAAACGATTGTAGGAAGGTCATTTCCTGCAGGAGCAGAAATAACAACCTTTCTAGCACCAGCGTTGATGTGTGCCTGTGCTTTTTCTTTGCTTGTATAGAAACCGGAGCACTCTAATACAACGTCAACTTTTAATTCACCCCAAGGGCAATTGTTTGCATCTGGCTCTTTGTAAATTTTCAGTGTTTTGCCATCAACTGTGATTGTATCTTCACCAGCGGATACTGTATCTGCTAATGCATATTTACCCTGAGAAGAATCATATTTTAACAAGTGTGCTAACATTTTTGGGCTTGTTAAATCATTGATTGCTACTACTTCATATCCTTCTGCACCAAACATCTGTCTGAATGCAAGACGACCGATACGGCCAAAACCATTAATTGCTACTCTTACTGCCATTTTTTAGTTCCTCCTAAATAATGTTTTTTTATATAATTTTGTCCTCCCACATCATATGAGATTGACAAAATTTTGTCAGCAAGTTTATTTTACCTAATTTGTCCCCAAAATTCAAGACGTAATTCAAAAATAATTAAGATTCTTGTCTTTTTTCTTCAAATCCGATACACTGATTTTCATAAAGATAAAATTTTAGGAGAAATAAGGAGATTTTTATGCCAATTACAGCTGATTTTCATTTACATTCATCCTTTTCCGGGGATTCGGATGCCCCCATGGAGGACATGATTTTGCAGGGAATTGCCCATGGACTTACTACCATGTGTTTTACCGAACACAATGATTTTGACTATCCTCCCTGTGAAGAGATAACCGAAACTACCTTTTTATTAAATCCAGATTCCTACCTATATGATTTATTGAAATTAAAGGAAAAATACACCGGGCAGATTACCATCCTGTATGGTGTGGAAATCGGCTTGCAGCCCCAGCTTTCCCGCAAGAATGCCATGTTTTCCAAGGCAAATGAATACGACTTCATCATTGCCTCTTCCCATATCTGCAACGGCAAAGACCCCTACTATCCTGCCTTCTTCGAAGGTCGCAGCAGTGAAGAAGCCTGCCGGGAATACTTTGAATCCATTCTTGCCAACTTAAGAGTTTTCAGTAATTTTGATGTTTACGGACATCTGGACTATGTAGTCCGCTATGCCCCGGATATGAAAGATGGTTATTCCTATGAAATCTACCGGGACATCCTGGATAAAATTCTGGAAAAACTCCTTTCCATGGAAAAGGGCATTGAATTAAACACTTCCGCACTGGCAAAAGGATTTAAAAACCCCAATCCCTGTCCGGAGATTCTAAAACGCTACCGGGAACTGGGCGGCGAAATTATTACCATCGGCTCCGATGCCCATACACCGGATGTGGTAGCCCATTCCTTTGATTGTGCTGCTGAACTTTTAAAAGACTGCGGATTCCAGTATTATACCACCTTCGAAAGACGCAGCCCCTCTTTCCACAAACTGTAATGACTGTACCTCTCTGCATCGGTACAGCCATCTGTTATCGTTCTTTATGCTAATTCAGGGCAATCAACCGTCGAAAGGACAGCTGGTTGCCTTTATTCTTTGGGGCATCATCGAAAAAGGTAATCCGGTCATGATAGTCCGGTACCACTCGCTTGATGGCATTGCGCGCTGCCATTTCCTGGCTTTTGTTCACACAGATAATGAATCTGCCTTCCTTTTTCTCCCGGTATTCTTCGTTTTTGCTGATTACAGACACAGACTCTGTGCCTGTCTCATCTTCCATTGGCTGTGCCAGATTCACAGAAGCAAGACCAGTCATCTGGAATTTCTTCTTGAATTTGATAAAGAAAGAAATGCCCTCTCTGAAAAATACCTTCTTGATTCTCTCCTTCGTTGCATTATCATATACTTCACAAAGCTCTATCTCATTATTTACTTTTACTTTCGTTAATTTTGATTCTACCATGCTTTATCTCCTGTCATCTTTTACGTCCCTACAGGTTATCCCTTCGAAAGGTTATCCTATCACAAATTCTGTGAAAATGTCGTGAAGGAAACCGGTAGAATTTCTTAAGATTTTCTTACGGGTTAGTTCCAATGATGCTTCCACCGCCCAGAACATAACCATCTTCATAGAATACCACTGCCTGTCCCGGCGTAATGGCACGAACCGGCTTTTTAAAGGTACATTTGATAACATCCTCTGCCACTTTTTCTATCAGGCACTGCTCTCCTGCATGGGCATACCGTATCTTAGCCAATACAGTCTTTGGTTTACATAAATCTTCCATTCCCATGTAATTGATGTGATTGCAATACAGCGTATCATCAAATACATCCTCCGCTTCGCCAATAACTACTTCATTTGTTTCCGGGCGAATCCGGGTAACAAATACCGGATGTCCCATGGCAAGATTTAAGCCCTTCCGCTGTCCTATCGTATAATGTGTAATTCCCAGATGTTTTCCCAGTATGGTTCCGTCTTCGGTCACAAAACAGCCTGGTTCCGGCACTCGTTCTCCTGCTTCCCGGTCAATAAAACCGGCATAATCATTATCCGGAATAAAACAAATTTCCTGGCTGTCCGGCTTATGTGCCACCGGCAGTCCCGCCTCATCGGCTATCTTACGGATTTGTTCCTTCTCATACTCCCCGACGGGCATCAACGTATGGGCAAGCTGATACTGTGTCAGATTATAAAGGGCATAGGTCTGGTCCTTCTTTGCCGTAACGGAATTGCGGATGGCATATCTGCCGTTTGGCAGCATGGCGATTCTGGCATAATGACCAGTAGCGATATAATCCGCCCCGATGTCCAGGCTGCGCTTGAGCAAAGATTCCCACTTTACATACCGGTTGCAGGCAATGCAAGGATTGGGCGTCCTTCCCGCCAGATATTCTTCTACGAAATAATCCATTACATTGTATTTAAATTCCTGTTTAAAATTCATTACATAATAAGGGATATCCAGGCACTGGGCTACCCTTCTGGCATCGTCCACCGCGCTGAGCCCACAACAGCCGCCGCTTTCCTCCTGTACCTGTCTTTCCTCGTCCTGCCAGATTTGCATGGTTACTCCGATAACATCATATCCCTGTTCTTTTAACAGATAGGCTGCCACAGAAGAATCCACGCCTCCCGACATTCCTACCACTACTTTCTTCTTTACCATGATTCTATCTCCTCTCAGGCTTTCCTTGCTCTCAAGTTCTTTGTCTTTTCTTTTCTGCATACACTGTTATCATATCAACACCAGGATGGTGCCCTATGAAATGGAAAAATCCTCTTATAACCGGAACTGTCATCCTTACCTTAACCGGTCTTCTAAGCCGTTTTATAGGCTTTTTCTACCGTATTTTTCTCTCCAATGTATTTGGTGCCGAGGGTATGGGTATCTATCAGCTTATTTCGCCCGTGCTGGCACTTTCCTTTGCCCTTACCGTATCTGGCATACAGACCGCTATTTCTAAATATGTGGCAAGTGAGACCACCACAAAGGACTATCACGCTTCCTTCCGTACCCTCTGGGTTGGTTTTCTGTTTGCCATGTTGTTGTCCATAGGCTGCGCCTTTTTCATCTATGAAAGGGCTGACTGGATTGCGGAAGTTTTCCTGATGGAAAGCCAGACCGCGCCACTTTTGCGCATTATCTCCCTTTCCATTCCCATGGCAACCGTCCATTCCTGTATTAACGGCTACTTCTATGGCATCCGTAAAACCGCTGTTCCTGCCATTTCCCAGCTTGCGGAGCAAATCTGCCGGGTGGGCTCTGTTTATTTTATCAATTACCTGTTCCAGAAACACCACATGACACCTACCCTCAGCTTTGCCGTTGCAGGACTGGTCATCGGGGAAAGTGCCTCCATGTTAGTTTCCATTATTGCCATCCTGGCCAGAGCCAACCATGTATTTACCGCACCCCTGCCACAGGTTCTGAAAAAGAAGCATCCTGCCTCCTACGGAACCATTGCAAGGCAACTGCTTGGTATCGCTGTTCCCTTATCTGCCAACCGTATCATTTTAAACCTGTTACAGAGCGTGGAAGCTATTTATATTCCCAACCGGCTGATGCAGTACGGGCTTAGTAACTCCACGGCACTAAGTGTCTATGGGGTACTGACCGGCATGAGTCTGCCGCTCATCCTCTTTCCTTCTGCCCTCACCAACTCTATCTCGGTGCTCCTTCTTCCTATCGTAGCAGAAGCAGATGCCAGTGGCAACTCCAAAGCAGTGACCCGCGCCATTCTGACTTCTATCCGCTACTGCCTGCTGTTAGGCTTTGCCTGCACCGGTGTCTTCCTGCTGATTGGCCGTCAGGCAGGACGTTTTCTGTTTCATTCAGAGCTTGCTGGCAGCTTTATTATGACCTTAAGCTTTATTTGTCCTTTTCTATATATCGCAAGCACCTTAAATAGTATCTTAAACGGTCTTGGCAAGACTACCCTTACTTTTTGCTACAGTATCGCCAGTCTCCTGCTGCGCCTGCTTTTTGTGTTCTTCGCTATTCCCATTTACGGCATCAAAGGCTATCTTTGGGGAATATTGGCAAGTCAGATATTACAGACATGCCTGTGTACCCTGTCTGCCATGCATATCTCCCGTAAAACGCATACTTGCGATTCCCACCTCAATATACTATAATATATGTGTTTTTGCTAGAAAAATCAGAATGGTTCCATAGAAATCTGATAAAAATACAAACAAGAGGTGTAACACTATGTCTTTTCACTACGTTGCAAAGCTTCCCACACCGGAAGAAATCAGGGAACAATTTCCTTTACCAGCACATCTGGCTGCCTTAAAAAAGGAACGGGATGCCCAGATTAAAGATGTTATTACCGGCAAGAGCCATAAATTTCTGGTTATCATAGGTCCCTGCTCTGCCGACAACGAAGAAGCAGTCTGCGACTATGTCAGCCGTCTTGCCAAGGTCAATGAGAAGGTTAAAGACAAGCTGATTCTGATTCCAAGAATCTATACCAACAAGCCAAGAACTACCGGCGAAGGCTACAAAGGCATTGTCAGCCAGCCTGACCCTGAGAAAAAGCCGGACTTTACTGCCGGACTGATTGCCATGCGTAAGATGCACATCCACGCCATTGAGGAATCTGAACTGACTGCAGCCGATGAGATGCTCTACCCGGATAACTGGGGCTATGTAGAAGACTTCCTTTCCTACGTTGCCATCGGTGCCCGTTCCGTGGAAGACCAGCAGCATCGTATGACAGTCAGCGGTTTTGACGTACCTGCCGGCATGAAAAATCCTACCAGTGGTACTCTTTCCGTTATGCTTAACTCTATCTATGCAGCACAGCACCCTCATTCTTTTATCTATCGTGGAGATGAAGTTGCTACTACCGGTAATCCGCTTGCCCACGCCGTTTTACGTGGCTCCGTGAACAAACACGGACGAAGCCTGCCAAACTACCACTACGAAGACCTTGCTACGTTATTTGAACTGTATCAGGAATTTGATTTAAAGAATCCAGCCTGTGTCATTGACGCAAACCACAATAACTCCAACAAACAGTTTGCGCAGCAGATTCGTATTGTAAAAGAGGTTATGCACAGCAGAAAGCTGAACAAGGATATTCACACCATGGTAAAAGGCGTTATGATTGAAAGCTATATTGAAGAAGGCAGTCAGAAAATCGGTGAAGGAATCTACGGCAAATCCATTACAGACCCCTGTCTTGGATGGGAAGATTCCGAGCGGTTGATTTATGATATTGCAGAATACGAATAAGAGGCAGCATATTATTTTTATTTTGCCATATATTTCAGAGTATACTAAAAGCAGTTTAAAAACGGGTATCTATCCATCTTATCCCGGTTCTAAACTGCTTTTTCTTATATTTCCAATCTTTTTCTTTTTTATATTTCCACTCTTTGCTTCGGTTCCTGACTCCCCTATCCGCGTGGATGTGCTTTGGCATACACTTCACGGATATGGCTATGATTCAGAGTTGCATATATCTGGGTAGTGGAAATATCCGAGTGTCCCAGCATTTCCTGAACGCTTCGCAAATCCGCACCATTTTCCACCAGATGCGCTGCAAAGGAATGTCTTAACGTATGTGGTGTGATATCGGCCTTTATATCTGCCTTCTTTGCATAGTATTTAACCAGCTTCCAGAATCCCTGCCGACTCATAGGCTGTCCGGAACAATTCACAAACAATATCTCCGTATCCTGGTTCTCCAGCATACTGCCCCTGGTTCCCTCCAGGTATCTTGTCAGTGCATTCCTTGCTGCTGTTCCAAAAGGAATAACTCTTTCCTTATTACGATCCCTGCACAGAATAAAATTCATCTGCATATTCACATCAGACACTTTAAGGGTTATCAGCTCGGTAACACGGATACCGGTTGCATATAATAACTCCAGCATTGCCTTATCCCGAATCTCCTTAGATGAATTGCCGGAAGGCTGCTCCAACAATCTGACCACCTCATCTGGTGACATAATTTCCGGAATCTTCTTTTCAATCTTTGGAGCCTTCAATCGTTCTGCAATGTCCTCTGTTAAGATTCCTGTCTCTGTCATATAGTGGCAGAATGCTTTCAAGGAAGCAATATTCCTGGACACCGTAGCCGCAGCAAACTGATTGTCTTCCAAATATTTGACATAATCATCCAAATCCTGTGCCGTTACAGAAGCCATAGTGGTCTTTCCCCGGGCAGAAAGATAGTGCTGTACCTTTTCCAAATCTCTCTTATAGGACATTTCTGTATTTTTTGACGTATTCTTTACATTATGTAAATATACGATAAATGCATTAATCTCTTTTTCCATATATCCGGAAATCCTTCCCTGTACCGTTCTTTATGTAAATCAATTTTGTCGTCTGAATATCATTATAAGCAGAATTTTATAGAAAAGCAAATGGATTTTTCCCTATTTTATGGGCGTTTTCAAGATTATCTGCCATAAGCACAATATATCGTCAAACATCAATTTTATGTCTACTATATGTTGGAAAACATTATCGTATTTTTTATGGTAAAAGATTAATAATAAATTTCAAACATTTTGGATTTACATAACTTTCAATCATGCAGCCTATTATGACAACTAGTAAAATAAGAAAAAGCTGTCCTCCTTTTCTCAGGAATAGCTGTATTCCGGAAGAAACGTTTGTCCCATGATAAAAACCATATTGATGCACCATTCTGCTACAGTCTATCCCCCAGCAGAACAGCATCAGATAACCTGGTATCAGAAACAACCCCTGCGGTATCATACTAGTCACAATCAATAAGATTCCCCAAATACCATAACGAATTACAGCTACGGAAATCAGACACCCTGTGGTAATTCCAAGATAACAGGTATAACCGCAGATAACTGCTATCCCTGCTACCGTAATCGAAAATACCACTATCATGCACACCGTAAGCATACGATTTCTTATCACATAGGATAACAGAACACTTTCTTTTGGCATACTGCCCCCTACCTGCTTTAACATATCAGGGTTCAGAATCCCATTTTCTGTTATCCAGGTATCATGTCCAATGTTCACTATGACAATACCAAGAAATAAACCTGCCAGGAACAAGTAGATAAGATAATAACATTTTCCGGAAAAAGACTGCTGTGCCATACTGTCCCTCCTTTTTGTTATGTATCATGTATATGCACTTTCCATTCCTTATAGAATAAAGAATACTGCGCTTCTTAGGAGCTTTTTCCCCAGGAAATAGGGTCGTTTCCCAGTTTTTCCCTTTTAAATGTTTCTCCTTAAAAAGAGGAAATAAAAACTCCCTCATGTTTCCATAAGGGAGTCTTTATTCTCGGTCTGTTTATTCTGCCGTTCTATCGGCAGTATTTATTCTTATATGCCATGAGTGCAGAAACAGTTTTTCCGTCCTGGATTTTTCCATCGTAAATCATTTGGGCAAGTTCTTCTATATCGTATACTTCCACGTTAATAAACTCATCCTCATCCAGATGCTGATGACTCTTCCGTAAATCGGTAGCAACATACACGTCTATCTTCTCATTGCAGAAAGCAACCGTTGTTCTAAGAGTTAACAAAAGTTCCAATTTTCCTGCCTTATAACCGGTTTCCTCCTCCAACTCCCTTGCTGCAGCAACATCAGTTGGCTCATCCACACCATTCAGCCCACCTGCCGGAATCTCCAGGGTTTCCCTATCCAGTGCATTCCGGTACTGTCTTACCATCAGTAACTTGCCATCTTCTTTGACTGCCACAACCGCAGCGGCACCCTTATGACCGATAAAATCCCATTTCACAATATTGCCATTCGGCACCTGAATGGTATCCTCATAATAATCAATAATGGCACCTTTATGTACCAGTGTTCTTTCTAATCGTTTAAATTTCTCCATCTTACCTTCCGAACCTAATCCTTTCCGTCAGATAATCCCTATAAATCCTCATTTCTACGCACGTTCTTTGCACATGCCAGGTTCCAATAATTTCTCAACACTGACTAACTTCACACATAACACAAACAAATCGGTTGCCTCTGCCATCTCTTCCGGTGTCGGGAAAGAAGGTGCAATACGGATATTACTGTCTTTCGGGTCTTTTCCATAAGGGAAAGTTGCACCTGCACCTGTCAGTACAACTCCAGCCTCTTTACATTTTGCCACGATTGCTTTTGCACAGCCTTCCATAGCATCAAAGGAAATGAAATACCCACCCAACGGCTTTGTCCAACTACCGATACCAAGTCCTGACAGTTCATCCTCTAATACTTTCTGTACCGCTTCAAATTTAGGGCGCATGATTTCTGCATGTTTTCTCATATGAGCTAACATGCCATCCAGATTCTTGAAATATTTTACATGACGTAACTGGTTTACTTTATCGTAACTAATTGTCTGTATAGTCATGGACTTTCTTGCATCATCCAGATTGGCTTTGGACGATGCCATGGCCGAAATACCACCACCCGCAAAACTTACCTTAGAAGTAGAGCAGAATTCATATACCATATCCGAATGACCGGCTTTCTCACATTCACTCAATATTTCCAGAATCTGATCCTGTTTGTCATCATACAGATGATGGATTCCATAAGCATTATCCCAGAAAATTCTGAAATCCTCTGCCGCTGGCTGTAAGGCTGCGAAACGCTTTACGGTTTCGTCAGAATAGGAATATCCCTGTGGGTTAGAATATTTGGGAACACACCAAATTCCCTTTACAGCAGGGTCTTCCTGCACATACTTCTCTACCAAATCCATATCCGGTCCTTCCGGTGTCATTGGAATGGTAATCATTTCAATTCCAAAATGCTCTGTAATTTTGAAATGTCTGTCATATCCCGGTGCCGGGCATAAAAATTTAACTTTATCTAATTTACACCATGGTGTGCTTCCCAGTACACCATGTGTTACAGACCTGGAAACAGTATCATACATAATCGTCAGACTGGCATTTCCATACACAATTACATTTTCTGCCGGTACACCCATCATTTCACCCATCAGGCGTTTCGCTTCCGGAATACCATCCATCATACCATAGTTTCTGGTGTCCATCCCATTCTCGGCATTCATATCCGACGAAGAATTCAATACGTCCATAATATCCATTGCCATATCAAGCTGTGCAGGCGTTGGTTTTCCTCGCGACATATCCAGTTTCAGTCCTTTTCCTTTGGCATCAATAAACTGCTTGTCCAGTTCTGTTTTCAAGGATACCAGTTCGTCTCTTGTTAGTTCCTTATATGCTTTCATCTTCTCTTCCTCCATATTATGAAAGTGTCTGCACATCTTCGCATAGATATGCGGGATGGATTGAATTATTGTATACAATCATACATCGGGTTTTATTTTACTATAAAATTTATTATTACACAAGTATAAAAGAAAAAAACCTTGAAGGAAATATCATATCCTTCAAGGTTTTCTCATTCACAAAAATTATTTCGCGTAATCGATGACACGACTCTCACGGATTACATTGACTTTAATCTGTCCCGGATATTCTAACTCAGCTTCAATCTGCTTAGAAATATCTCTTGCCAGTAATACCATGTCCGAATCACTGATTTGTTCTGGAACTACCATAACACGAATCTCTCTACCTGCCTGAATAGCAAAAGATTTATCAACACCTTTGAAATTGTTTGTAATGTCTTCTAATTGTTTTAATCTGGTTGTATATGTTTCTACGGTTTCTCTTCTTGCACCGGGTCTTGCTGCAGAAATGGTATCTGCCGCCTGTACCAGACATGCAATCAGAGTCTGTGGTTCAACGTCACCATGATGTGATTCTACTGCATTGATAACAATTGGTGATTCTTTGTATTTTCTACAAAGTTCTGCACCAAGCTGAATATGTGAACCTTCCATTTCATGGTCAACAGCTTTACCAATATCATGCAATAACCCTGCACGTTTTGCCATTCTAACGTCTAAGCCCATTTCTGCTGCAAGCAGACCTGATAACTGGGCTACTTCAATGGAATGTTTTAACGCATTCTGACCATAACTGGTTCTGAATTTCATCTTACCAAGTAATCGTACAAGTTCAGGGTGAATTCCATGTACACCAACTTCCAGTGTAGCAGCTTCACCTTCTTCTTTAATCATGACTTCAACTTCCTTCTGCGCCTTTTCAACCATCTCTTCAATTCTGGCTGGATGGATACGTCCATCTACGATTAATTTTTCCAGCGCAATTCTGGCAACTTCTCTACGAATCGGGTCAAATCCTGATAAGATAACAGCTTCCGGCGTATCGTCAATAATCAAATCAACACCGGTCATGGTTTCGAGCGTTCTGATATTACGTCCTTCTCTACCAATGATTCTACCTTTCATCTCGTCACTCGGAAGTTGAACAACAGATATAGTCGTCTCAGATACATGGTCTGCCGCACATTTCTGAATAGCGGTAACCACATATTCCTTCGCCTTCTTATCTGCTTCTTCTTTTGCCCTGCTCTCCATTTCTTTAATCATGACAGCAGTTTCATGTTTTACTTCATCTTCAACAATTTTCAACAAATAATCTTTTGCTTGTTCGGAGGTTAATCCAGAGATTCGTTCCAGTTCCTGTAATCTTTGTTCATTTAACTTTGAGATTTCTTCACGCTGTTTAGCTAACGTATCTTCTCTCTGCGCTAAACTTGCTTCCTTTTTCTCGATAGCATCCGCTTTCTTATCAATGTTCTCTTCCTTCTGCTGCACACGGCGTTCATAACGCTGCGCTTCTGCACGACGTTCCTTGATTTCTTTATCCAGTTCGTTCTTGGTACGAATGGATTCTTCCTTTACCTCAAGCAATGATTCGCGCTTCTTCGCCTCAGCAGTCTTAAGAGCTTCGTCAATAATCTCTCTGGCTTTTTCATCTGCATTGCCAATCTTAGCCTCCACTACCTTCTTACGATAGTTAGTTGCCAACAGTGCAGAAACCGGAGCCGCAATAACCAGCGTGATGACTACAGCTAAAATAACCTGCCACATTACAGGAGCACCTCCTTATTTAATTTTCATTGTACATAATCTATATTAGCAAAATTACAACACTTAAATTCTATACTTATTTTTATGTTATGTCAAGTAAAAGTGCTCTTGTAATTGTATTTGAGCGAAAGCCCTTCCGGTACAGTAATCCGTACATTTTCTGGGTTTCCTGTTTCGTGGCTGTCTCCGGATTATAATTCTTTTTATGTAAAATATCGCGTACCAGGGCAAGTTCATCCTGTTCTATTCCCATCTGTCCAAGTTCTTCAAAGGTGGTCCGTATCGTTTCCCTTGCAATCCCCCTTCGCATCAAATCCATTTCTATCCTGCTGCGGCTCCGGCTCTCTATATGATATTCAATATAAGACCTGGCATATCTTTCATCATCCACATATCCATAAGACTTCACATAAGATATCGCTTCTTCGATACAGGATGACGGGTATTCCCCTTGATGTAATTTATCTTCCAACTGCTTTTGCGTGTAATCTTTGGACTGTAACAGATTCATGCAGCGAAGCTTTGCCCTCTTTGGCAAAACCTCTCCCACAATATGCTGGTAGACATCTTCCGAAAGTTCCTGCTGTTCTCGCACCTGATACTGACGCAATTCGCCTTTGTACAATATAAAGGCAAACTCTCCATCCAGATAAATCTGATAGCGTGATTTTGAAATACCGGTTATCTGTGTTACAACCATTCTTACTCCGTAACCTCTTTACCCTTCTTCTTGGTCATTTCTTCTACTTTTTCTTCTTTTTCAGGTGCTTCTTCCAGATTAAATAACTCCCTTACCTTGCGTTCAATCTGGGCACAAATCTCCGGGTTATCGCGCAGATACTGCTTTGCATTCTCTCTTCCCTGTCCGATTTTATTTCCTTCATAGGCATACCATGCCCCGCTCTTATTGACAATACTGTTGTCGGCTGCCAAATCGAGAATATCACCTACTGTGGAAATACCTTCGCCAAACATAATATCAAACTCTGCCTCTTTAAAGGGTGGTGCAATCTTATTCTTTACTACTTTCACTCTGGTTCTGTTACCAATAACTTCGCCTCCCTGCTTCAGAGACTCAATTCTTCTGACATCCAGACGTACAGAAGAGTAGAATTTCAATGCACGACCACCGGTAGTTGTCTCTGGGTTACCAAACATCACACCAACCTTCTCACGAAGCTGATTGATAAATATAACAGTACAGTTTGACTTACTGATGACTGCGGTCAGTTTACGAAGTGCCTGGGACATCAGTCTTGCCTGCAAACCCACGTGAGAGTCTCCCATATCACCATCAATTTCGGCTTTGGGTACGAGAGCTGCCACAGAATCTACTACTACAATGTCTATTGCCCCGGAGCGTACCATAGTTTCTGTAATTTCCAGTGCCTGTTCTCCGTTATCCGGCTGCGAAATATACAGGTTATCTACATCTACGCCGATGTTCTTCGCATAAACCGGGTCCAATGCATGCTCTGCATCAATGAATCCTGCTATACCGCCTCTCTTCTGTACTTCAGCTATCATGTGCAGGGTAACAGTTGTTTTACCGCTGGATTCCGGTCCGTATATCTCTATAATTCTTCCCTTTGGAATTCCTCCCAGACCTAATGCGATATCCAGGCTTAAGGAACCTGTGGGAATAGTCTCTACGTTCATTTGTGTGGAGGGGTCGCCCAGTTTCATGACGGCACCCTTACCAAACTGTCTTTCTATCTGCCCTAACGCAGCATCTAATGCTTTTAACTTTTCATCTCTTTCCATTCTCTGTTCTCCTTTTGATAGAACATTCGTTCTGTTACTAGATTAAAACAAATGTTCGATTTTGTCAATACTATTTTTTGTTTACTAATTGCTCAAGAGAAACAAATATCTGCTCCGCAGCCACTTGTTTTCTTGTGAACCCATTATATCTTATATGCTGTCCCATAAATGACACTTTTCCCTCCTTCCTTTGATTTTTTCCTTTTTTATTTATTGTAGGAGTTACTTTCTGTATTCCTACCAGTCGAATCATGGAATTCGTGGCGAAATGCCGGATATGCAATACAGACGTTCCATTCTTTAGATAAGTTCAGTTTATCAGAGAATTCTGCCTGTGACAAGTATTTTAAAGGCGTGTGCACATTCCTGCGCACACGCCCCTTTTACATATACGTAATAAGAAATTACTCTGTCAGGTCAGAAAACAGCCTAAAAAGATTTCAGATACTGTTCATAATCCGCGTAGGTAACAGTTACCCAGCCCTCTTCATAATTAAAGCCAATTTCCATCCCCTGTGGTACATAGAATACGATAATGTGTCTGCTCTTGAAATACTCGGTAATCTCCTGGTCGGTCAGAGAGTCCAGATAACTGTCTGCACCATTCTGGATATCACTCTTCTGTCTGAATTCAACAGAGAAATCATCATCAATGGAAAGCATCTGGGTATTGTCCAGAATAATACCATTTTCCATATCGATATTAACACACTCTAAGTAAACCTGTTCGGTATAATCTCCATAAACCGTTTCATTGTAAACTATGCTCAGCTTCTCTTCATCCATATAGGTAACATAAGCATTTATGTAAGCATAGAAAATATCATCCTCATCTGTCATATACTGCTGATAGGTATCTTCATAATATTCTATGTACTGGTCAATTTCCGATGCCAGCGTTTCGTTAAGCTTATCCAGATTTGGTACATCTTTTCCTGTAATAATCGGATAACCCATCACAATATAAACATTCTCATTCCCCGAATCATACTCTATATAATCAAAATCAACACTGTAGGACAAATTATCCTTTAAATCATCATGCAAGGTATAATACTCATCGCTGTCATAATCATAATCGTCATCATAAGTATACCCTTCGTCTATCTCATCATCATCATCATATCTATAGGCATTGTCATCATTGTCGTCATAATAATGGTTATCATCGTAATAATCAAAATTATAATCCTCATCCGAATAATAAGACTCTTCCTGATAGGAATGTGCTCTTTCTTCTTTTATTGCCTGGGCTATCTTGGAAACCAAAGCGATAAATGCTGCCAGAAAAAGGACTATAACAGCAACTATAATTCCCACAATCAGACCCGTATGACTTTTCTTCTGTGGTACTGCATAGGGGCTGTAAGGATTATTGCCCGGCACACCATAAGGCTGACCATTACCCGGCTGTCCCTGCCACTGTCCATTTCCGTAAGGCTGACCGTTACCTGGCTGCCCCTGCCACTGTCCGTTTCCGTAAGGCTGACCGTTACCTGGCTGTCCCTGCCACTGTCCATTTCCGTAAGGCTGACCGTTACCCGGCTGTCCCTGCCACTGTCCATTTCCATAAGGCTGACCATTACCTGGCTGTCCCTGCCACTGTCCATTTCCATAAGGCTGACCATTACCTGGCTGTCCCTGCCACTGTCCGTTTCCATAAGGCTGACCATTTTCTGCCTGTTCTGTTTGATAAGCCTGACCACTTTCTACCTGTTTCGTCTCATAAGACTGGCTGTTAACCGCCTGCCCGCTCTCATAAACCCGATCATTTACCGGTTGCTCCTGCCATGTCCTGGCTGTACCATGACTATTTTCCTGTGGAATGCCGGAGAACACTCCATGGGTATTGTTATCCCCTGCAGGTGTATGCTCTGTACTGGGCGTATTATAAATCGCTTCTGTACTTTCTGCCCGGTAAGTATCTTCTGCCGTTTTCTGTGCTACCGCATCAATACTGGAAGGGTTTCCTTTTGTCACTGCAGCATCTTCCGGATTCTCAACAGAATTCTCTGTGTTGCTTTCCACACCATTTTCCATGGTATTGAATGGTTCCCAATCACTCATTGGTATTTCCCCCCTGCTTTCACAATATTTTTCTCTTTATTTTCTTCTGTTTTCATTAATTTTCGATTTTATTTTTCTTTGTTGCCAAAGGTTACTTCACTATAATATTTCAGAATACATTCCCGCATCAATGACAAGGCTGCAGATACGGTACTTTCCCTGATTTTTGTGCGGTTTCCACTGAAATGGCATTCTCTCACTTCTATCGTTCCCCGCACATTACAGGCAATATAAACCAGTCCTACCGGTTTTTCTTCGCTACCGCCATCGGGACCTGCAATTCCGGTGGTAGAAACGGATACATCTGTCTTGGCTAACATGGCTGCGCCCTTTGCCATTTCTCTGGCTATCTTATCACTGACTGCACCATGCTTTAACAGAATATTTTTCTTAATTCCCAACAGGCTTCTCTTGGATTTGTTGGAATAAGTTATGTAACCCGACTTAAATACCTCGGATACGCCCGGTACATTGATAAGTCTTGCTGCCAGCATACCACCGGTACAGGATTCTACGGTACAGGCAGTCAGTCCGTTTGCTTGTAATAAATCTACAACCGACTTCTCTAAAGTTACCTCGGAATCTGTGGTATAGATATTGTTGCCAAAGCGTCCTTTTAGTTCTTTTACCATTGGCTTGACCAGCTTCTTCGCTGCCTTTTCATCTTCTGCCCTGGCAGTAACCCTCAGATGCACTTCACCGGTTTTCGCATAGGTTGCTATGGTCGGGTTGGTCTGCTGTTCTATCAGGTCTGCTACCATGGTTTCTGCCTTACTCTCTCCTATACCGCATATCTTAACGGTCTGGGAATAGATGACACAGGATTGCAGTTCACTTAAATAAGGCATAATGGATGTCTCAAACATAGGAATCATTTCGTTAGGCGGTCCGGGCATCAGAATTACATGTTTTCCCTCCTGCGCCATAATGATACCGGGTGCTGTTCCATTCGGATTTTCTACCACAATGCAGCCTTCCGGAACCATGGCCTGCTTCCAGTTGTTGTCTGTGATTTCCATTCCTTTTCTCTCAAAATACTGCTGTATAGCAGTTTTGCTTTCCTCATGCAGATATAGGAGTTTTCCCATAACTTTTGCTGCTACTTCCTTGGTTAAATCATCCTGTGTAGGTCCCAGTCCTCCAGAGAGTAAAAGGATATCGGCTCTGGACAATGCCAGTCTGATTGTCTCAGACAGCCTTTCTTCGTTATCTCCTACCACATCCTGATAATAACAGGATAAGCCAAGTCCCGCGCATTTTTCTGCCAGAAATGCTGCATTGGTATTCACGATATTTCCTAATAATATCTCTGTTCCTACCGAAATTAATTCAACAACCATTGTCTTCGCTCCATTTCTCCAACCACGGCAACCACTATTATCTTATGTATTGTCCGTTACTTACTTGGTATCCTTCATAACATCCTTATTTTTTACAAGGTAATCTACCAAAGATACCACAGTCAGAATCAAAGCAATCCACATAACCACATCTGTCACAATCTGGATTGCCTGAATATCGGCAATCATAAGACATATCATAATCATCTGGAATGTTGTCTTAAATTTTCCCCAGTAGCTTGCTGCGATAACTACACCATTATCCGATGCAATCAGCCGGAAACCACTGATAATAAATTCTCTGGCAATAATCACAATAACAATCCATGCCGGAATCTTGCTAAGTGCTACGAGACAAATCAATGCGGAACACACCAATAATTTGTCTGCCAGAGGATCCATGAACTTACCAAAATTTGTTACCAGATTATATTTCCTTGCTATTTTCCCGTCCAGAAGGTCTGTCAGGCTTGCCACAATAAAGATACCCAGTGCAATCCATTTGTCAACGGAAGTAATGGGAACCAGCATAAACAGTACAAAAAACGGAATCAGAACAACGCGGAACATTGTTAATTTATTGGGCAGATTCATCTTCTAATTCTCCTATCAAATCATATTCATAAGAACCGGTTACTTTCGCTTTCACGAAATCACCTGTCATCAGCTCTCTGCTTGTATTGATAAACATAAAGCCATCTACATTGGGGGCGTCTTTGTAGGTTCTTGCCACATAAGCATTCTCATCAGCAACCTTTCCCTCAATCATGGCTGTTACCATCTTACCAGTCATCTCTTCGGCTGCTTCAAAGGCAATCTCCTGCTGTAATTCCATCAGCTCTGCCTGTCTTTCCTTCTTTACCTCCTCCGGTACCTGATCCGGCATATCCGCTGCCGGAGTATCCTCTTCCTGGGAATAGGTAAAGACACCCAGCCGGTCAAATTCCATTTCGTCCACAAAAGCCATCAGTTCTTCGTGGTCTTCTTCGGTTTCTCCGGGGAATCCGGTAATCAAGGTGGTACGAAGACAAATATCCGGTATTTCCTGCCTCAGTTTCCTTACGATGCGGGTCAGTTCCTCTTTGCTTGTCTTTCTACCCATTCTCTGCAAAATTCTGTCAGATGCATGCTGAATCGGCAAATCCAGGTAATGGCAGATTTTCTTTTCTTCTTTCATCACCTGTATGAGAGCATCATCAATCTCCTCCGGATAGCAATACAGAATCCGAATCCAGTAAATACCGGAAATCTCACACAGTTTCCGCAGTAAATCCGGCAAAGACTTCTTTCCATATAAATCCACACCATACAGGGTTGTCTCCTGGGCTACCAGAATCAGTTCTTTGACTCCCTTGTCAGCAAGCTGTCTGGCTTCTTCCTCCAGATTCTCCATGGGAACGCTTCTGTAATCTCCACGGACTTTTGGGATAATGCAGTAGGTACAATGCTTATTACATCCTTCTGCAATTTTCAGATAGGCATAATGACCACCAGTTGTCATCACACGTTCTACCCCGGTAAGTGGCTTGGTATCCAGACTCTTGTAGTGGTTCTCCTTCTCGCCGCGATAGACTTCTTCCAATGCCTTTACTATCTCGTCAATCGCCATGGTTCCCAGAATCGCATCTACTTCTTCTATCTCTGTCTGAATCTCTTCCCGATACCGCTGTGCCAGACATCCAGTCACAATCAGTGCCTCGATATCGCCGCTCTTTTTCAGTTCTGCCATCTCCAGAATGGTATTGATACTCTCTTCCTTGGCATCCCCGATAAAGCAGCAGGTATTGACCACTACAATATCAGCTTCTCTTTCATCATCCGTGAATTCGTAGCCGTTCTTTGCCAGCAGCCCAAGCATCATCTCGGAGTCTACCAGATTCTTGTCACATCCGAGTGATACAAATAATATCTTTTTCTTCATATAATATAATTCTTCTTACCAGCCTCCAGCCGGCTGGCTGCTTTCCCTTTACTTAATCTTTCTGTCCTTATTCCTGTTCTGCCGCAATAGCCTCTGTCTCTTCGGTTTCTGTTTCTTCATTTTCACCAAGAATCTTTAATTTGCCCTGGTTTAATTCTTCTACGGCTACGGATAAAGGTTTCTTTCCTCTGCCATTTACCAGCGGTTCATCGCCTGCAATAATCTGTCTTGCTCTTTTGGAGGTTGCCATAACGATAGAATATCTGCTGCTTACTACCGGGTCTTCCCCTGCCTCTACCTCACTGTTTACCACTTTAATCAAATCTGCGTATGATGGATGTAACATTATTTTTCTCCTTCCAATTCTATTCTCATTTTTTCTATAAAATCCTCATTCCTTAGCGGAGTATTATGAGCTGCTGTTATAATTGAGTGAAGTTCCTTAACACAGGTGTCCAAATCATCATTCACTACAATATATTCATATTCTTCAATGCCCTCTGCCTCTTCCATGGCACGATGCATTCTCTTGTTGATAACTTCTTCTGTCTCGGTTCCTCTGCCTACCAGCCTGCGGCGCAGTTCTGTGGCACTGGGCGGCATTACGAAGAGTAACAGGGCATCCGGATACTGTTCCTTTACCTTTAAAGCTCCCTGAATCTCGATTTCCAGAATCACATCTTTGCCCTGTGCCAACTGGCTTTCTACATATTCTCTGGGTGTTCCATAATAATTGTCACAGTAGCAAGCATACTCTATCAGCCCATTCCTTGCAATCTTTTCTTCAAACTGTTCCTTTTTCAGGAAAAAGTATTCTCTGCCGTCTTCTTCACCCGGTCTTGGATTCCTGGTTGTTGCAGAAATCGACAGTGCATAATTGTCATACTCCTGTACCAGTTTCTTCATAAGCGTTCCTTTTCCGGCTCCTGAAAAGCCGGAAACTACTATCAATATACCTTTACGCATCTTCTGTTTCACCGCCTTCTGTCTGTGCTCTGTTGGAGATAGTCTCCGGCAGAAGTGCCGATAAGACAATCTGACTGTTCTCCATTACTAACACAGCCTTTGTCTTTCGTCCCTGGGTCGCATCTATGGCGGTGCCTGTTTCCTTCGCTTTCTGAACCATTCTCTTGATAGGTGCAGAATCCGGACTGACAATCGCTATAATCTTCCCCGTGTTTACTACATTTCCAAATCCGATATGAATCAGTTTTCCCATATTGTTTCCTTCATATTGTTATTCAATATTCTGAATCTGTTCCCGTACTTTCTCAATCTCTGTTTTCAATTCGATTGCCCGGTTGGAAATTTCCAAATCATTTGCCTTGGATAAAATCGTATTTGCCTCCCGATTCATCTCTTGTGCAATAAAATCAAGTTTCCGTCCGATGCTGCCTCCCTGAATCAGATTCTCCCTGGTGGTTTCAATATGGCTGCGCAGACGTACCAATTCTTCATCCACGCATACCTTATCTGCAAAAATAGTAACCTCCATCAGTAGACGACTTTCATCTACTTTCGTGTCTTCCAGTAATTCTTTTACCTTCTCTTCCAGTTTCTGTTTATATTCCGCAATAATCTGTGGAGAGCGTTCTGTAATAAAATCGACGTGCTCCAACATGCCGTCCAGCTTGGTAATCAAATCATTTTTCAGGTTCTCGCCTTCTTTGATTCTTGTTTCCACAAAACCTTCTGCTGCGCCTTTGATTGCCTTATTCAGAAGCTGCCACAGTTCTTCTTCATCTACTGTCTGCTCTTCCATGCTGAAGACTTCCGGATATCTGGAAAGAGTAGAAACACGAATATCATTATCCAGTTCGAAATCTGCTGACATCTGTTCCAGATACTTCATGTACTCTGCTGCAAGTTCCTTATTGTATTTCACACACACATTGGATTCTGTCAAATCCTCATATACAATAAAGATATCCACCTTGCCTCTCTGGATATAGTTCTTTAACTCGCTACGAATTGCTGCCTCAAAAAAGTTCAGTTTCTTTGGCATCTTGATGTTCACATCCAGATATCTGTGATTTACAGATTTCATCTCAACTGTGATTTTGCGTTTTCCTTCTGCTGCTTCACATCTGCCAAAGCCGGTCATGCTCTTTATCATAGTCGTTTTCTTCTTTCTTCTATTAGTATGGGTACGTGCCTCTAGACCCACGCGTACAGTTTTTATTATAGTAGAAAGCCGTAACATAGTCAAGAAAGTTGCAAAAACAGACAGTCTGATTTTTGACTGACAGGCGTCTGATTTTCGTTGAAATACCAGCTTCCTTATTGTATGATAGGATAGAAAATAATAGAAAGACAGGGATTTATTATGGCTTTTGATGGGATTACCATTGCAAATATTGTATCTGAATTAAATCACACTCTGTTGGGAGGCCGTATCTATAAGATTGCCCAACCGGAAAATGACGAGTTACTTCTGACGATAAAGAACAATAGCACCCAGTACCGGCTTCTCCTTTCTGCCGATGCCTCTCTCCCCCTGGTGTATCTGACCCAGAATAACAAGCAGAGTCCTCTGACTGCTCCGGGTTTTTGTATGCTGTTGCGAAAGCACTTGCAGAATGCAAGAATTGTCAACATTACCCAGCCCGGCTTGGAGCGTATCCTGCATTTGGAGCTGGAGCATCTGAACGAACTGGGTGATATCTGCCACAAAAAATTGATTGTTGAAATCATGGGAAAACATAGCAATATTATCTTCTGTGATGACAATGACAAAATCATCGACAGCATCAAGCATATTTCCGGAATGATTAGTTCCGTCCGGGAGGTTTTACCGGGCAGGGACTATTTCATTCCACATACCCAGGATAAAACAGACCCGATAAAAGAAGTTCTTTCTTATGCTTCTTTTTACGATGTTATGTCAACTAAGCCAATGCCCATTTACAAGGCAATCTACAGTTCCTATACGGGACTTTCCCCGGTAATCGCCCAGGAAATCTGTTATCGTGCAAGTGTGGATTCCGATTTACCTGCCAATACGCTGGCTGCCGATACCACGCCGGAGGACACGGCTTCCATGCTGTATCACGTATTCGAATCCTTTCTTACCCTTCTTACCATGGTTCAGGAAGAAGCCTTTGCGCCTTGCATTATCTATGAGAAAAAGGTCCCCATCGAATTTGCTGCAGTTCCCCTTCGTCTGTATCAGGATAAGGAAATACAGCCCTTTGACTCTATCAGTGCAGTTTTGGAACATTACTATGCCGAGCGAAATATGGTCACGAGAATCCGTCAGAAATCCGTAGACCTTCGTAAAATCGTCCAAACCGCCCTGGAGCGTAACATAAAAAAGTATGATTTACAGATACGGCAGATGCAGGATACCGAAAAACGAGAAAAATACAAGGTATACGGCGAACTGTTGAATACCTATGGCTACAACGTGGAACCAGGTGCAAAATCCCTGGAAGCCTTAAACTACTATACCAACGAAATGATTACCATTCCCCTGGACAATACCATAACTCCACAGGAAAATGCCAAGAAATACTTCGACAAATACGGCAAGCTGAAACGTACCTACGAGGCACTGTCGGAACTGACCATACAGGTAAAGGAAGAAATCGAACATTTGGAATCCATTTCTGCCGCTTTGGACATCGCCATGCAGGAAGAAGATTTGGTTCAGATTAAAGAAGAACTCATTGAAAGCGGCTATATCCGCCGGAAAGGTGGTTCTAAAAAAGTAAAAATTACAAGCAAACCTTTCCATTACTTAAGCAGTGATGGTTTTCATATCTATGTAGGAAAGAATAACTTTCAGAACGATGAACTGACTTTCAAGTTTGCTACTGGAAATGACTGGTGGTTTCATGCCAAAGGTACTCCTGGTTCCCATGTAATCGTAAAAACGGAAGGACAGGAACTGCCCGACCGGACCTTTGAGGAAGCCGCCCGTCTTGCTGCCTACTATTCCAAAGGCAGACAACAGGACAAAGTAGAAATCGACTATATCCAGAAAAAACATGTGAAAAAGCCTGCCGGTGCAAAGCCCGGGTTTGTGGTCTATTACACCAATTACTCCATGATGATTGATTCTGATATTTCCGCACTGCAACAGCTATCCTGACCCTCTTCTTTGCAGCCATAACAGAGACGAGATGCGCTTTGCGAATCTCGCTCTGATTAGCAGTCGTCAACTGTACCTGCACAAGTGCGTGCATTTTCCTCGTTGCCATAACACAAAATGCTCATTTGTGTTTCCACAGATGAGCATTTTCCCTGACCGGATATTCTTATAACGTGCTGGACGTAAACAGGGATTTCACATGGTCGATTTCTGTCTGGGTTGCCTTGGCTGCCGGCACATAATAGGATTTGTCCCTGGCAATCTGGTATAACTCTTCCTGAGACTGTTCACAGGCATTCCGAATCTGCTTTAAAGTCTGTTTTAATTCCTTGTTCTCTGTCTGGGCAATCATTTCACCAAACCGCACCAGTTCTCCATTGATTCCATTTAAGGTATCTGCTACCATTGTCTTTTCTTCCATCTGCATTTTCCTAATTCCTTTCTGTTTTCTTTTCTGACCTGCACCTTTTCCTGCAGCTTGCCTAACGTAAGAACTCCATTAACTGCTTTTTGTTCTGCATGGCGGACTGTGCCCCCTTTTCAAAAAACTGTTTTACCTTGGTATCCGTTGCACAGGATGCATACTCTTTCATCTTGCAGTGTGTCACATCATAGCCGCCCATGAGGTGACGAAGATTCTGTAATTCAAGTTCTGATAAGTTTGCCATAATTTTTCCTCCTGACTAAAAAAATGATTGTCCTAAACAGTATCTGCCTTTGGACAATCATTTATTCCTTCACACTTATCTTTTTTTCTTTACTTTTTTCGTTTTTTGCGTCTTCTCTTTTTCTTTCTGGGTTTCTTTGGCTTTTCTTCTCTTAACAGATGCAGTCTTTTTGCTACACTGACAAGCATTGTGCCTTTCGGAAATGCTTTTAACTCGGCTTCACTTACGCCACCAGTTAATAACAGCACCACGAAATAAACACAGGCTCCTATGCCCATGGCAATCAGCAATACAATCCGGCTTACCGGTAAAATCAAGTACAGACCGTGGTATACCCCATAAGCTACCGCTCCCATAATCAGGGCAGCAAAGCCCGGTTTCACAAAAATCTTCATGCCATCCATGGCATAACCCAGGTGTTTTCGTACCGACCACTGGTTTAACAGGCACATCACCAGGGAATACAGAATGTTGGCTCCCACCAAGGCGTATAAGTCCATCTGGGTATACTCCAGCATGGCTATCAGTCCTGCTATCTGAATTACCAGTGCAATCACGGAATGAATCACGGGGGTGTTTACCTTGCCGATTCCCTGCAATACCGCATTGGTCAGGGTGGACAATCCATAAAGCACTATCGTTATGGCAAGTACCATCAAAAGCCCGGATGCCGTATCCAACGAATCCTTCTGCGGAAAAATAAACTGCATAATCGGTTTGGCAAGCACTGCCATTCCCACCATCGCCGGGATAGAAATCAGCATCGTCATCTGGATTGCCTTCGTTACCAGTCTGCAGGTCTGGTCATACTCCTTCTTGACAAAGGAAGCCGCAACACCCGGAATGGTTGCCGATGACATGGCAGAGGCTATGGCAATCGGAATGTTAACCACAGAAACCGCCTGGGTTGCAAAAATACCATAATTGCTGGCATAGGTAACCGCATCTACCCCTTTTCGGTCCATCATGGTGTAGTAAATATTCATATTGACTACCGTAGAACAATTATAAATAAAGGTACTTAAAATAAATGGCGTTACTATAGTAAAAATTACCTTAAATATCTCTTTATAAGACTCCTCATGGGCAGAATGGTCCCGTCTCATCCTGCGGCTGATTATCTTACGATTTAACAGATACATGCCAAACATGAAAATCAATCCCGTCAGAACACCGGCTCCTGTACCGATGGCGCTTCCCGCCGAGCCGTAAATTGCCTGCGTAGTAGTATCCTTGTCCGCCACAGACCGGATCAAAAGCCAGGCGGCCAGAATACTGATGCCGGCATTGGCTATCTGCTCTAATATCTGGGAGATAGACGTATGCAACATAGAATTATGTGCCTGGAAATATCCACGCAGCACTCCCAGAAAGCCAGAAAAAAATATGGTCGGTGCCAGAACCCGCAGGGCTACTACCGCATTGGGATTCTTACTGACCAGAAATGGGGCTGCCGCAAAAGTAAACAGAGAAGCAATCCCTCCCACTATCAACACATACAATAGCGCGCACTGAAATACCTTCTGGGCATTCCGATATTCCTTAAATGCCAACCGTTGGGCTATTACTTTGGAAATTGCAGACGGAATACTGTAGGAAGAAATCAGCAGAATAATGGTATAAATATTGATGGCTGCCGTGTAATATCCATTGCCTTCCAGACCAAGAATACTGAGCAGGGGACTTCGGTATATCAGGCTGATGACTTTTACCAGCATTCCGGCTGCCGCAAGAATACCAGCCTGAAGCACGAAACTATTCGATTTCTTCTGTTCACTCATATTCTGTCCTCCGCTCCTTTCTCTTTGGTTTCTATCTTTTCTTCATCGCCATCACACAAAACGGAAACAACCCATTTGCATGAGTTATTTCCGTCTTAATTATCCTATTCCTTCTTCTAACCAATCAACCAGTCATACATTTCCTGATACTTCCTGGCTGATACATTCCATGAGAAATCCGCTGCCATGGCTCTGTCCACAATCTTATTCCATTCACGCTTCTTATCGTAATAAATCCGTTCTGCGTAACGGATTGTGCCAAGCATCTCATGGGCATTATAATTCGTGAAACTAAAGCCGGTTCCCATTCCTTCGTATTCATTATAAGGAACTACCGTATCTTTCAGTCCACCTGTCTCCCTTACAATTGGTACCGTTCCGTAACGAAGAGACATCAGCTGGCTAAGACCACAGGGTTCAAACAAAGACGGCATTAAAAAGGCATCGCTTGCCGCATATATCTTATGGGACAATGGCTCAGAATAATAAATATTCGCAGACACCTTGCCATGATATTTCCAATCAAAGTGACGGAACATATTCTCATACTGTTCTTCACCAGTACCAAGGATAACAAGCTGTATGTTATCCTGACATAACTCATCCATCACATAAGCAATCAGGTCAAATCCCTTCTGACCGGTCAGACGGGATACAATACCAATCAGCATTGCCTTGTCATCCTTGTTTAGTCCCAGTTGCTCCTGCAATGCACGTTTGTTCTTAATTTTTTCCTTGCGGAAATTGATTGCATTATAATGGAAATCAATATTCTTATCTGTTTCCGGATTGAACTCATCATAGTCAATACCATTTACAATGCCTCGAAGGTCACCTGCCCTTGCACATAACAATCCGTTTAAGCCTTCTCCATAAAACGCGGTCTTAATCTCTTCCGCATAGGTATTGCTTACCGTAGTAATGGCATCTGCATATACCAGTCCACCCTTTAACAGGTTAGCATCCTTATAGGCCTCCAATTTATCTGAGGTAAAGAAATAATCTGGCAGTCCGGTAATCTCCTGCACTTCCTTCACACTCCATTTTCCCTGGAACTTCAGGTTATGTATGGTCATTACCGTTTTAATACCGCGATAGAAATCTCCACCCTGGAATCTTTCTTTCAGATATACCGGTATCAAGCCTGTCTGCCAGTCATGGCAGTGAATCAAATCCGGTCTGAAATCAATAACCGGTAATATGGATAATGCTGCCTTGCAGAAGAAAGCAAATTTCTCAATCTCATACAATGCATTGTCACCATAAGGTTTAAAGCCGTTAAAATAATATTCGTTGTCAATGAAATAATATTTTACCCCATCTACTTCGGCTTCCATGATTCCCACGTACTCTTCTTTCCAGTGAAAATCCATGTAAAAATGTGTCTTGTAAGTCATCTTGTCCTTCATTTCCTGTTTCATACAGGTATACTTCGGAAGAATGACTCTGACATCAAAGTATTCCTTATCAATACACTTCGGTAAGGAGCCCACTACATCTGCTAATCCACCCGTTTTGATAAAGGGCACACCCTCTGATGCAACAAACAAAATATTTTTCATGCTAACCCTCCAGATACGTGCCACATATTGACCTTACAACAGTCATTATGCTTTTTTAACATTGTACACTATTTTGTCTGCCAATAAAAGGATAAATTTATATTACCTACGATATTGCAAACGGATTTTATCTGCAATCAGGGCAATGAATTCCGAATTGGTGGGTTTTCCTTTTCCAGTATTGATGGTATAACCAAACAGTGAATCTAAAGTCTCCATGCGTCCTCTCGACCAGGCTACCTCTATGGCATGCCGGATAGCCCGTTCTACACGGCTTGGTGTTGTCTGATATTTTTTCGCAATGGTAGGATATAGAACCTTTGTAATAGATGCCAGCATGTCAATATCCTCCACTGCCATCATAATGGCCTCCCTTAAATATTGATATCCTTTGATATGCGCCGGCACACCTATTTCATGTATCATGTCGGTTACGTCTTTTTCCAAATCCCTCTTTGTCTGCGGTTTTACAATAATCTCCTGCGTATCTCCAGAATCCTCCTTTTTGCCGGAGGTTACCGTTATCATAATCTGAAATTCCTTATTGGCATTGATAAGTTTATGCAGTATTTCACTTACCTGTTCTTCATCTCTTGCGGCCATCACGTTTAATGTTTCCATAGAATTCCTCCATATTCCCCTTTTTACAGTTTCTATTGACGTGATATATTATACTCCACAGAAGATTCTGTATGAAGCCGTTAGGCATCGCCTCATTCCAGCATGCTTTCGATAAAAATACCATATCCCCTGGTTGGGTCATTAACAAAAACATGGGTTACCGCCCCTGCCAGCTTACCATTCTGAATAATAGGACTTCCGCTCATTCCCTGGATAATCCCACCGGTTAAAGTAAGTAACTTCTCATCCACTACCTGTATAACCAGTCCCCGGTTTACATTGTTCTGTTCCAGGTTAATCTCTATAATTTCCACATCATAAAATTCCGGTTCCCCGGTTACCGAACAGATAATCTGCGCCGCACCCGGTATGATTTCCTGTTTTAAGGCTATGGGAATGGGCTCCATGCTGGCAGCCTCTACCAGTTTCTCTTCGCAGGTACCAAAGATGCCTTCCGAAGTATTCTGGGTAATCTCTCCGATAACATTGTCATTGCTGTATTCGATATAGCCGGTCATCTCCCCCGGCGTTCCATTGACTCCTCTGGTAATGCCCACAATTTCTGTTTTATATAAGGTGCCTTCCTCCAGATTCATGAGAATCGAGGTATCCACATCATTGATACCATGTCCTAGAGCTCCGAAGGTGTTATCCGTATCTTCATAGGTCAGTGTGCCGATTCCCTGGGCATTATCCCGAATCCAAATTCCCAGTTTCCACTCCCGGTTCTGATTCTGCTGTGCTTTTGCCATTACCTGGGTAATCTCTTCGTTCCGTTTGATGGTAAGTACCATTTCCTGACCAGCAGACTGCTCTATCAGCTCGATAAAATGCTTCTTGTTCTCTACCTTTTCCTCATCTACCTTGAGAATATAATCCCCCTTCTGCAGGACATATCTGGCAGGAGACACCTCTTTGCCTTGCTCTGTGTCAAAAGAACCAATTCCCACCACCAGAACACCCTGAGTCTTTACATAAATGCCAATAGGCATTCCGGAGGGAATTAACATCTTATCCTGAATAATCTGCACATCTACATTTTTATAGGGAATGACCCCGAACAGTTTCAGATTCATCTGGTAATTGTCAATCTGGTTTGCCCTCACCTTTACCTTATGATGGAAGTCCACCGGGACACTTGTCACTGCTCCGGGCAGACTCTCCGCAGTCATGCCATCCGGATTCTGACTGCTTAACGTGGTGACCTGCCTGGCATCCTCCTCCACAATTCTGTGAATTTCTCCCGTTACCGGCACATTAAAATTCAGTTCCTGTTCCACACCCACACGGATTTTTATGGTAGATGGTATTTTATCCCAATAGCTTAAATAAACTGTCACGCAAAGTGCCGCCAGAGCACACAGCAGGATACTATATAATAAAACACGATAAGCGCGCTGTTTTTTTTCCGTCATATATAATGCCTTGTTCAATTCTCCACATTCCTCTCTAAAGAAACTCCATTTCTATTCCGTAAAAAAAAGAACATACAAAAGTATGTCCTTTCTAGTATGTGAAAAATCACGCATTTTATTTACTTTGATTTTCTTGCCAAATCTTTCATTTCTCTGGCATTATTTATCATATTTTCGGTTATCGTGTCAGCACCTAACATTCTGGCAAGTTCTGCAATGGACTCTTCTTCGGTTAACCGCGTAATGCTTGTAACAGAACGATTGTCTACCACTTTTTTCTCAATACAATAATGCCAGTCTGCCATGGCTGCAATCTGTGGCAGATGGGTAATACAGATAATCTGATGGTTCTTTCCAAGAATTCCCATCTTTTCCGAAACTTTCCAGGCTGTTTTTCCGCTGATACCGGTATCAATTTCATCAAAAATCAACGTTTCGATTTCGTCCTTATCTGCCAGCACCGTCTTTAACGCCAGCATGATACGGGATAACTCACCGCCGCTGGCAACCTGTGCCAGTTCCCGCATCGCTTCCCCCGCATTGGTGGAAATCATAAAGGTAACCTTATCATAACCTTCTGCACTGATATTCTCCTCGTCTGAGGTTACTTCTATGGCAAACTTTACTTCCTGGAAATTCAAATCCACCAGTGCCTGTTTCATTTTCTCCCCAAGGGTCAGGGCATTTGCCTTACGCAAGGCAGAAATCTCTTCACAGCACTGTAACAGTTCCTTCTTTCCTTCCTTTGCCTGGGCAGAAAGTCTTTCCCGGTAAGCATCATAGTCCTGGTATTTTTCCAGCAACTGTTCTGCCTTTTTCTGGTATTCCAGCACTTCTTCCAGGGTCTTTCCATATTTGGACTTTAAATGGTTTAACAGGTTGATACGCTTCTCCAGGGTATCATAGACTTCCGCATCAAATTCCAGATTGGATAAATAATCTGCCAGTCCCCTGTTATAGTCATTTAAAAGACTGTCAATCTCTAACAGCTGCTTCTCATATTCCTGTAATTCTTCGTCATACATGACTACACTGCGCAGTTCCTTCAAGGCTCTTCCAATGTTGCTGCCCGCACCATTATCCTCGTAGCCACACAGTGCATAGGAAAGAGTCAGGGCATCCCGTATCTTCTGGCTGTTTTGCAGCTTCTGATACGCCTTCTCTGCCTCTTCATCTTCTCCCGGCTGTAACTGTGCCTCTCCAATCTCCCGATATTCGAACTCTGCCAACGAAACCTCCCTTTTCCTTGTCTCTTCATCGGTTTCGTTGTCTGCCAGTTCCTTTAGCACCTGTCGGTAATTGCGATAAAGTTCTAGCAGCTTTGCCTTCTTCTGCTCCAGTTCTTCGCCTGCATAGGCATCCAGAATCTCCAGTTGCTTCTTACTCTGTAACAGGGACTGGTGCTCATGCTGTCCATGAATATCAATCAGTATCTCCGCCAGTTGCTTTAATTGTCTGGCAGTTACCGTCTCGCCGCACACCTTACATACATTGCGGTTTGGCATAATCTTACGCTGTAAGATAATCTGATTATCCTCTATCGGCAGTTCCATCTGCTTTACCGCCTCTATCTGTCTGGGCTGTTCCAACTGGAAAATCAGTTCCACCAGTGCATATTCTGCACCGGTACGAATCAATTCTTTGTCAGCCTTGGCACCCAGTGCCAGGTTAATGGAACCTATAATAATGGATTTTCCCGCACCGGTCTCTCCGGACAGAATATTTAATCCCTCTCCGAACTCTACCTCTTCTTCCTCAATTAACGCAAGATTTTTCACATGTAAGCTCTGTAACATTTTTTCACCTCGTACTATGTACTATCGGAGCCTTTATCCTATCATTTTACTGATTTTTACCATTGCCGTATGAGCTTCCTCCTGGCTTCTGGTCGCTATCATAATCGTATTATCTCCTGCAATACACCCAACGATTTCTTCTAATTTCAAGGCATCTATGGCTGCTGCAACCGCCATTGCCATACCAGATACGGTCTTCATTACCAGCAAATTCTGTGCCAAATCCATGGAAACATAACCTTCCTTGAGAACTCTGATATACCGGTCGCCCATGTGGGCTTCGTCCTGATGAAACGCAATATATTTCTGATGTCCTTTTCCATTGGATATTTTGGAAAGCTTTAACGCCCTGATATCTCTTGACACGGTTGCCTGGGTTACCTGATAGCCTTCCTGCCGTAACCGGTCAGCCAGTTCCTCCTGGGTTTCAATGTCATAGCGTTCAATCAGTTCAATTATTTTGCCATGTCTGTCTTTTTTCATATAACTCCTTATTTTATACCTGTCCGTGCCGCTTCACATCTTATTCCTTACGGCTTTTATGATTCACTCATCTTTTTGTGTAACACCGTTAAAAAACTTTCTGTATTCAGCTTCAGGATTCCTGTGGTCTTTACCGCTTTGCTGATTTCTATCCGGTCCCCGGTTTTCAGCGTTACCTTATGACTTCCGTCAAAATTAGCTTCCACCGACTGTTCATGCCCATCCCGACCCTCCGGGATTTCGATAACAATCTCATCCTCTGCCGAAAGAACGATACTTCTTGTATTTAATGTATGGGGACAGATAGGGGTCAGTAACAGTAATCTGGCACCAGGCTCCACAATCGGGCCGCCCGCAGACATATTATAGCCTGTAGAACCAGTGGGTGTTGCCACAATCATACCATCCGCACTGTACGTATTCAAAAACTGTCCATTTACATAAATATGAAACTTTAATATCTGTAAGGAGCCACAACGGGAAATGACAATATCATTCAAGGCATAATTTTCCTCTTCTGCCCCTTCTGATTCCGCTTCCCCTCTGTGAATCCTTCCGGCTAGCATCATACGCTCTTCCCGGATATATTCATTTTCCAAAAGCTTATCCAATGCCTCCTCCAGGTTCGCCAGCTCCACCTCTGCCAGATATCCCAGTGTGCCAAGGTTAATACCAATGAGCGGAATATTTCTGCCAAGCATGTCCCTGGCCGCCTGTAAAAGCGTGCCGTCCCCACCTAACACCAGGGCACATTCTGCTTCGTCAGGGTCTGCCTTTGTCTGTTCCAGAAGCTTTTCTTCATCCACACAGGTTATCTGTGCCCCATGTGCCTGCAAATATGCCACAATCCTTCTCGTATATATTTCTTCCGGGTCTTTTGCCTGATTTGCAATCAGAAAAAAATGTTTCATCCGTTATTTTGCCTCGTCCAATGCACCATGCGCCATTGCGACCACATGGCTTATTTCCTCATTCATTTTATCCGTATAAGAGATACCTGTTCCGTTTTCCGTCAGACTGCGCAGATTGCCTTCTGCCTCCGCTTCTGTCCATTCCAGAACCGCTTCCTCTATCGTTTCCTTCTTCTCCAGATAGACCAGATACTCAATATTTCCTTCCGGTCCCTTAATCGGCGAATAGGTCAGCCCTTTGATGGCAAATCCTATGCTGTCTGCATAGTCTATAACCTTATGTACCACTTCTTCGTGTACCTTTGGGTCTCTTACCACTCCCTTTTTACCAACCTTTTCCTTGCCTGCCTCAAACTGGGGCTTAATCAGGCATACCATCTGTCCGTAATTCCGTAATAGATTCCTTGCAGGAATCAGGATTTTCGTCAGGGAAATAAAAGAAACATCCACCGATGCGAAATCAACGGCTTCTCCGATATCCTCCGGGGTCACATAACGGAAATTGGTCTTTTCCATACACACTACCCGCTCATCATTGCGAAGCTTCCAGGCAAGCTGTCCATGTCCCACATCAATGGAAAATACCTTTCTGGCACCGTTTTGTAACATACAGTCGGTAAAACCGCCGGTGGATGCGCCGATGTCCATGCAGACCGTATCCTGCAGGGAAATCGGGAACTGCGCCATAGCCTTTTCCAGTTTCAGTCCGCCACGACTTACATATTTAAGGGTACTGCCCTTTACTTCGATATGGATTTTGCTCTCATCAAAGGTAGTGCCTGCCTTATCCTCCCGCTGCCCATCTACGAAGACATTGCCTGCCATCAGAATGGCCTTGGCTTTTTCTCTGGACTCTGCCAGTCCCTGTTTTACCAAAATTACATCCAAACGTTCCTTCATACTTTCCTCTCAAGCAGCGTAATATATTTTGTCATCACTTTCTTTACAACGGAATCTGCATCGATACCGATTTCCTGTTTTAACAAATCCACATTGCCATGCTCCACATATTCATCCGGAATGGCAATATTCAGTACCTGTGCCCTGGTTTTCAAGCTGTCTGTATAATCTCTGACTTTCTCGCCGTAGCCACCGCTTAATACATTCTCTTCCATGGTAACTAACAGCTTATGGTCTTTGCATACCTGCCCTAGCATCTCTTCATCAATCGGTTTTACAAATCTGGCATTGATTAAGGAACAGGAATAGCCCTTTTCCTTTAACTGACGGCGCACCTCCACCGCCACTTTTACCATGCTGCCTACGGCTAGCAAAGCAATATCCTCTTCTTCATAAAGCACTTCACTCCTGCCGTATACAATAGGTTCTCTAAACTCTTTCAGTTCATCATAAGCCTCGCCACGGGGGTAACGCACGGCAATCGGTGCCCCGAAAGCGATGGCGAATTTAATCATATCGGAAAGCTCCCACTTGTTCTTGGGTGCCATAATATGCATATTAGGAATGGAAGACAGATAGGATAAATCAAAAATACCCTGATGTGTCTCTCCGTCGCTGCCTACCAATCCGGCTCTGTCAATGGCAAATACCACTGGCAGATTCTGAATACAGACATCGTGCAGTATCTGGTCATAAGCTCTCTGTAAAAAGGAAGAATAAATTGCCACGATAGGCTTCAGACCCCCTGCTGCCAGTCCAGCCGCAAAAGTAACGGCATGTTCTTCCGCAATTCCTACGTCAAAAAACCGCTCCGGATACCGATTACGGAATCGCTTCAATCCGGTTCCGTCCGGCATGGCGGCGGTAATGGCTACTACCTTTTCATCCCGCTGCCCTAACTTACACATAACGGTAGAAAAGATATCCGTATAATTTGCTTTGGTTCTTGGTTTGCTGGGAATTCCGGTTTCGATATCAAAAGGCTCTGCCCCATGGAATCTCGCCGGGTGTTTCTCTGCCGGTTGGTATCCCTTCCCCTTCTGGGTAATGACATGTACTAAAACAGCGCCTTTTATCTTACGTGCTTCCCCAAAGATATGTACCAAAGCACGGATATCATGTCCGTCTACCGGTCCTAAATAAGTGATGCCCATATCTTCAAAAAACATCCCCGGCACCACCAATTGTTTAAAGCTGCTTTTGGCACGTCTGATTTTAGAAACTACCATATCTCCATATTTGGACTTTCCATGCAGGGAATTGTATACCCCTTCTTTTAAATCCAGATAGGTATCCGCAGTCCGGATATTATTCAGATACTTAGATACGCCGCCTACATTCTCAGAAATAGACATGTTATTATCATTTAATATAATTATATAATTGGTTTCCAGACGCGAGGCATTGTTCAGTGCCTCATACGCCATACCGCCTGTCAGAGAGCCATCACCAATAACCGAAATAATCGTGTTACTTTCTCCCTGGATATCCCTTGCCTTGACAAGTCCAAGACCAGCGGAAATAGAGGTAGAGCTATGTCCGGTATCAAAAGCATCACAATCACTTTCTTTCCGTTTAGGGAAACCGCTCATACCACCATATTTTCGTAAATTAATAAAGCCTTCCCGTCTTCCGGTCAGCAACTTATGGGTATAGGACTGGTGCCCCACATCCCAGATAATCTTGTCCTCCGGCAGATTCAAAAATAAATGAAGTGCCATGGTCAGTTCCACTGCTCCCAGATTGGAGCCTAAATGTCCACCCGTTACACTGATGGTCTGAATCAGGAATTGTCGGATTTCCTCTGCCAGGGCATCATAATCCCCAGGTTCTATTTTCTTGATATCATTTGCTTTCTGTATCTTTTCCAAAAACATAGAATTCACCTATTTTTCTCTGTGTACCAGTTCCTCAGTCAACTGCTCCAAAAAGTTGTTTCTGTTCGTAAAAGAATGGAGTATGGCAATGGCTTCCCTGGAAAGCTCCTCTACCTGTCTGGCAGATTCTTCCAGGCCATGCATGGTTACATAAGTCAGCTTGTGATTCTTCTCATCACTGCCGATAGGTTTCCCCAGCACTTCCAGGCTGCTGGTAATGTCCAGTATGTCATCCTGAATCTGGAAGGCAATACCTATGTTGTAGGCACATTTCTCTATGGAAGAAATCTCTTTCTCCGATGCCCCGGCAAGCGTTGCACCGATTGTCATGGCAGCCTCAATCAGAGCTGCCGTTTTATGCTCATGAATAAAGAGCAGCATCTGTTCCGTTACATGATCTTCCATCTCCTCAGCTTCCAAATCAGCACACTGACCGCCTATCATGCCATAGATACCAGCCTTTGTACCCAGTATCTGCATAGCTTTGGCAATTCTTTTATAATCATCCAGCGTATCTGCCTTTGCAAAAGCCTTTCCCGCAGTTTCAAAGGCATAATTGAGCAAACCATCTCCGGCAAGCACTGCCATACCTTCTCCATACACCACATGGGTTGTTTTCCTGCCCCTTCGGTACTCGTCATTATCCATCGCCGGCAAATCATCATGCACCAGAGAATAATTATGAATCATCTCAATGGCTGCCATGAAGCAGGACAATCCTTTTGCCTGCCCGGGAAAAAGCTGTGCCGTTTCCTGCATCAGCATAGGGCGCAGTCTTTTCCCTCCTGCAAGAACGGAATAATTCATGGCTTCTATTACTTTCTTCTGGTATCCTTCCTCTTTCGGAAGATACTGCTGTAATACGATTTCCATATCCTTTGTTTTCTGTGCAAGCTGTTCCTTAAAATTCATCCAATCCACCCTCTTCATTTATCTGAAGCACCTTTTTCTCTACTTTATCAATGGCTTCATTACAATGCTTCAATAACTGCATGCCCCTGTTATATTCCTGAAAAGACTCCTCCAACGTAATTTCTTCCTTTTCCAGGCGGGCAATCACTGCTTCTATCTGTTCAAAGGCTTCCTCCAAGGAAAGTTCTTTTTCCTGCTTATCATTCATCCTTTATTCCCTTTCCGTTCTGTCTTCGTTTGCCCTATCTTCCCATTTTACTTCTTCTTTGGAAAGGATTCTGGTTTCCAGTTTACCATCCTTTACAAACAACATTACCATCTCTCCCACGGCTACCTGATCTATGGTAGACAAAGTATTTCCCTTTTCATCTGCCGCATAGGAATAGCCCTGATTCAGCTTATCTAAGGGTGATAATCCTTTCATCTGCTCTATCATAAGTGCCAGTCTGTGTTTCCTGTCCTGTAACTGTTCCTCCATTGCTTTCTGTAAATGTTCTTCCAGGGAAAGCATCTGCATACGTTTCATACGAATCCGGTTGACCGGACTTAAGTATTTTAATCGGACAAGATACTGGTCGATTTCTTTCTGATAACGCTGTACATTCCGTTTGTACAAATGCTGCAGAGTACAGGCATATTCTGCCAGCCGCTCCTGCAGCTGTTCGATGTCATAAACTGCCAGTTCTGCTGCCGCCGATGGGGTCGGTGCCCGCAAATCAGCCACATAATCAGCGATAGTCGTATCGGTCTCATGTCCTACCGCGGAAATAATCGGCACACTGCAGTCAAAAATCGCCTGGGCAACCGCCTCTTCGTTAAATGCCCACAAATCTTCGATGGAACCTCCGCCCCTGCCTACAATCATGGTATCCACACCAAGCTGTTCCAGTGCATGGATTCCATTAATGATACTGGGTACGGCGGCTTCTCCCTGCACGATGGCAGGATACAGGATAATCTGTACATAAGGGTTTCTTCTGGTGGTAATATTGATAATATCCCGTACGGCAGCTCCTGTAGCCGCCGTTACCACGCCAAGGGTTCTGATATAACGTGGAATCGGCTGCTTGTATTCCGTGGCAAACATTCCCCGCTCTTCCAGCTCCCGTTTCAATTGTTCATACCGCTCATACAGGACTCCTGCACCATCCAGCTGAATCTGTCTGGCGTAGAGCTGGTACTTGCCATCCCTTTCATAGACATCGATGCTTCCGGATACAACAATTTGTTGTCCCTCTTTCATCTGAAAAGAGAGTCCTTTGCGATTGGAGGCAAACATAACACACGCTATGGTGCCTTTTGCATCCTTTAATGTAAAATAAATATGTCCAGAGGAATGATATTTGCAGTTACTGACCTCTCCTTTTACGGAAACGTCCTGCAACATATAATCCTGCATGAACATATTTTTAATATAAGAATTTACCTGTGCAACTGTATATACATTACGCATCCTGACCCTCTGACTACGCGAACTTTGCCAAAACGCCATTGACAAATCCGGAGGATGCATCCTGGCCAAACTTCTTAGCCAGTTCTACTGCTTCATTAATGGCTACTCCGGTAGGAACTGTCTCATCGAATAAAATCTCATAGACAGCCAGACGTAAAATTGTTAAATCCACCTTGCTCATTCTAGTGGTATCCCATCCTTCTGCCTTTTCATTGATAAGGGCATCTATCTCCGCCAACCTGCTCTCTATCTTTCCATATTTATCTGCGATATAATCTGCATCCTTTTCCTGAGCGGCTTCCTCATCTTCAAAAAACAGTTTCTCCTGCTCTTGCATATCCTCCGGGCTGTTGAATTCTACCCGGAATAACAACTTGAATATCTGTTCGCGTAACTCTCTTCTGCTCATAATGACTCCTGTGTATTTTATTTTTCTTTCGTTACATTGATGCCAGCAATCCGGATATTAACATCTGTCACTTCTAAGCCTGTCATATTTTCAATGGCATTCTTGACTTTAGTCTGCACGCCCTGACAGGTTACCGGAATATTGTAGCCATACTCAATGGTAATCGCTACTTCTACCTTTACTTTCTTATTGAAAACTTCTACCTTGGCACCTTTGGAAAGGCTCTTCACACCCACCTTACTGAGCAGTTCATTGGTAATATTGCCTGCCATGGCAGAAACCCCTTCCACTTCCATCGCTGCCAATGCTGCAATCATAGCAACCACATCATCTGCAATCTTCACTGTGCCAATACTGTCATTTTCCCGTAATACATAAGTGTTTTTTCCGTATTCCTGTTCCATAATGTTCTCTATCTTCCTTTCTGTTCTATCTGTTATCCTATCAATTTCATTTGGGCTTAGTATATCAAAATTTATCACTTTTGCATAGTCCCATTACCGGAAGTATCTACCATTACAGCCAGAAACTCATGCTGTACTGTCTGGCATTATCCGTATAAGAAACAACTCCATCCGGACAATCCAGATACCGGAAGATTCCCTGGTTGGTAATTAACAGCTCCAGCATCTGCCGATATACCTGCTCGGAAGCACACTTTAGTGTTACATAGGTACTTCCCTTTTCATATCCTTCCCGAAAGATTCTGGCAAGCTGTTCCTCGTCCATAGAAGTAAAATACTGCCCTTCCCGCACATAATAATTATCTTCCATCGCGGTACATTCCGGCATATCCACTACATTATCAATGATGTGGGTAAGTTCTAACTGCTGCGTGGTAACACACAGATAATCATAATTAATGGTAGGTATCTTTTCCTTCGGATAACTTTCCGCACCTTCCACTGCCTGGTAGGACGCATCTCCCCAGGTCGTGTCTACATAATAATACTCACCATCAATCTGTACCAGATTCCATGCATGTCCCTCACCATTGATGACATTGCCCAGCACCAATGTTGCCGGTACCCCTGTCTTATACAACAGATACTGGGTTGCCTTGGCATAGCCCTGACAGACCGATCTTCCATCAATAAAGACAGAGCAGATATTCTGGTTATCCGGCACAGAAGCATCATATTCCGTATGATGGATAATATATTCATAGATATATTTTACTTTTTCATAGTCATCTGCCTGTGGTGGTAAACCTTGCAGACATTGGTTTACATAATTATCAATCAAATTCTGCTTTACCAATATTTCTTCCTTAGGCATCCGGTAAGTACCTGTAAAGGTAATCTTTTTCAAAATTTCTCCCAGTGTATACTCTGTGTAAGTATAACCATCCACATAGAAAATTTCCGGATGGTCATTCAACACGCACTGGAAAATCTTTGATATTTCCTCGGTATCGCAACTGACCAGACTTATTTCATCCTGGAAACAGATAAGCGCATTCAAAATCTGGCAGTATAGCTGCTGCTGTTCTTGTCCCAGTTGCTGATAGGCATAGCACTGCTCTAACGGGATTATCTGTGTTATAGCATTCTCCTGGCTGGTGGTTTCATTTGTTTCCTGGGATTGCAGTATCTGTTCTGCAATCTCCTCGCCAGACGTCTGTGCCCCCATATTCTGTTGTTGTACCAGCTCATTCTCCTGATGTGGCAGCCTCTCCCATGCATACACCAGACCTGCAGTAAGAATTAACATGCCAAACAGCAGATATCCAAATTTCTTCATACCTTTTATATCCTGCATCCTACAACTTTGCCACTACCGGAACATTCTGTTCCATTCCTCAGCTTAGTTTCTGCCAAACTCAGATAGAACCAGCCCTGCATTTCTCTCCTGTGTCATACCAATGCTCCACTGGTTTACAAACAGAAGCAATGGATTGCCTTTCAGGTCTTTGATTTTCTTCATGTCAGAAGTACCCATAAGCCTGTCCAAATCAATATCTTTGTTCTCAATCCAACGAATATACTCATAAGGCAGATTTTCTAACCGGATTTCTACATTATACTCATTTTCCAGGCGATATTTTAATACGTCAAACTGCAGTACACCGACTACACCGACAATAATTTCTTCCATACCGGTATTAAACTCCTGGAAAATCTGAATTGCACCTTCCTGGGCAATCTGTGTGATTCCTTTCACAAACTGCTTTCGTTTCATCGTATCTATCTGTCTTACTCTGGCAAAATGCTCCGGTGCAAAGGTAGGAATTCCCTCATACTGAAACTGTTCTTTTGGCATACAAATAGTATCTCCTATAGAGAAAATTCCGGGGTCAAAAACACCAATAATATCTCCCGCATAGGCTTCACTTAAAATCTTGCGCTCATCTGCCATAATCTGCTGTGGCTGGGACAGCCGCATAATCTTACCGCCCTGTATGTGTTTTACCTCGGCACTGGCATCAAATCTGCCGGAACAGATTCGCATAAAGGCTACACGGTCACGATGCGCCTTATTCATGTTTGCCTGAATCTTAAAGACAAAGGCAGAAAATTCATGTTCTACCGGGTCAATCATTCCAATATCTGCCTTACGCGGTAACGGCGTGGTAGTCATTTTCAAGAAATGCTGTAAGAAAATTTCCACACCAAAGTTCGTCAGAGCCGAACCGAAAAATACCGGTGTCAGATTACCCGCCTGAATTTCTTCCAGATCATACTCTGCACTGGCACCATCCAGCAGCTCTATTTCATCAGCCAGCTGGCTTTTGAATTCCGCTCCGATTGCCTGTGTCAGTTCTTCCTCCTGTTCTACCGGAATTCTTGTAGCATGTCCTTCTTTGGTTCCCTTTTCGGTGTCAGAATAGGTAATCACACATTTACTCTCCCGCTCATAGACACCCTTGAAATTCTTACCGGAACCAATCGGCCAGTTAATCGGGCAGGTAGCAATCCCCAGTTCCTTCTCTATCTCATCTAACAGTTCAAACGTGTCGTTAGCATCCCTGTCCATCTTATTGATAAAAGTAAAGATTGGGATATGACGCATAACACATACTTTGAAAAGCTTTCTGGTCTGTGCTTCTACACCCTTGGATGCATCAATAACCATTACTGCAGAGTCTGCCGCCATCAGGGTCCGGTAAGTATCTTCCGAAAAATCCTGATGCCCTGGTGTATCCAAAATATTGATGCAGAAACCATCATACTGAAACTGCAATACAGACGAAGTAACCGAAATACCTCTTTCTTTCTCTATTTCCATCCAGTCAGAAACCGCATGTCTGGCAGTTGCCTTTCCTTTAACACTACCAGCCAGATTGATGGCTCCACCATATAATAAGAACTTCTCTGTCAGTGTGGTTTTTCCCGCATCCGGGTGCGAAATAATCGCAAAAGTTCTTCTCTTGTTAATCTCGTCTGCATAATTGCCCACGTTTTTATCCTCCAACTATCTCTTTTCTCTTTTTCTTGTAATCGGCTGCTGCCCTGCCTCCCATATCTTTAAGGAAGCATCGGGGTTCCTGCAAACTCTGGCACAATGCCAAAATAAGCAAGTACCGTTGCCCCGATATCCGCAAAGGTCTCTCTGGTTCCCAGATTGACCGGTTTTATATTCTTTCCATACATCAGAAATGGCGTATACTCTCTGGAATGATCTGTGGATATCTTATAACCGGGATCACAGCCATGGTCTGCCGTTATCATTAACACGTCCTCTTCTCTTAATTCCGCTAGCAAGTCCGGTAACCGGCTGTCAAAATAATGCAGGGCTTTGGCATAGCCTTCCACATCATTCCGGTGTCCATACAGCATATCAAAATCCACCAGATTTACGAAGCATAAGCCCTCAAAATCTCGTTTCATATATTCCAGGGTTCTCTCCATTCCCTCTTCATTGCCCTTGGTATAAACTCCGTCCGTAATGCCTTTCCCTGCAAAAATATCCCGGATTTTTCCTACAGAAAGCACTTCTTTTCCGGCCTTCTGCAACTGGTCCAACATCGTAACAGCTGGTGGCTCCAAGGAAAAGTCATGGCGTTTGGGCGTTCTGGTATAATGACCGCTTGTACCAACAAAAGGTCTGGCAATGACTCTTCCCACGCCGTGCACTCCCTGCAAAATCTTACGCGCCTGCCTGCAATACTCATATAATGTTTCCACCGGCACAACATCCTCATGAGCAGCAATCTGAAAGACACTGTCTGCTGAAGTATAGACAATCAGCTTGCCCGTCTGTACATGCTCGTCCCCATACTTTTGAATGACCTCGGTTCCCGAATAGGGCATATTACACAAAACCCCTCTGCCTGTGGCTGCCATAAAAGCATCCAGTACCTCTTCCGGAAATCCATTGGGATAAGTTGGCAGTGGCTGCTTCGATAAGACACCTGCTATCTCCCAGTGTCCAATGGTAGTATCTTTCCCTTTGGACGCCTCCTTCATACGGGCTATCACTGCCTCCGGTGCTTCCACACCTGGCCTGCAATCCACTCCATCTATATTGAAAAGCCCCAGTTTTGCCATATTGGGCATGGAAAAAGCAGGACTGGAGGATACAGAACGTATTGTGTTGGTGCCTTTGTCACCATATGCTGCTGCATCCTCCATCTCTCCTATTCCAAAGCTGTCCAGAACAATTAAAAATACTCTTTTCATCCTTTGCCTCCATACTTTATCACTCATCCAGCCGGTAGCTTCCCCTGTCTTCCAGTTCCGATACATCTCTGTCAATCCGGCCTGCAGATTGACACATTTGGAGTTATTATATCACAGTTTTTTTCAGAATGCATCTAATTTGCATTTACCGTGCTGATGATAATCGCATCCGGGCTGACTCCGGTTTTACGGATAACAATGTCCTCTATCTGTGCCCGCTGCGCTTCAGTCAGTTCTGTCGTATTGATTACCACATCTACGCTGTCTCCGTCAATACTGACAATGGCATCTTCAAAGCCTTTGGCACCCAACAGAATCTCTGCTGCAGTCTCTTTCTCTGCAATATCCGTCATGGAAATCATACTGTTAACCGCCTCCTGCTTCTGGGTCTCACTGATGTTAGCATTGTTAATGATTTCCAGCAAAGTTTCCTTATTCTGTGCCCTGGTCTGTTCTTTCTCTAACTTGGCACCGGATAATACCGGAGTAGTCCCTGCAGAAGTAAATACTGCTTCTCCCGGCACTTCTTCTAATTGCTCTCCGCTGAGTGCCTCTGCCAAATCATCTTCTGTGCCCTCGCCCTGAGCTACCGTAACATCACTGTCCAGGCTCTCAATATCTGTGCCAGCCTGCTCCATATCTTCTTCTGATAAGTCCAACAGTGCCGTGTCTTCCTCCTGCAATGCCAGATTACCCATATCATCGGTGGCAATCTCACCATTGACTGACAGTACCTCTTCGTCCGTTACCTTTGTACCTGCGAAATTCAGATAACCTGCTACAGCAATCATAATCGCCAATGCTGTAATCATCATCTGATTCTTCTTAATCATATTTTTCACTTTCTTCTCCCCTTTACTGATTCTTGGTTTTCATCTTTACTACTCTAATATTATTCGTATCCATATCAAATAATACCTGAATTGCATCGATTATATTCTCCCGTACCATAAGATTGTCTGCCCCCTGGGTGATAACCACTACGCCAGACACCACCGGAGCTGTCGTTTTAATCACATAAGGGACATTCTCTCCCCGGCTGTCCGTGGTATAAATCGTACTCTTTTCTATCATACTGTCAGTAACATTTCTCGTTCCGCCTGCCGCATCCTGCTCCCCGGTATCAGTCCTCTGTTCCTTTCCGTCCTTCTCCACAACTTTCCCTTCTGATTCCTTAAGCGTAATGAGTACCTGTACCTTACCAGCCCCTTCTATATTAGAAAGACTCTCCGCCAGCTTCTTCTCCCAGTAAGTACCATAGTCCTCTACCCCATCCACAGAATAAGAGGAAGCCTTTACTGCATCCGTACTTTCTGTTACTGTACCATTTGTGCTGTTCGATAAACCGGACTTTGAAAATCCCAAACCACTCTTTTGGTTATCCACCGGCAGGGCAATCACACACAGCAGAATTCCCCCCAGTACCAGAATCAGGCACTGGTCTTTGCGCAGTTTTCCCTTTTGTAATAACGCTTCCATTTTCTTCTTATACATCCCCATCTATCCTTACCTCCACACAAGATGTATCCACGCCCAGCTCGGTACTGATTTGAGCTGCCAGTTCCTGTTTCTGTTTTTCCGGAATATTCTCTGGCTGGTCCGGGTGTACCATCTCTTCCTGCTCCCAGGTTACCGGTGCTATCTGAACCGGTTCTACCGAATAAGCTTCCTGCTCCGTTTTTTCCGCATTTCCCACTTCCCCGGTGTTCTTTTCCTGTAAAACTACGATTATTTTCTGAAACTCCCAATTACTCTGGGAATCCTCCCCTGAAAGCTGGATTTGCATTTCTGTCTGCGCATTTTTCAACACCAGCTCTACTGATTTGACATGATATCCTTCACAGATTCCTTGGTTATTTAATTTTGATTTAATTTCTCTTTCTATGTTTTGTAATAATACCTGATTGCGGGAGGCTTCCTTCTCTTCCATGATTTCTCCCAGATTTCCTTCCCCGTCAACAATGTTCCAGCCCCCCTGGATAACCCACTTATCCCAACATTCCGTGGATATCTGATAAAAAGGACTAATTAGCTGCACCAGTATGATAACACCTGCTATCAATTTAATGTATTTCTCATACTGCTTTCCCGGTGCCAGATGGATTACCACCTGTGCCACAATCATAAAGATACCCACCCGTCTTATATTTTCCACAAAATCGCCCAACTCCATCACCTGCTTTTATACAATCCCCTGATTGGTGGAATACATAATCACGGCAATCTGAATGACAAAAAGAGCAATTGCGGAAATTACGATTTTTAACAACATAAATGTACCATTTCCTACCCGGTCTGCACAGTTTGTCATCCGCTTGTCACTGACAATCCCAATCAGTGCCGCACTGAGTTTTATAACTATTGTTATTAATGTGATTTTTAACAAAGGAACACTGCAAATCAGAAACAACAGTAACGTCATATAAAGTCCGATACTGTTTTTCATTAACACCGCAGACCCCATAACCAGTTCCATCATTCCCCCGGTCATGCCACCAATACCCGGTATGGAAGACACAGCCTTCTTCAGAGCAGAGGATTGCAGTGCATCCAACACCGGTGCTATCATCGCCTGTAAAATACTGAATCCGCTTATAATACCAATTGTTATTTTAACACTGCCACAGATTACCTTCTCCAACAGTTCCAACAACAGGGTCAGCTTCTCTTCCATCCAGATGCCATTGATAATCGTCAGCAGCACGAACACGGATACTGCCGGTAACAGCACTGTCAGGAATCCTCCCTCTATCAGATACACTAACACCATCAATAACGGATAGTACACGCCCGCCGTGGAAATCCCCGCTGCACTTCCTACCGCAACCATATAAGTAGGAATGAACAGCTTCATAAAAGTAGTGATGTCTTCCAGTACCCCTTTTACGGTTCCCAGCGTACTGGTATAAGACCTTAACAGGATCGTAATCAATAACAGATAGAGAAAATAAAATGCCACATCCGATACCTGGTGATTCTGGAACAAGTCCGCAAAATGGGTAAACACAGCTGCCGTAATTCCCAAAATCAGGATAACCAGAAACAAAGTTCTAAATTCTCCTATCTGGGAATTAATTACATCTGTTATCTCACTCCCCAGTACTTTGACTGCCTGCCAGACCTGTCCCTGCAGTAAGAGTGACAGGATTTCTTTACCATCAAAACGAATATCCGGAAACAGTCTTGCAAGTTCCACCGATACCGAATCCATATCCAGTTCTTCCCATATCATACTGCTTTCTGCCTGCATACTCTCTCCCTATCCTGCCATCGTCTTGATGCTTTCAATCAGTGCCATTAAAATCGGCATACCGATAATGAGAATATAGAGTTTTCCTATCATTTCTACTTGTCCTGCAATACCGCCATATCCGGCATCCTTACAGATACCGGCACAGAATTCACAGGCATAGGTAGCCCCTACCGCCTTAAACAGAACCGTCAGATACCTGGCATTGTCCTGTAAATAGGATTCCAGCATCCCAATCTGCGTTACAATATCCGAAAAATAACCAACCGCACTGCCAAATAGCACCAGGCAAACGGCAATTCCGATATAAACACCATACTCCGCTTTGTAACTTTTCAAGGGGACCGCCAGCAGTACACCGATAACTGCCACCAGCCCGATTTTCAGAATATCCATGCGTTCTCCTTTCCATTACAGAGTAAACAGCTCCTGCACTAGGACAAACAAATCATATATATAAGGAATCATCCAGGTCAATACCAGAATCAGACCTGCCAGACTGATTAAAAAGGCGTGTTCCTCTCTTCCGCTATGTTTCAGAATCTGGTTCAAAATAGTGACCAGAATCCCCACCGCCGCAATTTTAAAAATAAGACTTATGCTCATTTCTCCCCCTTATGTATGCTTATAGCAAAAGAATTACGATAAAAATACCGACCAGCGTGCTCACACTGAATATCATCCTGGAACGGTTTCCATAAGAAACCTCTGCCTCTTGTAAGCTTCGTTCCAGTCTGTCTATGGATTGCCCGATACCGGCAGCCTGCAATCTCTCATCCTGTATCCCCAGGCTCTCCGGCAGCCTGCTCAGAATACTCTTCTCATCCTCACTCAGCCCTGCATTTTGCAGACAGGCTTCCACCTTCTCTTTCCACAGGGTTCCGATTTCCATCCCCCGCTGCCTGTCCATCTGCTGATAGATTTCCCCAAAACAGTTATCATAGGGGGAGGCAGCAATCTCCATAAGGAGGGCACAGATTTCCGGTATGGTCCTCTTGCCGTAACCCATTTCATCCTGAATCCGCCGAATAATACGAATCATTTCCCGCAGATGGAAAATGCGATACCTCTCTTCCTTTGTCCGGGCTGCCGCAAAGCCGATACACCCGGTCATAATGCATGCCATTCCCATTACCTTCCACATACTGCGCCTTCCCGGTTATAGATGCCGTCTATCTGACAGATGCCGTCTTTCTTCGTAAGTACCAGATAACGGTCAAACAGCCTCTCTTCAAATACCTTCTTCATATAGCCTTTCCTGGCTACCTCCTCCATGCTGGTGCCATGAACCGTGGCTACCACCTTGCTGCCACAGCCACTTGCCATGGTAAGCAGCCGGATTTCCTCCTGGTTCCCCACCTCATCAATAGCAAGTACCTCCGGTGCCATAGAGCGGATTAACATCATCATACCAACACCTTTCGGGCAGGCATCCAGCACATCGGTACGGATTCCTACGTCATTCTGTGCCACGCCCATATAGCTGCCTGCTATCTCGGAACGCTCATCCACCACGCTCACATTGCGACCGGCTCCATAAGCCGTCCCATTGGAGAAATTCCTGATAATGTCCCGCAGCATCGTTGTTTTCCCGCAACCCGGCGGCGATATAATAAGGGTATTTAATACCCTGCCCTCCTGATATAACAAAGGCAGCACGGCATCTGCCACCCCCTTGATTTCATGTGCCATACGGATATTCATATAGCGGATATATTTCATGTTCCGCACCTGCTCTGCCTGTTCCAGGATAACCTGTCCGGCAAAACCGATTCGATGTCCTCCCGGAATCGTAAGAAAGCCTTGCCTGATTTCATCCCCATAAGCATAGATGGAATACTGGCAGATATGGTTCAGTATCATATCCAGTTGTTTTTCCTCAATGCACAGAACCTCTCCCTGCTCTTTGGTCAGCATACCATCCTGTTTTAAGAACCATTCCCCCTGGCTCGTCCGGATAACAACCGGCTTTCGCGCCCGCAGACGGATTTCCTGTACCTGGTCCACCTGCTTAGCCACATACCGCCAGGGCTGCCGTAAGCTTTCGGGAAATATCTGTAAAATTTGATTTTGCTGCATGAACACCCATCCTCTCTTATCTCAATATATGAGTCTTTGTCCAAATTATTCCAAAAAAACAGCCCATACCATTTCGGTACAGACTGTTCTTCGTTTTTCCTTTTTCTTTTCAAGCTATCTGTTATTTTGATAACAGGATACGGTCATTATCTAACTGCTTTCCTGCCTGTATCTGGAACTGCTGCAGCAAATCTTCCACTGTCAGTTTCGCCCGTTCCTCACCGCTGACATCCAGTACAATACTGCCACTGTCCATCATCAGCGTGCGGTTTCCCAGTTCCAGTGCCTGGTGCATGTTGTGGGTTACCATCAGACAGGTAATATTCCGCTCTGCCACGATTTTTCTCGTCAGTGCCAGTACCTTATCTGCCGTTGCCGGGTCTAATGCTGCCGTGTGCTCATCCAGTAACAGAATCTTCGGGGTTACCATAGTTGCCATTAACAGGGTAAGTGCCTGTCTTTGTCCACCGGACAGCAATCCTACCGGCTGTTTCATCCGGTCTTCCAGTCCCATATCCAGCAAGGACAACTGTTCTTTAAACATCTGCTTTTCCTTGTTGCTGATACGGCTGAAAAAGGCATGGGAGGCGGTAGAGGCACGTAAATAGGCAAGTGCCATATTTTCTTCAATGGTCATATTCGGTGCCGTTCCCTTTAATGGATCCTGGAATAAGTGACCGATTACTTTACTTCTGATATGTTCTTTCTGATAGGTAATGTTCTCCCCTGCCAGAATAATCTGACCTTCATCTACAAAAAAAGCACCCGTAATGGCATTAAACAACGTGGATTTTCCAGCTCCGTTACTACCTACAATCGTTGCAAAATCTCCCTCGGCAAGCTCCAGGCTGACCTTCTGTAACGCCTTCTTCTCATTGACCGTTCCCGGATTAAAGGTTTTGGAAATTTGTTTTAAACTTAACATTTGCTTCCACCTTCCTTTCTTCCCGCCCGTTCCAGAGATTTTCTTGTTTTATAGAAAGCAGCTTTGCCCTGTAAATAAGGGAAAGCAATGGCAACCGCCACAATCAGGGACGATACCAGCTTCAGACATTCTGCCGGTACACTTAAACGAAGGGCAATCGCTACAATAAAACGGTAGAGACAGCTTCCTAAGATAACACCGATAACCCGTTTGAACATACCGCCTTTGCCGATAATCGTCTCTCCGATAATCAGACTGGCAAGGGCGATGGTTACCTGCCCTGTTCCCAGATTAATATCACAGGACTTCTGATACTGTGCCAGCAAAGCCCCTGACATGGCCGTCAATGCATTTGCCACACATAATCCAATGGTAATCGTAAAGACCGGATTGATACTGGAGGCTCTTACCATATGTTCGTTATCGCCAGTTGCACGAATGGATAATCCTAGTCTGGTATTCAAAAACCAGGCAAGAATCAAACTGATAATCAGCACAATAGCCACCACAATGATAATCTTATACCAGTTATTATACCATGGAGCATCTATCTTATCCTTTGCCAGTCTGAAAATCGTATCACAATTTACCAGATTCACATTGGAAGAAAATCCCATAACTGCAATATTTATTGTATACAGTCCTGTATTGACAATAATACCTGCAAGAATGGAGGGAACCCCCATCCTGGTCTGTAAAAATGCAGTAATGAATCCCGAACAGATACCTGCAAGCATCGCTGCCGGAAAGGCCAGAAACGGATGCCCGGCTATGGTAACCACCGCTCCTACGGCACAGCCTAAGGTAAAACAGCCGTCTGTAGACAAATCTGCGATATTCAGAATACTAAAAGATATAAACAATGCCAGTGCTACCAGAGAATAAATACATCCCAGTTCCAATGCACTCTGTACAATCGATAACGTAAATATGGAACCCATAAACCTACCAATACCTCTCTATTTTCTTAATTCGATAACTATTTTTCTTTATTCAAACTCTTCTGCGGTTGTGATTTCTTTTACTTCGGCACACATATCAGCAAACATGCTGTAATCTAAACCGATTGCTTCTGCTGTTTCTGTATTAACCGTTGCAATACCATTATCCAAAGTCACGATGCTGTAGCTTGCCGTATCTGCCCCATTTACCAGAATATCTGCTACGATGTCTGCTGTAGCAGTACCTAACTGTTCATAATTTACACCAAATCCTACGAAGGCACCGTTCAAAGCAAAGGAATCAGCTCCGGTATAATGAGGAATTCCTGCGTCAATGAATTTCTCATAAATAGCAAGCTCGGCTGTCATAACAGTATTGTCTGTAGGAGTAAAAATAGCATCTACACCGCTAGCAATCAGTGCGTCTGCAGCCAGAGAAATTTCATCATTGGTTGTACCGGTTTTCTCAACAACCTCTACCCCTTTATCCTCACAATATGCAATAGCTGCCTCGATAGGAGCTTTGGAAGAATCCTCACTCTTGTTATATAAAAGACCTACTTTAGTAATGTCAGGATTTGCCGCAAACATTAAATCCATAACAGCTTCTGTGTTCAGTGCATCAGACGTACCGGTAATGTTGGCACCAGGTTCTTCCAGGCTGTTTACCAGACCTGCGCTAACCGGGTCAGAAACGGCTGAGAAAACAACCGGAATCTGGTTATCCTCTGTAGCATTCTGCATAATCATGGCTGTTGGTGTTGCGATAGGTACGATAACATCTACTTCAGAAGCAATCAGCTCTGTTGCAATCTGATTTAAAGTGGTTGCATCTGCCTGACCATTATAAGTGTAATCTGCATAATCAAAAGTAACTCCCAGCTCTGCTGCTTTTGCATCTAACTCAGCCTCAATGGCTCCTTCAATCTGATTTAAGGAAGCATCATCTACATACTGTACAATACCTACCTTGTAGGTAGCTCCTGCGGCTGCGGTATCTGTACTTTCTTCTGTTGTCTCCTCCTCAGAAACCTCTGTATCCGTCTCTGCAGCAGTATCTTCTGTTGTTGTTTCCTCTGTGGACTGTGTAGTCTCTGCCTGGCTTCCACAACCTGTCATAAGAGTTGCTGCCATTGCTACTGTCATGAGCATTGCTACTGTTTTCTTTTTCATAATTTTTCCTCCTGAATATAAAAATAATAAAAAAACCATCTCAAGCAAATCGCTTGAGACGGTAATAAACTAAACTTATTATCGCGGTACCACTCAAATTGTTACATAAAATGTAACCACCTCATTTCATATACGGAATCCTCTATATATGCCGCATGGATAACGGGTACGGTTCCCGCCGACTCCTACTGTCTTAACCAGATTTCAGGTCAGCCTCGAAAGTCCATTCACAACAGCCTCTGTGCCGCTTCCCACCAATCGCAGCTCTCTGTGTCAGTCCGTCTGTTCCTACTTCTCTTTCTCACAGGTTTAATCTTTAAATTTCTTATACCATAATCCATTCTATGAGAAATGTCAATACTATTTTTACATAAATATTAGGCAGATATTAGACAAACTCTATAGAATTTCTGTTCAAAAAGGAATAAAATGTAAACGATGAAGGAATCATCCTCATCAGACTTTTACATAAAGAAGGTGTTTTTATGAAATTAGACATGCATTGCCATACCAAGGAAGGTTCCCCGGATTGCAAAATGGGACTTCTTACAAATATTGAACTGTTAAGGGAAAAAGGTTACCAGGGGATGCTGATTACAGACCACGACTCTTACAAAGCCTACCGTTATTATAAAAAGCTTGACCCTAAGCCCTCTGATTTCGTTGTGTTGAAAGGAATCGAATACGATACCATCGATGCCGGTCATATTCTGGTTATTATGCCTACCGGTGTAAAACTTCCAATTCTGGAACTGCGGGGACTTCCCATTGCACTGTTAATCGAAATTGTCCACCACTATGGTGGCATCCTGGGTCCTGCCCATCCTTGCGGTGAAAAGTTCCTGAGTATTTTCAATACGCTCCGCACCAGGAAAGGCGAAAATATCTACCGTAAATTTGATTTCGTAGAAGGTTACAATGCCTGCGAAGATTTGGATTCCAACAACCGTGCCATGATGCTTGCACGTCAATATGAACTTCCCTGCTTTGGCGGAAGCGATTCCCACCGGGAAGACTGTGTTGGACTTGGATATACAATTTTGCAGGACGATATTACCTGCGAAACCGATTTGATTAACTATATCCTGTCCGGCAAACCGACCATGGTCGGTGGAAAACATTACGAGTACACCGCCAAGGCAAAGCTTGGAAAAATTAATAATATTCTGGTTTACTCCTTCTGGTTCTATAATAAAGGGCTGGCTCTCTTACGTCGCAGGGCAAGAAAGTTTGAATTACAGGAAGGTGCTTTGATGAATTCTTTCCGTGCTGACCATCTGTATAATTCCAGATATATTACTTTGAAATAATACTGCCCCAATCCCACCATCTAAAACCAGTGAGATTGGGGCAGTTTCCATACCGCAGGTTCCTTCTAAGACTCTTTCTTATTATTTACTGCTGCTTTCAAATCTTCAAAGGCATCCTTAAATTTCTTAGATACCATAGTCGGGTTATTCCGAATCATATCCCGTTTGTAGAAGCCAAGCATCTCCCTGGAACCTTTGCGGCGTTCCATATAGAGATTAAATCTGGTACGCAGTTCTGCGATTTCTTCTTTCGCATTTTCACTGTAGGCAAGTGGTTTGCTTGCAACCGCTTCTTTTGCCTTAGCGAAACGCTGCTCCAAGCTTGCTGCAAGCTCGTTCATGCGAAGCTCTCTCTCCTGCTTCTTATCTTCCTTTCCCTCATTGGAGAAGGCAACCAGTACATCCAGACGACGTTGGATACGTGCCATTTCCTCTTTGGCTTTCTCCATCTTTACCAGGATATCGCGCAAATCCATAGCTGCCTTGAAGGAAAGGGTAAAATCTGCCACGATATAAATCGTTATGATGCTGGTCACAATGGTAAGCATATTCATGGGAATGGACAGGACAAAAGTTTCAATCGGCTTATGTACCACCCTGGTCATCAGGATAGTCAGGAATCCCCAGGCAATGGAGGAACCCAGGCATATCTGTCCCTGGAAATTAAAAGGCTGGTTGGAATAATCCCAGTATCTGACCTTAAACAAAGCTTCCATAGTAACACCGGTAATATACTCCAGAATCGTTGCTCCCACAACACCTGCCAGATAGGTCAGAAAAACATTATCCTGGAAAGGCATGGATACGACTAACATCATGATAGCACCTGTGCCATACAATGGTAAGAAAGGGCCTCTCATAAAGCCTCTGTTTACCAGCTTTTTCTGTTTCAATGATACGTAGGTTGACTCGAAACACCAACCAAAGAAACAGTAAAAATAAAAGAAAAACAACCATTGAAATATGTTGTATTGATACATTTACACTCCCTCATTTCTTCTTTCTTTTCCTAAAGGTATACTGCCACACTGACACGGGTTTTGCCTTTGCGGGTCTCCCCCTGCTCTCCCAGATAAACGAACTTACCAAAGCCTCTGGCGGTCACTACATCTTCTTTCTTTAACGCATAGCTGTTGTTCTCCATCAGTCTGCCGTTCACGTATACCCTTCCGGCCCGGAATAATTCCAGGCTGGCACTTCTTGCTATATTATACAATTTCGATACAATACCGTCAATTCGCACCGAAGAAACAGACAACGACACCTCTTCCAGGGTCGGACTGTTCAAGGATTCCGGCACCGGTATCACACTGCATTTTACATGGGTATGCTTTACCTTATCCAGATGCTCCACCAGATAGGAAGCAATACTTTCCTGACAGAACAGAACCGCTTCTTTATCCTGTACGAAAATATCCCCCACGGTACTTCTCTCAATTCCCAGATTCATAATGGCTCCCAGGAAATCCCTGTGGGTCAGGTTCTCCGCAAACTTCGGGGTCAGCGGTGCCGCCTTCAGACACAGAATCGGATACGCCTCTTCATACCCAAGCTGTTCTTCCTTCCCAAACCGGACCATCTTACGCTCACACAGAGGGCTTCCCCCTTCCATGTCCCAGCCGGCATAGGCAACTTCCTTCTGTACCTCATAGAATACCTGCTGCTGTGACATTCCAAGGAAAGGGGTAAACGTATACACACTATGCTGGTAAGAACGTTCTGCCAGCTCCAGCAGTCTCTTTTTCAGTTGTTGTAATTCCTTTTCCTCTGCCATCCTGTCCCTCATTCCAAACGATAAAATGCCGTCATTCTCTGACGGCACTTTATATGGTTTCTTATTCATTGTATGTCTAGCCTACGTGAAGCTGATAACTGCTTCTTTGGGTTCCTTTGTCTGCTCCACACTGACAGCGTGCAGGATTGGACCCTCGCCCTGATAGTCTGCAAAATATTCTTTGGCTACCTTAGCGGTTACCTTGACCCACTGCTTATCGGTCAGACTGTCTGTTTTATCATAGGCACAGGCAAATCCTAAAAATGCCATGTCTTCGGCACAACAGGTCATTGCCATTCTTCCCGGTACGAAATACCCTTTGGGGAAATCCTTTGGCTTTAATACCATGGCTACGAACTGGATGGTTTTTCCCTCGTATCGTTCCAAATGATCCAGGGAATCCAGATACCAGATACCATAGCCTTCGTTATCCAGCTCGATAATCGGTGCTTTCAAATCATACGGTAAATCATCTTCCATAATCTCATTGATTTCTCCGTTAGAGTCCTCAAATACGATTTCTGCTTTCGGATTGATTGCCTTGATATTCCGTTTGTAAGTGCTTAAATCCTTTACCCCATCACAGCGGTTAAAGATAATCAGCTCTGACTTACGAATCTGTTCTGCCAGCAGTGATTTCATATTCGTATAGTACATGGGAAATGTGGAAGCATCAATCGTTGTAATCTGCTGTTCGATTCTCCAATGCCACGGCAGCTTCATTTCTTTATAATTCCACATACCGTTGTACTCCACAATAATACGCTCCGGTTTATGCTTCTTCTCTAACTCAATGAGTTTGGTGGCATTAAAATCTGCCTCATCCTCGATAAGCTCCAACTCGGTACGGCTCTGCTTTAACAGTTTCGCATCATATTCGTTCTCGCCTTCCTCGCAGAGGATTAACAAAGTCTTTCCGCGCACCTGAAAATACGGCTGCGCCAGTGTATAGGTTATAAATTCGGTTTTTCCGCTCTCCAGAAAACCATTTATCATGTAGACTGGTTTCATCAGCATGTCCACACCCTTCCTGTCATTGTTCAATCTTATTATTTCTGAAACAGTTCTGCCAGTTTATCTTCCTTTAACTTGGAACCGATGACACAGAACTTGCCTGTTACATCCGGTTTTCCGCTTCTGATATTGCTCTCTTCCGGTACATAATCAAAATAAATCCAGCCACCATCCGTAGCCGGAACCATTCCCTTGGCACGGAGCACGATGCCATACTCTTCTTCCTTATCCAGTTCTGACAGAATATGTTCGATTTCTTCCTTGCTGTAAAGAGTCGGTGTCTCTAAGCCCCAACTGGTAAATACTTCATCTGCATGATGGTGATGATGATGTCCCTCATGGTCATGGCATCCACAGGTACAATCCGGACCATGGTCGTGATGATGTTCGTGTTCTCCATGGTCGTGGTCATGATGGTGCTCATGCTCTTCATGGTCATGGTCGTGATGGTGCTCATGCTCTTCATGGTCGTGGTCATGATGGTGCTCATGCTCTTCATGGTCATGGTCGTGATGATGATGTTCATGCTCCTCGTGCATTTCCATCACTTCTTTCATCAGTTCTGCCTCTAAATCCTTGGCACCTTCGATGGTTTCCAGAATATCTTTTCCTTCCAGGGAATCCCATGGTGTTGTGATGATGGTTGCCTTCCCGTTATGCTCCCGGATCATGGCAACACAGGCAGCCAGCTTCTCTTCGCTCATTTTATCGGTTCTGCTTAAAATAATCGTACCGGCATGTTCAATCTGGTTTACAAAGAATTCACCGAAGTTCTTAATATACATCTTGCATTTGCTGGCATCTACTACCGCAACTGCACTGTTTAACGCTACCTCACGGTCTGTCATGGCACCCTGTACGGCTTTCATAACATCGGATAACTTACCCACACCGGATGGTTCAATCAGGATTCTTTCCGGTGCGTAGGTGTCCAGTACTTCTTTTAAGGAAGTGCCGAAATCCCCTACGAGGGAACAGCAGATACAACCGGAGTTCATCTCTTTGATTTCGATGCCAGCCTCTTTTAAGAAACCGCCGTCTACACCGATTTCACCAAATTCATTCTCTATCAGCACCACTTTCGTGCCTGCCAAAGCTTCTTTTAACAGCTTTTTGATTAAAGTAGTTTTTCCGGCTCCCAGGAATCCGGAGACGATATCAATCTTAGTCATTTTAATCCTCATTTCTGCGCACGCTCTTTGCGCATGCCGGGTTTGTGTCAAGTGCGCACAGACACAAATCTATGATTGCATACCTTATTATTTTCTTCTTTTTTCTTCTTTCTGTCAATAGTTCCGGATGGGTTCCAGCTATTCCAGATTCAGCTTCTTCTCCATCATATTCCAAGTAATTACATAGAAAATCACACAGTACACAATCGAGGAAATCAGGTTGATTTCCCAATTTACCCGAAACAGTGCGGTACTGTAGTCATACGAGGTAAGCTCGGAAATAGAAATAACTGCATAGTACAAAGTTGTGAAAAGTCTCTGTACAAAGAAAATTCCATAATAAATGGCAAATGAACTGAGCACCTTATGATTTGCCGAAGTCTGTCCCAAAGCGATACAAGCTGTGATTTTAAGTATCTTCGCAAAAATACCAAAGATAGCTGCTATCACGGACATTACCACAGTCAGCCCGCCTACTACAAAGTTCTTGTCATCTAGGGCAAACACCTCGGTAAACACATCCCATACCAGTTCCAGGAAAGATACGCTGGTAGTTCCGATTAACAGCAGGGACGAATAAATAAACACCATGCTGATGATAAGCCACATCGCACTGACCAGTACTTTGGCAATGATAATATGGTGCTTATCTACCGGCAGTGTATGTAAAAGATATCCCTGGTCACCATATACGGTAGTATAGAAACGATAGATTAAGAAAATCGCCGTTCCCACCAGCACTGCAATCATACTTAACACATAAAATACAATGATAGTCATGCCGCTGAACACCACAAAGCCACTTTCGGAATCAAAGAAATCTATCTGGACGGTAAAATAGGTAAGCAGACCCATAACCAGAATCAGGCAGTTCAATGGAAGTAATAACTTCCAGGTTCCCTTCCACTCATATTTCATCAATTTTCCTAACATGCGAACACCTCCCGGAAGAACCGGTCTACAGATTTGCCTTCCCGCTGCCTAATCTGTTCTGCCGGTGCCTGTAATATAATATTTCCGTATTTGATAAAGATAACCTCATCCAGAATGGATTCCACATCGGAAATCAGGTGAGTGGACAACAGAATCGTTGCATTCCGGTTATAATTATTCAGTATCGTATGCAGGATATAATCTCTTGCTGCCGGGTCTACTCCGGCAATCGGTTCATCCAGAATATACAAATCCGCGTCCCTACTCATAACCAGAATCAACTGTACCTTTTCCTTCGTTCCCTTGGACAGATTTTTCAATCGTTCTGTAGGTGGTATCTGTAGTCTTCCCAACATATCATAGGCTCTGTCTATCCGGAAATCCGGATAGAAATCCTGAAAATACTGTACCATTTCAATTACCTTCATGCCCGGCTGCAGATAGGTTTTTTCTGGCAGGTAGGAAATCCGGTATTTGGTTTCAATACCAGGACGCTGTCCATTAATAAAAATCTCGCCACTGCTTGGTTTCAGCAATCCATTCATAATTTTTATTAAGGTTGTCTTTCCACTTCCGTTAGGACCTAAAAGACCGATAATTCTCCCTCTCTCCAGAGTCAAATAGATTTGATTTAACGCCACGGTACTGCCATAGGTTCTGGTCAGTCCCATACACTGTACTATAGGTTCCATCTTCATCCTCCTGTCTATCTCCGTGTTCTCTTAACCGACTGTAATCTTATAAGCTGCCGCAAAGGTTTCTCCCCCTGTCAGCTTCTGTCCCCATTCTCTGTCTTTCCATTCTCCCTGGAAGGAAAGTCTGTCACATCTGCCATACCATGGCTCGATGCAGATAAAAGGTGCATTCTTCTTCGGCGGGGACCAGATACCAAACAGCGGTGCATCAAAGCTCACGGTAAGATATGGGGTTCCATCCGGTTTTACCAAGGCTACCTGATGTGCCTGGTCATGCTCAATTACCAGCGCATCCTCATCAAACAAGTGCTCCGTTACCGGTAAGATTCCATCCTGTAAAGGATATTCCTTCTTTTCTTCAGAAAGAAGTCCTTCTTTCACACCAGAGGATATTACTTTATCCTTCGTGTCAAAACGAATCTGATATTGGCTCTGTGTCGTATTCGCTTCTATCGGGCATAAAAATGCGGGATGACCACCAATGGAGAAGTACATCTCTTCTGTTGACGGATTCTTCACTCTCCACTTTACAATGACACTTTCCCCGTCCAGCTCATAACCGATTTCCAGCCGGAACGCATAGGGGTATTTCTGTAAGGTTTCTTCGTCCGATTCCAGGGTAAACCAGATTTCTGATGCCACCTGGCTCTTTAACCGGAACTCCATGTCCCTGGCAAAGCCATGCTGACCCATAGGGTACTCTTTTCCATTCAGAAGATATCTGCCCTCTTTCAGACCTCCTACGACTGGGAACAGCACCGGCGAGGTTCTCTTCCAGAACCTGGCATCTCCATTCCACATATATTCTGTGCCTGTGGAAATATGCTTCAGGGACTTTAACTCTGCACCCAGACTGTCTATCTGGATTGTTATTTTCTCATTACTGATTTGAAATACTGCCATGATGACTCCTTTTTGCTTCTTTATTTGTTCCAGTGTACCACATTTTTTATAAATGCGCACCTTGTCTTGTCAATTCATAAGGCAGGTTAATGGCTTCCGTATGGTATTTCTGTCTGGGCAGGATTTCTGTCAACTGGGAAAGATACTGTTTTAGCCAGTCGGTAAGGAAGCTTTCTTTTGTCTTCCGGATACGCTCCCCTTCCCCTATCTGATAAGATTTACTCTTTACCAGATAGGGAATCTGTACTGCTACCATATTACCTTTCCGGTCAATGACATATTCGTTATCCTTTTTCAAATAGGCTTCCAGCATGCAGACATTTTCCCGGATTGCAAACCCATACTCCCAGTATGCCTGGAACTTCTTATTCTCCTTCTCCCATTCGTTGAAAAGCTGCTGCACCTGTCCATACAGTTGTTGCGTATTTTTCTCAATTTCTTCTTCACAGACGGAACTTTCCTGTAAGGATGCCTCAAAAAGTGAAAACTGATAGCCATCTACCGGTGCCAGCCGGCTCTCTGCCTTTATCCCATTATCCAAAAGGTATTGCACCAGCTCCCAGCTTCCTTCCATGGCAAAGTTTAGTTTACATAACTTTTCTCCCAGTAGATTATACAGTATGATGCTGTCATTGGAACTGGTCAGGTTGATAGCAAAATAACCGATGTCATTTAGGGTAAACGGCTTCTTTTTGCCAAGCCAGTTTACATATTCCAGTTCCATGTCCCGTACCTTTATTTTCCGGCACCGCCATAGCTGACAGACCCCT
>CAKRWT010000018.1 GCA_934418125.1 uncultured Lachnospiraceae bacterium
TTCCGCTGAAGGCGGCTGGTTCAGGGTTATGATTACCTTGTGACGCCTGATCTGACACTATAATACCATTATCCCCCCATCTTCGGTCCGGGTAAATGATACCAGACGTCCTCTCCGCTCCTCGTATGAGATAGCTCTTAATATCCCGGCTTTCTACCAGGATATCGTTACCTTCCACGATTGCCCATTCCATAAACTGGGCAACACAGCCTGCCGTAATCGCTGCTGCCATGCAGGAGCCTGTTTTCTCTCCCAGAATGGTCGATACCCGGTATCCCGGTGCCGATAACTCCGGCTTGATGATTCCATTCTTCGTATATCCCCTGCCTGACTGTGGCAGCCATGTATCGTTGTCCGCCCGATACGCCGAAACCGTAATCACCCGCTCCGCATTGGCCGGTTCCGTCAGGGTAACCTCCGGACTTGGTGCCAGAAAGGTAACACTTCTTTCCAGAAAATTCTCAATAGGCAGCCATATATGATACCTGCCGTCCCCGGTCAGTTTACCGTTTTCTGCCGCTACCTGAACCGCCCAGATGCCGCCTGTGGGATTATCCACCCGCAGGAAAATAAGCTGTTCCCCGCCGTTGGACTCCACCAGTATATTACTGATAATGATTCTGGACTTTTCAAAAATAAAAGAAACCTCCGTGTCTGCAGCATCCCTGAAATCAATCTCCGGCGACACCTCTCCTCCGGGAGAACGTATCGTGACCGTATAAGCGTCCGGTAAACCGCACCAGATTTCCATACAGAAGCCCTTCATCCGCTCCTCTACCCGTATTTCGGCTGCGCTGGAGATATCCCCCTCGTAGTGATGCTCCTTATCGCCTTCGTTACCGCTGCAGACTACCACAGCCCGGCTTCTACGTTTGGCGATATCACTCAGATACGCTGCCAGCGGGGACGTTCCGTTATGGTTCCCATAATTGGTGCCAATCCCCAGCACAATGACCACCGGCCGATGCAGGGCAATTGCCATCTGTTGCAGATAATTGACCGCCTCCATAATATCATTTTCCTGAAAAGCAACGGCTTCGTCATCTATCAGGTAAAAATTCCGCAGATACTGCTTCGCGCCCTTTACCTTAACCACTGCAATATCCGCCTTAGGAGCAGCACCCCGAAAGACAAGTCCCTCCTCCAGTATACTGCCTGCTGCCACCGATGCCATCTGCGTACCATGCCCGTTCTCATCGGTTGTGGGCACAATTTCCTGTGGCATTTCCGCTATCAGTGCCCGGTTAATCTCTTCCCTGGTATACTCCGTACCATACTGGAAACCCATGGGTGGCTCCCCGGTCTGAATGGTCTGGTCCCAGATGGCCATAATACGACTGGTGCCATCTTCCTTCCGAAATACATCCAGTTCGTAACGGATTCCCTCTCCAGTTAAATACTTGTGTTTTCATTTTTTCTTCTGTTTTCCGGGATTTCCGTCCTTTTTGTTTTCCAAAATCTGCCTGCTGTTACACGATTGCTCCTGAAATTTTCCCCTTCTGTTACCTAACTGTCAATGATTCCATTCTGCCTCCCGGCTTTTTCCTTCCAGACAATTTCGATATGTTCTTCCCCATATACCACGATTGTCTCCAGGTACTTCTCTACCTGTTCCTCTGACAGTTCTGCCAGCGGTTCTTTCTCCATTGCTTCTATCATATTCCGTTCCGAATAGAAACCGTTTGTCTTATCCAAAGCATATTTCCTCTTTTCCTGCATCCGGTAAAGAACATACTGCTCCAGAAACATTACATTTACCTTGACCACACATTCCTTGTATCCGGTAACATACCGTCCAGGACAGGTAAAATACGGATTTAATCCGCCCCGATACCGCAGATTCCTGTGGCAGCACCCACACACCAGTTTTCCGGTAAGCGGATGTGTCTTCCTTACCTGCCTGGGTCGTCTTTTCCCCCTCCCCTGTTGTACCCGGCAGAACACTTCCTTCTCTATAACCGGCTCATGGTGGTTGTAGGTAACAAGCCATTCTTCCTGGGGTCTTATGTGATTCTTTCCTCCCACAGAATCTTTTTCGTATTTCTTTTGCACCACATTTCCGATATAGATTTCATTCTTTAAGATGTGGCATATCATGCTGCCATCCCACAGAAAGCTCTTCCCCTTCGGTTTCCTTCCGGTCTGCCCTTTTTCTATCTTAAACTCCACCGGTGTTTTCACACGCTCTTCATTCAACCGCTTTGCAATCTGTGTGGAAGTGTACCCTTCCATCGTTAAGTCAAAGATTTTCCGGACTACCACCGCCTCATCCTCGGCAATTACCAGTCCATGCCTGTCACCCGGGTCTTTCCCGTACCCAAAGGGTGCATTGGCACTTACATACTGCCCCTTCTCTTTCCTGACCGCCAGAGCGGTACGGACCTTCTGCGATAAATCCTTACTATAGAAGTCATATAACAGATTTTTGAAATTCACATCCAGGTCGGTCATGCTGCCCCGGAACTCTTTACTGTCATAATGGTCGTTTACCGAGATAAACCGCACCCCAAGAAAGGGAAATATCTGCTCCAGATAAGAACCCAGCTCGATATAATCTCTTGCAAACCTGGAAAAGTCCTTAACCAGGATACAGTTGATTTTTAAGTCCCTGACCGCTTCCAGAAGCTGCTGCACTCCCGGACGTTCCAGATTAGTGCCCGTATAACCATCATCGCAGAACTCCCATAGTTCCCCATCCGGAAAGTGTTCCCTGGCATATCCCCTTAAAAGCATCCGCTGCATGGTAATGCTGTTGCTTTCACTGCCTTCCCTGCTGTCTTCTTTGGAAAGGCGGATATATAAGGCTATCTGATACCGGCTCATTCCGTCTGCCCTCCTTCTGTCCGGAATGGTACTTCTCTTCTCCGGAACCGGAAAACAATCCTGACACGATGGTCTTCATATCCCTCAATCCGCTTTATGAGCAGCTGTACTGCCTCTGCAGACAGTTCTGCTTTCGGGCTTCCCTTAATAAGATTTCTCAGGAAATGGTTTCTTTTCCGGGTTTCCCGGTCTATTACCTCCAGCTTCCCGGTCAGTTCCTCTTTCTCTTTGTTCAGAGCAAACAGTTTTCTGTCATACGCTTCCTTGCTGTGCCGGAAACCTTCCACATCCTGATGCCCTCCGTAGTATTTCAGATACTCCTCACTTTCCAGCTGCAGGATACTTTCCCTCTTCTTATCCAGCATAAGAAGTTCCTTATGCCATTCTTCCTTTATCTTTTCTGCCTCCAGGTTACTATACTCTGCCAGAACCTTTGGTCTCATGTCCGACAAAGTAAATTCCTGCCGTATGGCTTCCTTGATAAGTCCTTCCAATACCTGCTGTGTGATGTTCTTTGTCCCACACTTTTCCAGGTCAATCCGTTTTGCTTTCGGGCAGTTATAGCTGTATACCCTGACCCGTTTGCCAGAGCCAGATTCCTTGACCGCACAGATACGGTGCATCCTTGCTCCGCAGTCCCCACAGAAAAATACCCCTGCAAAAATATCCTCATCCGGCGGCGTTGCTTTGGAAAAGCCATTCCGGTTACAGAACTTTGCCGTCTTTTCAAATCTCGCAGCCGCTTCCCAAAAGACCTCCTCACTGACCAAGGATTCATAACGATGTTTTCCCTGTCCGTAATATCCGGCATATACCGGGTTGGTCAGTATCCTTTTTACCGTTGCCCCTGCCCACTCAGTCAGCTTCTCCCCTTCCCCGGCATAAACCTTCCCGGTCTGATGGTACAGAACCGGTCTTTGAACCCTGTTTTCATAAAGTGCCTTAACAATCTCCGTTATATTCTGGCCGAACAGAAACCGCTGATACATATTTTGTACAATCAACGCCGTCGTTTCTTCCGGGAGCAGACACTTCTTATCCTCCCTCCATTCTGCACGATAGCCGTATGGCGGTATGCCGCCCGTATAGCTTCCCTGCTCCCGCTTTGTCTTTTTGGCGCTCTGAACCTTTACCGCAATATCCCTTGCATACATTTCATTCACAAGGTTCTTTAAGCTGACTCCCAGCATTTCCTTTTCTTCCAGGACAGTCCTGCTGTCAAAGCCATCGTTAACGGCAATAAACCGGATTCCCAGAAACGGAAATATCTTCTCGATATAATTTCCCACTTCAATATAATTCCTGCCCAGGCGGGATAAATCTTTTACAATAATGCAAGTTATCCTGCCCATACGGGCATCCTGCATCATGCGTTCAAAGCCGTCCCGCTTAAAGTCTGTACCTGTTTTTCCAACATCTGTATAACATTCTGTCAGTACCATATCCTTCTGTTCCAGCATGAAAGCCTTCGCAATCTCTATCTGCGTTTCGATAGACTCCTTCTTTCTTTCCTCTCCATCCACAGACAGCCTTGCATAGATGCCCACAGCATATTTCCTGACAGCTGCTTTTTCACAGATGGTTGTCTGACCTTTTTTTGAGGTTCTGGACATTTACTCCGCCTCCTCTTTGTGAAAGCCGCCCGAATGCGTTTTCTCATGCTTCTCCAGCAGGATGGCTCTGGAAAACAGTTCCTTATGACGCCACTCCACATACACTCTCTTATCTTCATATACCCGGATGCGTTTTACAAATGACAACAGTGTCACACGGTCCAGGTCCGTTACCTGCATGGCATTTTTCATCCGCTCCAGATAAATGCCTGCTGTTATCCCGGAACGGAACAGCCGCTTTAAAGCTTCTTCCTGACAGACCGCCGCCTTTTCCAGCTCCCGGTATCGCTTTTCATAAATAGTACCGAAAGTCCTGAAATCCTCTTCCGTAATAACCTGTTTTTTGAAATCCTCATACAATCCGGTGCGAAGTGTCCGGTAGTTATCCTGCTCTCTGCGAAGCCTTTGTATTTCTTTCTCAAACGTTGCCACTTCCCCATAGTTGATTTCCATCTGTTCCAGGGCTTTTATTCCCCTGTCCTTATTTAAGAACAGATGCATCTGCTGTCTGAGACCTGCAAGCACAAGTCCATTTAAGGTTTCTTCGGAAATGCTGTGTCTGGTGCACCCCATACCTTTGTTTTTGGTGGAACAGATAAAGGAAATCCTTTCTGTTCCCCTTCCATACGTTACCCTGCGTATCATAGGCTTCCCACAGTCTCCGCAAAATAACATTCCCGCATATCTATGGGCTTTCTGTTCCCCACCGCCAGCACGAGTATCTGTTTTTAACAACTCCTGCACGATGCAGAAGTCTTCTCTGGAAATAATAGCTTCGTGTGCATTTTCCACCCTTACCCATTCTTCCTCCGGTTTCCTGAAGGACTTCTTCATCTTATAGCTGAGTTTTTCCTCCTTTCCCTGTACCAGGATTCCGGTATAGGTCTCATTCGTAAGTATCCTCTTTACCGCAACAGCTGACCATTGTCCTTTTACACCGGTAACAAACCCCGTCCGGTATTTTTCTCCTTTCACTTTCTTATATTCCATCGGGGAAAGAATCCCACAGGCATCCAGTCTTTCGGAAATGGCAAAGTTACTGTAGCCTTCCATCTTCCATGCAAAAATTTGTCTCACCACACCAGCGGCATAGGCATCCGGCTCCAGCCGGTTCCGGTTATCTTCACTTTTCTGATAGCCATATACCGCAAACGCCCCAATAAAATCGCCATTCTCACGTTTTACTTTCAGATGGCTTCTTACCTTGCAGGAAATATCCCGGGAATAAGAATCATTCACAAAATTTTTAACCGGAATGACTAAGGATTTCTCATTATCATCCGCTGTCAACGAATCAAAGTGGTCTGCGAGAGCAATAAAGCGCACAAAAAAAGCCGGGAAAGTTTTTTGAATCAACCTTCCGGCTTCTATATAATCTCGTCCCAATCTGGATAAATCCTTGACAATCACACAATTTACCTTTCCGGCACAGATGTCCTGCATCATACGCTGAAAGCCCGGTCTGTCAAAGTTTGTCCCTGAATATCCATCATCCACATAGCTGTCGTAGATTTCCATGTTTTCCTGTTTTCTGATATAGGAGCATATCATCTCTCTCTGGGAACGGATACTGTTGCTCTCCCATTTTCCACTATCCATATCCTCATCGTCCCTGCTTAAGCGAAGATACATGGCAGCATGGTAATGTGCTTTCCCTTTCACCTGCATTCCTCCTGACTCCAAACATTGCTAAGAATTCTTATCGTCTTCCATACCCTGCTGCAGATGTCAGACGGTCATCTGTGTTTTTCTCTTCATCAGAAGCATCATGCGGTCATCTATGAAGTCACTGGTTTCCTCTTCGAAACCGACTTGTAAGATATATTCCCCTACATTCATGGCATAAGGGTTCTTCGTCTGTTCCAGGAAAGAACGGATGCGGCTCTCCACACACTTCTCTGTATCGATGCTGATATCTTCCAGATTAGTCAGTTCCTCCCGGTTTAAGTCCATAATGTGTACAGACTGCATTCTTTGTAATGCTTCTATGGATAACTCCATACACCAGACTCCCTTTCTTCCTGCTCCTTCCTATTCTATTTTTCAACTGCCTGTCCTATGACAGAACCAGTAAAGTCTATTCCCCCATTTTTCCCGTATACTCAAGGCATAGCATGGTAATGTCATCAAACTGGTCATTATCGCCCACAAAGGCATCAATATCTTCCTTGACAAGTCTTAATGTCTCTTCCGGACTGCAGCCGGAACACTTTTCGTTCAAAGCCTGACGCAATCTGTCCATACCATATAGCTTTTTATCCTTGTTTACCGCTTCCGTCACACCATCTGTATACTGGAAAATCTTATCCCCGATAGAAAGTTTTATTTTCTGTTCCTGATATACTATATCCTCCAGACCTGCCAGGACAAAGCCCGCAGCGGTCTCATAGGCTTCATATTCCCCGTTTTTCCGGTAAATAAATGGTTTCTCATGTCCTGCATTAACATAGCGGAATTCTCCTGTTACAAGGTCCAGGACACCTTCAAATGCCGTAATAAACATTCCGTTATCATTTGATTCGCACAAAATATTATTCACTTCCGTGAAAACCTCTCCCAAATCACGTCCAGGCTGGGTATGATCCTTTATCAGTGTTTTACCGATTACCATAAACAATGCTGCCGGAACACCTTTTCCCGAAACATCTGCCATAACAATCGCAATATGTCTTTCATCCACCATAAAGAAATCGTAGAAATCGCCTCCTACCTCTTTTGCCGGAGTCATCGTGGCATAGATGTCCAGTTCATTCCTGTCCGGAAATGCCGGGAAAATACATGGCAGCATAGAGGACTGGATGTGGGTTGCCACATTCAGCTCTGCACCGATACGTTCTTTTTCTGCTGTAACAACAGTCAGGTTCGCAATATAATCCTCCAGCCTTTCAATCATAAAGTTAAAGGACTGCCCCAGGCCTTCTATTTCATCCCCGGTTTTGAGCTCAATCTTACGTTTTTCAAAATTTCCTGACTTTATAATATCCGTTGTAAACTGGGAAAGTTTTTCCACCGGATTTAATACCATCCATTTTACCAGAATCATATAGAGCAGCAGGGCAACACAGATAATACTGCATGAAATTCCAAGCATCTGATACAGGAAGACTCTTAAGTGGTCACGCACTGCCTGCATATCCAGAATATACTGTATTTCCGCAATGGCTTTACCATTTTCGTCCAGAATCGGACAAACCGCAGTATAGTTATAGCCATAGCTGTTATCCGTCACGACCGGCTCGTCTGTACCTTTATTCTCTGCATATAATCCCCATACATAATTATACTTCCACAAATCTGCTTCATCATTGGCAGCATCCGTGTACAATACATCGGTTCCATAGGCCAGCTGATTGGCCGGGACATCCCCCATTTCCTGCACACAGGTGTCTATGTAAAAGGTTACACTGTCTTCATCTGGAATGACAAGTGACAGATACGTAATATTCCCATCTTTCTTTACCTGATTCATCATGGCTTCCACCCGGCGGTACGCTTCACTGTTTTCCCCACCAGGACTGATAATAGTCCGGACATCCTCTCTGTCCAGCATGGTTGCCACGCTCTTACTTCCGCTAACGACCCTTTGGGCATACATATCTTCCAGATACTCCTTGGAAGACAGATAACTGAATACCGAAATCGTTACCGTCAGGATGACTCCCAGTGCACCCAATGACAATATAAATTTCGGAAGTAACTTTATCCTCATCCCTCTTACACTCCTGTCAAATCTTTTATCATGCCAGCCTTGTCGCCCGTGACACCGGCATCCATTTATGCTTTCTCATCTTTTTGTACAGGTACAAATCCTGACCCCCATGGAAATTTCTGTTGCATCCCCGGTCAGCTGTTCATGAAGCTTGTCAAAATTCTTCTGCGCCCACTCCCATTCCTTTTCATAGCGGCTGTTCTGCTTCTTCAGTAATGCTAAATCCTCCGGCAGATAAGAGCAGAATATCTCAAAGATATCCTCTTTCTTTTGCTTTTCTTTGCCGGAAGAACATACTTTGGTACATTCCGACTTGATATCGCTGTAGCCGCTGTCGGAAAGTAACCCAGGTAATTCCACCCCCATCTTCCGGTTGCCTGCATAAGGGTCTGTGGAAAGTATTTCCACCCATTTCCGGAATAATCCGTCTTGATCCGGATGCATAACGCTTTCCGTATCATCCGCTTCTATGATGATGAGTTTTCCTTCCGGTGCCAGAAACTCCTTCAGTCTTTTTAAAATATCCTCCGGTTTTCTGGTATGCAGCAGGATAAAAGAGCAATGAATCACATCAAATGCCCGGACATTCTCCTTCTGCATAATCTGCCGGAGATTTTCTGCAAAGTTTTCTTCCGTGACATCACAGGTATAGAAAGAAAACACTTCGTCTTCAAATTCCCCTTTTGCCCGCTCTACCAATGCTCCCAGACAATCAATGCCGATAATTTTTTGAAAATCTTTATTGAAAAAACGTTCCTTTGTCTTCCAGCCATTATTACAGCCTACATCCAGAAGGGTCAGTCCGCTTCTTCCTGCGATTACCCTCTGATATATGGGTTGCTCATACCCAGAAAGCAGCCTGCCCTGTGTCTCAAGCCGCTTTCGTTCCGTTTCATCTAAAAATACACTTTCCCCCACACCAATTATCTCCATCTAAATGAACAATATTATAACTCCATCCCCCGTATCAACCAAGCCAATCAGTACCCCTTCTCCTTGAAGGGACAGGGGCGCTCCCTGTACCCGGAGATTTCCGGTTGAAACCAGATTTTCCGGTTGAAACCGCGCCTGTTCTATCTGCATCAGCCCATAAAGCTTGGGAATCACAGAATAGCCGTACGTCCCTACCGATACCGGGGGAATCTGGCTTCTTAAAAAATTCGCCACCCCATAAATACCATCTATGGCATGGAAGCAGAAATCCAACGGCGTTGTTCCTGCCATTTCCTCCGTAACGGCAAAATCCACCAGTAAATCTGCATAATCGTTTGATATTATTTTTTCCTTGCAGGTCATAATCTATCCTGCCTTCTTATTATACTTTATTCTTCTATGATATGCAAAATTATTGCCTGGTTTCGATTTCCCTGATTCTCTCGTTGTTTTCCAGGGTGTTACTGCGAATATCAATAACCGGTCCCCCGGTTCCCTCAATATATTCTCTGGTAATCGTCACTTTGCCGATATTGTCATCCTTCGGTACTTCATACATGATATCTAACATGAACTCCTCGATAATCGCACGCAGGGCTCTGGCTCCGGTATCCTTTTCCAGTGCTTTCTTCGCAATTGCCTCCAGTGCTCCCTGGTCGAAACAAAGCTGCACTTCATCCAGCTCCAGCAGCTTCTGATACTGCTTCAGAATAGCATTTCTCGGCTCACTGAGAATCTTAACCATCATTTCTTCACTGAGCCCTTCCAGCGTGAAAATTACAGGAAGTCGTCCGATAAACTCCGGTATCATGCCGAACTTCTTTAAATCTTCCACGGTAACTCTGTTTAAAATATTCTTTTCCTTATCGTATTTATCCTTTAATTCCGCATTGTAACCGATAGAGGTCTTCTTATTCAGACGCTGTTTGATAATATCCTCCAAATCCGGGAAAGCTCCGCCGCAGATGAACAGAATATTCTTCGTATTAACGGTTGCCAGGGGCACCATGGCATTTTTGGAATTGGCTCCTACCGGAACCTCCACTTCTGCCCCTTCTAACAGCTTTAACATTCCCTGCTGCACAGACTCTCCGCTTACATCACGGGTACTGGTATTTTTCTTCTTGGCAATCTTATCAATCTCGTCAATAAAGATAATGCCCCTCTCTGCCCGCTCTACATCATTATCCGCAGCTGCCAGCAGCTTGGATACTACACTTTCGATATCATCACCGATATAGCCTGCCTCGGTCAGGGAAGTGGCATCGGTAATGGCAAGCGGCACATCCAGAAGTCTCGCCAGGGTCTTAACCAGATAGGTTTTTCCACAACCGGTAGGTCCTATCATAAGCATATTGGACTTCTCTATCTCGATTTCATCCATCGTTCCTGTAGCAACCCGTTTATAATGATTATAAACCGCTACCGACATAACCTTCTTGGCATACTCCTGTCCCACCACATACTCATCCAGTTTTTCCTTGATTTTATGCGGCGGCATAATATTATGGATATCAATTTCCGGGGTTTCACCTTTTTTCTTCTTTTTCTTAGGTTTCTGCTTATTGGGAATTCCGCCATCCCCCTGCAAATCTGCCAGGTTTACAAAACTGATGTTTGGGAATCCTTTTCCATGGTTATTGAAATCATCGGGCTGGTTTAACATGCCCTGGTAATCAAACTGGCTGACCGTATCCATCGTCTTATGCATACAGTCATCGCAGACACAGATATGATTGGGCAGATGAAACATCTTTCCTGCCTTGCTTTCCGGTCTGCGGCAGATGAAACAGACATCTTCATAGCCGTTGTTATCCTTATCCTCCTCTTTGTCCTCTTCTGAAATTTCTTCCACTTCGACTACTTCTGATTCCATATCCTGTTCGTTTGTATCATCTGTTGCCTGTTCCTCTGACAAAATGAGCATTTCTTCCTGCTTTTTCTCTGTGTCCTCTGTCGTTTTATCCTGTTCCATTCTGGCTTTACGGCTGTTCCGGAGCTCCTCCCTTACCTGGTCGGCATCCTCCATCTCCCGAAAATCCCAGTTATGATTGTCATTTCTATTATCAAACATATTCCTGTCCAATCCTCTCTGTTATTCCTTATTGTAACGTTGTCCATAAGACTACTATTATCTTATGTAAGTATGATAGTATAAAAACTTCTTTCTCACAAGTAAACATTCTCTAAAGATTTCAGAAAAAAGGAGAAAGGCGGTCAAAGACCGCCTTTTTATCGCCTGTTGTATTTACATGGTAACCATGTTTACTCCTGAACCTTGTTGCCTAAGGTAATCTCTACCGTTTTGCTCTCATAACCGCCGGCCTGTACGGTCATAACGGTTACCTTTACGGTATTGCCCTTTGCATAAAATTCCAGTTCTTTCTGTAAATCATCCATGGATGTTATCTTATCGCCGTCAAACTCTGTGATAATATCCCCTTTCTGTAAGCCTGCTGCAGATGCTGCTGTATTGTCATAAACCTGTGCAATATAGACACCTTCCGGCATACCATAAGCCTGGGATACTTCCTCTGTTACACTGATACCGGAAATACCAAGATAACCTCTTTCCTCTTCTGCTACTTTACTTTTTGTTTCTTTTAACATCAGGTCTGCAATAATCGGATTTGCTGCTGAAATCGGGATAGCATAGCCCATACCTTCTACGGTACTTCCAACAATCTTCTTGGAATTGATACCAATGACTTCCCCTTCTACGTTTAACAGCGCACCACCGGAGTTACCAGGGTTAATCGCTGCATCAGTCTGGATAAAGGTACCGGTAGAGCCATCGGATAATTCAATGCTTCTGTTCAAAGCACTGATAACACCTGTGGTAACAGACTGCCCATAGCCAAGGGCATTACCGATGGCAATGGCAGGTTCACCAACTACCAGGGAATCGGAATCCCCAAGGGTTGCCACGCTAATCTGCTGTAAGGTAGATGCTTCAATACTGTCCATCGGAACGGCAAGCACTGCCAAATCCATATCCGAGTCAGAGCCTTTTAAAAATGCCTCTGCCTCGCTGCCTTCATTAAACTGTACCTTTAAGGAATCAGCACCTTCTACCACATGGTAGTTGGTTACGATTAACAGCTCTGTGTCATTCTGTCCTACAATGATACCGGAACCACTGGCATCTGCCTCATTGGTCATTGCCTGTCCAAAATAGGACATGGTCTCTGTATAATGATTGGTAATGGATACAATGGATGGCATTACATTGCTTACCATATCGGAAACATCTGAGGTAACAGTTGTGACGCTCTGGTTTAATGTGGTCTGGCTGCTGCTCTGTGCGGTTTCGGTCACACTCTGTGCTGCATCCGATACTGCTTCTGTTGCCTCACTGACTTCTGTTGTCTTATCCGGACCGGATACATTCTGTACTACATAAAATCCCAATCCCGCAAAGACACCAAAAAAAATACCAAGGGATGCAGCCGCAATGGCTTTCTTCCAGTAAGGTGCTCCTGTTCTTTCCTTCTTTTCTTTCTGTTTCTTCTGCTTTTTCCGGCTCATCTGTGTATAATCATTGGGATAGGTATTACCATACTGGTAACTGCCGGTCCCACTGCCGTAAGCGGTACTGTGCCCATAAGCCTGGTTCTGATAGCTGTTCTGGTAAGTATTCTGATAAGGGTTATGATAAGCTCCATAACCGGTTCCTGCAGCAGAACCATTCTGCTGGGTATTTCCTGTCACACTGCCTTGGGCATTAGTGTTTGCACTATTTGTGCTCTGTGCGGTATTCTGTGCCGCAGAGGAGAACTGTCCTCCCTGATTAGCAGGAGTACCATTCGCACCTACGGTGCCATTGGTATTGCCTGCATGATTGTTATAATAATCGTTTGGATAATTGTTGTCGTACATATCCATTACTCCCTTCTGCTTCTTTTTGTATCTGAGCTGGATGAAATCATCCAGTGGTCAAATGCTCTTTTTTCTTTACTATGGGGTCAGTATATCTTCTAATTGTGTTCAAAGTGTGACAGAAAAATATCAAAATTGTGTTTTTTATTTTCTTTGTTTTCCGGTAAGTGCATTTTTCTCATCGCCATAACAGAAAGAGCAGACATCCTTTTGTATAGAACATCTGCTCCTCTTCTTTTTCCTTTATTCCTTTGCCATTTTCCATTCTTCCGGAAAACTTTCCCTTTTCAGGAGTCTTTATTCTACCGTAACGGATTTTGCAAGGTTTCTCGGTTTATCCACATCACAGCCCTTACCAACGGATACATAATAACCAAATAACTGGAGCGGAATGATAGCCAGGGAGTTTGCAAAGTAAGGATGGGTTTCCGGAATATAAATAACATAATCGGCAGCCTTTTCAATCTCCTTATTCTCCTCGCAGGTAACTGCCAGTACAAACGCACCTCTTGCTTTTACCTCTACCATATTGCTGATTGTCTTGGCATACAAATCCGGCTGTGTGGATACAGCTGCTACCAGCGTTCCTTCTTCAATCAGGGAAATGGTGCCGTGCTTTAATTCACCTGCCGCATAAGCCTCAGAATGAATATAGGAAATCTCTTTTAATTTCAGAGAACCTTCCAGGGAAATCGCATAATCGATACCTCTTCCGATGAAGAAAACATCTTTTGCTCCCACATAACGGTTAGCAAATTTCTGAATCTTCAGTTTATTATTTAACAGTAACTCTATCTGGTCAGGCAGACACTTCAAATCATTTATCATGGCTTCAAATTCATTATCCGCAATCTTGCCTTTGACTCTTCCCAGTTTCATTGCCAGTAAGTATAAGGCAATCAGCTGAGCACTGTAAGCTTTCGTGGTTGCTACAGCAATTTCAGGACCTGCCCAGGTATAAAGTACATTGTCAGCCTCTCTGGCAATGGAGCTTCCTACCACGTTGACGATACCAAGCACTTTAAAGCCGCGGGCTTTGGATTCCCTTAAAGCAGCCAGCGTATCTGCTGTCTCACCGGACTGGCTGATAACCACTACCATGGCACCCTCTTCCAGAATCGGATTACGATAACGGAATTCCGATGCCAGGTCTACTTCTACCGGCACACGTGCCAGACCCTCAATGACATATTTACCGGTTACACCGGCATGGTAAGCAGAACCACAGGCTACAATATGAATCTTCTTCACTGCACGCAGCTCATCATCTGTCATATTTAACTCATCAATGACGATGTCGTTACCTTTGATACGCGGCAACAGCGTGTCGGTTACCGTTTTCGGCTGCTCATACATTTCTTTTAACATGAAATGCTCATAGCCTGCCTTCTCTGCCGCATTGGCATCCCACTCAATGGTAACCGGCTCTTTGGTAATCTCTTCTTCATCTACGGTATAGAAGTGCATGTGGTCTGCATGTAACCGTACCACTTCCTGATTGTCCACATAGTATACTTTTCTGGTATATTTCAGGATTGCCGGTACATCCGATGCGATAAAGCATCCTTCTTCACTCTGTCCTACGATTAACGGAGAGTCCTTTCTGGCTGCAAAAATCTGGTCAGGACAGTCTGCAAACATAATTCCCAGTGCATAGGAGCCCTCTACACGATGCAATACCTTGGTAATGGCCTCCAGCGGATTTCCCTTATAATAATAATCCAGCAAATGTGCCAGCACCTCCGTATCCGTTTCTGACACGAACTTATAGCCCTTGGATATCATTTTCTGACGAAGCTGGATATAATTCTCAATAATACCATTATGTACCACTGTAATGGTCTCATCTTTATTAAAATGCGGATGGGCATTCACGTTACTTGGTACCCCATGGGTTGCCCATCTCGTATGACCGATACCCGAAGTTCCCGGCATGGTCTCGCCACCACGGGTCATATTCTCTAACACTTTCAATCTTCCCACCGATTTGGTAATATTTATTTTCTGTCCATCATAAATCGCCATACCGGCAGAATCATATCCACGGTATTCTAACTTGGACAGACCATCCAAAATAATGGGTGCCGCCTGTTTCGTTCCAATATATCCTACAATTCCACACATTCTCTTATCCTCCTATGATTCCTGTTCTGAACGTCCATATCCCCTGGCAGGGTCAATTTTTCTGCTGTCCTTTTTCAAACTATCCTGCCGCCAGTATTCCTGATTAGAAGATAACAGGATAGCCAGTCTTCTTGGTAACTTCCGGTAGTTTTTTCCCAGCAGATAGCCCATATACTTAAATCCACTCTGGCAAATGACATGGGGTATCAGTTTTCGTTGCTTTTGTTCTTTTAAATAACGGACTGTCTGTTTTACCAGCCGCATTCCTTCCGATTCTGATGGATATTTCGCAAACACCTCCGGATGGTCAGCCTGAGAAACCCCTAAATCAAAATTACGATGAAACTGTTCGGTATTCGTATAATTATGAGAATGAAATACCTTTGCTTCTGCCACATAAGCAATTCCATAGCCTGCTTCTACTGCCTTTGCTGCATAAAGCATATCTTCATTAAAAATGGTATGTTTGATAAAACCACCTAATCCATCAAAAATCTGCCGGTTATATGCGGCACACACATTGGAACAGAAAAATGTCTTGATGCCCAGTGCCGGTAAATCCTGCCGTGTCTTTACCATCGATTGCTCCGGATAGTTGAAGCTTCTCGTATACTGCTCCACCAGCCCGCTTTCCGGACTGGCAAGCTGTCTTGCATAAGCCACCGCCACTCTACTATCCTGTAATTTTGACAGCAGCTTCTCCACCAGATACTCATCTGCCGGTACGGCATCCTGAGTCATCATGATAAAATAAGAAGCATCCGAATGTTTCACCCCCCGGTTTCTCGTTCTGCCATGATTAAATTCTCTTTTAGAAATATGTTTTACCTGAATATTATGATAGTTCTTAATCGCCGGATTGCCATAGACCAGCCTGTCATAATATTTCTGCTCCGTATTCATGATGATAATCTGATTGATGGCAATACTCTGGTGCTCCAATCGATCAATCAGTTCTATAAATTTATCATCAGGCTTATAGACGGGGATAATGACATCTACCTTATCCACATTCTTTCCTCCGTTGCATCCTAATTATACACAAAATAAGGGGCCTGTAGAACAAGCCCCTTCGCTTTTTTAATGAAGATATCCATTGGTTTCAGCATAAATCTCATCGCTGCATTCTTTTACAGTCTCTGAAGGCTCATAATTAACATCATCAAAGAGGAACTGATGTAACCACTTAACATTCTCTTCCAGAGAAGTCGGAACAACACAAGACCCCTTAGAACCAATAGTTCCTGTTGCGCGGTCAGTTTCCTGTGGGAAACCAGCTGTATCGGAAATATAATAATTGCTCACATTTCCAAGCATATCAATAATTTCAGATAAATCCAGGGAAGTATATACCTCACTGAATACTGCGTTGGCTGTCTCTGTCAGCTTCGGCAGAGAAGCTTTCTTTGCCTGGTCTGCCACCGCACTTAATACTTCACGCTGTCTTTCTGCCCTCTTAAAGTCATCACCAGCAGTATAACGGATACGGCAGTATCCGGTCGCCTGTAAACCATCTAACAGCTGGTAACCGGTACTGGTAACCGGTGTATAGGAACGTTTCAGGTCATCTGCAATACACAGCTGGTAGTTGTTCAGGTGATTGATTTCTGCATCATCCACGTCGATATAAACACCGCCTAATGCATCAATCGTATCGGCCAGTCCTGCAAATCCGACCGTAACAAAATCGGTAATGTTCATATCCAGATTCATATTTAACATATTGATAGCCTGTTCCGGACCGCCCTTCGCATAGGCTGCATTACACTTATTATAAGAATCGTTTCCCAGATTCAGATAAGTATCACGATATACGGAAACCAGTTTACACTCACCGGTATCCTGATTAATCGAAGCAATCATAATGGTATCGCTTCGGGTATTCTTGGTTAAGGCACCAGTTGTAGAGTCAACACCGAACAAGGCAATGTTCCGGTATCCTTTCATGGTGGTCTCTTCTGCCTCTTTTACCGTGTCATTGATGATAATGGACTCTTCCTTCAAATCCACCTTTCCACTCTTGGTTCCTGACAGGACACCATATAATACTACCACTGCAATAACCAGAATAATAATCTCTATAATAAAAAGAATAATTCTTCTCCGCTTCTTCTGCGCCTGCGCTTTCTTGCTCATCTTCTTCCCGGATGGTTTCCTGCCATTGCCGGAAGGTTTCCTGCCGGAAGACTTGCTTCCCGTGGACTTATGCCCGGATGGTCTGCTTCCAGATGATTTACTGCCGGATGATTTACTGCCGGATGGTCTGCTTCCTGATTTTGTGCTGCCTGAAGAAGATTTTTTTCTCGGTCTTACTTCTTCATCATACGCATCTTCATAATACTTAGCCATACGTCGTACTCCCTTAATATCGTAACGTTTCTTCTTACGTTACTTATTTTATATCATATTCTACTGTTCAGCGGTCCTGCCCTGAAGAGCGCAGACCATTCTATGATTATACTACATCTTCGTATAATTGCAACCTGTAACCTGTTTCTTTAAGAAATCTTAACTTTTATTTCCTTTTAAATAGTATCTCACTAATAGGCGTTTTTATTGATAAATCCTTTAAAAATCGTAAGCAGCATGATTTTAATATCAAAGGACATGGTCCAGTTCTCAATATAGAAAATATCGTATTCGATTCTCTTTTTAATCGAAGTATCCCCCCGGTATCCATTGACCTGTGCCCAGCCGGTAAGTCCCGGTCGGACCTGATGTTTTACCATATATCTTGGAATCTCTTCCTTAAACTTCTCCACGAACTGTGGTCGTTCCGGTCTTGGTCCTACGATACTCATGTCCCCTTTTAAAATATTAAAAAGCTGTGGCAGTTCATCTATGCTTGTCCTCCGTAACAGCTTGCCGACTTTTGTGACACGAGGGTCATCTTTGGTCGTCCAGCCTGCCTTTTCTGCCGATGGTTTCTGAACTTCCATGGTGCGGAATTTATACATCCGGAATGGCTTATTATGCAGCCCGATTCTTTCCTGTTTAAATATAACCGGTCCCTTTGAGGTCGATTTAATTGCAATGGCAGCACACAGCATAATCGGGGACGCTACCACCAGTCCTACAATAGCTGTCACTATATCCACCAGCCGCTTCGCATACCAGTTCAAGGTATTCGTCAGTGGCACATACCGGATATTGACCACCGGCAGGCCCATCAGGTCTTCTGTATATGGTCTGCTCGGGAACAGACTGTTATAATCCGGGATAAACTTCGTATGTACACCGGATTTCTCACACAAATCCACAATGTGTTCCAGATGGTCATAGTCCTTCAACGACAGGGTAATGGCAATTTCGTCCAGCTTGTTCTCCGGCAGAATGTAAAGCAGGTTTTCGATAGAGCCTAACACTTTAACACCCTTATAAAGCGTACCGCTTGGTACACTGTCATCCAGAATACCACGCACCACATAGCCCCACTGGGGATTGGCGTTGATTCGGTTAATATACTCCTCTGCTGCACGGGAATACCCCACCAGCAGAATATACTTTAAATTATAACCTTTTTCCCGGAAATACTGTAACAGGACACGAATCAGAGAACGCCCAAGGGTTGTCAGCACAATATTAATCAGGTAGAACATACCCATCATGGAACGGGAAAAGTGAATCTGGGAAATCATATACCAGCCAGCCATCAGGAGAATCAGTCCTACTGTGTTTGCCTGTATAATATTAATGATTTCGTATTTGTGCACGGTCGCCCGTTTTGGCGTATAGAGATTGAAACAATAATATAAAACCAGATAGCCAGGCACAATAACATAAAGCATGTTAAAATATGTGCCCATAGAAAGAACACCGACCGTTTTGTCGATGTTGGAAAATGGACTGGCAAACTTCAAATACCATGCCAGCATATAGGACACGGCAACGACAATAGCATCCAGCACAACGTGCAGCCTATTGAAATATTTTTGGTTGTCTTTGATCATTTTATGCCTCTATGCTTATTTCTGCGTAAGCATACTTATTTTCTAAAGTCGTAAGCAGATAACCATTCTCTGTTATCCCACTTCATAGAATCGTAATTATTTTACAATATTATTCACAAAAGTACAACTTATTTTGCATGTTTCTTGTGTTATTATGCCCTAATGCAGTATAACAGATTCCGCCACAGTTCCAGTTGGATTCTTCCATAATGCGGAAGATTCTTCCACTGGAATGCCACCCTGTTTGCCCTTCCTTTTGCAGACAGGCTCAACCGGATTCCTTTTCCCAGTCCTTTTACATAAGTTCCTGCCAGTCCCTTTCTGGCAAAGAACAGTATCTTCACGAAATAGCCCAGCAACAAAAAAGGCAGATTGAGAAGCATCTGGAACCAGGGCATATTTTTGTAAACCATATAAACATTATTTCTGGAACTTAAATCTACTTTAAATTTATTGTGTCTCGTGCCGGTAGTCCCACTTCCTGCATGAAATACCACTGCCCCAGGCACATACACATTCCGGTAGCCTGCAATTCTCGCCCGGTATCCTAAATCAATGTCCTCCAGATAGGCAAAATGGTTTTCATCCAAAAGACCGGTCTCTTTCAACAGACTTCTGCGGAAAATAGAAGCACCGCCACAGGCCGCAAAGATATTTCGCGGCTGCTGGTAATTCTCCACAGGCTTGTCTTTTCCCAGGGTAAATGCCCAACCCAGGGCACAGTAATAATCCCCGGTATCGTCTATCCACTCCGGTTTCTGAAGATTGCGCATCTGGGCACTGCCGGAAAAGACCCGGTCATCCTGATCCAGTGCCTGTTCCAGTGCCCGCACGAAGCCCGGCTGCACCCGGGTATCGTTGTTCAATAAAATAACATACGTTGTCTTACTGTGTTCTATGCCACGGTTCACGGCTCCGCAGAATCCATAGTTTTTTTCCAGCGACAACAGTTCCACTTCCGGATACTGTGTCCGCACCAGCTCTGTACTTCCATCGGTGGAGCCATTATCCACCAACAGGATATGTGCCGGTTCCTCTTTTAAAGCGTCCAGACAGGTGTTCAGAAACCGGATACCGTTATAGTTGGGGATAATGATGGTAGAACGGATTTCCTCTTTCATTCCTGTTTCCCCCACTTCATCGTAATTTCCGGGTTCCATACAATACGATAGCCCTTTTCCCGGACGGCACGGCAAAGTTCCCTGCTCAATTTACGATATCCCGCTTCATCGCAGCTTAAGGCTCTGACATCTGCGATTGCCGTCACACAGCTTTTCCCATTTTCCCGTATCTTTAACTCCCGTTCCTGATAAGGTAGTCCGGTTATTTCCTCGTAGATTTCCCGCAATGCCGGGCGCACCTGCATACAACGGATGTCTACAACAGGGCAGTCCTGTTTTAACACTGCCCGGTGGGTAGAACCACCACTGTAATGTCCGGGCAGCCCTTCATACAGGCACTTTCCGTCCTGGTCGTAAGCCCCTGCACAGATTCTGCCCTGTCTGTCCAGGATTCTGCCTCCTACAATACCGACATCTGCCCGTACCGAAAACATATCCGGTTCATAAGCAATCTGGTAAAAGCCCAGATGCAGACTGTGGCAAACCGTCACACGCCACCCCTGGTGCTGGCAGAAATCCTCCAGCGCAGCTTTTCCTGCCTCATAGGCATAAGCTTTACTGGCAGTGTTCTCTGCCGTGGAGTCTGCATGGCAACGCCAGTGATACAGGATTCTCGGAACATGGAGTATCCGGTTCTCCAAAGCAGCCGGATGTCCCTCTTTCAGCCCCTCTGCTACTACCCTGAGTACCAGGTCATAGTCCTGCGCACCATCATAAGCTTTGCGCAGAAGCAGCTGTTTCATCAATCCTGCTTCCACCGCCATGAAATGACAGATATAATTGTTGGATAAAATCAAATCCAAATTAAAGTTTTCTTTTTGATGTGGGCTGTTATACAACCCGGTACTGTTTTCCAGTTTATCTTCATCGGTATAAATAAGGTAAGGGCTTATCCCCTTTTCCTTTGCCTGCTGTAATACCATCGCCATATAGTAGAGGGCATCCGGTGCCAGGACATCATCATGGTCCAACAGGGCAATGTAATCTCCGGCTGCCAGAGCTATGCCTGCATTGGTATTCCCGGAAATCCCCTTATTTTCATTCAGTTTTCTGTATTTAATGCGAATATCGCCTGTTTTCTGTGTTATTTCTTTGACTATCCTGCCTACCTGGTCTTCCTGGCTGGCATCTGCCAGTATCAGTTCCCATTTCTGGTAACTTTGTCTGCGTACAGACTCTATCATTTCCCGTAAAAATTCCTCTTTGGTATGATAAGCCGGCACCACAATACTGAACAGATAAGGATACTCCTCTGTCTCTTTGCGCTGCCGCAGCAGTTCTGCCGGCTGTGGTTCCGTGTAAGTGTAGGTATCTTTTCTTTCTTCCTCGATTCGTTCCCGGACGGCATAACAGGCATGGCGGATGCCGTTCTTTTTCAGATAATTAATGGTTTTTCTCACATTGCTCATTTTCAGAATTTTTCGACTCATTGCCATGCACCTCTTTTTTATTACCATTTCTTTTCTGTCATAATTTTTTCTATCGTATGATTTTTCCCAGAATAAGATTTTTTAGAAGAATTCCTGTTCTATAGGAAAATCGCCCTGCTCACCGCAGGGCGATTTCTTATTTTTCTTACAGATATGCTTTCAAATCCTCTGTCAGTTGATTTAACTTCACTTCTGCATCCTCAAGGCTTGTACCTTTCACACCCATGTAGAACTTAATCTTAGGTTCTGTACCGGATGGACGGGCACAGCACCAGGAGTCATTGCTTAAGTCGAAGTAAAGGACATTAGACTCTGGAAGTCCGGTCTTTCCTTCTGCTCCTGTTTCCAGATTAACCGTTTTGCCGGTTGCATAATCTCTGAACTCTTTTACCTGTAATTCGCCAAAATTCTTTGGTGGATTGCTTCTTAATTTATTCATGATTTCTTCAATCTGTTTTGCTCCGTCAATACCTTTCATGGTAATGGCATACTGGCTTTCCTTGAAGTAACCATATTTCTCATACAAGGTAATCATCTGGTCCCATACGGTTTTGCCATGCTTCTTGCACCATGCAGCCATTTCACACAGACACATAACGGCTACCACCGCATCCTTGTCTCTTGCATGGGTTCCTGCCAGACAGCCATAGCTTTCTTCCAGACCGAATACATAGTGGTTGGAGCCACTCTGCTCGAAGAATTTAATCTGCTCACCGATGTATTTGAAGCCAGTCAGGACTTCGATGAATCTTACTTTGTAATCTTCTGCAATGGCTCTTGCCATATTCGTTGTTACAATGGTAGTAACCAGGGCAGGATTCTCCGGCATTGTGCCTTCTGCTGTTCTCTCTCTTAAAATGTATTCTGCAATCAGCATACCGGACATATTTCCTGTGAAAGGAACATATTCGCCGGATTTGGTATCCAGGGCATAGATACCCAGTCTGTCTGCATCAGGGTCTGTTGCCAGAACGATGTCTGCATTTTTCTCTTTTGCAAGCTTCAGTGCAAGGGTAAATGCTTTCGGGTCTTCCGGATTCGGATACTCTAAGGTAGTGAAGTTCGGATCCGGCATCTCCTGCTCTGGTACTACATATACATTCTGAAAGCCCAGCTCGGAAAGAATTCTTCTGACCGGTACATTTCCCGTTCCATTGAATGGAGAGTATACAATCTTGAAATCTTCTGCCATCTCTTTGATGATTTCCGGATGGATAATCTGTTTCTTTAACTCTTCCATATATCTGTCGTCGATTTCCTTGCCGATTACAATGTAAAGTCCTGCTTTCTTAGCTTCTTCCTTATCCATTGTTTTTACAGTATGGTAATCTGTTACGTTATTTACTTCGGTAATAATCTCTTTATCTCTTGGAGCAGTAACCTGTGCACCATCTTCCCAGTAGCACTTGTAACCATTATATTCCGGTGGATTATGGCTTGCTGTAATAACAATTCCGGAAATACAGCCTAATTCACGTAACGCAAAGGATAATTCCGGTGTTGGTCTTAGTGCATCAAATACGTAAGCCTTAATACCGTTTGCAGCCAGGCAAAGTGCTGCTTCATCTGCAAATTCAGGGGACATTCTTCTGGAATCGTATGCGATTGCAACACCCTTTTCCTCGCCGCCCTGTTTCTTTATATAATTGGCAAGACCCTGTGTTGCCTTACGAACAGTATAGATGTTCATACGGTTTGTACCGGCACCGATTACACCACGAAGCCCGCCTGTACCAAATGCTAAGTCCTTATAAAAACGATCTTCAATCTCTTTCTCATCGTTTTCGATTGCCTGAAGTTCCTTCTTGGTTGCATCATCAAAATAAGAATCCTTCAGCCAAAAATCATATTGCTCCTTGTAATTCATGTTCTTACCTCCATTTCCATTTGCACTTTTGCGCATGCTTATTTTACCACAATCCCTTTTCACTCGTAAACCTCTTTATTCATATCGTAACGCAAAGTCACTTCTGTCTAAGGAAAAGTTTGGATTGTAGTAAGGGTCGCCCCGGTCTAACAGCTCTTTCCACTTCGCGCGGAATGCCTCAGATTCCTGATTGTAGCGTTCTGCCTTCTCCCCTTTATCATCCAGTCCTCTGGAAATGGACTCATAATGATAAAGTTCCGCAAAAGGCGTAAACACATTCACATATCCGGCTTTCCAGGCACGGATGCACAAATCCACATCATTTAAAGATACCCGGAAGCTCTCATCCAGACCACCCAGTTGCTCAAACAGGGATTTCCGCATCATCAGACATGCCCCGGTTACCGCCATCACATTCTGGGCATAGCATAATCTGCCCATGTAGCCAAGATTATTGCTGCTGACACGATAATGGCTGTGCCCTGCGGTTCTGTGCGCCCCCAGTCCCAGCACCACGCCCGCATGCTGGATGGTCTTGTCCTCATAATACAGCTTGGCTCCTACCGCTCCTACATCTTTACGCTGTGCGTACATAAGCAGTTCTTCCATCCAGTCCAGAGTAATGACCTGGGTATCGTTATTTAACAGAAGAATATAGTCCCCGGTTGTATGTTTTACCCCCAGATTGTTGATTTTGGAATAGTTAAATTCTCCTTCGTAAGTAATGACTTTGATAGCCGGATTTTCCTGTATCTTTTCATAATATGCAAAAATTTCCGGTGTTATGCTGTTATTTTCCACCACGATAATCTCATAATTATCATAGGTACTCTTCTCCAGAATAGAAGTGATGCATCTTTGCAGGTCTTCCAGATGGTCTTTGTTCGGAATCACAATGGAAATCTTCGGATTACCCTGAATCTCATATTTGATTCGGAAAATCGTCTCAAACGCCTTGGTGGAAGTAATCTCAAAGTTTTCAAACCCCTGTTCCCGTAAATGGGCTGCCACGGCACCCTTTGCCGCCTCAATGGCATAGCTTTTGGCATTGATATCCGAAGCCACACTGCCTGCATGGGAACGCCAGTAATACAGAAGCTTTGGTACATGCACCACACACTTTGCCCTGGAGGTTAAGCGCAGAATCATATCATGGTCCTGGCTGCCGTCAAACTGGGAACGGAACAGCTCGGTTCCCTCCAGAAGATGCCTGTCAAAGGCACTGAAATGGCAGATATAATTGTTTGCCCGCAGATTGTCCGGTGCATAATCCGGCTTAAAATGCAAGGTAATCATATCGTCTATGGTCTTATTGCCCTTAAAGGTCGTTTCGTCACAGTAAATATAATCTGCACCCTTTTCACAGATGACTTTCATGTATTCATATAAAACACTGGGGTGCAGCACGTCATCATGGTCAAACAGCGCAATATAGTCTCCGGTTGCCATTCCCAGACAGGCATTGGTATTCCCGGAAATGCCCTCGTTCTTTGCCAGCTTCTCATAAAGGATACGACTGTCCTTCGCTGCATACTCCTGGCAGATACGTCCTACCTCCGCATGTGCCCCATCGGAACCATCTGCCAGACACAATTCCCAGTTCTGGTAGGTCTGGGCAAGCACGGAATCGATTGCCTGCCGCAAGAATTTCTCCGGAGTATTGTAAAGAGGTACCAGAATGCTGAATTTAATATCCCGTGCAAACCTGGTATCCCGCTGTCTTGCCGCCTCCTGCGCATCGGGAAAGCTTGCCGTACCATGCTGGGTACGTGCCTTTTTCTCAATCATCTTGGCATTTATCTTCCGGGCGATTCCCTTAATGCTTCCATAATACCCCAGTCTTTCCCTGGTACGCTGCATCCAGTGAATCGCATCCCGCAGCGGCTTTGACATCCGCCAGAAAACGCTGCCCTTTATCCGGTTCAGCTTCCCTTCCAGTTCGCTGTTCTTATTCTCTGCATCTGCCAGTTTTCCTGCCAGTACATGACTCTTTTTCTTTTCCCGCTCATAGGCATCCCGGTAAAACTGTAATTCCTCTTCCTCTGTCATCTGCTGTTGTTCCTTCTGTTCCCTGTCCATACTGCTTTCTATCCTTCCATCGTCCATTGTCCCTGTCTTATCCCGGCAGTTCTCAGACTATGATTTTTTTATCAGACCAGGCAAGAAGCTTCTGTCCTCCTGCCCGTTCTTCAGTGCACAACATACCGATTTGATACTCGCCCGGCGCAATATCCGTCTTTAACAGCCGTAAGACAAATCCCGCAAGCCCGATGTGGGTCTCCCCCGGTAAAATAGCCTCCACATCCTTCCGGTGCCAGTCTGCCGGTACTGCCCGGTAACCATTGCCATCGGCTCTTTTCAGTAAAATCTGTCTTTTATAGGTGGCATTATCCACTCCTGGAAGATAACTCCAGCCCATTATCCACAAAATATCCGGCTCTTCCCGGTGAATCTTGTGCTGTTTCTCTGCCCGGTCGACCGTCAGCTGTAGCAGCTGCTCTTTGGCACCCTGTAAGAAGTCCCCGGAAAAACTGTCCGGTTTTTCTGTCAGCAGATGCTCTTCATAGGGGAACTTATAATTGCAGCTATAGTCCGAAGCATTATCAATCAACGCTTTATGGTAAAAGGGGTCAAATCCCTTTAACCAGTCATGTTTGCCGTACAGGTTCTCCTTTTCCTGCAGCAGACGTTCCCATTTTCCGTCATCCTGCTCATCCAGACCTCGGCTTAAAGATTCGTGATGATACAGCACGGCATCATTCCGCAGCACATTGTAATACCCCTTCTCCACTAACCTGAAGCAGAAATCTACGTCATTGTAGGCAACTGCCATGGATTCGTCCATGCCGCCCACCTGTTCATACTTCTCTTTGGTAACCAGCAGGCAGGCTGCCGTTACGCCAATCATATCGTAGGTAACACGATTATGTCCGTAATAATAATCCTGGTCATCCGGAAAGGTAATCAGCTTGTGGGATGGACCTATCCACAGATTGGTAATGCCCGTATGTTGAATCTGTTCCGTACCGGCGTACCACAGCTTGGCTCCTACTGCCCCTGTGGCAGGCTGTATTGCCTGCCCTGCCATACGCGCCAGCCAGCTTTTCTCTATAATTTCAATATCATCATTTAGCAGCAGCAGCAATTCGCCCTGTGCCTTTGCCGCCCCCAGATTACACATCCTGGAAAAGTTAAAGGGCATCGGCTCATACAGATACGTAGTCTTTCGGGGCTGTTGTGCCAGAAACGCTTCGATTTTCCGGCGGTTCTCCGGCTCACTTCCGTTATCTACGATAATAAATTCCACATGGGGATAGTCCGTCTTCCCGATAAAAGTAGTAAGACACTGCTTTAAAACGTCCGGATGGTCTTTCGATGGAATAATAACCGACACCAATGGCTGCTTTTCTGCCCGGGTTTCATACACTACATGGTAAATATCCGGGTCTGCACCCAGCGCGAAGGTTGCCGCAATGCCTCTTCTGGCGAGAGCCTCCTGCCGGCACCAGATTCCTGCTTTCCCGGCTCCAGGCAATGTGTTCTCATATAAATTACGCTTGTTATGAAATAAAACAGCTTCGATGTGCCCGATTTTCCTACTCTGCTCTTCCACCCGGAGACAGAAGTCATAAAATCTGGTTTCCACGGAATGTTCCTGCTCTGTTCCATTTCCGCTTTCGTTATCCTTTTTCTTGCTTTCTTTGCTGTTCCAGCTGTCTCCGTCCAATCTCCTGCAGGCTTCCGGCTTGCCTTTCACAGCCATCACATGCCCGAAATAGTTAAAGGCTAACAGCGTATCCGGCGAATAGCATGGTTTAAACCAGGGATTCTTACGGTTCTCCAGACTTTCCTCATAAGAATCCTCATCCATATAGGCTGCCTGACAGTCCGGATTTGCCTCAAACCAGGCAGCTACTGTCTGAAAAGTATCCGGAGACAACATTCCCTCTCCATAGCCATACAGGCAAATATCCGTTTCCGGAATGGCAATCTGCCAAATCCGGCTGTCCCCTTGCGTAGAAATGCCCTCTTTTTCCTTAGCATCCGGCTCGTTCCAGGCAATCCATTGCAGATAAGGATTACTCTGTCTTGCGATTTCTCCCTTATAATACATAAGACAGGGATTCTCCTCAGAACTCCTGTCTGTCTTAACCGGATGCCCTCCGGTCGTCTTTCTTCCGTGATAAAGCTTCCGAAAAGGTGCTGACAGCTTCCAGAAAGGATTCCCACAGATACGGTTAACCCGCGCCATCAAATCTTCCTGCCTGGCTTCTGCCTCTGCCAGTCTGGCTGCCTCCATCCGGTTGTGTGCCTTTTGTCTCGCACAGGCTTCCTCATAATAGGCAGCCCAGCTATATTGGTTCTGCTGCTCACCCATATCCTAGAATAATCCTCTCTTCTGCATCCGTTTTGCGGTCTCTTCCGGCAGACGGGTCACTTCCAGGGACACCTGCAGCAGGTTCGTCTGTTCATTCTTTCTGCCCAGTAACGATACCGTGATATTGGGGTCCTTTGTAGCGAACACATAAGTCTGCCTGCCTACCTTCGTCCCGTTGGTCTGCACCTGTTTTCCTTTCCATGCCACGGCTTCACCATTCCACAAAAGCTGCTTTATGGAAACAATACAATAATCACTGCAAGGGTCAATCCGCAGGGCACTTCTGCCACCGGCAACCGGAACATTCAGCTCCATACTGCCATCTGCCATCCTCTGTACCTGCTCGTCGTTTTCCTCCAGGAAAAAGGACTGTTCTTCCCGGAATTCCTTGCCGGTATCCTCGTAAATCTGTACCCGGTCTTTCTTTACCGCAGCAAGCTGCCCTTCGATAAAAGCCTCTACTGTATACACCGGATACCCGATATCTTCCCGGATTTCTGCCATGGATTTGCATTTCCCGGTTACATATTTCTGGAAATCCATCTCCTGCTTCCGGTACTGTTCCATATCTACCTGGGTAATTCCCAGTTTCTCTGTTATTAAATCAAGATTTAATTTGTTTCTTTTTTCATTTTCCAACAGGTAACAGTATACTGCACGGAACGCGATTTCCTTTGTTTCTATGGGACGATTGAAGGTCCACTCATAGTCAATCACATTCCAGGTATTATCCGCACTTACCAGAATATTGGCAAAAATCAAATCATAGTCTGCCACCGGTTCTTCTTCCCGGTAGGAAATCTTCCGCACATACTCTTCAAAAAGTGCCTGAAAGCCTTTCCAATCCCCACTTTCCAGCTTTTCATCCAACAGCTCTGTCAGGCTGGTTCCAGTCAGATATTCCAGGGACAGGTAAGCACCTTCCTGCCCACTCTGCTCCAGTTTACACCGGTTGATAGATAGTTCTCCGCCCCGGTATCTTTCGTCCAGCTTCGCATACGCTTCATAAGTCTTACGTATATGGTTCTGTGCCGCATCAGATAACGGGTGTTTTTCTATCCTTTTCCCTGCTGTATCTTCTTTCAATATGGTTTTTATCCGGAATGCGTCTGCCCGGTCATTGGAATACTTCACATACTCTATGGGAAGCTTCGGACCTAATACCAACATATAAGAATTGGAAAACAGTGGGAACTGGTTTTCCCGGATAATGCTGTCAAATACCTTCTTCTCGTCAAATAACTGTAAGCGCTCCCTGTCAAAATTCCGTAGGTTAGAAGATAATTCCCCTACCTTCGGTAAGTATGCATCGGAATAAATACTGGTCGGGAATTTATAGTCCGGGTAAGGATAGTACATACTGGTCTCTTCGCAGCCACATTTTCTTGCAATGGCAAGCAGCCCATCCTTCGTAAAGGTTCTTACCACGCCCCCATCCGGATAGTCTTCCAACCCACTAAAATAGGTTCCCAGATGGTCTTCCTTACAGCCAGCCCAATACTTTAATCCAAATTTATTTTCGATAGCGATTACAATATGTCCCTGCGGTTTGACATGCTTCTTAATGATGTTCAGGAAATCCTCGTAGGGTGTCTCTGACTGGATATATGCCTGGGCATATTCAAAAACACCAATCAGGCAGATATAGTCATAATCACAGGGTAAATCCGGTTCCACATCCTGAAAATTTCCCACATGAATCATGACATTATCACAGTCCACATGACGATAAGCATTAATCATACTTCGTTTCTTCGATAAATCGATGCAGGTAACTTCTCCTGCCTTGGCTGCCAGAGCCCCGGTAATGGCTCCACAGCCGGCACCAATCTCCAGTACTTTCATCTTTTTGTCAATGGGAAGCCACTCCACGATATTTTCCCGCAGGGCAGACAGATGATAAAGAACCGGCCAGCTTTTCTTCTCTTCGATAATCCGCTGGAATTCCACAGTAGAATAATCTCTGGCAATCTCCAGCAGTTCATCTTCTATGGCACCATCGCAGTACAAATCCTCTCCCGGATAATGCTTCAGATTCAATTTGATTTTGCCTATCCGGCTGATATATTCCTGCTCCTGAGAGTCATTTTGCTGCATCTTTTTCTCACTCATCTTATCTTAATCCTTATTTCTGGCTGTGGTTCCTATCGCACTTCCACAACCGAATCCATATCATAAAAGCCTACGGTATCTTTGTCTGAAATAACCGTTACATTCAACACATCATACAGCCTGTGGTATACGGTAAAATCATTGTCTTCGTAGCCGGTAACTCCCAAAGACAGCAGGTAATCGCCTCCCTGCAGGTTCATTTTCTGGGTAAAGGTAATGATTTTCTCTTCCCCTTCTTCGACAGATTCCAGAAAAGCCTTTTCAAACATGGTATTGGTTCCCGTGATTTCCACACCTCTTACATTTTTAATGGTAAATGCAAAAATAGGTGCCTGAATCCGCTCCATCATTTTTACCTTCATGTGTATGGCAAAAGAGCTGCCTTTTAAGATAGCAGATGTTTTTCTGCCCTTTTCATCGGTAATATAATACTCGGTAATCACAGCCTTCTTAGAACCATATTCCAGTAAATCCGGATTTTCCACATTAGCATTCTGCTTGCCGTTTTGTCCCGGATGTTTACTGCCATCAACGCCTTTGGCTGCCATTTCGCGCAGCTGTTCATCATCTAACAGGCGTTCTCCCTCTGTCTCCGGTGCCACATACTGACCGACCAGCACCTGTTTATAGGTATCAATCATCTGCTTGGGCGCACCTTCCCCCAGCTTGGTTCCCTGATTTAACAGAATCACCCTGTCACAGTATTTGCTGATACTGCTCAAATCATGACTTACAAATACGATGGTTTTTCCCATCTCCTTAAATTCTTCAAACTTGTGATAACATTTTGCCTGAAAGAACACATCCCCTACAGAAAGTGCCTCATCCACTATCAGGATTTCCGGCTCAATGTTAATCGCCACAGCAAAGGCAAGTCTTACGAACATACCACTGGAATAGGTCTTACAGGGCTGATATACATACTCCCCAATATCTGCAAACTCTAAAATGGCATCCAGCTTCTCATCAATCTCTTTCTTGGTAAAGCCAATCATGGTGCCATTCAGATAAATATTCTCTATACCATTGTATTCCATATTGAAACCGGCACCCAGCTCCAGCAGCGCTGAGATTCGTCCATTGACCATCACACTTCCCCTGGTGGGACTCAGTACACCGGTAATAATCTTAAGAATAGTGGATTTTCCGGAACCATTTGTTCCGATAATCCCCACACACTCGCCCTTTTTGATGGTCATACTGACCCCTTTGAGGGCATGATGCTCCGTATGGTGCCTGCCACGCCCGATACCAAGAGCTTCTTTCAGACGGTCCGATGGCTTATCGTACAGTTTATATACTTTTTCTACCTCTTTTACTTCGATTGCAATGTTTTCCATGCTGTTATCCATGCCTTTTTCCTTTAATCCTCTTTTTCAGCAGTCTGCCTGGCAGAGACAATGCGAATTGCGCTCCACCGGGTTTCTGCACTGCTTTGTTACAGGACATCTGCAAAATGACTTCTCATTCTCCGGAAAATCAGTGTGCCGATACAGAACATACTGATTGTAAAAATCCAAAAATAGGTGGAGGAATAAAAATGCTCCCAGAACCACACCTTTTCATAAATGGCACTTCGATATCCATTCACAATATATACCAGTGGATTTAACTTAAATAAGGTTTTGATGTTATCCGGCAGCATGGTAATATTCCACAGAATCGGTGTTGCCCACATACCAATCTGCAACGCAATGTTTATGACCTGCTGTAAATCCCTGATAAATACCACAATGGCGCAGGTCAGATAACTCATGCCCAGTACCAGTAAAAACAGGCAGAAGCTGTAATATATAATCTGTAACGTATAGATGCTCGGATAGTATCCGTAAGCAATCGAGATAATCAGCAGCACCACCACGAAAAACGCATGGATAAAGGTTGCCGCAATGACTTTAATAATCGGCAGAATACTGATGTTAAAAACGACCTTCTTAACCAGATAGTCGTATTCCACCAATGCCATGGTTCCCTGGGTAATCGCCTCAGAAAAATAAAACCAGGGCACCAGTCCCGCCGTCAGATAGAGTACATATGGCACCTCCAGCCCGCTTGCCACCAACTGGCTTCTCGTATCAAAAACCTTATCAAATACAATCCAGTACATCAGCACGGTTACTACCGGCTGAGCCATTGCCCAGATAATGCCAAGATAAGAGCCGGCATATCGTTTCTTGAAATCGTTTTTGGCAAGCTTCCAGATAAGCTTCCGGCTTTGCCACAGTTCCACCGGAATCGTCACAATTCTCTCATAATAGATGGTAAAAATAATGCAGGTAAAGCCAATCAGTACACAGCCGCTTACCTTCTTCATCTGTTCTGTTACCTGGTCTGCCAGGGGATTGTGATGCCTTACCAGCACATACGCCAAAATCAAACCAAGCCCCCAGAAAATAAGAATCGCTGCGGGCTTTGGAAGATGTTTGTTTTTCTCTCTCGAATTTGTTGTTTCCACTCTGTTTTCACTCATTGGTTATAACCTTTGTCCTGTTATTTACGATACTTTTCGGTAAATGCCTTAATGCCTTCCCATTTCGTATCTTTTTCAGACATATTCAGTTCTGTACCCTCAGGTATCGGCCATTTTATGCCAATTTCCGGGTCGTTCCAGATAATACCACCCTCATCATTCGGATGATAGAAATCCGTACATTTATAGGCAAATTCTGCATAGTCTGACAATACAAAGAACCCATGTGCAAAATCTTTGGGAATAAAGAACTGTTTCTTATTTTCTGCGGATAAGACAACTCCATGCCACTGTCCATAAGTCTTAGAGCCTTTCCGCAAGTCCACTGCCACATCAAAAACCTCTCCGCTGACAACCCTTACCAGCTTATCCTGGGGATAGTTAATCTGAAAATGCAGTCCCCGCAAAACACCTTTGGTGGAAGAAGACTGATTGTCCTGTACGAAAATCTGGTCGATGCCTGCTGCCTTATAATCGTTATAATTATAAGTTTCCATAAAATAACCTCTGGCATCCCCGAATACGGTTGGTGTGATAACCTTCAGTCCTTCAATTTCACATGTTTCTACTGTTATTTTTCCCATTTTAATCCTCATTTCCGCGTATGTTTTTACGCTCTTTCACAGCCGGTTTTCCCATTAATTCCCATTTCCGGTAGGCACATTCCCGCTGTCTCCGTTTACCACACCGGAATATCCTTCCGCATTTCTGGCGTGATTTACAGAAGTATCTATTTTCATATAACAAAGATTCAAATCTACCCTGGTACTGATTCCCGGCACCGTTCCCTTGGAAGTATACTGCCAGATATGGTAATATTCCGGATAGCCAGGAGCCTCTGTATATTCTGCCAGCCAGGTATTATAATCCGACAATCGTTCCATAGCCAGCTGCTTTTCCAGCCAGTTTCTGGAGCCATACACACCGGTTTCATAGCCTGCTGCCGCAATGGTCTGCAAAAATGCATTATGAACCGTAGTCCTCTGTTCTACGCTCAAATCATCGGCTCGTCCTTTACCACCGGCACTTTCACTGTCCAGGAAAACCGGATAGTCCACATCATACTCCTCGATAAGATGGATTACCATGCTGGCTTCCTCTACCGCTTCGCTCTCCGTTACCGCCTGGGTAAAGAAATACACACCAACCGGAATGTCCGCAGCAATAGCCCCTTCTATATTCTCTGTAAAATTGGGGTCAATTACCAGTGCCCCAGAGGATGCTCCCCGGTAGCCACATCGGATAATGGCATATTCTATACCGGCATCCTTTACCTTCTCCCAATCAATTTCCTCATTCCACTTAGACACATCAATTCCCAGCTTGCCGCTTCCTCTGGAAAACTCCAAATCTGTATTTTCTGTGCCGTCTGCTTCCTCTGCAGCCCCATTGACTGCCGTATCCTCCTGTTTGGCATTGATGTCCGCTTCTGTCAGAATCAGATATTCTATATCATCCAGTACCCGATACTCAATCTTATCCCTTACCTGAATGGTCATAATCGTGTTGGGGACGCGATACCCTTCCAGTTCTTCCAGCGAAACACTGTACTCCCCGGCTCTCAGCTTATCAATATAAATAATGCCATCCTCGTCTTCGTCCGTATAACTTCCCATTCCCTGCAAGGCCACTGTAAATGGTGCCCCTGTAACAAGCTCACCCAGACTGTCCACAATCATAATTCGCAGGTCTTTGGAAACCGAACTCATTACCATGGAAACCGATTTACCGGAATAACTTTCTATACTCTTAAATTGTACTTCCGGGTCAAAAAAAGTCTCATCTTGCAGAAAAGCAGACAGATTTTGTCCTATCTGTCCACCATTCGCATTATCCTCTTCCGTTGTTCCCATCTCTGCCATAGCGTCTGCACTTTCCAAACCAAGCTTCTGCTTTACCTTATCCAGGTTGGTAAGCGCAAGCGCCGCCACCAACAGAATAAATACAAGCAGCATACCAAGCAGAGTCTTCCGCATCTTTTTAGAGTCCATTCGCTACCTCTACCAAATATTGTCCATAAGCCGTCTTCATCAGCGGCTCTGCCAGGGCAAGTAACTGCTCCTTGGTAATAAATCCTCTCTTGTAAGCAATCTCTTCAATACAGGAAATATAAAGTCCCTGTCTCTTCTGAAAAGCTGCCACGAAATCTGCTGCATCCAACAGGGAATCATGGTTGCCGGTATCTAACCAGGCAAAGCCTCTTCCCAGTGTTTCCACGCGCAAAGTTCCTCTTCTGAGGTACTCGTTGTTGATACTGGTAATTTCAATTTCCCCTCTGGCAGATGGTTTCACATTCTTTGCAATCTCCACCACGTCATTATCATAAAAGTATAAGCCCGGTACCGCATAGTTGCTCTTAGGATGCTCTGGCTTTTCTTCGATAGACAATGCCATACCATTTTCATCAAACTCTACCACACCATACTCTCGCGGGTCACGCACATAATATCCGAAAATAGTGGCTCCCTGTTCCCGGGAAGCAACCTCTCGTAATACCCTGGAAAAGCTCTGTCCATAAAAAATATTATCTCCAAGCACCAGTGCCACACTATCATTACCGATAAAATCTGCACCGATAATAAAAGCATCTGCCAGTCCTCTTGGCGTTTCCTGTATTGCATATTCCATCCGCAGTCCAAGCTGTTCCCCGGTTCCAAATAATTCCTGGAATACCGGAAGGTCCCTTGGTGTAGAAATAATCAGAATATCCCGGATTCCGGCTAACATCAGTGTGGACAGTGGATAATAAATCATCGGTTTATCATACACCGGCATAATCTGCTTTGAAATTGCCTTGGTCAGTGGGTACAGTCTTGTCCCGGAACCACCCGCAAGTATAATTCCCTTCATGGTAATACCTTTCCCTTCTCTGTATCAGCGCTCTATTTTGTCTGATACATATCTTCGTAATATTTCTGGTAATCGCCGCTTGTTACGTTCTTCATCCAGTCCTCATGTTCAAAGAACCACTGGATGGTACGGCGGATTCCTTCTTTAAACATCGTTTCCGGCTCCCAACCGATTTCTGCCTTAATCTTGTCCGGAGCAATGGCATATCTTCTGTCATGCCCTTTTCTGTCCTCCACGTAAGTAATCAAATCTTCCCTGACAAGAGCCTTACGCGGGTCGTTCTCCGGCAGCATTTCCTGTAAAGTCTCAATAATAATTTTAATGATTTCAATGTTCTGTTTCTCATTATGTCCGCCGACATTGTATGTTTCGAACAGTCTGCCCTGCTCCTGTACCATATCAATTGCCTTGGCATGGTCTTCCACATACAGCCAGTCACGTACATTCTTGCCATCGCCATAGACCGGCAGTTTCTTTCCCTGTAAAGCATTGTTGATAATCAGCGGAATCAGCTTCTCCGGGAACTGATATGGTCCATAGTTGTTGGAACAGTTCGTAATATTCGCCGGGAATTTGTAAGTATCCATATAAGCCTTTACCAGCATGTCAGAGCTTGCCTTGCTGGCAGAATAAGGGCTGTGTGGTGCATAAGGAGTTGTCTCATAGAAATAACCGCCATCTTCCTCCAGGGAACCATATACTTCATCCGTGGATACATGCAGGAATTTCTTACCTTCCTGAAAGCTTCCATCGGGCAGCTCCCAGGCTGCCTTGGCACAGTTAAGCATGACCGCAGTTCCCAGTACATTGGTCTGTACAAAAATCTCCGGATTCTTAATGCTTCTGTCTACATGGCTTTCTGCTGCAAAATGAACAACTCTGTCAATATCATTTTCGGCAAAGATTTTGGAAATAGCTTCCTTATCACAGATATCTGCCTTAACAAAAGTATAATTCTCCCGGTTCTCAATATCTTTCAGGTTCTCCAGATTTCCCGCATAAGTCAGTACATCTACGTTAATAATGCGGATATCGTTGTCATATTTCTTAAACATATAGTGAATGTAGTTAGAGCCAATAAAACCTGCTCCCCCTGTTACTAAATAAGTTCTCATACTTTCTCCTTTATCCTAATCCAGTTTATACCTTAGTTTATAATAATTCAGCCAACTTATAAATGCAAGCCTAATAGTTCAGGTAGCTGATATTCATATCCACATTGCCGCTGATACCGCTGACTTTTCCCTTGGAGGAATACTGCCACATATCATAACGGGTTGCTGTGTAACTTGGCGCACTCGCATACTGTGCCAGCCAGATTTTATAACCGGTCAGACTGGACGTATTGATGTAACTGCTAAACCAGGTCTTGTTGGCATAGATACCTGCCGAATATCCGGAGTTCTGGACTGTCTGGCAGAACGCCTTGCAGACTGCTGTCCTGGTATCTGTTCCGATACCATCACCACGTCCCCCACTGGATTCCACATCCAGGAAAATCGGATAGTTCAGTCCATAGCCCTTTACCAGGCTGAGTGCCATAGACGCTTCCTCTACCGCTTCCACCTCATTGACTGCCTGGCTGAAGAAGTAAACACCAACCTTTAATCCGGCTGCCTTGGCTCCCTGGATATTGCTCTTGAATTTCGGATCCTCAATCAACGCACCAGTCGAAGAGCCTCTGTATCCGCAGCGGATAATAACATAGGATACACCGGAATTCTTAACCGCATTCCAGTCAATGGAACCATTCCATTTCGACACATCGATTCCCATGGAACCGGAACCGGAAGATAACTTTCCGTCACTGCCAAAGTTATATTTGGCTCCCTGGATAACCTGCTCCCCGGTTACATAATTGCCGTCTTTGTTATAGAAATAAACGCTTCCGTCAATGGTCTGCCAGCCGGTATATTTGTATTCGGAAGCTTCTGTGGATTTGATATAGAAAGTATCATACTTCTTGTAATCGTCATAGGTAGCTTCCTTATAGTTGCCGTCACCGTCTTTGTAATAAAGCTGGTTGCCTTTTTTATCCTTTAACTTGGTCGTTCCGTCCACTGCTGATTTCTTTACCGTAATCTTGTAAGTTGCCGTAATGTTAGTTGCATCGGCGCAGGTTGCCTTAATATTGGCGGTTCCTTCCGCCACACCGGTTACGACACCGTTTGCATCAACCTTGGCTATCTTATCATTGTCACTGCTCCAGGTCACTTTTCCCCCGGCAGGATCTGTTGTGGCAGTCAGGGTAACTGTCTTCCCTACTGTTACTTCTGCGGTGCCACTGATGGTGACCTTGGTATACACTGGTTTCGTCTCTGTAACCGTTACGGTACAGGTCAGATTCTGTGTTGTCCCATTCACCGTATCGGAACCGTTAACCGTTACGGCTGCTGTAATCGTTGCTGTTCCCACACCTTCTGCCTTTACCGTTCCATTGCTGACCGAAGCAACCGAAGCATTGCTGGTACTCCAGTTAACAGAAGAAGCTGCGCCCGTTGGGGTTATCGTAATGGAAAGTGTGGAGGAATCCCCCTTTTTCAGGGTTAAAGCAGTCGCGTTCATCGTTACCTTCGCATCCGTTTTGGTCGTCGGGGTTGTACTGCCACCTGCGTTGCCTCCATTTCCGGTGTTACCACTGTCACTTCCACCAGTCCCAGTATTACCGCCGGTTCCGGTATTGCCACTGTCACTGCCGCCGGTTCCCGTGTTACCTCCAGTTCCGGTGTTGCCACTATCACTGCCGCCGGTTCCCGTATTGCCGCTATCGTTGCCACTGACTGTCGATTTTGTATCATTGCTTACCATTTTATAAAATGCATGGCTGACCGTCCATGGGTCTGTAATTTCTTTCTTATCAATAGCCTTATAGGTATCCTTCTCCCCGCCAATCGGTGTCTTGGTTGATTCTACCCACTCGACGGTATCCTGCAGCGTTGACTCCACAGCCGTATCCTGTACGCCGGTATCCTCTGCTGCCACATTGACCTCTGCCTCTGTTTTTACTTCGTCTACGACATCAACTTTCTTGTAGGCAATCTTGTCACTGACCGTCACGCTGCTTGCCGATGCCGGCAGCTTATATGCCTGTGCATCGTCACCTGTAAGCGGCTTGATTGTCACAGTATAATTTCCTGCCGGCACATCTGTATGATAGATAATACCGTCCTTATTGTCATCCTTCCATTCGTAATTATTCGCGCCGGTTATGGTTACTTCAAAAGGAACACCACCTATCAGTTTGCCGGTCGCCTTATTCACAAACTTAATCTTCATATCCGACTGAATAGAAGTAATATTCAGGGAAACTTCTACCAGCTTCTTTATATCTTCCTCTTCTTCTGCTTCCTGTTCTTCTTCCTCTTCTATCGCAATCATATTTGCCAGTCTGGCAGATTCCGATACCGCAAGAAGACCACTCTCGCCAATGATGGAGACACCCTGCATCTGCTCGCCGACTGTGGCAAAGGCTTCCACCTGCTTTTCCACCGATTTGGCATTGGCATACAACCCACCTGCCACACAGGCACCCACCAGGACAAGAATTCCCAGTCCTGCCACGAGGGCGTCCATGGCATTTATATTTCGGATAAAATGAGAGAACTTCTCTCCGAAGGTTTCCGGCTCGTACTCATCATCTTCGTATTCTTCGTCCTCATAGTCATCCTCTTCGTCCTCGTATTCTTCGTACTCGTAATCCTCATCTTCGTACTCGTACTCTTCCTCCTCGTAATCCTCATCTTCGTACTCGCCATCATCATCCCCATACTCGTCTTCGTATTCGTCATCTTCCTCATCTTCGTAGATGACGGTGGCTTTTCGTCCGGAAGAAGCTTTCTTCTTTGCTTCCTGCTCCCTCTGATAATTCTCGATAGTTTCATCATCCAGGCTTAAGAATTCCAAAGTGTCATCTGTTACATCATCCGCATCCTCATAATCCTCCACCAGATAATCTACTTCTTCCTCCCAGGAAATTTCTTTTCCTCTTCTTTCCTTCTGTTTGCTCCGGTTGTTTTTCTTCTCCGTTCTTTTCATTTTATGTAAACCTTTCATTTTTAACAATTTTGTAACATTATAGCATAACTACTCGGCTACTTCAAGATTTATCCCCATTCTTAAGATTTACATAAGAATCCCTGCGCAGCTCTTTCTTGACACAGACTTTTCCATCTATTACTCTATCCTTATGAGGAATTTATCGCGCTTGTATTTAAGGGAATAACAGACTGGAGATTGCTATGTCAAACACAAAAACCAACAAGACCCTGCTCCTTCATCTTCTGGAGAGCTTTCTGACGACCTGGGCTTTAATGAAAGCTGCCCGCATGGAGCCGGGAAATATTTTAACCTTTGTATTTTTTCTTCTCGTATTTTTCTTCTACCGCCATGTCAGCAGGCGCCTGGACCGGTTGAATCTCTTTCTGGCCGATTCTCCGGAGCTTGCTGTCGACATCGAAGGAGACCATATTTTACATGCCAGACACACCAATCGTGTTGCCTTGCTACTGGCACTTCTTTTTACCGCTTTCTATATGCTGGTGGATTATCCCAACTATGTCAGCCTGCTGACAAACCAAATGTTCCGTTTTGGTATCATCGCCGTTACCTTTGCCGGATTTACTATTTTATTTTTCTACCTGCTTAAATTTCTTTTTTCCTATACCTGCAATATCCGCGCCCTGGAACAGGTACTCTTAACCCGGTATCAGAATCTTTCCTATATCTATTCCGGACGGTTTCAGAAGGCATCCGGTATCATTACCTTTTGTGTCAACCTCTACCGTAACCACACAGCCTGCTGCTCTTTCCTATTCTGTATACTGTGCTGGCTTCCTTACTATCTGTATCAGTATCCCGGCATCATGACCCCCGACAGCATCAATCAGTTCGAGCAGGTTCTGGGGCTGATTCCCTACAGCAACCACCATCCCTGGTGTCATACCATGTTTTTTTCCCTGTGTTACCACCTGGCTTATCAAATAACCGGCAATATGGTTGTGGCAGTAGGCTTCTATACCTTTTTGCAGATGTGTCTGCTGGCCGGCAGCGCCGCCTATTGCATCAGTACCTTACGGCTGCATAAAATCCGTCCTTTCGTCCTTTTGCTGATTACCGCCTTTTATGCGTTCATTCCTTATCATGCGGTTTTCTCTGTAACCATCTGGAAGGATATTCCTTTTGCGGCTGCCGTCATGCTGTTTCAATGCAGCCTTTTCCGGCTGTTGACCCAGGAACATCTGAATACACACGAGGTTACCCTGTTCCTGCTCTCCGGCATTATGATTTGTCTGTTCCGCAGTAATGGCTGGTATGCCTTTCTGGTCTGTCTTCCTTTCCTCTTTCTTTTTTGCAGGAAACAGGCACGGCAACTGTACCCGGTTCTGTTGTGTACCTTCTGTGTGGCAGCCCTTATCCGCTACCCGGTAATGAACCACTTTCAGGTAGCACAGCCAGACCTGATTGAATCGCTCTGTATCCCCACCCAGCAGATTGCGGCTGTCATCTGTAATGACCGTGCACTCACACCAGAGGAACTGTCCCTGGTGGAAAATGTGATTGATTTGACTTATATCAAGGATTTGTATAATCCCACCTTTGCCGACAACATGAAGGAGCTGGTGCGGGCAGGCAACCAGCAATACCTTGCCGAACATAAGAAAGAATTCTTACGGCTCTGGGTATCCCTTGGACTGCGCTATCCGGGCGATTACCTGAATGCTTATATCCAGCAGACCTATGGCTACTGGTATCCGGACTCTTTCTATCTGGTAGCAGAAGCAGAAGGGGTCAGTGCCACTGAACTTGGTGTATCTACCAGACACCTGATTGGTGGTCCGCTGGTGGTAAAGGGTAAAGAAATTGCCATTAAATTAGGCAGCATGGTTCCCATCTATGGAACCCTCTGGAGTATGGGTGTTGCCTGTTGGATTATGCTGTTTAGTGCCGGCACCATGTTAATCCGCCGGGAGGCAAAGAAACTGCTGTGCCTGTTACCCAGCTTTTTACTGCTGTTGACGGTTCTGGTTGCCACTCCGGTTGCCACAGAGTTCCGCTATGTGTACTTTATGGTATTTAGTATGCCCTTTTACCTGATGACTGCCATGTTGCCTGACACAACCGCTTCCCAGTACGCTTAAGCGCGCTTTTACGCGATATTTTACACCGCTTATTACACCATTTTTTTGTAAAATCCGCTTGACTTTAATACATTAAACTGACACAATATAAGAGCAACATTACAATTTCAACATTTTAAATGAGAAAAGGGGAATTTTTCATGATGTACATGCACTATTGTAAGCGTTGCCATCGGGTCTATCTGTTAAACGGGCACAAGCAGGTCTGTCCTAAATGCCGTGAAGGTATCACAGAACTGAAGATTTCTTACATGGATTATGTATCCATGAATCGGGAAGAAAGGGTTCAGTTTACCAATATTTGTGCAAATGAAGATGAGCTCAGGAAGCTGAGCACTACATATCGGATGTACAAATACAGTAAATGGTATAAGGAATTACAGCAGCAACCTGCCCAGACTAATCTGATTTCCTATAATCAGTATAATAACAGAAAAGACCGCACACCGATGGAAAACGCCGTATCAATGGGTTAATTCGTAACCGATGCGACCAGCCATGGAGTGATTCTAAAGAGTTTTTACTTCTTAGAATCGCTCCTTTTTACTTCTAATTCCAAAGTTTTTCTTAAAATTGTGTGAACGCATGGATTTTTCGTAAAATTCATAGTAGAATGATAACTACTATAATACAAATTATCTGGAGGAGATTATGAATCAGGACAATGATATGAAACAAAATGAAAAACCTTCTTTCCACCTTAATATCCACATCATACTGGTTGGTATTATCGTGTTGATTGCAGGTATTTCCGCATATAAGCTATACATCTGGAATAAAGGGGTTCCATCCGACTATGACCCCACCATCCAGACAGATGCCTTTGATATTGAGGCAATGGACAATATTATTCCCTTATCTTCTGATAAACTGGAAGGACACGAGGACGATGGTGTGACTACCATTCTCTGCCTGGGAGACGACCCATTTTCCTTAAACCAGGGAGAAGGCGGACTGGCAGAACAGATTGCCGCCAAAACAGGTGCCACCATCTATAATGGGGCCTTTACCGGCACTACCATCGCTGCCCAGAATTCCGAATATGCAGACTGGTATTATCTGGATGCTTTTTCCTTCCCTTATGTAGCCGATGCCCTGGCAAGCGGCAATTTTGATTTGATGAAGAGTGCTGCTTCCTACAGCTATGATGAAGCTTTTCCGAAAACAGTGTCCCTGTTAGAGGGCGTGGATATGAACAGTGTAGACCTTATCTGTATTATGTATGACGGCAGCGATTACATTAACAGAAGGCCCTGTGACGACCCTAATGCACCTTATGACATCATTACCTATACAGGTGCTTTAAGAAGCGGTATTACCGCGATTCAGGAAGCTTATCCGCATATCCGGATTGTCGTAATGTCCCACACGTTCTGTCACCACGTCAACGAGGAAGGTAATTTCGAGAATGGTGACCGTGTAGACTTGGGGAATGGTACCTTGAGCCACTACCTTCAGAAAGAACTGGATGCCACAAGCGACTGCGGTGTGTCCTTTATCGATAATTTCTATGGTTCCATCAACGAAGATAACTATCTGGATTATATGACCGACTATATTCATTTTAACGATGCCGGCCGCGAAGTTCTGGCAGACAGGTTTGTTTCCTGCATCTTCCCGGAACTTGCCGACAACACGAATAAATAGAAAATACTTCATAAAACAGAAATAACTTTACACCCAAAAGGTTCGCCGGGACTATCATATCCTGGCGAACCTTTTTCTCTGCATTTCCTTATCGTATTTTTCTGTCAGCCTATATTTCCATCTGTTTCTTCTTAAAATCCATTACCACTCCACGGAAAACAACGCTTCAAAATCAAACCGGTCTATTATCTCCCGTACCTGGTCAAGTGCCTCTTCCATATCCTCTGCACTCTTTATTTCACAGGTTCCGTCTGCAAAGCACTCCGTCATATAGTAATTAATATCTCTGTGATAATGGGTATAATCTGCGTAATGATTTAAGTCTGTTACAATCCATTCCTGGTCCGGGAAAAAGAATACTCTTACATTTTCATATTGCAGCATGGTTTCTGCAATATATTGATACTCTGCCATCGTTGCTTCCAGATGGTTCTCGGTTATCACGTCATTCCAGTACAAAATACTGTAGGGCGGAAAGAAAATATAAAACGTAGTCCCTGGATTTTCCTCAATAAAAGGACAGATATTCGTGTCCAGATTTCTGGCAACACTTTCGATATAAGCATCCTCAGGCACCTCCTCCAGTACCGGTTGTGATGGCTCATAATTGTGCATAACCCACTGAATGTTATAATACTCATCCGTCCACCAGCTCTGATAAACCGTAGCCAAATCGGTCTTATCCGGGTCTGCAAGCGGTCTTAGGATATAATTTAGAATCACATCCTTATTCCAGATATACTCTACGTCATTCCACAAAGAATCATCATACAGATAGGTTGGAATCGGGTACTTGGTTTCTTCCACGTCTCCGGTATAGGTCATTACGTCTACCCCCAGGAAAACAGCCTTGACCTCGTTATCGCTCTTATAAATCTGCTCTAAGATATTTGCCTGGTCTTTGGGATACGCCCCACTGTAATTCAATTTAATCGTATTGTAATCCATCTGTTCTGCAAACCAGTTGGTATTAAAGTTTACCGTCATGGAAGAACCAAGAATGACACTGTCATAAGTCATATTCCGTGCCATACCCGGATTCTGGCTTAACTGGTTATCCACCAGATATGGGAAATGTTCAAGTGGTTTATGATATTGGAAAAAGGGGTCCACATACACTACCAGAGCTGCTGTTCCCACCAGGAGAACTGCTGCCACCGCGGCCGCCGTAAAGAACCACTTCTTAAATCGATTCATCGGATTGCTCCTTTCTTATTACGGATACATGCAGATAATTGTGAGACAACAGATGCTTGCATGAAAATGCGCAAACGAAAACCATCTCAGGTGCGCTTTCGCTCCACCTCAAACGCAGTGGTACATAAATGGCTAAAACACAGCCATTAAGTACCAGCGTTTTCCAAGGACCCCTCGATTGGTTATTCGTTTGTGCATTTTAGGCAAACTATTTATAAGTCTCGCAAATTTCTGCACTGTCCTAAAAATTGAAATACAAGAACGTACTGACCCCGGAAAAGCTCAGGATGCACCACACAAAAATGCCTCCCAGTACTACTCCGGAAATCATTTTATATTTCATCTTCCTGACTCTCTGGGCCGCATTGTCTCCCACCATTGCCAGATAAATTCCCACTGCCAGAATCACAAACATCAGAATATAACGGCTATAGGCAAGTCCATCTAAATGCAGCACTTTAAGCACATACCAGAATTCATCCAACTGGAAGCACTCTGCCAAATCCAGGGATATTTTTCCAGCCGCTCCGCTTATGGCTGTACGCAGCATCTGATTCGCCTGTGTCACACTTTCTGCCCGGAAGTATACCCAGGCCACACTCACATAGACAAACAGTAATATTCTTGACACAGCTGTCACAATTGGGTTTCCGCTGTCTTTCTGCGTATGTGACACCCGCGGCTTTATGCTCCTTTGCCAGAACCTGGTTATTACATACAAAACGCCATGTAACATTCCCCACAGAATATAATTCCATCCGGCTCCGTGCCATAACCCACTTAAGAAAAACACAAGCAGCAGATTGCAATACATACGTGGCATCCCCTTACGGTTACCGCCTAACGGAATATAAACATATTTGGTAAAGAACCGGTTCAGCGTGATATGCCAACGTTTCCAGAAATCAATAATGTTAACCGCTTTATAGGGTGAATTAAAGTTTACCGGGATTTCAAAACCGAGCATCCGCCCCAGCCCTCTTGCCATATCGCAGTAACCACTGAAATCAAAGTAGAGCTGCAACGTATAGAAGATAATAACCAGTACCGCATCCCATCTGCCAAGTACAGAAAGATTGGAATACCCATAATCCACACCGGCTCCAAAGGTATCTGCTAACAGCACCTTTTTGGCAAGCCCCAGAATAAACAGGGCTGCACCGCTGGAAAACTTCTGCCAGAAGACCATATTTTCCGGCTCCGTCTTCGGAATCCGGCGAGGCTTTGCAAACTGTGGCAGCATTTCATCATGGTTCACAATCGGTCCTGCAATCAACTGAGGAAAAAAAGATACAAACAGTGCGTAATCCACGATATTGCAATCTTTTACTTCTCCATGATATGTGTCCACCACAAAGGAAATCTGTTGAAACGTAAAGAAGCTGATTCCCAACGGCAGCAGAATATGATGCAGTAAAAAAGAACTACCAAACACTGCATTTACCGTAGAGAGGAAAAAATCAAAGTATTTAAAGTAGAACAATGCCCCCAGGTTACAGATAACTGCCAGAATCACCCACTGTTTCCTGGGATATCTTGATAAAATCCGGTGAAACGCATAGTTGAAACCAATACTGCAAAGCATGAGCAGCAAATAGGATACATTAAAATAACCATAAAACCAAAGTGACATCAGCACCAGGAAAACCTTTGCTGCCCTTGTCTGTTCATAATGGAGCAGACCATAATAGCCCAACAGACAGATTGGGAAAAAGAAACACACGAAAATATAAGAATTAAATAACATACGCTACTCCGCTCCTGCCACTGTAGTATCCTGATAGATAATATAAGAGCCTACCTGTCCATACACCTGAAAGCCATAGTCCGTCAGTGGCTCCTTTATTTTCCGGTCTTCCTGTAACACCACATAGCTGCACGGATATTCCCTTGTAAGCTTTACAAACTCTGCCGTGTCAATTACTTCGCTTTTCTCCATGGCTTCATACATGGCATTATAATAGTCCCATCTGGCAATCAACATTTCCCGTCCATAAGGCATCTCCAGATTCGTGCTGTACTGCCTGATATAATAGATTAAATCCGCCGGGACAAGCACTGTAATACGCCCTTCCTCCGGTTCTATCATATCCACAATGTCCACGGCTTCCTGGGGAATGTGATAGGCATTTTCCGCCTTGGTAATGTGCTCACTGTCATAGACATAGTTTCCACAGGCTATGATGGCAACCGCTATCACTACCAGTCCTAATTTTCTGTGTCTGCCACACATTTTTACCATACCGTAAGCACTGACAAGACTCATCTGTAGCAGCCACAGCAGACGATAATAGGTTTCCGAATCATCTAATACCGCCACAAATACTTTTCGGAATACCGGACAGAAAAACAAAAACAACAGAATCGTTGGTGCATACACAAAAATCGCCCTTCTGTACTTTTCTTTCTCTGTCAGCCACAAATATAACAGGATAAAAAGATAGATTCCCGCCAGATAGCCATTTTCATGAAATCCCATATAATTTTTAAATATTACAACACTCTCTAAAAAAATGCCCCACATATTGACACTCCATGCTTTCTTCGTCATTCTGTTATGCTAACGCAGCAGATAACTGTACCCCATAACCACATAGATTCCCATATAAATTACATTCGGGATACAGGTCAGTCCCAATTTCAGCACTACCTTAAAATTTCTTTCTGTTATCATCAGGACCAATGCCATAACCGCCATAAGAATTGATACCAGAAAAACTGCTATCGAGCTGCAGATTCCGGCCGTCATATTGACACACACCAGTAACAGCCACAGTCCTCTGTCTGCCCGCTTTTCCTTTTTCGTACCATCATATATCCAAAGTAATACCCAGAGAAGTGCCGGGATAACCAGACTGCCTACTACCGCCTTTCCCTGCCATGTCCTGGTCAGGAAAAAGGTTTCATTGGTATAAATGGATACATTTCCAAATACTTGGAAGAAAGCAAGGGCAATCATAAAAACTGCCCGGCTCTCCCTTTCCCGGAACAGTCTTCTGCTGATTTCATAATAAACCAGATAAGACAATGGTATCAGTACAAGTGGCATGATCACATGGGATACAATCGTTGCATGAATATTGCTTCTGTCTGCAATAAAAGCAACCCACATCGGGAACACTGCCAGCACATGGCGCACATCTAACCCCGTAGAACCGCCTGTGTATGGCAGTATCTTATACATCACATCTGCCTGTTGGGCAATCAGGGACTCTACCACATAATAGGCATCATCTCCATCAAAGGAGGCATAAAAGACAGCCTTATATAACTGAAACCCAACCAGCGCAAAGAAGATGAGCCACTCGATACGGATATCCCATTTGATTTCTTTTATACGAAAGGATTTCCCTGTCCCGAAAATCAGGCTTTCCCGTCCTGCCTTACCATTGCGATACCAAAGTACCAGACCTGTTACCGCAGTCAGCAGTGAAGCTGCCATAAAGCAACGGGATGCCACCGTAAAATTATGATATTCTACCCATAAAACCTCCGGAATACAGATTACTTCAAACACTGCCCACATCAGGAAATATCCTGCCAGAATCACCAGCACCGGGTTTCTCTTCTGTGGCATAATGAAACGAACCGGCACCAGTCCCATAGCAAAAGGAACTATAATAAGCCAGAACAGTAAACTAACGATGTGTATCATGATACTCCTCATTTCTGTGCTTTCTCAAATGCACATACCAATTACTTTTTCTAAATATGGTATAGTATACCACAGTTTGGAATAAATAGCACAATTTGTATTGTTCCCTGGCAACATTTACCCTCAACAAGTATCCCTAGTCTGTACAACCATAAGCAAACGTGTTAAAATATTGTTTATGTACGGATAAAACTTCCGATTTTATCCAATATGTGAGGTATTTCATGAAAAAGGTATATGTTATCGGTGCGGGACCTGCCGGATTGACCGCCGCATACGAATTATTAAAGCAGAGCAAGGATTATGAAGTCACTGTATTAGAAGAAAGTGACGCAATGGGCGGTATTTCCAAAACCGTTAATTACAAGGGGAATCGTATGGATATGGGCGGACACCGCTTCTTCTCCAAGGTGCCTGAAGTAAACGAATGGTGGAATAAAATGCTTCCTCTCCAGGGATCTCCTACCTATGACGACATCGTTCTCCATCGTGATATGACATTAACTCCCGGTGGACCTGACCCGGAAAAAGAAGACCGCGTTATGCTTCGTCGTAACCGGGTATCCAGAATTTATTTTAACAAAAAATTCTTTGATTACCCTATTTCTCTTAAATTTGAAACTTTTAAGAATATGGGATTCCTTACTACGCTGGAAGTGGGATTCAGTTATCTCGCCTCCCTGCTTCATAAGCGCAAAGAGAATTCTCTGGAAGACTTCTATATCAACCGCTTTGGTAAGAAGCTGTATTCCATGTTCTTTGAAAACTATACCGAGAATCTCTGGGGCAGAAGTCCCAGTGAAATCGCTCCCGACTGGGGTGCCCAGCGTGTAAAGGGGCTCTCCATCATTGCCATTATCAAGGATGTATTTTCCAAAATGCTTCCCGGCAGGAAAAACAGACAGGTAGAAACTTCCCTGATTGAAGAGTTCAGTTACCCGAAATTAGGACCGGGACAGCTCTGGGACGTTACCGCAGAAGAAATCGAAAAAGCAGGCGGTACCATTCTTCGTAACTGTAAGGTTACCAGACTTCACAAGGATGAAAACAACCATATCACTTCCCTGACCTATGAAGGTCCTGATGGCGAAGTGACTGTAGAAGGCGATATTTTCATTTCCTCCATGCCGGTAAAAGATTTGGTTGCCGGTATGAACGATGTGCCTAAGGTGCAGCAGGATATCGCTGCCGGACTTCCCTATCGTGATTATATGACCGTAGGACTTCTGTTGCCAAAGCTTAACCTGAAAAATAAGACAAAACTCAAAACGATTGGCAATATTGTTCCCGACTGCTGGGTTTATGTCCATGACCGCACGGTTCAGCTTGGTCGTTTCCAGATATACAATAACTGGTCTCCTTATATGGTAAAAGACCTGGAGCACAGTGTCTGGATTGGTCTGGAATACTTTGTCTTTGAGGGGGATAAATACTGGTCCATGTCTGATGAAGACTTTACCCGGTTTGCCGTTGATGAAATTGTCCGGATGGGACTGATTGATAAACCGGAAGATGTCATGGATTCCCATGTGGAACGTGTGAAAAAGGCATATCCGGCTTACTTCGACACTTACAAAGATATGGATACCCTGATAGAATACCTGAAAACGATTGACAATCTGTACTGTGTTGGCCGTAACGGACAGCACCGTTATAATAACATTGACCATTCCATGGTTACTTCTTTTGAAACCGTGAAAAATATCGTAAATGGCATTGAAAATAAGGATAATATCTGGAATGTAAATACAGAAAAAGAATATCACGAAGAAAAGGCATAACAGGAAACGGCATCTGATTTCTTATCAGATGCCGTCTTTTTATACTCATTTCCATGGCTCTATTGCTGTTTATTATTCTGTCAGTGCTTTTTTTACTGCTTCTCTGACATAATCCATTCCTTCCGGTGTCGGGTGTACTCCATCACTTACCGTCTCCTGCATATTCTCTATCGTAATGCCACAGTCATATAAATCAATGACCCGTGCTCCCAGATTATTGGCAATCTTCGTGATACATGCATTATAATCCGCTGCAGTCAGCCCATCACCATTTACAAACTCTACAAAGGGAGTCTCTGTTCCCCAGTCTCCTATCTGGGTCAGCGTACAGCAGAACAACTCTGCACAGGGATACTCTGCCTGCAGCTTATCCAGCATCACAGTGTAAGCATCACTAAAGTTCTCTACCATCCCTGCATCCACAAACTGTGTTCCATCATTATCCCCCAACGGAACTCCTTTTAGCAAATCATTGGTTCCCATGTAGACGATAATCACATCCGGAATGGCACCAGCTTCTCCCACCAGGGCATTTGCCCGGAAATCGCTACATCCATAGGATGGATTATCCTCACTGGTAGAATCTCCTATACAGGTTGCATTGGCACTGGATGCATTCGTATATAGCGTTAAATCCAGTTCCTCCAATAACGGATACCACCAGGTTTCCTCCACTGTTTCGACCTTTCCGTTATCCGGGAAGAAATCATAATAGCCTTCCGGAATCCACCCGGAAAAAGTCGAAATACTGTCACCCAGAATCGAAACACTGCTCCACACAGGCGCATCTTCCTGCGTTTGTTCCGCTCCTTCCTGCTGTCCTTCCTCTACTTCTTCTATCTGCTCCAATTCTCTGACTGCTGTTTCTTCCATCGCTTCATTGGCAGCATCCGTCTCCACATCTTCCTTGATACCCGTGGTTGTTCCACAACCAGTCAACAGCAGTGGTAAGACTGATATGCTCCCTTCTAGGTAGACAAGTGAAATAATAAAAACTTGTCACTTAGGAGGGAGCATATTTTATGTCTAAA
>CAKRWT010000019.1 GCA_934418125.1 uncultured Lachnospiraceae bacterium
GGTATTTTTTCTCTAACATCAGCATTAATTTTTGTTATTTCAACGATTGGTCTATTAATTAATTGGAAAAGAAAAAAACAGAGATGAAGAATTGAGAAAATTCCAGTTTATAGGGATGACAGAATCACAATTTATGAAATGATGTATGAATTAACATCTCTTTCAAATGGAAGAAGCCTAGGAATTCCTGGGATTCTATTTTTATTGATAAAATCGACATGCGTGTCTATATCGCTTGCAATGTATGAATATGCTTGTACTTGTTCTAACGATATGATGAATCACTATAATAAAGTTGGAGTGCAGAAATGGTCAGATCTTATTGCATATGGTATTTGATTCAATTACAAATCATATTAGAAAGCAGTTGGTAAAGGAGTAGGTTATGATATTAGAAACTGAGAGATTAATACTTCGCCCTTGGAAAGAGGATGATGCAGAGAGTTTATATAAGTATGCCAAGGCTCCCGAGGTGGGGCATATAGCAGGATGGCCAGTACATACAAGTGTAGAGAATAGCAGAGAAATCATCAAAAGTGTTTTGTCGGCAGATGAAACATATGCAGTGTGTTTAAGAGAAGATAATGTTGCAATTGGAAGTATCGGATTGATTCCGCCGGCGCAGTCGCACACAAAAGCAGCTGATGATGAAATAGAAATTGGATATTGGATAGGTGTTCCATACTGGGGGCAGGGCTTGATTCCCGAAGCGGTTCGAGCTTTACAGAAGCATGCTTTTTTAGATTTGGGCTGTAGTGCTATGTGGTGCGGATATTATGACGGAAATGAAAAATCAAAACGCTGTCAGGAGAAATGTGGATTCAAATATCATCATACGGAAGAAAATAAACCCTGTGCACTTATGGGAGATGTTAGAACGGAGCACTTTACTTATCTTACAAAAGAACAGTGGTCTGATAGTCAGGATAAAGCAAAATTTTGTGGAGGTAAAGAACTGTGAAAAAAAGGTCATTCTTTCTGTATTGAATAAACAGAAACAGAAAAATAAAAAATGAAAAATAGAAACAGGAATGGAAGAAAATGAAAGGAAAACGAATGATTGCAGGCATTCTGCTTGCAGGAATTATGTCGATTACTCTGGCAGGGTGTAAAAATACAGATGTCAGTGAAACAGAGACAGAAAAGCCGGTCATCACGCTCGGCAGCGACAGCTATCCCCCATACAATTATCTGAATGAGGATGGTGTACCGACAGGAATCGATGTTGAACTTGCTACAGAAGCTTTTAGCAGAATGGGATATCAGGTGGACGTTGTCCAAATCAACTGGGAGAAGAAAAAAGAACTGGTGGAGAGCGGAGAGATTGACTGTATCATGGGCTGTTTTTCCATGGAAGGGCGCCTTGACGATTACCGCTGGGCAGGGCCGTACATAGCAAGCCGTCAGGTGGTCGCTGTAAATGAGAACAGCGATATTTATAAGCTGAGTGACCTGGAGGGAAAGAACCTGGCTGTCCAGTCTACAACCAAACCGGAAGGCATCTTTCTGAACCGGACGGACGAGAGAATCCCAAAACTGGGAAATCTGATTAGTCTTGGACACAGAGAGCTAATCTATACATTTCTGGGAAAAGGATATGTGGATGCGGTTGCCGCACATGAGGAATCTGTTGTCCAGTATATGAAGGATTATGATGCAAGTTTCCGCATCCTGGAAGAACCTTTGATGGTTGTAGGGATAGGAGTTGCTTTTGCAAAAGAGGATGACCGGGGAATCTGTGAGCAGATGAACCAGACACTGGAAGAGATGCGTCAGGATGGTACATCCCTGAAAATCATTGAAAAATATCTGGATGATCCCCAGAAGTATCTGGAGGTGGATGATCTTGGATATTAAAAGAAAGAAAAAAGAAAAAGAAATCCAGCTGGTTGGCGGTCTGATTGGAATTGGTGTAGCGGTAGTCTCCCTGTTTTATTTCTTTCATGCAGAGAAAGCGGAAGCAGAGGAAAGAATGGTGGAGATTGTTAATTATATGAAAGTGCAGTGCTCAACCTATACCCATTATAATGAATCTTCGGAATCCAAAAGTCTCCTCCGTGCAATCGAAAGTGCCAGACAGATGAGTACGAATATTGACATGGAAACAGAAAATGGCGGTCAGCTGAGCCGTGAGTTTCTGAAAGAAAACCAGAAGACTCTCTGGGTAAATGGTATCCTTGTACTGGATGCAGAGGGAAAGATGGATTGTGAATACAGTACGGATGAATCTTTGGCCAATGAGATTATGGAGTATCTGCAAAAAGACATTATCATGAATTTTAGTGAATATGAAGAAAGAACTTATTCGGAACGTTTCACCAGAGAGGACGGATCTCATATCGACATTGCAGCCTGCGCCAGAAAAGATGTCCCAGGTATTGTAGCAATCTATTATTATACATCCCCTGAATTTACCAGAAACTATACTCTGACGATACAGAGTCTTTTAAATGGTTATAGTACCTGGAAAGATGGAACAGTCATGGTTGCAGACCAGGGGACGATTGTTGCCAGTAATGATGAGAGCCTGATAGGACAGGGTACTGCGGATAATGAGGTTATTCAGGCAATGAAACAGCATACCGACAGTCAGCACATTTTTCATTTGAAGAATGAAGGAACCGGATGCTACGGAATCATGCTGAAGCAGCGGGATTACTATATCTATATGTATCTTCCGGATACGGAAGTATTCCATAACCTTCCATTAAGTGTAACAGGTGTCATTTTTCTTTATTTCCTGATATTTGGTATATTCTGGTTCTGGGTATACAGAACCAATCAGGCACATCAGAAACAGGAACAGGAAAAAGAGGAAAAATACAAAACGGAACTTCTGATAGCAGCAGAAAGGGCAGAAGCAGCTAATCGGGCAAAGACAGAATTCCTCCAAAGGATGAGTCATGATATCAGGACCCCAATCAATGGAATCTGCGGCATGGTTGATATAGCTGACCATTATGCTGACGATATGGAGAAACAGACAGAATACCGGGAAAAAGTCAAAATGGCTTCTCATCTGCTGCTGGAAATGCTCAACGATGTACTGGATATGAGCAAGCTGGAGTCGGATGAAGTGGTGCTGGAAGAAATCCCATTTGATTTGAACAGCATTTGCGAAGAAGTACTTGTTGTGGTCGAACAGATGGCGGCAGAACAGAATGTCCAGATTGTGTGGGAAAAAAGAGAGCTCATGCACCGGAATTTTATTGGAAGTCCGGGGCATGTGAAACGGATCCTGATGAATATCCTGTCGAATGCAGTAAAATATAACAGAGAAAATGGACTTATTTATATCAGCTGCATAGAAATTCCATCCAAACAGCCAGAAATGACAACAATGGAATTTGTCTGCCGGGATACCGGAATCGGAATGGCAGATGAGTTTCAGAAACATATTTTTGAACCATTTGCACAGGAACATACCGGAAGCCGCACAAAATTTGCCGGAACAGGTCTGGGAATGTCGATTACCAAAAAACTGGTTGAGAAAATGGGTGGAACCATTACCTTTGAAAGTAAAGAAGGCGTAGGGACTACATTTGTAATCCGGGTTCCATTTAAAATAGATATGGAAGCAGATAAATGCGAAAAACAGACGGATGTATCCGAAAAATGTATAAAGGGGCTACATATTCTTCTGGCAGAAGATAATGAGCTGAATATGGAAATTGCAGAATTTATGCTCCAGAATGAAGGTGCTGATGTAACAAAAGCATGGAACGGACAGGAGGCTGTTGAGATATTCAAAAAGAGTGGAGCTGGCGAATTTGATGTCATTCTTATGGATATCATGATGCCGGTGATGAATGGTTATGAGGCAGCGAAGATGATTCGATCCCTGGACAGAGAGGATGCAAGGGGGATTCCAATCATTGCAATGACAGCAAATGCGTTTACAGAGGACAGACTGAGGGCTAAAGAAGCAGGAATGGATGAACATATTGCAAAACCAGTGGATGCGAAATTACTGATAAAGGCAATTCATAAACTGATGGAACGTAATTATACGAAGGAGAATTCGTAATGGAAAAGAAAAAATGGAACAAGGTTTTGTCTGTACTTCTGGTAATGGTAACAGCTTTATCACTTTTGTCAGGCTGTGGCGGAATGAGTGCGGAAAAAGAAGATGCAGAAACAATTACGGTGTATTTATGGAGCACAACCCTGTATGAAAAATATGCACCATACATCCAGGAACAGCTCCCGGATATCAATGTTGAATTTGTTGTAGGCAATAATGATCTGGATTTCTACAGGTTCCTTAAGGAAAATGGTGGATTGCCGGATATTATAACCTGCTGTCGCTTTTCCCTGCATGATGCAAGTCCTTTGAAAGACAGTCTGATGGACCTTTCCACAACCAATGCGGCAGGTGCCGTTTATGATGCATACATCAGCAATTTTATGAACGAGGATGGAAGTGTAAACTGGCTTCCGGTGTGTGCGGATGCACATGGTTTTGTAGCGAACAAAGATCTTTTTGAAAAGTATGAGATTCCTCTTCCGACAGATTACGAAAGCTTTGTTTCTGCCTGCCAGGAATTTGACAAAGTGGGGATTCGTGGATTTACGGCAGACTATTATTATGATTATACCTGTATGGAGACACTGCAGGGTCTGTCAGCATCAGAGTTGTCTTCTGTAGACGGACGCAAGTGGCGTATCACCTACAGTGACCCGGATAATACAAAGAGAGAAGGCCTGGACAGTACCATCTGGCCTGAGGCTTTTGAACGTATGGAGCAGTTCATCCAGGATACAGGGCTTAGCCGGGAGGATCTGGATATGAATTATGATGATATCGTTGAGATGTATCAAAGTGGTAAGCTTGCCATGTACTTTGGAACCTCTGCCGGTGTAAAAATGTTTCAGGATCAGGGCATCAACACAACTTTTCTGCCATTCTTTCAGGGGAATGGTGAAAAGTGGATTATGACTACGCCATATTTCCAGGTGGCTTTAAACCGCAATCTGACACAGGATGAGACACGTCGGAAGAAAGCAATGAAGGTACTGAGCACAATGCTTTCAGAGGATGCGCAGAACCAGATTATTAGTGATGGACAGGATCTGTTAAGCTACAGTCAGGATGTGGATCTTCAGCTTACGGAATATATGAAAGATGTGAAATCTGTGATTGAAGAAAACCACATGTATATCCGCATTGCGTCAAATGACTTTTTCTCTGTTTCCAAGGATGTGGTTGCTAAAATGATCTCTGGAGAATACGATGCAGGGCAGGCCTATCAGTCGTTTAATTCTCAGCTTCTTGAGGAGAAATCCACTTCTGAGAAAATAGTTTTGGATTCACAGAAGTCTTATTCCAACCGTTTCCATAGCAGTGGAGGAAATGCGGCATATTCTGTTATGGCAAACACTCTGCGTGGTATCTATGGGACGGATGTACTGATTGCAACCGGAAACAGCTTTACTGGAAATGTGCTGAAAGCCGGCTATACGGAAAAAATGGCGGGCGACATGATTATGCCAAATGGTCTGGCGGCTTACAGCAGCAGGATGAGCGGAGCGGAACTGAAAGAGACGATTAAAAACTTTGTAGAAGGCTATGAGGGAGGATTTATTCCGTTTAACCGTGGCTCTCTGCCAGTGGTCAGTGGTATTTCTGTGGAAATTAAGGAAACGGATGATGGTTATACAGTGGGCAAGGTTACAAAGGATGGGAAAAAAGTTCAGGACAATGATACTTTCACAGTAACCTGTCTTGCGATACCAAAACATATGGAAGCTTACCCGGCAGATGATGACATTGTATTTGATGGAGGCGATACCTCTGTGGAAGACACCTGGACAGAATATGTTTCAAATGGGGATGCCATTCTGGCAGAGCCGGAAGATTACATTAATGTGAGATGAGAAGAATGAATGTTAAGAATCATAATACAAACAAAGAAAAGACTGTTATGAGAAAACAGTTAAGGTTAATTGCTGTTATCGCACTCTTTATAGGAATCTTTTTGATAGTTTGCCGATATTTCGAATTTGTGTCGGAAACTATTTATGAAGAAAGTGTTTCTCATCTGACGGAGGTTTTTCATCAGTCTGATAATATGTTAAGTGAACTGACAGATAAGAATCTGACGTATCTCCATATGTGGGGCGAGTATCTGCAGAATACCTCCAGTGAAGGAAAAATCCGTGATTATATAGAGAAAGCACAGGAAGATGCAGGTTTTTTAGAGTTTTATTTTCTGTCAGCGGATGGAGACTATAAGATGGTAACGGGGGAAACCGGATATCTTGGCTTACAGGAGAATATGGAAGAGGAAATCCGGCAGGGAAAGGATATTGTAGCGAATGCGGTAGTTCCCGGAAAATCCCAGATGCTTGTTTTTGCCACTCCCGGGGCGCATGGAAGCTATCAGGGATTTGAATATGATGCGATTGCCATTGCTTATGAAAACGCAGATATCGTAGAGGTACTGGATATTTCTGTTTTCAATGGAAGTGCCCAGAGTTATGTTATTCATCCGGATGGCCGTGTTGTGGTCAATCATTCTTCTGCGTCATGGGAAAACGTGTACAATTTTTTTGGTGTCCTGAGAGAGCATTCCAACATGTCTGAAGAAGAAATTCTGGAACTTTCGGAGAAGTTTAAAGAGGGATATACAGATGCAATGCTGGTAAAGCTGGATGGAAAGAATTACTATCTTGTCTATGAAAAATCGAATATCCAGGATTGGATATTTTTAGGGCTTGTCCAGGTAGATATCGTCAATGCAGGTATGAACCGTCTGCAGCTTAGAACGATACTTCTTGTAGGTGTAGTCGGGCTTTGTATTGCCGCATTTTTTATCAGCTTAATTATTCAAAGAGGCAGGATAAGCCTTAAGAAAAAGGATACGGAGATCCTGTACAGGGATGAGCTGTTTCAAAAGCTTTCCATGAATGTGGATGATGTTTTTCTGATGCTGGATGCAAAAACCTATCAGGCAGATTACGTCAGCCCGAATGCGGAAAAGCTGCTGGGCATTACAGTAGAAGAGATTAGGAATGATATTTACGTTTTGGGAAAACTGCATCCGGGAGATGATGAGAATCCGAATAAGAATTATCTGGAGGAGATTCCGGTTCATGAACAGAAGGAATGGGATTTTGAATATGTTCACCAGAAAACAGGAGAACAGCGGTGGTTTCATAATATTGCAATGTGCAGTGAGATAAATGGAAAAAAGAAATACATCCTGGTTATGTCGGACCGTACCTCTGACTGGAAAATGAATCAGGCACTCTCTGAGGCAGTTCGTGCGGCGGAGAATGCCAACAAGGCAAAGAGTACATTTCTTTCCAATATGTCTCATGATATCCGGACACCAATGAATGCAATTATTGGGTTTACGACATTGGCTGTAGGCAATATTGACAATCAGAAAAGAGTCAGGGATTATCTGGGTAAGATTCTTTCTTCCAGTAATCATCTGCTCTCACTGATCAATGATATACTGGATATGAGCCGTATTGAGAGTGGAAAGCTTCAGCTGGAAGAAACGGAGGTCAGTCTGTCAGATGTGCTTCATGATCTGAAGACGATTATCAGTGGTCAGATACATGCGAAGCAGCTGGAGCTTTATATGGATGTCATGGATATTACAAATGAGGATGTCTATTGTGATAAGACGCGGCTGAATCAGGTACTTTTGAATCTTTTGTCCAATGCGGTTAAGTTCACACCGGCAGGAGGAACCATTTCTGTCCGGCTGAAACAGTATCCTGGTACAGTAAGAGGCTGCGAATTGTACGAAATCCGGGTAAAGGATAACGGAATCGGCATGAGTCAGGAATTTGTACAGAAGCTCTTTTCTCCTTTTGAGAGGGAGCGGACTTCCACGGTCAGCAGAACCCAGGGTACCGGACTTGGCATGGCTATTACCAAGAATATTGTAGATATGATGGGCGGTACCATTGAGGTGCAGACAGCGCAGGGAAAAGGCACCGAATTTATAGTCCGTCTGCCACTCCGGATTCAGCCGGAGCATCACACTATAGAGAAGATTGCAGAGCTGGAAGGTCTTAAGGCATTGGTTGTAGACGATGATTTTAATACCTGTGACAGTGTGACAAAGATGCTTGTAAAGGTAGGGATGCGTTCGGAATGGACACTTTCCGGTAAGGAGGCTGTTCTTCGTGCACGGCAGTCTATGGAGCTTGGAGACGCATTTCATGCTTATATCATTGACTGGCGTCTGCCGGATATGAATGGTATTGAGGTCACCCGCCAGATCCGCAGTCTTGGTGATGATACACCGATTATTATCCTGACTGCTTATGACTGGTCGGATATTGAAGTAGAAGCCAGAGCTGCAGGGGTAACTGCATTCTGCGCGAAGCCTCTGTTTATGTCTGATATCAGAGAGACTTTGCTGGATGCTATCGGACAGAAGCAGACCGGAACAGAGAAACGGATTCTTCCGGCAGAGGAATCAGATTTCAAAGGTAAGTGTATCCTGCTGGTGGAAGATAATGAACTGAACAGCGAAATCGCGCTGGAGATTCTGAATGTGTATGGTTTTCTGGTTGATACTGCAGAAAATGGAGCAGAGGCGGTGGAGAAGGTTAAGAATTCGACGCCGGGTAATTATGATCTGGTGCTGATGGATGTGCAGATGCCTGTAATGAATGGATATGAGGCTACCAAACAAATCCGTGCACTGGACAATCCGGCACTGGCTGGGATTACCATCCTCGCCATGACTGCCAATGCCTTTGATGAAGACAGAAAGAAAGCGCTGGAATATGGTATGGACGGCTTCTTATCCAAACCGATTGTGATAGAGGAATTGATTGGTACATTACGGAATAGTCTGGTATGAATGAAACTATGAGATGCTAAAGCTGGCACAAAATATAAATGCACTTAAAATGTTGAAATGTTTTTCCTATCAATATTTGAAAGAACAGCTTTGCAGCATGGACAGATAGATAAAAACAATATAACAAATCGGAATTGACCGAGTTCTTTGAGTGAGATACACTTCTTGGACGAAGGGAAGGAAGAAGGAAAAAGTACTTTAGAGGTATTATGGAATGAGTAATAAATTGGTTAAGCACCAAGAATCAAAAGAAATATTAACTGGAAAGCAAAAGAAAATTTTGTTTTGGATTTGTTTCATTATTTTAAGTATAGCTTTCATTACAGTCTGGATAAATATACTTTTGACATCTAAAGCATTTAATACACAAATGGAAGAGATGGTACTGGGAGAAGATTACTATATGGAGGATATTGTGATTACAGGTAAAAGGGCTGAAGATGCCTCGGCTGATACGATATCTCAGAATTATTTCTTCTACTACAACAATGGAAAAGTGAATGATTATCACAAGCGAATGCAAGTACCGGGATTTGTATATTCGGAATATAATGTAGGAGATTCCATAGCTGCATATACCACAGACCATGTTAGTTATTCTTATTACAAGTATGGGATTCTTCCGGATACAGAGTATACAAACAATGAATTAATGAAAGTGGCTGGCGTATTGCTTGGAATTGGAATATTTTTATTGGCTTTGTTTGGGGCATTAAGTAAGAAAATGAATTACAAGAAGTAACCAACTTCAAGTTTGATGAATTGATGATATGCAAAAAATAATATCAGAATAGGTAACAGGCAGGTAGTCACATATAGTAGGACTGCCTGCTGTTTTTGGTGTTTATATAGTTAGCTCTGTATGTGTATCCCTCTATATAACGAAACGCTGAGAGCCTGTTTTACAGTATGAAAAAGAAAAAACATCAAAAAATGATGATTAAAGGTAAGTTTGTGGTAGAATTAGAAAAAGAAAAAGACATAAGGGATGGAGTTGTGGAGAATATTGGTTATGATTAGAAAGTTGCTGAACGGAGATATAGATAGAGTTGCTGACATATGGTTAAAGACAAATTTAAAAACACATTACTGGTAAAAAGAATATACCATGCTATGGAAACAAAAATAGAAATCAGGAATTTATGGGAGGTAATTATGACTGAAAGAGAAAAAATGCTGGCAGGTCAGCTTTATGACTGTGGTGATGCTGAACTATTGACGCAGTGGCATAAAGCCAAAGATTTGGCAAGAAATTATAATCAAACCGATTCCGTAGATGCCTCAGGAAAAGAAAAAATTCTAAACGAACTGCTTGGTGGAAAAGGTAAGAACCTGTGGATCACTGCACCGTTCTATGTGGATTATGGAAACAATATTTATTTCGGGAATAACTGCGAAGTAAATATGAATTGCACTTTTTTGGATGACAATATAATTCGTATCGGGGATAATGCCTTGATTGCACCAAATGTGCAGATTTATACAGCATTTCATCCGACAAATGCGGTGGAGCGTTTCGGTGAGCCGAAAGAGGATGGCTCGTTTGAGTTTTGTAAAACCAGAACGGCACCTGTTATTATCGGCGATAATGTCTGGATTGGCGGTGGCGCTATTATTCTGCCAGGTGTTACGATTGGAAATAATGTCGTAATCGGAGCAGGCAGTGTTGTAACGAAAGACATTCCCGACAATGTAATTGCAGTTGGAAATCCCTGCAGAGTAATCAAAGAAAACAAATAGAGGCGGAAGCTGTCTGACAAATGGTATGAGATTCTATTATGAATTGCTTTCTGGTGAGGTATGTGACCGGTACGGGTTAACACAGATGGAATATATTTGTTGCTTTTTTTTATACCGGACTGGGTTTTGCTTTGGCATCAGCAGGAGTTATCTTTACCAGAAATTATTTGCTGTACCATACATTGATTGAAAAGGAGCAGTATGAAACAGAACAATTATAAACCACAGATTTCGGATATTATGGAAGCATAAAAGAATTATTTGTTCCAAATAAAATACAAGCTGGAGGGAACTATACTATGAAGAAAAAGGTAAATTATCAGGAGATTGCCAAAGAAACGGTAACTTTGACTGTGGCAGTGGCGATTATTGCTGCAGCGGTATATTTTTTTCTGGTACCAAGCCATGCATCTGTCAGCAGTATTTCTGGTTTGGGAATTGTGTTGTCCAATTTTGTACCACTGCCATTGTCTGCCATTACGATGATTCTGAATGTAGTCCTTTTGGTTATTGGATTTATTACCTGTGGAAGGGAATTTGGAGTAAAGACGGTTTATACGAGTGTGATGCTGCCTTTATTTCTTGGGCTTTTTGAAATTTGGTTTCCGAATTTTGGCTCCATGACGGATAGTCAGGAATTGGATGTACTTTGTTATATCCTGGTGGTTAGTATAGGATTAAGCATTCTTTTTAACCGGAATGCATCTTCCGGTGGATTGGATATTGTAGCAAAGATTATGAATAAATATCTTCATATCGAGTTGGGAAAAGCGATGTCTCTGTCGGGGATGTGTGTGGCACTTTCTGCAGTACTTGTTTACGATAAGAAGACCGTGGTTTTGAGCATCCTTGGCACTTATTTTAATGGGATTATTCTGGACCATTTTATTTTTGATAACAATAAGAAACGCCGTGTCTGCATAATTACAGAAAAAGAAGAAGAGCTGCGTCAGTTTATTATCAGGGATTTGCACAGTGGAGCTACGATATATGAAGCGATTGGTGCCTATAATTTTGAAAAGCATAATGAGATTATTACCATCGTAGATAAAAGCGAATACCAGAAGCTGATGAATTTTATAAACCGGGAAGACCCGAAGGCATTCATTACCGTTTATAATGTATCTAATATGCGATATCAACCGAAAATCTGAGAATTGGCAGGCACTAATCGGGATAGAATAGATTTTGCCTGAAATTTGCACAATATTATTTGATAAGGTATAGAAAAAGAATGGTAAATACGATAAACTGTTGAGAATAACATATCTGTTTATGAAAAAATAATATAACATGAGGTATAAAAAGTAATGGAACAGCATGAGGCAAAAAGAAGTTCATTTTCAGGAAAAATAGGATTTGTACTCTCAGCAGCGGGAGCTTCCGTCGGCTTGGGAAATATCTGGAGGTTTCCCTATCTGGCAGCGAAATATGGTGGAGGGATTTTCCTGGTTATTTACATTATTCTGGCATTGACATTTGGCTATACGATGATAATAGCGGAAACGTCGTTAGGGCGAATGACCCGAAAAAGTCCTGTAGGAGCCTATACCTCCTTTGGAAAGGCAAAGTGGATTTCAGCAGGAGGCTGGATTAATGCAATTATTCCAATTCTTATAGTGCCCTATTATTCAGTTATTGGGGGATGGGTAATAAAATATCTTGTCAGTTATGTCACTGGGCAGACACAGGCGGTAGCAGCAGACGGCTATTTTTCGGAATTCATTTCGGATGGTGTTTCGACGGAAATTTACTTCATTGTCTTCGCATTGATTGTATTAGTCATTATTTATGCCGGTGTGCGCAATGGTATTGAACGTGTTTCAAAGTTTATGATGCCGGTGCTTGTCATTTTATCGTTGATTATTACGATATATTCCGTGACAAGACCAGGTGCGCTGGCGGGCGTTAAGTATTTTCTGGTGCCCAATGTCAGCAACTTCTCTTGGATGACAGTTGTGACTGCTATGGGACAGATGTTTTATTCCCTTTCCATTGCAATGGGTATTTTGATTACCTTTGGTTCTTACATGAAAAGAGAAAATTCAATCGAAGAATCAACCAGGCAGGTTGAAATTTTTGATACTGCGATTGCCATAATGGCTGGCCTTATGATTATTCCGGCGGTTTTTGCTTTTTCCGGTGGAGATGCCGAAACGCTTCAGGCAGGACCTGCACTTATGTTTATTACGATTCCAAAGGTTTTTGCCAGTATGGGCCTTGGTACCTTTGCCGGAGTTATGTTTTTCGTGCTGGTTCTATTTGCAGCACTTACCAGCTCGATTGCTCTGACAGAAAGCGCAGTTTCTACCTTTGAAGATGAGTTCCGATGGAGCAGGAAGAAATCTTCAATTATTATTGGTGTACTTATGATAGCGGTTGGAAGTCTGTCGGCTTTGGGATATGGTCCGCTTGCCAATGTGACAATTATCGGTATGCAGTTCCTGGATTTCTTTGACTTCCTGACCAATACGGTTATGATGCCGATTGCTGCCATAGCAACATGTCTGTTGGTATCAAAAGTTGTGGGAGTAAAGCGGATTGAGGAAGAAGTGACCCATGAGGGAGGCACATTCCGCAGGAAGAAGATATTCTGTTTTATGATTCGGTATTTGTGTCCGATTTTTGCAGCATTAATCTTAATCAGTTCTATTGCAAATGCGTTTGGCTGGATTTCGATGTAGTTTTCCATATAGCACTGTATGCATGAGTATTGGGTACTACCGTGATACCTGCGAATAAATGTAAAATACGACATTGATTCGTATGAATAAATGTAATATAATACATTAAAACACAGATGACGATTTTGGAAGTGGGGAAAATGTATTTGAAGCGGAAAATAACAACAAAACTATGCGAATGGCGAAATCTGAAAGCTGGAAGAATGCCACTACTTATTTATGGTGCAAGGCAAGTTGGAAAAACGTTTGAGATGCGGGAGTTTGGCTCGCTTTATTATAAGGATACTGTCTATGTGAATTTTGAAACAGATGAGAGAATCGGAAAATATTTTGAAACGAATATTCACGCAAATCATATCATATCTGTCTTGGAGAAATACTATCAGGTAAGAATTGCACCTGAAAGTACACTCATTATTTTTGATGAGATACAGATGTGTGAAAGAGCCTTAACCTCTTTAAAATATTTTTCGGAAGAAGCACCGGAATATCATGTTATGGCTGCAGGAAGTCTGCTTGGAGTGGCAGTGAATCGTGAAAAATATTCATTTCCGGTAGGAAAAGTTCAGATGATAACAATGTATCCGATGGATTTGGAAGAGGTATTGTGGGCAAAAGGAAAACAGATACTGGCAGATGTAATTCGGGAACATTATGAAAGTAATCAGCCGTTAGATGAAACACTGCATGAGGAAGCAATGCAAGAATTTTATCATTATTGTATTGTGGGTGGAATGCCAGCAGCAGTGAAAGCTGACCTTATAAAGAGCAGCCCTTTAGAGCAGACAGAAATCAGACAGATGCTGTTGAATTCATACATTGCAGACATGACGAAATATGCAAATCAGGCAGATACGGTGCGTATTTTTGAAGCGTATGATTCCATTCCGGTACAGTTGGCAAAAGATGCAAAAAAATTTCAGTACAAGCTGATAAAATCCGGAGCACGGGCATCCCAATATGGAGATGCGATTGACTGGTTGATTCGTGCTGGAATTGTGAATAAATGTATGAAATGCAGCCAGGGTTTTTATCCGGTTGCAGCATATCAGGATGTGAGTGCATTTAAATTATATTACAGTGATATGGGTATTATGTCTGCTAGAATGGGAATGACATTAGAAGCGTTAAGAGGAAAGGAAACAGAGCATTTTCGTGGAATATTGACAGAAAATTATGTTTCGATTGCACTGAAGATGAATGGTTATGACCTTCATTATTGGGAGTCAGACAATACGGCGGAGGTAGATTTCCTGATACAAAAAGATAGTCATGTTATCCCAGTCGAGTGTAAGGCGGGGGATCATGTGAAAGCCAAAAGTATGATGGTTTATATGGAAAAATACGAACCCGCTTATGCAATCAGAATTTCAACAAGAAATTTTGGAATGGCAAAGGGAATAAAGTCGGTTCCATTATATAGTGTATTTTGTATTTAAAGTTTTATATTGTACCGGCGTGGATGAACGATAGCGAAAATAGTGTAAACATAGTGAAAAATTAATGAAAAAAAAGCGTTCCCATTCGTTATAATAATATGCGAAGGGAAGGCTTTTTTGTATGATGAAAGTGACTTTAACGAATGAAATAAAAATAATTTGTATCTCGTCACATTTCAAGCTATACTAGATTTGATATACATTTCATAATGATTCATTGGAAAGGACGTAATTTTTATGAAAAAAGATGCAAAGAATTATGACAAAAAGACAGAAAAAGAAATTGAAAAACTGATAAAGAAGCTGACATTGGAGGAAAAGCTTGCCATGATTCACGGCTCGGCGCTGTTTTCTTCCGGCGGGGTAGAAAGACTGGGAATTCCGGGAGTGGTTTCTTCCGACGGACCGATGGGTGTCAGAGCGGAATTCATGAAAGACAGATGGATTCCATCTGGAAATAATGATGACAATGTATCCTATCTTCCAAGCAACAGCGCACTGGCTTCCACATGGAATACGGAACGTGCCCATGATATGGGACATGTGCTGGGCGAGGAAGCGAGAGGAAGAGGAAAAGACGTTATTCTGGCACCGGGTATCAATATTAAGCGTGACCCGAAGTGTGGACGTAATTTTGAATATATGAGTGAAGACCCGAAGCTTGCTGCAAGCATGGCAGTTCCTTTTGTACAGGGGGTACAGAAAAATGATGTGGCAGCCTGTGTGAAGCATTTTGCGGTAAACTGTCAGGAAACAGACCGTCTTATGGTAGATGAGGATGTAGATGACAGAACTTTGTATGAGATTTATCTTCCTGCTTTTAAGGCAGCTGTGCAGGAGGGAAATGCTTACTCCATTATGGGAGCCTACAACAAATTGAATGGCTATCATTGCTGCGAGAATAAGAATCTTTTGGATTTGATTCTCCGTGGTGAGTGGGGGTTTGACGGCACAGTAATCAGTGACTGGGGCGGCGTTCATAAGACGAAGGAAGCGGCAGAGTGTTCTATGGATATGGAAATGTCTGTTTTTCCGGATTTTGATGAGTACAAGCTGGCAAATCCATTAAAGGAACTGATTGAAAAGGGTGAGGTATCCGAGTCTGTTGTAGATGCCAAGGTAAGAAATATTCTGAGAATGATGTACCGCCTGAAAATGATTGGCAGGCATGCCGGGGAACGTAAGGCGGGAGCTTATAATACGTCAGAGCACAGGGAAGCTATTTTAAAGACCGCAGAGGAATCTATGATTCTGTTACAGAATGAGGAGAACATTCTTCCTTTAGATGCAAAGAAGATTAAGAAGTTAGTCGTCGTAGGACAGAATGCAGCTAAAATTCATTCCGATGGGGGCGGCAGTGCGGAGATTAAGTCCCTGTATGAAATCTGCCCGCTGATGGGATTGAAAACCTATCTGGGTGGAAATACAGAAGTAAAATATGTGAAGGGTTATTATGTACCTGAGAAGCCCAAGACTTTTGACCAGAACTGGCAGGCAACCAGTCTGGATGATTTGGAGAATACCAATGTAGGATTGGCTGTCCGTGATGAGGAGCATCAGGAAGAGAACTGGAAGAGAGAGGACGAAGAAAGACTTGCCAAGTTAGAGAAGGAGAAGGTGGAGATTCACGAAAAGAATCAGAAGCTTTTTGCCGAGGCGCTGGAGGCAGTAAAGGATGCCGATGCCGTGATTTATGTTGGTGGTCTGAATCATGATATCGACAGTGAGGGATTTGACCGTTCGGATATGAAGCTTCCTTATGAGCAGGATATTTTAATTGAGGAGCTGTTAAAGGTAAGAAGCGATATGATTATTACCTTCGTGGGCGGTTCTCCGGTAGAGATGCCATGGAGAAATCATGCCAAAGCGATTCTCTGGTCATACTATGCAGGCATGGAAACCGGTAATGCTTTCGCAAAGATTCTTTTTGGTGATGTAAATCCTTCCGGTAAGCTGGCAGAGACATTCCCGAAGCGATATGAAGATACGGCTACTGGCAGGAATGGTCAGTTTGGTGTGCGCGGTCATATTAAATTAGAGGAAGGCTTATACTATGGTTATCGTCATCATGACAAAGAGCGGATTGCACCGGCATTCTGTTTCGGTCATGGTTTGTCTTATACAACCTTTGAGTACAGCGGTTTAACGATGAAAGCGGAAAAAGGCAAGCATGTGAAACTTTCCTTTACGGTAAAGAATACCGGAAAGAGAGAAGGTGCGGAGGTTGTACAGGTTTATGTGGCACCTATCGCAGCCAAGGTAGACAGACCGGTGAAGGAGTTAAAAGCATTTGATAAAGTAGAACTGGCTCCCGGAAAATCTAAGAAAGTTACCCTGACCTTAAGACAGGAGGATTTTGCTTATTTTGATGAGCATTTACATGATTTTATTGCGGATGCCGGAGACTATGAGATTCTGGTGGGTGCATCCTGTGATGATATCCGGTTAAAAGGAATTGCCACACTGGCATAGCAAATACAGCACATATTTTTACCTTATCTGACACATGCTAAGTGCGGAAGGGGTGAAAATATGATAGATTATAATGAACTTCCGTTAGGACTTGGTCTGGCGTTTGCGGCGAACCGGATGGCGATGGACCGTTTCGTGGATATGACAGATGATGAAAAGGCAGAATTCATGGAAAGAAACCGTAGCACGATGTCAAAAACAGAGATGGAAAATCTGGTCAGTTCTCTGGCAGAGGACGATGAAGAACCGGATTTGCAGTTAGACAAACCCAGCGATTTATTTAAAGGCCCAAGTATTGGATAGCAATCAGGATTGCGAAGAAAGTTAAAAAGGAAATAATGAAGGAAACGGAATGGAGATGCAGATACAGCTACCTGAGAAAGTGAAAAAGATTATAAAAACACTGACGGCAGCAGGATATGAAGCCTATGCGGTAGGGGGCTGTGTCCGCGATTCCATTCTGGGAAGAGTCCCCAATGACTGGGATATTACCACTTCTGCCAAGCCGGAGGAAACCAAGAGCCTGTTTGCCAGAACCATCGATACCGGGATTCAGCATGGTACGGTAACGATTATGCTGGACAAGGAGGGCTTTGAAGTCACAACCTACCGGATTGACGGGGAATACGAGGATAGCAGACACCCGAAAGAGGTAACTTTTACAGCCAGTCTGGAAGAAGACTTAAAACGGCGTGATTTTACCATAAATGCCATGGCATACAACGAGGAAGAAGGACTTGTGGATATCTTTGGCGGAATCCGGGACATTGGGGATAAAGTAATCCGTTGCGTGGGAAATGCCGGGGAGCGTTTTACAGAAGATGCCCTTCGCATGATGCGGGCGGTAAGATTCTCTGCCCAGTTAGGATATCGGATTGAGGAAGAAACGAGAGAAGCCATCGTAGAGCTGGCACCGAATCTGCAGAAAATCAGTGCAGAGCGGATACAGGTGGAACTTGTAAAGTTAGTAACCTCTCCCCATCCGGATTATCTGCGGATTGCCTACGAAACAGGGATTACCAGGCAGATTCTTCCAGAGTTTGACCTGTGTATGGAAACACCCCAGAATAATCCCCATCACTGTTACAACGTAGGGGAGCATATTTTACATGCCATGCTGGCAGTAGAGCCGGATAAGGTATTACGTCTTGGTATGCTGTTTCATGATATTGGAAAGCCTCAGACGATGACAATAGATGAGGCAGGAATTACCCACAATAAGAACCATCCTGTTGTGGGGGAGGAAATGACGAGAAAGATTCTCAGAAGATTGAAGTTTGATAACGATACCATCGGTAAGGTTACGAAGATTGTACGTTACCACGACCAGCAGATTGCCCTGACAGATACGGGCGTGCGCCGTGCCGTGAACCGGATGGGGGAAGAGATTTTCCGGATGATGTTCCCGGTGCGCCGGGCAGATATTGCAGCACAGAGTGATTATAGGAGAGAAGAGAAACTAGAGAAGCTGGCATACATAGAGCAGTTATACCAGGGAATCTGTGAGCGGAAGGAAGCGGTCTGTTTAAAAGACCTTGCTGTTACAGGAAGCGACCTTCTGGCAGTTGGAATGGAATCTGGAAGGCAGCTGGGAGAGATGTTAAACTGGCTGTTGGAACAGATATTAGAGCATCCGGAGTGGAATACGAAAGAGAAACTGTTAGCACTTTGCAGTGAAAAACAGAAACAGGAGATTTCTCCGGAGGAGAAATGACAATTATCGATTCATACTTTCCCAACGCTTTTCATAAGATATGATAGACGAGAAAGCGGAGGGTATTTGTGTGAATGACAGAGCAGTCAGTTTATTTGACCAATATGAAATAGAAGTAAATCGTACCTGGAAGGGAAGAGGTGCTATTCTGTGTGAGTCTGACAAGGGACTTCTGATTATGAAGGAGTATTTCGGACCGGCAGAGAAGATTCATTTTCAGGATACATTATTAAAGCATATACAGGAGTCGGGGTTTCCGCGGGTAGAATCTATCCTTCGCACCAGGGAGGGAGAAATGATTCTGTACGACCAGGACAGAGTACCATATCTTGTGAAAACCTATTTTGAAGGAAGAGAATGTAACCATAGAGATATCGAGGAGTGCCGTCAGGCAGTCATTACGCTGGCAAAACTTCATAAGTCCAGTAATTTGTCCGGACAGGAGCTGTTAAAGGTGCAGCCGGTCTGCCATATAGCAAAGGAATATGAAAAACATAACCGGGAACTGAAAAAGGTCAGAAGATTCCTGCGGGAAAAGAGTCAGAAGACAGAATTTGAAATATATCTGATGAAGCATTATGATTATTTTCTGGACATTGCCTTGCAAACAACAGAGGAATTGCAGTATGATTCCTATGAAGGGGATGCAGCAGATTTCACGGTAATATGCCACGGAGATTATCAGTATCATAATATTATCAGGACAGAAGCAGGAAATGCCCTGGTTAATTTTGAGAAATGTGTGAGAGATTATCCAATCCGGGATTTATATCTTTTTATGCGAAAGCTTCTGGAGAAGAATAACTGGTCCCAGACATTGGGGGATACGCTATTAGAGACTTATAATAAAGAGAGAAGTCTGTCCGGAAAGGATTACATACAGCTTCGTTACCGGTTCGCATATCCAGAGAAATTCTGGAAGATTGTAAACTTCTATTACAATTCTGGTAAAGCGTGGATTCCGGGTAGAAACATGGAAAAAATAGAAAAACTGTTTGCCCAGGAGCGGGAGAAACAGCTTTTCTTAGAAAGCTTGTAATTACTTGGGGATACCAATGATTACAGGATAGAAACCAGGCACAGCTGTTGCAGAAAGGAAAACAAGATGCACAGAAGAACCATACAGATGATTGCGGTAATTATGTTATACACACTATTGCTTACCGGATGTACTTCCCAGGCAAGCAACATCGGTCATGCCAAGGAGAGTGGCACTGAAAATGTAGTGGATACCGGATTTACGGTAACTGCCATAGGCAGTTATGATTCTGCGGATACGGCAGTGGTAATGCAGATAGATGAAGACAATCACAGTGTTACCTTTATGAATATGGATGCCGGAAAGAAATATACTCTATATTACGATGGAACTACTTATATTAAGGATAAATATGGAAGTGCGATGTCCATATCCCAGATTGTGGCAGGAGATGTAGTAGATGTATGTTTCCTGAAGGGGAAAAAGCAGATGGCGTCTATGCAGTTATCTCCTGAAGCATGGGTTTATGAGGATATTGATAATTATGATTTAGGAGGTGCAAATAAGACAGCAGCCATAGGTTCTAATACCTATTCCATGCCGGACGATGCAGTTATCCTGTCAGATGGTCAGCAGGTTGAGATGATGGATGTGGTAAAACAGGATCGAGTAACGATTCGGGGAGTAGGCCACACCATCTACAGTGTGAATATTGAGAAAGGCCACGGCTATCTCCGGTTACAGAACGAGCAGGCTCTGTTAGGAGGCTGGATTGAGGTCGGTACTTCTGTTATCAGGGAAATTACCGAAGATATGCTTCTTGTTGTTCCGGAAGGCAAATATCAGGTGCTGCTAAGCAACGGCAATACAAGCTGTACGAAGGAAGTTGTAATAGAGCGAAACAAAGAAGTAGTATTAGACCTTGCTGATGTGGAAATTGCCCAGGACAAGACGGGTATGATATTGTTTGAGGTAACACCGGATACAGCCAGAGTTTCCATTGATGGGGAGACAGTTGATATATCTGCACCGGTAGAGCTTGCCTATGGAATCCATAAGGTACATTTAGAGGCGGCAGGCTATGATTCTCTGACGAAGTACCTGCAGGTAGGTTCCGAGTATGCTAAAATCAGTTTTACCTTAGAGGAGCAGGAGGAAGAGACCGACAGCATCAGTGAGAACACGGTGGAGAGAACACCTTCTGAAGATGAAATCCTCGGTAAAGATACCATCAGCCAGAACAGTGTCAGTGAGAATAGTGTAGACAGTAACAAGAAGAAAGACAGTGTCAGTCAGAATACAGTCAGTACATCTACCAGCAAAAAGGTTTATATTGATGCACCGGAAGATGTAGAAGTATATCTGGATGACAATTATGTAGGAATAGCACCGGTTAAGTTTAAAAAGGTAGCGGGAAATCATACCATTACCTTACGTAAGACGGGATATCAGACCAAAAGCTATACGATTTATCTGTATGATGATAAAGAAGACATAACATATTCCTTTAGTGAATTGGAGAAAATAGTTTCTGCAGAGGAGGACACGAAGAATACTACTTCCTCTCAGTCAACCTCCACGGGAAGTACGTCGACAGATACGACTTCCACAGGAAGTACGTCAACAGATTCGACCTCCACAGGAAGTACGTCAACAGATTCGACCTCCACGGGAAGCACATCGACAGATTCAACCTCCACGGGAAGCACGTCGACAGATACGACTTCCACAGGAAGTACGTCAGGAGATGGCACCTCCACAGGGGCTGCTGGAGGAGATGGTGGTTCTGTCAGTGGAAATGATGTGGACGTAAGCAGTACTAGCGTACATAGCAGACAGACCGGACGAATGGTTCATTAGGAAAAGTCAGTGAGGAAACGGCATGGAGAGCAAACAGGACAAGAAGTATACTTATGAAGATTTACTGGAAATCATCCGGATACTGCGCAGTGAAAATGGCTGTAAATGGGACAGAGCCCAGACACACCAGAGTTTAAAGCCCTGCATAATGGAAGAGGCAGCAGAGTTATTGGCAGCTATCCGTATTTATGACCAGACAGGGAATCCGGAGAATATGCGGGAAGAACTGGGGGATATCCTGATGTTGGTTGTGCTGCATGCCCAGATTGCCTCGGAGGAAGGACTTTTTACTATGGCAGATGTGGTGGAAGAAGTAAGCCGTAAGATGGTGCGCAGACATCCCCATGTTTTTGGCAATGGACAGGCTGATACCACAGAACAGATATTGGCGACCTGGGATGAAATTAAAAAAGAGGAAAAGAAAGGCAAAGACTGGATAGAATCACCTCTCCGGGAGATTCCCAAAGAGCTTCCATCACTGACCAGAGCTGCGAAAGTGTTAAAGAAAGTAGACAAGCTCTATGAAAAACAAAAGGATTATCAGGAGAGCGTAGAACAGCTGCAGAAGTCGGCATCCGTGTTACAGAATCTGGAACCGGCAACTTGCAGCAAAGAGCTGGAGCAAGTCATGGCAGACATGTTGGTTGCTATGTCGAATATTGCCAGAATTTATCAGATTTCGTCGGAGCAGGTATTTGCAGACAGAATCGAGGAGATAATAGAAAAGTATGAGGGAACAAAGGACTGACGAAAATCCCGAAAATGCCGTAAAAAAGGCAATTTTTTCTTGACAAGAAGGGTAAAAACGTCTATATATATGTATAGGCGTTTCATAAAGAGAAACATCAAATCAAATAATATGAAGACTCATTTAAGAGGAGGAGTTCAAGATGAACAAGACAGAATTAGTTGCAGCTATGGCTGATCAGGCTGGATTATCCAAAAAAGACGCAGAGAAAGCTTTAAAGGCATTTACAGATGTTGTTGCTGATGAATTAAAGAAAGATGGTAAAGTACAGTTAGTTGGATTTGGTACTTTTGAAGTATCCCAGAGAGCAGCTAGAGAAGGAAGAAATCCTCAGAGTGGCGAAGTTATGAAGATTGCTGCTTCTAAAGCTCCTAAATTTAAGGCTGGTAAGGCTTTAAAGGATATGCTGAACGCATAAGAAAAAGTTTGATCGAAGACCTGTATGTACCGCATACAGGTCTTTTTCTGTTATGGCAGAAATGAGAGTTTATTGTACTATGTAAAGAAATATTTGCTGGAAAGAAGGAAAAGAGAATGAGATTAGATAAGTATTTAAAGGTTTCCCGTTTGATAAAACGCCGTACCGTGGCAAATGAAGCCTGCGATGCCGGGAGGGTTCTGGTAAATGATAAACCGGCGAAGGCTTCCGTGAATGTCAAGGTGGGGGATATTATTACCATTCAGTTTGGAAATAAAGAGGTTAAAGTAGAGGTTCTCGATGTACAGGAAACGGTGCGCAAAGAGGAAGCAAAAGAACTGTTCCGGTATCTTCCATAAAACGTGAATATAACCAAAGCCTTCAACATATATTTAACAAGTACAAGATTGTCATGGTATGGACAGTTACTTTGGGAGGTATGTATGGAGGATTTAAACAGCAGCACCAGGAAACCCCACAAGCTGATGCTTACCAACAGAAGGACCTGTGCAATCAGTGGTGTCAATGATGTCCTTTCCTTTGATGTCAATGAGATTCTTCTGGAGACAGAACAGGGAATGTTGATGATTAAAGGAAATGAGCTGCATGTCAGCCGGTTATCCTTAGATAAGGGTGAGGTTGATGTAGATGGGCGGATTGACAGCTTTACCTATTCAGAAACCGGGGGATACAGCGCGAAAGGCGAATCCTTATTGACAAGACTGTTTAAATAGGATTCGGGGGAATATGCAATGAGCCAGGACATTGTGCAGGAAATAACCTTTTTTCTACACTCTATTGTTATGGGACTTGTCATTACCTTTGTGTATGACTGGCTTCTGATTCTCAGAAAGCTGATTAAGCATAAGTCCTTCTGGGTATCGATGGAGGACTTTTTCTTCTGGTTTGCCTGCGGCATTGGTGTTTTTTATATGCTTTATAAAGAGAATAATGGAATTCTCAGATGGTTTGCCGTGGTTGGTGCCTTGCTGGGAATGTTGCTTTATAAAGGAATTATAAGAAAAAGATTTGTAGACATTATGTCAACCTGTATATACAAGATAATGTGGTTGCTCATAAAGGTCATACAAGTTATGCTAAAACCAGCAAAAAGGCTATTTTACGGCATCCGAAGGTGTGTTCGATTCCTTGGAAAAAGGATGAAAAGGTGTAGTATTTTTATCAAAAAGAAGTTGACGGGTACCATAAAAATGCTTAAAATAGTCTTATGTAAACGTTAGGGGACAGGTAATCAGATAGAGAAGGCAGGTTACCTTAAACGTGTAAGAAGAGGGGAAGTGTTAGAGCGGCATGGCGAGAAAAGCAGCATATCGTAAAAAACGCCAGAACAGGACTGGTATGCTTTTGGTTATAACCGTGGTGCTGATGATGCTGGTTGTGGTTGCAGTGAAGAGTGTAGAGCTCCGGGAGAAGCGTGCAACCTATCTGGCGAGGGAAGAACAGCTTATGCAGGAAATAGAAGCAGAGCAGGAACGGACAGAAGACATTGAAGAGTATCAGAAGTATACACAGACCAAGAAGTATGTAGAGGAAGTTGCGAAAGAGAAGTTAGGGCTGGTATACGAAGGTGAGATTATATTTAAGGATGAGAACTAAGCAGATTTGGGAAAGATATTTCCGAATCTGCTTTTTACTGTATTAACAGGGAAAATAATCAAAAGATTTTCTTTGTGGCATAAATAGGACAACCCTCTCATACATTAGACTAGAGAGTCAGTGTGAAAAATCAATTCCTAACGAACAGATTTTTTTACGCAGACATGAGGATAGAATGAGAGGGCAGGGAAATGAGAAAACAGATAGACGTGCGTGATGAAAATAAGATAACGATTATTCCGGAGTATGGCAGGCAGAAGCTGCTTATGTATGCGGAATCCTTCCAGGAACTGGCAGAGTGGATGGAAAATGAAGAAAGTGAAGACACTTTGCAGCGGGAAGAGAAAGAGAGTCAGGCGGCAGGAATACAGGGGCAGGAAGAGATACCGGCAAGGGAGGTGCCGGCAGGAGCAATGCAGTCAGAGAAGAAGCAGGAAGTGGAAGGAGCTATGTTGTCCGGAGACAATATTATGAGGCAGGACATTATTGTCCGGCAGGAGTATCTGTACCGGAAGAAGTTACTGGAAAATCAAGGACTGCTGGCAGAGCATCTGAAAGAAATGGCGCATATTATGGCGCGTGTTGCGAAGGAAACCTATCTCTATCATCCGATGGGGGAACGCCGGTTCCGGCAGATGTCCAGGCTGCTCCGGGAGTCGGAAATTCTGTTGAAAAGCTTCTTTGAACTGGAGAGCGAGGATGGACATCTGGAAATTAGTCTGACGATGAAGAGTGCCGGAGACCGGTGTGGGAAATTCGGAGACCAGGAGCATATTTCCATGGAGGACGTGGCAGACTATATTTCGGTAGCATTAAATACGAGACTGTGTATAGCAAAAAATACGCCATTATATCTGACCAGAGAGTGGAATACATATTATTTTGTGGAGGAACCGACCTATCATCTGCTGACCGGTGTGGCAAAGGCGGTAAAGGAAACGGAGAAGATATCCGGGGATAACTACTCCTTCTATGAAATTGAGAATGGCAAAATGGCGGTGCTTCTTTCTGACGGAATGGGCTCCGGAGAAAAGGCTTGTGCAGATTCAGAGCGGGTTATCGAGATGATGGAGCGGCTTTTAGAGGCAGGTTTCCGGGAAGAATCTGCGGTGCAGATGATTAATGGTGCATTGGCAGTAAAGGAGCAGGAACAGAATATGTCCACGCTGGATATCTGCAAGATAGATTTGTATACCGGGGAATGTGACTTTGTAAAAATTGGTGCTGCCTGTACTTATATCAAACGAGGACAGCTGGTGGACCGGATCTCCAACCGGAGTCTGCCCCTTGGAATTTTTCAACAGGCAGATACACAGATTATGCACAGGACGCTGCAAAATGGTGATTATGTGATTATGCTTTCGGATGGAGTATTAGATGCCCTGTCCCAGGGAATCGGGGAAGAAATCCTGCCAGAGGTAATCGGCCGGCTGGATTGTGAGAATCCGAATGAAATGGCGAATCAGATATTAGGGTACTGTATTCATCAAAGCAAAGGACAGATACGGGATGATATGACAGTACTGGTAACTGGAATTTGGAATCAGGTTGAGAATGGGGAAATGCTGTGTTAAGATAATGCTGATATGGCAGAGAATACAGATAAGGTAATTTACGGAAAAGTTAAAAAGTTCATAGATAAGCATAAAATGTTTTCTGCGGGAGATACTGTTGTGGCAGGTGTTTCCGGTGGGGCGGACTCTGTCTGCTTATTGCATCTGTTATGGCGTATGCAGGCAGAATACAGGATTCATCTTCTGGTAGTACATATCAATCATGGTGTGCGGGAAGATGCCGCAGAAGATGCCAGGTATGTGTCGCAGCTTTGTGAGAGACTGCAGGTGCCGTTTTATCTCAAAGAAATCAGGATGGAAGAATATGCAAGAGAACACCGCATTTCTTCGGAAGAGGCGGGAAGAATCCTGCGTTATAAGATTTTTGAACAGATTCTTGCGGCGCATACAACAGAAGGACAGAAGGGAAAAATAGCGGTTGCCCACAATGGAAATGACCGGGCAGAAACCATGCTGTTTCATTTGTTCCGTGGCAGTGGGCTGAAAGGAGTCAGTTCTATCCAACCGGTCAGAGAACAAGTGGTAAGGCCGGTGCTGTGTCTGACCAGAGCAGAGATAGAAGCTTATTTGCAGGAGGCAGGGCTGACCTATCAGGAAGACAGTACCAATGCCCAGGATACCTATACCAGGAATAAGATTAGACATCACATTTTACCTTATGCTGAAGCGGAAATCTGTCAGGGAGCGATTACCCACATGGGAGAACTGGCAGATATTTTTGCGGAAACAGAGGCTTATATGGAAATGCAGACCAGACAGATGTATGACAGATGTGTTACTGCTGTCTGCCAGGGACTGGAGATTCAACTGGAGATAATGAAGACATATCCGGCTGTTTTGGGCAAACGGCTGCTGCTTCTGTGTCTGGAAGAACTGACACCCCACCGGAAGGATATTACCGGACAACATATTGCGAATCTGATGAAGCTGCTTAATACGGAAGGAAGCAAAATGCTTTTTCTGCCTTATGGACTTGTGGCAAATAAGGAATATGACAGGATGTATCTGGGAAAAATGCAAAAGAAGGATGCAGAAAACACATCAAGGACGGATGAGGGAGAGATGATTGTGCCGCCTGCCGAGGTAACACTTCCCAGTGGGGACAGGATGTTTTTTGACCTGCTTTTTGCGCATGAGATGGAAAATATTCCCCAAAATAGATATACGAAATGGTTTGATTATGATAAAATAACTACGTCTTTATCGTTGCGGCGGCGCATGGCGGGTGACTATCTTACCGTGGATGAGGCGCTTCATAGAAAGTCTGTAAAAGAATATATGATTAATGAGAAAATCCCGAAGCTGCAAAGAGACAGCATGCATATACTGGCAGACGGAAGTCATGTTCTATGGATTCCCGGTTACCGCATCAGCCAGTACTATAAAGTGGATGAAAACACAAAGCGTATCTTACAGGTACGTTTCGGAGGAGGAAGCAATGGCGGAGAGAATTGAAGTTTTACTAAGCGAAGAAGAAGTGGATAGGAGAATCCAGGAAATTGGCGACCAGATTTCCAGGGATTATGCCGGAAAACAAATTCATCTGGTATGCGTATTGAAGGGCGGAAGCTTTTTCATGTGTGAATTAGCAAAAAGAATTACCGTTCCGGTTTCTTTGGATTTTATGTCGGTATCCAGTTATGGAAGCGACACAAAGTCCAGCGGCGTTGTCAAAATCGTAAAAGATTTGGATGAGCCACTTGCCGGGAAAAATGTTCTGGTAGTAGAGGACATCGTAGATTCCGGAAGAACCTTAAGCTATCTGTTAGAAATGTTAAAGGACAGAGGACCGGCAGATGTGAAGCTGTGTACCCTTCTGGATAAGCCGGACAGAAGAGTGGTAGATGTAAACGTCGATTATACCTGTTTTAACATTCCGGATGAGTTTGTAGTAGGTTATGGTCTGGATTATGACCAAAGATATAGAAACCTGCCTTATATAGGTGTGGTTAAATTTGACTAAGAAAGAGGTTCGTTTTGAATAAGAATAGCAGAAGTTTTTATTTATATTTTGTTATCATTATCGGACTGCTCCTGTTCACGGTATGGATTGGTACGTTAAAAGTACAAAGCAATGGATATACCAAGGGCATGTTTGAGTCGCAGCTTGAAAATGATGAAATTGCCCGTGTCAACATTTGTCCCAATAAGGACACCCCCACAGGCTCTCTGGAGATTACCTTAAAGAATGGGGAAGAAAGAATCCTGTATGTAACAGATGTTACGGAGATAGAAGAGATTGTAAGAAATTACGGATTAGACCCTACCGTAGAGGATGTTCCGCAGGAAAGCTGGTTTTTAAACAGTGTTCTGCCGATACTGATAGTCGTAGTGGTGTGTGTGTTCTTCTTTGTGATGATGAACGCGCAGAATGCCGGAGGCGGCAGCAATGGCAAGATGATGAATTTCGGTAAGAGCAGGGCACATCTTACCATGGGTGGCGAGAATAAGATTACACTCAATGAAGTGGCTGGTCTGAAGGAAGAAAAAGAGGAATTACAGGAAATTGTAGAGTTCCTGAAAGACCCGGGTAAATTTACCAAGGTAGGAGCCAGAATCCCTAAGGGTGTTTTGTTAGAGGGTGCTCCTGGTACGGGTAAGACCCTGCTGGCAAAGGCAATTGCCGGAGAGGCAAATGTACCATTCTTTAGTATTTCCGGTTCAGATTTCGTAGAAATGTTTGTCGGTGTCGGTGCTTCCCGTGTCAGAGATATGTTTGCGGAAGCAAAACGTCACGCACCATGCATTATCTTTATCGATGAGATTGATGCCGTGGCAAGACGGCGTGGTACTGGTATGGGTGGCGGACATGATGAGCGGGAGCAGACATTAAATCAGTTGTTGGTTGAGATGGATGGTTTTGGTGTGAACGAAGGCATCATTGTTATGGCAGCGACCAACCGTGTGGATATTCTGGATCCGGCGATTCTTCGTCCGGGACGTTTTGACCGTAAGATTAGTGTAGCTCCGCCGGATGTAAGAGGAAGAGAAGACATTCTGAAAGTGCATGCCAAGAATAAGCCGCTTGGGGATGATGTGGATTTGGAGCAGATAGCCCAGACAACAGCAGGCTTTACCGGAGCTGATTTGGAGAATCTCCTGAATGAGGCTGCCATCAATGCGGCAATGGACAAGAGGGTTTTTGTAAAGCAGGATGATATCAAGAAAGCCTTTATCAAGGTAGGTATCGGTGCGGAGAAGAAGAGCCGTATTATTTCCGATAAGGAGAAAAGGATTACCGCATACCATGAAGCAGGACACGCGATATTATTCCATGTATTACCGGATGTGGGACCTGTCTATACGGTTTCCATTATCCCGACCGGACTGGGGGCAGCCGGTTATACCATGCCGCTTCCGGAGAAGGATGAAATGTTCTTAACCAAGGGCAAGATGTTAGAGGATATCATGGTATCCCTGGGTGGACGTATTGCAGAGGAAATTATCTTCGATGATATTACAACCGGTGCTTCCAGTGATATTAAGAAAGCAACCCAGACAGCCAGAAGAATGGTAACCCGTTATGGTATGTCGGATAATATCGGAACTATCAATTATGACGACAGCGATGATGAGGTATTTATCGGAAGAGATCTGGCACACGCGAAGAACCACAGTGAGAGTGTATCCGGCGAAATCGATAAGGAAGTTAAATCTATTATTGATGACTGCTACAGCAAGGCCAAAGCGATTATTATGGAACACGAAGACGTACTGCATAAATGTGCGAAGCTTCTGTTAGAGAAAGAAAAGATTAATCGTGCAGAGTTTGAGGCTTTGTTTGACACCTATTATCCACAGCCGGATGAGCCGGGGGAAGCGGTTGGTGATGATGAATAACAGAAACTTGTGCAAATTACACAAAAATGAAACCTTGTTTTTGTAATATTTGTGAATCCTTTGTATTGTGGACTGCCAGGTGCTATGCTATTATACTACTTGTAACCCCCCAATACATTATATAGTTTTTTGCTATACCCCATAAGAAAGAAATACCTTCTCTAAAAAAGACAGTCTTCGAAAGCTGTCTTTTTTACTTTGTCTGGAATGTATCGAAAATAATTCACTTGGTAAACGATTAAGAAACTTGGTAAGAGTGCAGGAACTGCCTTGAATATCCACAATATATAGTATAAAATACGTGTATATGAATTAATAATCATGTATATAGTAGATATAGACATGAGAAGCACACTTGTCATGTGCGGAAATGAGGATTGCTATGGATTTCGATATGTTTCAGAAAGCAGAACATGATTATCAGTATATAACAGCGATGCGACCGGTATTTGACGGCAAAGCGCTGTTTTCCGATACGACAGAAGATTATGTATGTCCACCAGAGCCGAGTGCTTATGGGAAAGTTACGATTCGTTTCCGTTCCAAGAAAAATAACATTGACCGGGTATTCTTTGTGTGTCAGGGGACGAAGGAACTGATGTTAAAGAGTGACGCTGACGAGTATTTTGATTACTATGCTCTGTCAGTACAGCTGGAGAACGAGAAGCTCGTTTATTATTTTGAAGTACAGGCAGGAAAAATATCCTGTTATTATGATACAAGAGGTGTCTGCAAGGATATCAACGAATATTATCATTTCCAGTTAATTCCCGGTTTCAAAACACCGGATTGGGCAAAAGGTGCCGTTTTCTATCAGATATATGTAGATCGTTTCTACAATGGAGACCCTTCCAATGATGTACTGACCAATGAGTATGAGTATATTGGTGATAAGACAGTCCGGGTAGAGGAGTGGGATAAATACCCGGCCGCCATGGGTGTCCGCGAGTTCTATGGAGGCGATTTACAGGGAGTTCTGGATAAAATGGACTATCTGCAGGAACTGGGAATTGATGTGATTTATTTTAATCCTCTGTTTGTTTCCCCTTCCAATCACAAATATGATATACAGGACTATGACTATATCGATCCTCATTTTGGTAAAATTGTGCATGATGAGGGAGAATTATTGCAGCCGAATCAGACGGAAAACCGGTATGCTACAAGATATATTGACCGGGTGTCCAATAAGCAGAACCTGGAAGCCAGTAATGAACTGTTTGCAGAAGTGGTAAAGGAAGCCCACAGAAGGGGAATCAAGGTCATTCTGGATGGTGTGTTCAACCATTGCGGTTCTTTTAACAAGTGGATGGATAGAGAACGTATCTATGAGAACGCAGAAGGATATGAAAAAGGTGCTTACATTACCAAGGACAGTCCTTATCACGATTACTTCCAGTTTAACGATGCCAATAAGTGGCCGTATAATGGCACATATGATGGCTGGTGGGGACATGATACCTTGCCAAAGCTGAACTATGAGAATTCCAGAAGGCTGTTAGATTATGTACTTTACATTGGTAAGAAATGGGTATCTCCTCCGTATAATGCGGATGGCTGGAGACTGGATGTGGCAGCGGACCTGGGACATACACCGGAGTTTAACCACTATTTCTGGAAGGAGTTCCGTAAGGCAGTCAAGATGGCGAACCCGGATGCGATTATTCTGGCAGAGCATTATGGAAGCCCAAAAGACTGGCTGCAGGGTGACCAGTGGGATACGGTCATGAACTATGATGCCTTTATGGAACCGGTTACCTGGTTTTTAACCGGGATGCAGAAGCACAGCGATGACTACCGGGAAGATTTGCGGGGGAATGCCGACAGCTTCTGGGGAGCTATGCGGTATCATGGTGCAAATTTTACAACGTCTTCCTTACAGGTTGCCATGAATGAATTATCGAATCATGACCATTCGAGATTTCTGACGAGAACGAACCACAAAGTAGGAAGAACCAATACTTTAGGACCAGAAGCAGCCAATGAGGGAATCAATAAGGCGGTAATGCGTGAGGCGGTTCTCATACAGATGACCTGGCCGGGTGCTCCGACAATCTACTATGGCGATGAGGCTGGTGTGTGCGGCTTTACAGATCCCGACAACAGACGTACCTATCCATGGGGGAAGGAAGACCAGAAGCTCATTGATTTTCATAAGGAAATGATTAAGATTCATAAGGGACACAGAGAATTTCTTACCGGTTCCCTGATGTATATGGAGTCCGACTACAATGTTATTGGCTATGCCCGTGTGAATAAAGAAGGACAGTCCATTATTCTGGTCAATAATAATAATTGCGAGATTACGAAAGAATTGATGGTGTGGTATCTTGGGCTGCCGAAGGAATGTATGTTAAAGCAGTTGATCCTTACTACGGCAGAGGGCTATACCACACAGCTGAAAGAGTATCCGGTTGTATCCGGAAAAGTGACAATAACTCTTCCGGCAACATCCGCAGTGGTACTGCATTATGAAAAGCCGGGTGTTGCAAAAAATTTCTTGCAATTTATGCGATAATATGATATAAATTTTATTTGTGAGACATCAAATGTTTCAAATGGATGGATTCCCGAGTGGCCAAAGGGGACAGACTGTAAATCTGCTGCAAATTGCTTCGGTGGTTCGAATCCACCTCCATCCATTGTTCATGCAAAAGTAATGAACTGCCGGCGTGGCGGAACTGGCAGACGCACAGGACTTAAAATCCTGCGGGACTAACCTCCCGTACCGGTTCGATTCCGGTCGCCGGCATCAAAAAGTGCTTGTATGGAAACATATCAAGCACTTTTTTGGTTACTATAAATAATATCAGGGGAAATGGAGAGGGGTTATGACTGCGAACAAGGCGGTAAGTACGCAAGGTTACGGACAGAAAATTGAGGTTGACGGAAACAAATTGTTAAAGACCTGGTAGAGGAAGAGAAGCTGATGCAGCGGAATAACGGAAACACGAGGACTTTGGTAAATAAAGAAGTTGAATGATAGAAAATTAACCCAAAATAAGGTATAATAAAAAGAGTAACATAGAAATGTTGGAACGAATGAAACGAATGCCAAAGGAGCAGGACCGGTGAGCAGTATGGTATATTATACACTTATTATCGAAATGTTTATATTGGTATGGTGTGCTGTAAATGCAGGGAAAAAGAAAGAGACCTTGAATCGTATTATCTGCGCCCATGAGTGTGCGGCAGCAGTGGCAGCGGCAGCCTATGTGGTATATCTTACCGCACCCACGGATGTGGCCACGCTGTTTTTCTATGGAATTGTATGGGCCGCCAGGGACTGGTATGTATATTTTCTCATACAGTATGTGGAAAAATATACAGAGATGTTTAAAGGGAAGATAGCTTTTAAGAAGGCAGTGGTATGTTACTTTGTTTTTGACAGTATTATGCTGCTGGCAAATCCATGGACCAACGCTATGTTTACGATAACGGATATGGAAAATATGGGTATCAATTTTGCGCTGGCAACAGGTAATATTTTATGTATTCTTCACTATAGCGTGTTCTATCTGTTAATGGCATTTGTGATACTGACTTTTGGATATGCAATTGTACATGCGTCGAAGTTTTATCGTTTTCGCTATGTCACACTGTTTATCATAACCATTGTGGCAAATTTATTGAATCTTCTTGTCATTCTGTGGGAGTCCATGTATGGAATTTCCCTGGTTACCTATGGCATTATGTCGATTTTCATTTATTATTTTACCTTCAAATATATTCCGGATGAACTGATTGAGAATATTTTGTCCCGTGTGATAAGGGATTTAAAGAATGGAATTGTCTGCTTTGACAGTGCGGGCCGGTGTGTCTATATCAATGAATTGGTAAAGGAAATCTATTTTGACAGGACAAGAATAGAGGAGGGCGAGGAGATTTATGCCGCCTGGTTAAGGCAAACCGGTGCAGAGAGAAAAGATACCATGAGCTTTGATAAGGTATGGAAACATGGAGGGCAGACCCGATACTACGAAGTAAAATATCAGAGAGTATACGATGAACGGGATAGCTTTATCTGCGACTATTTTATGTATAATGACTGCACGGAGAAGGTAGAGTCCTATGAGCGGCAGAAATATCTGGCGACCCATGATGAACTGACCGGATTATTAAATAAGAAACAGTTTCTGGTGGAAGTATCCAGGCTGCTTCATGAAAATCCCGGAAGACAGTATTCTATGATATACAGCAATATTAAGGATTTTAAAATTGTAAATGAAGTGTTTGGTATGGCGAAGGGCGATGAAGTTCTTAAGAAACGGGCAGAGCTGATGCGGCAGTATATGAAGGATGGAGCTTTGCTTGCAAGACTTCGCGGAGACCGGTTTGCAGTATGTATGCCAAGTGATGAGGTAAATGAAGAATGGATTCATGCTGAAATCAGAGAAGTCCAACAGGATTTCAGGGATAATTTATTTCATTTACATATCTGTACTGGTATCTATGAGATTATGGATATTGAAGAAGATGTCAGTATCATGTGTGACAAGGCTGCCAGTGCAGGAGATGCCATAAAAGATGACAGCCAGGAAATCGCTTATTATGATAAGAAGCTGCTGGAGAAATCCGTTGAAGAGAAAAAGATTCTCAGCGAGTTCGAGGATGCTTTGCGGAAGAAACAGCTTGCCATATTTTTACAGCCACAGGTAGATGCCGAGGGTAGATTATATGGAGCAGAGGCTCTTGTCAGATGGTATCATCCCAAGCGCGGTCTTTTGTTCCCGGGAGCTTTTGTTCCGGTTTTGGAAAAAGAAGGCCTTATCTATAAGATGGACAGATGTGTCTGGGAGCTGGCAGCAGAACAGTTAAAAAAATGGAAAGAACTTGGAATTACCACCCCCTATATTTCTGTCAATGTTTCTGCCAGGGATTTCTACTATATAGATATCTATAAGACCTTTGTGGAACTGGTTGCAAAATATGACATCAGTCCGGACAGACTGAATATTGAGATAACGGAAACCGCTATCATGGAAGACACACAGAAGAACATGGATGTTATCCGTCAGCTTCAGGAGTTTGGATTCCGGATAGAAATAGATGATTTTGGAAGTGGCTATTCCTCGTTAAATATGTTAAAAGACATTAACGCAGATGTGCTGAAGATTGATATGGCATTCCTGCAGGCGACAGAGAACGAGAAGAAAGCAAGAGACATTCTGCAGGCTGTCATTGCCCTGTCCGAGAAGCTGGGGCTGGACGTGATTACGGAAGGTGTTGAGACAATCGACCAGGTAACCATGTTAAAGGCTATGGGCGAGAATATGTTCCAAGGTTATTATTTTTCTAAGCCGATTCCAGTAAATGAATTTGAACAAAAATATGAGTTAATACCCTAACCATCCGGCTAGGGTATTTTTAATGAGAAAGATTTTATCATGAAGAAAAACTATACAAAACCAAAGAATTGTATAGAAACATAACATTGTCTTTTTTTTGACAGGGTGCTATAATTTACGCAAAATATGGAAAACAGTCACAATAAAGAGGAGTTATTGTAAAGCCATGGAAAAAGAACAAAATACTAAAAAAGGTGGAAATCAGGCAATGCTCAAAATATGCGGGTTTATTGTAGATAAGAGAAATCTATTCTTCCTGCTGTTTGGTATCCTGATTATTTTTTCGGCAATTTCACGCAACTGGGTAGGTGTAGAGAACTCAATGGCATTCTATCTTCCCGCTTCTGCAGAGACGAAGCAGGGACTTGATTTGATGGATGAAGAGTTTATTACATACGGAGCCTGTAATGTGATGGTTGCCAACGTTTCTTATGAGCAGGCGGAGAAAATAGGGGAAAGGCTGGAGATGCTGGAGGGTGTTTATTCCGCAGAATTTGATGATACGGAAGAACACTATGCAAATGGTTCAGCCTATTATAATATTACCTTCGACTATGACGAGGATGATGATGCCTGTCTGGATGCACTGGACAGAGTGAAGAACATGCTGGATGGTTATGATTATTATCTGACTACGGATTTGGGCGACACAGAATCGGAACTGATAGCAGAAGAAATGAGCACCATTACCGTATTGGTTGCCATCATTGTTGTAACGGTTCTTTTACTAACAACACAGGCGTATGCAGAGATACCGGTATTGTTGATTACTTTCTTATCAGCGGCGATTGTACAGATGGGTACGAACTTTGTATTTGGCACCATTTCCTTCGTATCCAATTCCGTAACTATTGTATTGCAGCTGGCATTATCTGTAGACTATGCGGTTATTCTGCTGAATCGTTATAAGGAAGAGCATGCAACGCTTCCTGCCAGAGAAGCGGTTATTGTTGCTTTAAGTAAAGCGATTCCGGAGATTTCAGGAAGCTCACTGACTACGGTTGGTGGTCTGATAGCTATGACATTCATGCAGTATAAGATGGGTCCGGATATGGGTATTGTTCTGATTAAATCTATTGTATTAAGTTTGTGTGCAGTATTTCTGTTAATGCCAGGTGTCATTATGCTGTTTGCAAATCTGATGGATAAGACAAAGCATAAGAACTTTATTCCGGAAATTCCTTTCGTCGGAAAATTCGCGTATGCGACAAGATATATAGTAGCACCACTTTTTATTGTGGTAATTGTAATTGCTTACATGATATCCAATAAATGCCCGTATGTATTCGGTGACAGTACGATAACACCCCCATTACAGAACCGGGTACAGAAGGCAGAAGAAATGCAGGAGACGAACTTCGGCACTTCCAATATGGTTGCCCTGATTATCCCCAGTGGCGATTATGAGAGTGAAGCAGCCCTGATTCGGGACCTGGAAGCACGCCCGGAGGTTGATTACGTGACCGGTCTTGCCAATAGTGAGGCAATGGACGGCTATATGGTAACGGATAAACTGACACCGAGACAGTTCTCCGAGCTGATTGATTTGGACTATGAAGTGGCAGAGTTAATCTATGCAGCCTATGCCGTAAATGACGAAGACTATGCCAAGGTGGTAAACGGACTTTCTACGTACAGTGTACCATTGATTGATATGTTTATCTTCGTAAAGCAGGAAGTAGATGAAGGCTATGTTACCTTAGATGATGATTTGCAGGATACTTTGGATGAAGCTTATGACCAGATTATGTTTGGTAAGAACCAGTTACAGGGTGAGAACTATGACCGTATGCTGGTATATCTGACACTGCCGGAGGAAAGTGATGAAACCTTTGCTTTCCTGGATGAGATGCATGATATTGCCGGAAAATATTACAGTGGCAAGATTCTTGTCTGTGGTAACTCTGTCAGCCAGTACGATTTGAAGAAGACCTTTGCAAGAGATAATATGGTTGTAAATGTGGTTTCTATTCTGACCGTATTAGTGGTATTGCTGTTTACTTTCAAGTCAGCCGGTATGCCGGTACTTTTGATTGCCGTAATTCAGGGTTGTATCTGGATTAACTTCTCCGTACCAACCCTTACCCATGAGAATATCTTCTTCCTGGGATATCTGATAGTCAGTTCCATTCAGATGGGTGCCAATATCGACTATGCAATCGTTATTGCCAGCCGATATACAGATTTGCGTAAGACCATGGGAAGAAAACAGTCGATTATTGATACCATGAATTTATCCTTCCCGACCATTATTACTTCCGGTACAATGCTTGCGGTAGCAGGTATCCTGATTGGTAAGATGACTTCCAATGCCGCTATCTTTGGTATTGGTAAGAGCCTTGGACGAGGTACTTTAATATCCCTGTTCGTTACCATGTTTGTACTGCCGCAGATACTGCTTGCAGGGGATAAGATTATTGAGAAGACAGCATTCGTTATGAATATGCCTATCCGTACCAAGAACGTAACCGGTCTGATGAAGGTAGATGGTCTGGTAAGAGGACGTATCGAAGGTACAGTAACCGGTACGATGAGTGCCATTGTCCGTGGTAATGTAAGTGCTTATGTAGAAGCAGGAGATGTAACGGAGCTTACCGAAGAAGAATATAAGCAGATGACTGGAATGGTCGTGGATGAATTAGCAAGCAGGGAGGTGAAAGACCATGAATAAGAAGAGAGTCATAGCCCTGTTGTTAGCAGCTTCTCTGGCTGTTGTGCCGACCATATCCGTTCTGGCAGAAGAAACAGACCAGACAGAAGAGGAACAGGAAGTAATCAGCTTAGAAGAAGCAAATAAAACACTGGAAGGGTACGAAGACGAAAAAGCGGAATGGGAAGAAGTTTACATTGACTCCCTGGAAGACTTACAGGCATTTGCCAGGAACTGCTGGCTTGATACATGGTCTCAGGATAAAAAGGTGTATCTGACGGCAGATATTAATGTGGCCGGCAGTGATTTTACATCTATTCCTACGTTTGGAGGATATTTTGATGGACAGGGACATACCATCAGTGGATTATCCATTAAAGATGGTATTTCCTATACTGGACTGTTCTGTTATACCCAGCAGAGTGCCGTTATCGCCAATCTGGATGTGGTAGGAGCTGTAAAACCATCCGGAAAACAGCTTGCAGTAGGCGGTATTGTCGGAGATAACAGCGGTATTATCATGAACTGTACGTTCAGCGGCAATATAGAAGGAAATGATTATGTAGGCGGTATTACCGGTTACAATGAACTGACCGGTATTGTAATTGACTGTACCAACAGCGGAACAGTTACTGGTGCCCATTACACTGGAGGTATTGCAGGAGAAAATGCCGGCAATATTGTAGGCTGTGATAACTGGGCAGAAATCAATACAACCAACGAAGACAAGGGAATGTCTTTGGAGGATATTAACATCCAGCAGTATGCGAATAATCTGTTTGATTTTGCAGATAACAGTGATGATGATAATAATATTCAGGGTTCTGCGTTAAATAACACCATTGATTCCGGTGGTATTGCGGGTCTTTCCACAGGAATTATCCAGTACTGTACCAATAAGGGAAGTGTCGGATATGAGCATGTTGGTTATAACGTGGGAGGTATTGTCGGAAGACAGTCCGGTTATGTCTATGCCTGTGAAAATACAGCCAAAATATATGGGCGTAAAGACGTAGGTGGTATTGTCGGCCAGGCAGAGCCGTATGTAGCCATTGATCTGTCAGAGGATATTGCGTATCAGTTAACAGAGAGTATCAACAAGCTGCATGACTTGATTGACAAGATGTTAGAGGACAGCGGTTCGGAATCAGAGACGTTATCAAACCGGCTTTCCATTATCCAGTCCTTTGCTGATAAGGCACTGGGTAATACTTCTTATCTGGCAGATAACACAGTTCAGTGGGTAGATGGTATGGTTGGTGCTGCCAATGAGATGTTTAGCAGAGCTGATTACATAATGGATGAGGCTGCCAAGCAGAACGGAGTCATTGACCAGACACATAATGCTGCCGGTAATCTGAAGGATGCCGCAGAGTCGCTGGTAGATGTGATGGATGATTTGGACATCTACAGTTACATGACAGAAGAAGAGCAGATTCGGTATGATAATGCCAAGAATACCGTCAGTGATGCCACGAAAGAGTATAATGAATATTATGCGGATGCTACAAAGGCGTATGACGACTATTATATTGATACCGTAAGAAATACAGACACAAAATATCAGGCAGCAACGGGAGCTACGGAAACAGATTTGAAGCCCTATGATAAGGATGGAAACCAACTATCCATTACCTGGTCTTCGCCAATGGTGGATGTAGTTGGTACATATAAAAACGTCGATTCCTGGAAACATGTTCATGCCGATGGAACGACTACCGATTTCATGAACCGGGATGACGAAGAGCAGTACAATCTGGATGCAGATTTACAAAAGGATGCCCTTCAGAAGGTATCCGATAACAGCAGTGATATTCAGAGTGCTGCAGATAGATATGCGGAAGACCAATATAAGGCTAATCATGGTGGGAATGCTTATAGAACAGATGTGGATGATGCCATTCAGACCATGTACGACATTACCATAAAATATACGAACCAGATGTCTGACAGTGCCAGAAGTGATGCAGAGACTGCTTTCGACCATGCAAAGGATGCCGCAGGAAACATGGAGACAGCAGGTTCTGAGACGAAGAGAATCTTCAATGACATCAATGGCAGAGCGGATATTGTCCTGCCACAGCTTGGCAGCGACTACCGCTCCAATACGAATGATTTGGCAACGAACCTGAAAGGTATTTCCGAAAATATGGGCTACCTGAACAGTGAGATGCTTTCCACCAGTGATGTGATGATAGATGACCTGGAGGCCATTAATGACCAGTTCAGCTCTATTATGCTTTTGTATACCGATGCCATAGATGGTGTACTGGATATGGATTATACCAGTGTGTATGAGGATAATTCCGAAGAAGATGCAGAGACCAGCACGGATGCAACGTTGGAATTGAATACCAATAATGGTTCGGTAAATGGAGATTTGAACGTATCTGGTATTGCAGGAACCATGGCAATCGAGTACGATTTTGACTTAGAGAGTGATGTAACCGGTATTGATGATGCCAAGGTGAATTCTACTTATCTGACAAAATGTATATTGCGAGAAAATATAAATAATGCAACCGTAACAGCACAGAAGAGCGATGCCGGTGGCATTGCCGGAAGACAGGAACTGGGAATGATTCTGCGCTGTGAAAGCTATGGTAAGGTAAAGAGTAATTCCGGTGATTATGTCGGTGGTATTGCCGGAGAATCCCTTTCTCATATTAAAGAAAGCTATGCAAAGTGTGCATTGTCCGGTGAAGAATATGTAGCTGGTATTGTGGGCTCCGGTTCCAGTATCGAAGATTGTTATGCTATGGTAAGAATCCAGGATGCAACCGCTTTTTCCGGTGCGATTGCCGGTACCATAGATAATAACGGCACTGTATTTGGCAACTATTTTGTCTCTGATGAGATTGCCGGTATTGACCGTATCAGCTACAGTGGCAAGGCAGAGCCAATCAGCTATGAAGAACTGATGGAGGTAGAGAAGATTCCGGATGAATTCCGTAAGATGACGATTATCTTCTATGCTGACGAAGAAGAAATCACAAGAACACAGTGTAGCTACGGTGGCAGTATTTCCGAGAAAAAATATCCGGAAATTCCGACGAAAGATGGTTTCTATGCAGACTGGGATAAGAAGGAACTGAAGAATATCCAGACAGACCAGGATGTCAATGTGGAATATGTGCGTTACCTGACCACACTGGCAAGTGGACCTATCCGGGATAATGGTCAGTCTGTTATTCTGGCAGACGGTCAGTTTAAAGTAGAGGATACTTTGCAGATTGCACAGAATCCGGTAGAGGGAGAAACTGGTTTACCAGAGGGAACAACAGAAGTCTGGACCATAAGCTGTCCGGATGATGGCAACACGACCCACCAGATAAGATATCAGGCACCAGATGGCGAGACCGAGGGTGTTAAGATTTATGTGAAAGACGGCGAGAAGTGGACACAGACAGATACGGATATGATGGGTATCTACTATCTGTTCCCGATGGAGGGCGAAGAAGCTCAGATTGCAGTCGTTGTTACAGAAAAGAATATGACTCTTTATATTGTTCTCGGAGTGATGGCAGCAGTCGTGCTTGTTGTAGTAATTATCTGGATTGTTAAGAAAAAGAAGAAGACAAGAGCCGCACAGCCAATCGAAAGTAAAGAACCCATACAAACAGATGATACGAAGCAGGAAGCAAATTCCGCTGCGGAAACGGATGTAAGAGAATAAAGACAAAACGTCTGTCGAAATGACAGGCGTTTTGTAGTTGACAGCGAAATACTTTGTGTGAAACAATATCTTTGTTCCAGGACGAACAGGAAAGAGAAGGAAGAAGCGTGGCGAAGATAATCATAACATGTAAAAACTGTGGGGCAGAATATGACGAAGTATTAGACAGATGTCCCTATTGCGGTCAGGAAAATGAAGTTAAGTCAGAACAGAAATATGCCACGAAGCTTCGCCATCTGGAAACGGAGAGAAAAGGATTACCATTTTTGCCTAAAAGGATTGTGAACATGGTAGGCAATACCCTTTTTAAAATGATTTTGCTGGCGGTGGTAGTCATTGTGGCAGGCGTTTTTATTATGACTGGTATTGGAAAATTGCGTGACAGACGGGAACAGGAAAAGGAAGATAAGAATGTCCAGGTAATGGAGCAGATGTTACAGGACAGGGACTATGAGGAACTATATACATTTTACCGCAAACAGGAGTATACCTATCTTACCTATGACAAATACGATGAGATAGCAACCGTCTATTACCATTATCTGCGGCTGCAATCCCTGTGGGAGAGCTATGAGAAATATGTGGGAAAAGTCAGTGATGATTTGCTGATTGATGATATTGCGGGTATTATGCAGGAATGGAAGCAGCTGCAGACACAGGGACAGGAAATGATAGAAGACCGGAAACGTATGGGCAATGAACAGTATCTGCAGGAAATTATGGACATGGGAAAAGCTTTTGTCATGGAGAAAACCGGGGCAGAAGAAGAGATGTTGCAGGAAATCGTACAGTTGGACAGTGAGGATGAGGAAGGTTTTCGTTCCTACGCGGAAGAATTGTGGGAGAAGCAGAAAGGTAAGCAGGCATGAAATGTAGTGGGTGTGGTGCGCAGTTAGACAGCCATCAGTTAATCTGTCCGTATTGTGGACGTCTGAACCATCTGGCAAAAGAGCGGAAGGAAACCATAGACCATCTGGAGCAGGAAAACCAGAGAACCAGACGGCACATACTGGAAGAAAATAAAGTAGATATTATCTACCATATTTACAGGAAGGTAAATATTGCCCTTCTGATTGTTATGGTGGTAGCGGTTGTTTTTTCCTTTGAATATGATACGCGTGTAGCTTCCAGGATGGGTTCGGGGCGTGGCAGTAAGACGGCAATGAAGCAGTATTATGAAGCCGGGGATTTGGAAAATCTCTATTATTGTATGTCGGATGGGGATTATTTTGATCCGGATGCATATTATGACTACAGTCAGGCGGCTCTTATGTGGTCTACTTACATGGACTGCCAGAATTTCTTTGCGGATGCTTATGAAGACTATCTGGAAAAGGGAGCTTATGACGGCTATGCGGTAGAACGGTGTGTAGAGGAAGGACTGTCCGTGCTGACCGGGAATATTTCTTATACCTATCCGGCAAGTAACATGAGTGAGCGCAATCAGGAGCTGATTAAGCCTTATCAGGAGAAGGTCTACACGCTTTTTACCGGAATGATGCAGATTCCGGAGGAAGCCCTTGCGAATCTGGATAAAGAGAAAATCTATGATTATGAAAAGGAAGAGGAATTAACCTCTTATGTAAAGGAGGCATTACCCTGTGAAGATAACTAAAGAGTACCAGAAACGTTTTATCCTGCAGGGAATCGTATCCCTTTTTGCCTTGATGATAATAGTGGCGTGTCTTTCAGTGGTTTTTGATGATTTGACAGATAATTATAACCCGGCAGATTCTCTTTTGTGGGATTTGAATTACGGAAGGTATGATGAGGTGGTCGATTATTATTACACAACGAAGAAAATACGCGGAACAGAGAACGAAAAGGTATATGGAAGGTATACCGAATTTACGGACTTCTATGAAAATTATATTCTGTATGTGGAAAGCAGGGATGAGGCATATCGGAAAAAGATGGAAGAGATTATGACTGACACAGCTTATCCCGATAATGAGCCTCATTATGAGTATATTTATGAACGGCTGGAAACACTGGAACCAATTCCATAGAGTAAAAAGACGGATATCTTTCCTGACAGGGCTGCTGCCGCTATTAGGAAAGATATTTCTGATATAAGGCAACATGGTCATAGATACAACGCCAACTGCTATGGGCATTGCCGGTTACGATGATATAACCATTTCCTTTGGTGTCGGTACCATAGCTGACCGCACAGTTGCCGGACTGGACAACGAATCCGGTCTTGGCACAGACTACTTCTCCGTGGGTATCTTTATCCTCAATCCTGCGCAGAAACCAGTTGGAAATTTCAATACCGTCAGGATGCTGTGGGGTAGAGGAAGTAGTGTATTTATGGGCAGAGAGCACTTCCCGGCACCATTCATTATGGACAGCAGCTTCCATAATCATCGCCATATCGTACATGGTACAATAGTGATTTTCATCGTACAGCCCGATACAGTTCGTAAAATGGGCAGTAGAGGAAAGCCCCAGTTCGTCAAGCTTCTCATTCATCAAATCTACGAAAGCTTCCTGTGAGCCTGCCACATAATAAGCAAGCCCCAGGGCGGCATCGGCACCGGAAGGAAGAATCGTTCCATAGAACAGATCCCGGATGGTTATGGTTTCATCGTTTTCCCAGTTTACGGCACTGCAGTCATTGCTGTAGATATAATTATTGATTTCCTGCGTCATGGTAAAGGTATCGTCCAGGTTGCTGATGTGCTCGGCAGCCACCAGTATGGTCAATACTTTTGTCATGGAAGCGGGATTGATTCTTGTGTAGGCGTTCTGCTGTGCCAGAATGGTATCATTGCTTAAATCCACCACGATACCATAGGTGCTGTTGACAGAATCTGCTTCAAAGAAATTATCAGTGGAAGCAGCCGTTGCGGCACTGTAAATGGTATGGTCAACTGCAGGGACAGTAACCTCATCCACTTCTTCCTGCGAGGTATCTTCATCGGAAATGGTGGCATCGGTAGAAACGTCTGCCGTATTTTCGACATGGGATTCTGCTAACAGTGTGGTGGAGGTATCATCTGCCACAGTGTCATCAGAAGGTCTGTGGGCAGAGATAACTTTGGTAACAATCACAATGGTAATTACCAAAACAAGGACAACAGGGCTGAGCCGCAGCATTAGCCGCCGTCTCAGTTCCTGTTGTCTTTTCTTTCGTTTCATCTCGGCAATACGGCGGGAACGTTGCTCCCGCCGTTTCTGTTCGTATAAAGCATCCTGATAATCAGAGGTATTGTAACCGGTCATAGAGAAAAAAGCCTTTCGCATAATCTTTTCTTATTATAGCAAATTTTTATCCAAAAAGAAATGGTTGACAAGTATCATGGAAAACCATAAAATGTCTATAAAACTAATAGGAATTATATGGTACGAAAAGAGAACAGATAAAGAGGAGATTGGAAAGATGAGTTATCAAGTAGATACAATCTGTATTCATGGACAGGGCAAGCGAGAGGGTATTGAAACCACAGGCAGCATCAGTTTTCCAATATATCAGACAGCAGCCTATGCGCATCCCGGAGTAGGACGAAGCACGGGTTACGATTACAACCGAGTACAGAACCCTACCAGAAAAGAGCTGGAGCGCATTATGACAGATTTGGAGCATGGTGTGGATACCATTGCATTTGCAACCGGTATGGCAGCCGTCAGTGCTTTTATGGAATTATTTGCGCCCGGAGACCATGTGGTAGCTACCGATGACTTATATGGCGGCGTTATCAGACAGTTCCGTCTGGTCAATGAGAAGAACGGCATGAAGTTTACCTATGTTAATACAGCTGACCTGGATGCGGTAGAAGCAGCCATCAATGAGCATACAAAGTTAATTTATATTGAAACGCCTACCAATCCTATGATGCAGATTACCGATATTGCCGAAATCAGTAAGATTGCCAGGAAGCATAACTGCCTGCTGGCGGTGGACAATACTTTCCTGACTCCTTATTTCCAGAACCCTTTGGATTTGGGAGCCGATGTGGTCATTCACAGTGCCACCAAATATCTGGAAGGACACAATGATACCCTGGGTGGATTCCTGACCACCAACAGCGCAGAGCTTACCGATAAGATTCGGGAAATGATTAAGACTACAGGTGGTGTACTGGCACCCTTTGATGCATGGCTTATCCTGCGTGGCATGAAAACCTTATCCGTCAGAATGGAGAAGCACCAGGAAAATGCCCTTGCCATTGCAAAATGGCTGAAAACCCAGCCAAAGGTTACCGGTGTTTATTATGCCGGACTGGAAGACCATCCGGGGCATGATATTGCGGTAAAACAGAGCAGAGGACATGGCGGTATGCTTACCTTCCATGTAGATTCCCAGGAAACAGCCCATCACGTACTGGAAAGCATCCGTCTGATTCAGTTTGCAGAAAGCCTTGGTGGAACGGAAAGCCTGATGACATATCCTTTTACCCAGACCCATGCAGATGTACCGGATGAAAAGAGACGGGCAAATGGAATCGATGAGACAACCCTCAGAATGTCCGTTGGTATTGAGAATGTAAAAGACCTGATAGCAGATTTGGAGCAGGCACTTGCATAGAAATGAGGAACCTATGAAATATAATTTTGATGAAATAATAGATAGAAGAAATACAGACTGCCTGAAGTATGACTTTGCCGTAGAACGTGGCAAACCGGCAGATGTGCTTCCTTTATGGGTAGCAGATATGGATTTCCGTACGGCACCGGGTATTATAGAACGGGCAGTTGCGGATGCTTCCTTGGGAATCTATGGTTATACAGAGAGCAAAGAAGATTATTTCCGAGCCATAGCAGACTGGTATGAGACTTATTTCGACTGGAAGGTAGAGAGAAGATGGCTGGTAAAGACACCGGGAATTGTATTTGCCATTGGTGTGGCAGTACAGGCACTTACCAAACCGGGGGAAGCTGTTATGATACAACAGCCGGTTTATTATCCTTTCAGCGAAGTAATCCAGGATAGTGACAGAAAGCTGGTTAACAGTCCGCTGGTATTACAGGACGGACATTATGAGATTGATTTTGCTGACTTTGAGCAGAAGATAGTAGATGAAAAAGTAAAATTGTTCGTATTATGCAGCCCCCACAACCCGGTAGGAAGGGTGTGGAAGAAGGAAGAACTGCAGAGAATCGGTAACATCTGCCTGAAATATGGCGTAAAGGTAGTCAGTGATGAGATTCATAGTGACTTTGTCTATGAAGGTGTCAGACATTATGTGTTTGCTGCCGTGGACAAACGCTTTGCTGATATCAGCATTATCTGTACAGCACCTAGCAAAACCTTTAATCTTGCAGGTTTACAGGTGTCCAATATTTTTATTTCCAATCCGCAGATTCGTCAAGTTTTCAGGAAACAGATGTCAGCCGTTGGCTACAGCCAGGTCAATATGATTGGTTTGCATGCCTGCAAGGCAGCCTATGAAACCGGAAGAGAGTGGTTAGAGGAACTGAAACAGTATTTGAAAGGCAACCTGGAGTATGTGCGCGGCTATTTACAGGAAAACCTGCCCCAGATAAAATTGATTGAGCCGGAAGGAACTTACCTGATTTGGCTTGATTGCAGAGGTCTGGGACTTACCGAAGAGAAGCTGGAGCATCTGATTGTCCAGGAGGCAAAGCTGTGGCTTGACAGCGGTGCTATCTTTGGCGTGGATGGCGAAGGATTCGAGCGAATCAACATCGCCTGCCCAAGGGCGGTGCTGGCAGAAGCCCTGAAACGGTTAAAGGCAGCAGTAGATGCCCTTGAGACAGCGTAACAGAAAGGCAACGGTAGAGACGTTTGTCTTACCAGCCACAGTGTACACCGGAGAAGGAAGAGGCAACTATGGCAGGCATTTAGGCATTTTGGAATCATATAGATTGTGGATAAGCAGCGTCATGTGTTAAAAATATAGTAAAGTATGGGGAAAAGGACATTCCAGAACTGTAGATTTTACAGGTCAGGGGATGTCCTTTTTAATGATATGGAAAGATGACTAATTTAGAAGTATGACGAATGAGGCAAAGGCGCTTTATATGATTTTGCTGAATCGGCGCTGTTTATCAGAGTGTAATGGTGATGCATGGCGAGATGAATATGGAGCTATATTTATCATTTTTACAATCAAAGAAATGATGAAGCTGTTGCATCTGGGAAATAAGAAGATTAACAAGATGCGGAAGAAACTGGAGTCACATAATCTGATTTATCGAAGCCATCAGGGATTAGGAAAGCCGAATAAGATATATGTGTATGACTTGTTGAAAGCAGATAACTCTAATTGGCTGCCAAAGCAATTTAAGCACAGAAAGGGGCGGACAAATGAGAAAGAAATATTATGATAATGCAAAAGAGAATGCAGCGCTTGAGAGATGTGTGGATGTTGTAACATCGTTGATTTTCAAGTATGGACCGGCATTAAAAAGAAAATGGATTTTGCGTGATTGGATAAAGAACATACAGGCTGATTGCTTTTGGAGAAGTTTAGCCTGTAAACGATATCAGCGGTATTTCGATTGTATGAAAGCTATTGTAAAAAATGACGCAACATGACACAATCGGATTGACTAAAGTGACATAGATATTTATAATATAGACAAAACGAAAATGACATGAACGGAGGACAGGATAATGGAGAAAACTGTAACACTTGAAGAGGCATTAAAAAGAATTGAGGAGTTGGAAAAAGAGAATGCAGAACTTCGGGAGGAATTGGAGTATTACAGAAATCGTAAATTAAGCGGTCGTCAGAAACATAACGCCAAGTGGATGGCAATTTATAATGATTTTGTTGTTGGGTATGAGAGCGGCATGACAATGGTAGAAATTGCGAAGCGGAACAATGTCAGTGAGCGGACGATTTATAGGTATAAAGCATATTATGACAAGATGAGAGAAGAAAAGGATAATGAGTAGACCATTTTTGCGGCGTTATGAAAATGGTTGCATGAATTTTGCGGTGGATTTTTTGTACCGCAAACATGAAACAGAAAATATTTGTGGTCACAGTTTGTGACCGCAAAA
>CAKRWT010000020.1 GCA_934418125.1 uncultured Lachnospiraceae bacterium
AATGCAGACAGGAACAAAAGCAGATTCGGGCAGAAAAGGATAATTTGTATGAACAGTATGCTTTGAAAGCAATCAGTAGTGAGGAGTATCAGAAACGTTCAAACGAGCTGACAGAGCGCTTATCTTCATTATCCGTAAAGGAATCTGATACAGTGGGAAAGCTTTCTGGATTGGAAAGCGAATACCAGAAAGCAGAGGCTGATATGAAGCAGATTATCCGGTATTCGCATATTGAAGAATTGACGCAGGAAGTGGTTGATACTTTTATTAGAAGAGTTTATGCTTATAAAGACAAAAGGATAGAGATTGAGTGGAATTTCAGTATGGATTGCGGAGTAAGTCAGGCAAATGGAACTTAGCAATAACTTGACATCAACGGGATTTGGCAGAATCAATATCAATCATACCTTTGAAACACTGGCAAGGTTATAGAACGGATGGAGAAAAAATATGACAATCATAGGCTATGGACTGTTAGCAGCTATTATTTTTACGGCAGACTATTTTATTAAAAATTATATTGAGAAAACCGGAAAGGAAGGCGTTACAGAGGAAATCTGTGGAAAGAAGTTTCTTTTACGCAGATACCACAATAAAGGAGCCTTCCTCGACTGGGGAGAGAAGAAAAGTAAGCTGGTGGCAATATTATCTCTGGCATTGACCATAATGGCAACGGTTATTTTTCTGCTGACGTTCAGCATCAAAGGAAATGGTATGCTGAAAGCAGGGCTTGCTTTTCTGCTGGGTGGAGCCTACAGCAATACTTATGACAGGCTTGTCAGAAAATATGTAGTAGATTATGTGAGTTTTCCGGTTAAGAATAAGAAGCTGCGGAGCATTGTATTTAATATATCCGATTTCTGCATTATGATAGGCGCACTTCTGATGGTGCTTGGCAGTGTAAAAGAAGGATAGGGACAGAGACTGGAAACAGAATACAGAAAAGGAATATTGGAAAAGAAAAATGTCAGAAGATAAATATCCTCTGACATTTTGTTTTATCTTTCTTTCGGTTGGTAATACATCGTTACTGCGCAGTAATGATGGTGCCGCTTTTACCCTTGATGGCATCTGCCACGGAGTCAAGGGAAGTAATCAGTACGCTGCCGGAAGGCTTCTTCTCTAAGTAGGCAATGGAGGCCTCAATCTTAGGAAGCATGGTGCCTTCTTCAAACTGTCCCTGGGCAATATATTCCTTTGCCTGTGCAATGTTCATGGTGGAGATAGCTTCCTGGTCTTCCTTGCCGTAATTCTTGTAAACAGCAGGAACACTGGTTACGATAATCAGCTGGTCTGCCTGTAAATCCACAGCCAGTTTGCCGGCAATAGAGTCTTTCTCAATAACGGCAGAAGCCCCTTTTAAGATATGGTTCTGTTCGATTACCGGGATACCGCCACCACCACAGGCAATAACCACCTGGTCGGCATCTGCAAGGGTACGGATGGCGTCAATTTCTACAATATCAATCGGGTGGGGAGCTGCTACCACGCGGCGGAAGCCCTTGCCTGGCTCTTCCACAACGTAATTTCCCTTTTTAATCTCTATTTCAGCATCTTCCTTTGACATATAACGTCCGATTACCTTGGTGGGCTCATAAAATGCTTCGTCATAAGGGTCAACGGTTACCTGGGTCAGGATAGTGCTGACAGCCTTGGAAATACCACGGCTTAACAGTTCGGAACGGAGGGCGTTCTGGATATCGTAACCAACATAACCCTGGCTCATGGCAGAGCAGACACACATAGGTGCCGGTGTATAATCAATATAAACGCGGCGGAGTTCTGTCATGGCTTTATGAATCATGCTGACCTGCGGACCATTACTGTGTGTGATGGTCAACTGATAGTCTGCTTCTACCAGGTCAGCCAGTGCTCTGGCAGTTACCTTAACAGCATCCCACTGTTCTGTCGTTGTGTAACCGAGTGCTTCGTGTCCAAGCGAAACAACCGCTTTCTTTTTAGTCATATAGCATACCTCACTCTGTGAAAATTCTGTAATGAAAAGGAACAGTTCCCTTTTGTAACATGTTTTCAGTATAGCAAAAAGAGAGGATTTTGTATAGGCGATAGAAACAAATAATTTAGCGATAAAAAATTTGACAGTACGTGGAAATAAATCTATAATTTAAATAAGTATATCGGGTTTGGAAGAGTATAGATAATAATGACATGACAGTGTGGGAAAGACTAGGGTGATAGATTGGATATATTGCAGAAAATGACACTGGACCAGATCAGAGCGGTTGTAGATGTGCTCCAGAAATCGACAGACTCCTATTTGTATATATTGGACTTTGATGCGGATATTTATATGATATCCGAACGGCTGAAGGAGCGTTTTCCTTTTGCAACAACGATAATGCATAATGCGACATTAAATCTGAAACGGGTAATTTACCCCGCAGATTTTGCGAAGGTCGATAAAAATATCAAACAGTGTGCATCTGGAGAATTGGATATACACAGTATGGAATATCGATGGCTTGACCGCAAGAATAAGGTGGTTTGGATTGATTGCAGAGGTGCGATGGTAACAGGACCGGATAATCACAGGATGCTCATTGGCAGAATCATGGAGCTGGGCAGAAAAGCCAAGGCGGATAATGTAACCGGACTGCGCAAGGAAGAACGGCTTCGGCTGGATCTGGAAGCAGTGCTGCGGGATGCTCCGGAATCCATCAACTACATTATGCGGATTGGGATTGATAACTTTAAGGAAATCAACGAAAAAGAAGGTGTGGGGGCCGGTGATGCGGTTCTGATAGAGCTGTCCGAGTGTATGATGGATATTGTGGACAAGGAAGTCGATATTTACCGGCTGGTGGCAGATGAATTTATCATTGTAGATACTACACCGGATTTTGATAAGAATGCAGAGACAGTCTATGAGCAGCTGCGCAAAGAGATAGAGAGTACCCTGAAGAAGAAGGAATACAACCGGTTTTATACGGTTTCGGCAGGAATCATTACCAACGGCTTTGCGGGCAGGACAGCAGACGAGATTCTCAGACTGTCTGAGTTTGCTTTAAATGAGGCAAAACGTAATGGTAAGAACCAGATGATAGTTTTTGATGAAGAAGCGTATGCCCAGTATCTGAAACATCTGGATATCCGTAAGATGTTACGAAAAGATGTCAATAATCGGTTTGAAGGCTTTCAGGTATTCTATCAGCCTATTGTATCTACCAAGGACTATTCCATCATAGGTGCAGAAGCGCTGCTGCGCTGGAAGAGTGAAAAATACGGAAATGTGTCCCCGGCAGAATTTATTCCGATTCTGGAGGAGAGTGGACTGATTATCCCGGTTGGCAGATATGTTATGTGGGAGGCCGCCACAGCCTGCAGGGAATGGCAGAAGCTGTTGCCACAGTTCCATGTGAATATAAACCTTTCCTACATCCAGATTCATAAAAGTGACCTGATGCAGGACGTGGAACGATGCATCCAGGAAGTGGGGATTTCTCCACAGAGTCTGGTGTTAGAGCTGACAGAGAGCGGTTACATAGAGACGGATACCAGAATCCGGGAACTGTTCAAGGAATTGAAGTCCAAGAAGGTTGACCTGGCACTGGACGATTTCGGAACAGGTTACTCCAATATGCGTTATCTGAAAGAAATAGAAGCGGATACGGTCAAGATTGACAGGAGCTTTGTGGTACAGGCACTGCAGAACGACCACGATTACAGCATTATCAATTATATTATCAAGATGGTTCACAGCCTTGGCTATTCCGTCTGTATGGAAGGAATTGAGAAAAAAGAAGAGCTGGACAAGATGATGAAGACGAATCCGGATATGATTCAGGGCTATTATTTTGGTAAACCATCACCGAAGGAAGTTTTTGAAAAGGAATACATTCATAAAGAAGTGTAAAAAATTCCGGAAGCGGGAAACCATCCGGAAAGAAAAAAGAGCGACAGGGTAGAAGAAATAGAAACCCTGTCGTTTTTGATTTTACCCGGAATGTTAACGTGTGGAATGATAAAGCGTCTAGAGATTTTCCCTGATGCGGATATCCACATCCACATAATTGTATTCAGAAGCCGGTAACTCTCCGGTGGTCAGGTAACTGAATAAAATAGCAAGCGGCTTGCTGCCCTGGATATAAGGCTGCTGACAGATGGTTGCTGCAATCAGCCCATTTTCCATATATTCCCTGGTGGTATCCACAATATCGTTACAAATGACAGTCATGTCATGAGCGCGTTCTGCTGCCAGGACAGCACGACAGCCGCCATAGACACCGCCTGCGGTAAAGTAAAGGGCGTTAATTTCCGGATGCCTGTTTAAAAGGGCACCGGTTACCTCGTAGCTTTCAAACTCATCATCATTGTTGGTATAGACATCTGCCACCTGGATATGGGGGTAGTCCTGGAGAACGTTTTCAAAACCGGCAATACGTTCCGTATGACACAGGATATCCTGGGAACCGGAAATGATACCCACAGAAACCTTTCCCTTGGTCATCAGGTGCATCAGACCGGCAGCCGTCTGCCCGGAACGATAGAAGTTACAGCCTACATAGGCGATTCTTCTGGAATTCTCAATATCGGTATTTAAGGTCACGACAGGAATCCCCTGTTCGTAGAGGGTGTTGATTTTCTCCCGGATAACCGGGTCGTTGTAGGGGGAGATGGCAAGCCCGCAGATGCCTTCCGCCAGGAGCATGTCGATGGTTTCCAGCTGTCTGGTAAGGCTGTAGTCAATCTGTTCCACGATAACAGTACAGTTGTAGCTTTCCAGTTCGGCTGCCTTTTCCCGGATGCCGGAGAGAACATCATCATAGAAAGGATTTCCCAGTCCGAACAGGATGACGCCCAGCTTCAGATTCTTCTTCTGGGCGGCAAGGACGATGCCGGCTTTATTTGGTTTATAATCTAATGCCTGGATAATATCCAGAATCTTCTGCTCGGTCTGTGGATTGACGGAACCGCGGTGGTTCAGAACCCGGTCCACCGTTCCGCGGGACACACCTGCAAGAGTTGCGATTTCTTTAATGGTTGCCACAAATGGTACCCCTTCCCTGACGGACTTTACGATATCCGTCTGTATGTTCAAAGGGTAGCACAATGCGGCACGTAAGTCAATTTTTACCAAAGGAAAAACAGACAAAAATGTTACCGCGCAAAACACATTGTAAAATGTAACAAAAGAAGAGTCGAATACGACACGAAAACCCATTAAAATTGTACAAATTTACGAAAATGAAAAGGGGTATTGATTTTCTGGAAAAAACAGACTATCATGAAATTAACGTGCACGAGCACACGCGAACCGTGCCATAGAAAAGAGACGACAAAACAAACACATTATGAAGTAGAATTGGGAGGGTTACAATGCTGTATATTGGTGTAGATTTAGGAACAAGCGCAGTAAAGCTTCTTTTGATGGAAGGAAGCGGTAAGATTGTAAATATCGTTTCCAAGGAGTATCCATTATATTTTCCGCATCCGGGCTGGTCAGAACAGAAACCGGAGGACTGGTATGAGAAGAGTATGGAAGGCATCAGGGAACTGATTGCTGATGTGGACAAAAGCCAGATTGCAGGTATCAGCTTTGGTGGACAGATGCACGGACTGGTTATCCTGGATGAGAAGGATGAGGTCATAAGACCTGCGATTCTCTGGAATGATGGAAGAACTACAGAGGAATGTGATTATCTGAATAATGTAATCGGTAAGGATAAGCTGTCTGCATATACTGCAAACATTTCCTTTACCGGATTTACGGCACCAAAGATTCTCTGGGTAAAAAACAAAGAGCCGGAGAACTTTGCAAGAATCCGTAAAATTATGCTGCCAAAGGATTACATTGCTTATAAACTGACCGGTGTCCACTGTACGGACGTATCGGATGCTTCCGGTATGCTGCTGTTCGATGTAAAGAACCGCTGCTGGTCAAAGGAAATGTGTGAAATATGCGGCGTGAAGGAAGAACAGCTTGCCAGGATATTTGAAAGCTATGAGACGGTAGGAACCGTATTACCGGAAATTGCAAAAGAGTTAGGTATCCCGGAGACGGTTAAAGTAGCAGCCGGCGGCGGTGACAATGCAGCAGCTGCAGTAGGAACCGGTACGGTAGGAGATGGAAGATGTAATATTTCTCTTGGAACAAGCGGAACGATTTTCATTTCCTCTAATAAATTCGGAGTGGATAAATATAACGCACTGCATGCTTTTGCACATGCAGACGGACATTATCATCTGATGGGATGTATGTTAAGCGCCGCATCCTGTAACAAGTGGTGGATGGATGAAATCATCGGCACCAAGGATTATGCGGCAGAGCAGAAGGACATCACAGAGGATAAGCTGGGCGAGAATCACGTATACTTCCTGCCTTACCTGATGGGTGAGCGTTCCCCTCACAATGACCCGAACGCAAGAGGAACCTTCATTGGTATGACAATGGATACCACCAGGGCTGATATGACACAGGCGGTATTGGAAGGTGTTGCCTTTGCTTTAAGAGATTCCCTGGAGGTAGCAAAATCACTGGGTATCAAGATTGAAAGAACCAAAATCTGCGGTGGTGGTGCCAAGAGTCCTCTCTGGAAGAAGATGATTGCCAACATCATGAACCTGAAAGTAGATGTCATTGAGAGTGAAGAAGGACCGGCTATGGGTGGTGCCATGCTGGCAGCCGTTGCCTGTGGAGAGTATGCAGACGTAGAAGAAGCTGCTGAAAAGATTGTGAAAGTAGTAGATACCGTGGAGCCTGATGCTGCACTGGTAGAGAAATATGAAGCAAGATACCAGCAATTCAGACAGATTTATCCGACCTGTAAGGAACTGTTTGGAAAGCTGCAGTAAAGCCAAGAGAATAGAAGGGAGAGGGTTATCAAATGGAAATTAAGAAAATCACAGATGCTGCGTTCCGAAAATACGGACGAGTGGTAAAAGGTGTTGATTTCACAGAACTGGTGGAAGCACTGAAGAAGACACCTGATTATGAAGGTGTGGCTTATGAGCCATCGGTTCCGGAACTGGAAGCAACTGCTGCCATGAAAGAGCTGCAGAAAGTAACTTATGGAGAACTTCCAATCCAGATTGGTTACTGTAATGGTGTGAACTATAAGCTGAATGCAGTAGAGTATCACAGAAGCTCCGAAATCAATGTGGCAGCTACCGATGCGGTACTGATTCTGGGTATGCAGCAGGATATTACCGATGAATATACTTACGAGACTGCTAAAATGGAGGCATTCTTAGTACCGGCAGGAACGGCTGTGGAAGTATATGCAACCACACTTCATTACGCACCTTGCAGTGCCGGGGCTGACAACCAGCAGTTTAAGGTAGGAATCGTACTTCCAAAGGGAACGAACTATCCGTTAGAGGGAGCACATGCAGGCTATGAAGATGCCCTGATTACAGCAACCAATAAATGGCTTATCGGTCATGCAGAGGGCGGGCTCCCGGAAGGAGCACACATTGGTCTGATTGGTAAGAACCTGGATATCCGCGAATAATTCCGGACAGGTGGCAACATAAAACAAAGAGGGAAAATATACCGGTAGAACCGGTTAAAGGAGGATAAGTAACATGAATAATTTACCTAAAATTAAAATTGGTATTGTAGCAGTCAGCCGTGATTGTTTCCCGGCATCTTTAGCGGAGAACAGAAGAAAAGCATTAGTGGCAGCTTACAAGGCAAAATATGATGCAGCAGACATTTATGAATGTCCTGTTACCATCATTGAGAGCGAAATTGATATGGTAAATGCATTAAAGGATATTAAAGAAAACGGATGTAATGCCCTTTGCGTATACCTTGGAAACTTCGGACCTGAAATTTCTGAAACATTACTGGCAAAGCACTTTGAAGGACCTAAGATGTTTGTGGCAGCAGCAGAAGAATCTCAGAATGATTTGATTCAGGGACGTGGTGATGCTTATTGTGGTATGTTAAATGCGAGCTATAACTTAAAGCTTCGTAATGTAAAGGCATATATTCCTGAGTATCCAGTAGGAGATGCAGAAGACTGTGCAGACATGATTCATGAGTTTGTACCGATTGCACGTGCTGTTGCAGCGTTATCCAGCCTGAAGATTATTTCTTTTGGTCCAAGACCATTAAACTTCCTTGCATGTAATGCGCCTATCAAACAGCTTTATAACCTGGGAGTAGAAATTGAAGAAAACTCAGAACTGGATTTATTTGAAGCATTCAATAAGCATGCCGGCGACCCTCGTATTGCGGATGTTGTAAAAGATATGGAAGAAGAGCTTGGCGATGGCAATAATAAACCTGAAATTTTACCTAAGTTAGCGCAGTATGAGCTGACACTTCTTGATTGGGTAGAAGAACACAAAGGTTATCGTGAATATGTAGCCATTGCAGGTAAATGCTGGCCGGCATTCCAGACACAGTTTGGATTTGTTCCCTGCTATGTAAACAGCCGTCTGACAGGAAGAGGAATTCCGGTATCCTGTGAAGTAGATATTTACGGATGCTTAAGTGAGTTTATTGGTGAAGCTGTCAGTGATGATATTGTAACATTGCTGGATATCAATAACTCTGTACCAAAGGATATGTACAAAGAGTCTATTGAAGGAAAATTTGATTATAAGTTTACCGACACATTCATGGGATTCCATTGTGGAAACACATGCTCCAAGAAGTTATCCAAGTGCAGCATGGAATATCAGATGATTATGGCAAGAGCACTGCCTGAGGAAGTTACACAGGGAACTTTGGAAGGCGATATCGTTCCTGGAGATATCACATTCTATCGCTTACAGAGCACCGCAGACAATATCTTACGTGCTTATGTAGCAGAAGGTGAAGTACTTCCTGTTGCAACCCGTTCCTTCGGAGGTATCGGTGTATTCGCTATTCCTGAGATGGGAAGATTCTATCGCCATGTTCTGATTGAAAAGAACTATCCTCATCATGGAGCAGTTGCATTTGGACATTTCGGAAAGGCATTATATGAAGTATTCAAATATATTGGTGTAGATGTAAGCGAAATCGGTTATAACCAGCCAAAGAGCTTACCATACCCTACAGAGAATCCTTTTGCATAAGAAGAACTGGATAAAATACAAAAGAAAGAGGACGATGCAGTTATCGTCCTCTTTTGCGGTTTTCAGCAGGTTTTTCGTGCTGTACGCAGAGTTTACTTCCAACCACTGCAGCAATGAAAATCCAGATGAACATTTTGACCGGGAAGCAGAGGAAAAGAAGCATGGTTACTGCCAGAGGCTTTTTCATGATTCCACCAAGAAGGGTTGCCGTAACAATGGCTGCCCCGAATACCACATGACCTCCGTCCGTGCCACAGGTCAGCATTGCTGCACCATAGCCCATGCACACGCCGGCAAAGATGACAGGGAAGAAATGTCCACCCTTTAAACCGAACTGGATACAAAGATTGGTCAGCAGGACTTTCAAAAAGGCGATTCCAACTAGCGCGAGCGGCAGATAGGAGGAATATGTCTCCATCAGGGTTCCCATTTGTTCTTCGCCGGAGAACATAAGGGCAGGAAGAAAAATACCTGTGATGCCAAGACACAGCCCGGCAAAGGTTTCCCTCACAATAGCCGGGAATTTCCGGGAAATCTTTCCGGTCAGTTTGTGGGTTGCCTGATAGAAGTATGCCAGGGCAAGACCACACAGCATATACAGAATCATAAGTACATAGTCTTTTCTCTGGATTTCCACCATGTCAAAAGAGGGAAATCCCGAAAGCCCTGCACCGAAAAGTGCAGATAAACCTGCATAAGCACCGGTACCTGCAACAAGTGCAATACCATAGATGAACAGTTTGGAGCCCTTTGTCAAGGAAGACAAATCTTCCTCCGGGGTTTCCTCCACTTCAAAAATACCAAATAATGGCGCATGAAACAGGACACTCATGGAGACAGCCACACCAACCTGTGAATAATTTTTGGTATGCTGTTTGGCGAATTTCAGATTATCTCCCGCCCAGTAACATAAGCCTACCATAATTCCGGTAAGACCGGCTTCCGGACCGACACTGCTTCCAATCAGCAGCGGCAGCAGGGCGGCTACCATCATCACAAGCATATTTTTATATTCATATCTTTTTTCTGTTTTGACTTTTCCCATAACCGTTTCCATATCTTCGGGATAGTCACCAAACAGTTTGCGGAAAATACCTATTATTATGGCACCGACTGTGCAGACGAGGAGTGGATAGTATGGAGTAACCAGTTTCGTTGGAAGCCATTCCCACAGAAAGTCTGTTCCAACGGTCATTACTTTCAACAATACCCAGACCAGTGCCCCAGCCACAGCACCAATCAGTGCACAGAACAGCCATAGGGCAAGCTGGTTTTTTATCGATACGTTTTTTTCAACTTTATTTTCAGTCATAGAATTATAACCCTTTTATTATCTTTCTGTTTTTCCAAAGTTAAGTCCAAGGACAACCATGTTGATGCCCTGCATTAAGATAGAAAATGCAATCATGTATCCGGTAGAAATCATGGTAAGTAACGGGTGGGCGATGGCTATCATACTGATAAGAATGGATAAAACACCACAGACAATGCTAAGGATTCCTTTTCCCTTGGAAAATTTACATATCTTGACACCGGCAATAATATGGAAGATACCGTAAATCAGGACGATTGCGCCAACGAGATAAGCTGCCATTACATCTGTAATGAATCTCTGGATGCCGCTGGATAATAAAATAATACCGGCAAGTGCTTCCAGAACACCGAGAATACAGGCAGCGACATCTTTTTTCTCTTTGGATAAAGAAAGAATGACAAGTTCAATACCATTTACCAGCAGAAAGATTCCAAAAATCCAGCCAATGGAAAGAAAGGTCATCAAAGGTCTTACCAGGGTATAGAAACCTAATAATACGGTTAAAATTCCGGTAATGATAACAACGATTTTCAGTGTTTTGTTCTCAGTCATAGTGAATTCTCCTTTTGTTTTCGTAAAATGCTGTAACATGTGTTACAGAGGGTGTCTTGCAAGTAGGAACGTTTTATACTATACTTCAATTAATTTAACCGCCTGACCTGATTAGGGAAACAGATAACGGTATCCGGTACAGGATGGCAGCAGTATTTTATTGGAGGATAGAAGCATGAGAAGACTAAAAGTATTAGCCGGCATTTTAAAACGAACCCGGGCAGACAAGATTCTTGTTGGTTTTATTGTGTTTCTATTTGCAGTAGCAGCAGTAATTGAACTGGCTGAACCGGATATTAACCGTTACGGCGATGCGTTGTGGTATTGTTATGCGGTAATTTCTACTGCCGGTTTTGGCGACGTGGTCGCGGTAACCTTCATTGGAAAAATATGTTCGGTTCTTCTTACGGTCTATGCGATTTTTGTAACTGCCATTGTCACCGGGGTAGTCGTTAATTTTTATACCCAGATGGTGGAGATGCAGCGAAAAGAAACGCTTGCCATGTTTATGGACCAGTTGGAAAGACTTCCTGAACTTTCCAGGGAAGAACTGGAAGGTATTTCCCAAAAAGTACGGAAGCTTCGGTAGCAGGAGACAGGAATTCCCTTTTGAATCAGACCTGACTTCCGGTTGTCTTTGCCTCCTTTCTGTTTCTTTAGTATGTTTACTATTGTCATAATAACAGATTTCTTCCCGAATGGAAAGTAAAGTTTGGGGTGGAGAGAGGATGGCGGATGTAGGATTACTTAAACTCATAGTTATATGGAACCATAAAAATACCGACCTCCAATGGTTAGATTTTGGTCTGACTTTCGGAGGTCGGTATATTTTCTGTTGGTGTTTTCTTTATCAGGTGGTACTATCAATAGAAGAATCGGTTGTATTTGTCTTGGTGTAAGAGCCTGTGCTGGTGTAGGTCTTAGCGGTTACAGAGCCGCCGCCGTTTGCCGCACGATATATCTGGCTGGACTTTGCGGAAACCTTATCGGCAAAGGAATTGACACCATGAAACAGAGTCTTTAAAGTTCCGATATCTGCCTTCTTCAAGGTATCTTCATGGATGGATAAGGTTCTGTCCTCGTTCAGGGTAATTCCCACATTTCCAAACAGCTTAAAGCTGTTATACATGGCATCATTCAGATAATCGGCCTGTTTCTGTACCGATGCTATATCACTTTTGGAGGCAGCTTTGATAAGGGTATTATAGCTGTCCACAAAAGATTTGATGGTGGAAGCTGCCTCATCCCGGTTCTCTTCGGAGATATCCATACTGCTGAGCTTTTCGGCTGCCTTGTAAGCGGCACTTGCTGCGGAAGCAGAAGAGGCATCCTTTTTCGTAGTCTTATCGGCAGAAGCGGTGGAGGAAGCAGAAGAACTGTCCTCAGTACTCTTAGCGTAATAAGATTTTACCAGTTTTCCGTAGCTGCCATTTTTGATAGCGGCGTAATCGGTCAGAAGACTGGAATTTAACAAACCTGCATTGCCGGAAACCGAATTTCCGGAAGATGCACTGCTTAACAGACTGGAATAGGTATCCCCCAGTCCGGAACTTAAACCATTCAAACTGATTCCCATAATCATCCCTCCGTGTTCTATTTTATAAAATCGACATCCTTGTCTGGTTACTTCTTATATGTATTATCTCGGATTTTTATGGTGTTTGTAAAGAGCAAAACACAAAATTTAATCTAATTTTAAATCATTTTCTTTAATCCAGCCGATTTTACGGAGCAGATTTCCTACCAGCAGAGAAATCAGGGCAGGCAGGATGAAGCTAATCATGATTAATCCAATCCAGTCAAAGGCTGTGATGGCGGTTTTCGTACCGGCAGCGATGTCATTTACCCATCCGGTGTAAACACCAATCTGTCCTACCAGACCACAGGTGCCCATACCGGAAGAAACGGGAGTGCCGTTCATCTGTAAATGGAACAGACAGGTTGCCAGAGGACCGGTAATAGCAGAAGCCACAATCGGTGGAATCCAGATTTTGGGATTTTTCACAATATTGCCCATCTGTAACATGGACGTGCCGATACCCTGGGAAATCAGTCCACCCCATTTATTTTCCTTAAAGCTCATTACGGCAAAGCCTACCATATTGGCACAGCAGCCGGCAACGGCAGCACCACCGGCAAGTCCGGTTAAGGACAGGGCAGCACAGATGGCGGCAGAGGAAATCGGAAGGGTTAAGGCAATTCCCACCAGGACGGAAACCAGAATACCCATTAAGAAAGGCTGTAAATCGGTAGCCCACATAATCAGGTTACCAAGGCTGCTGGCAGCCATGCCGATGCCGGGGGCAAGTAAGGAAGATAATGCCACACCTGCGAAGATGGTAACAAAAGGGGTAACCAGAATATCCACTTTGGTTTCCTTGGATACCAGTTTACCGAATTCAGCAGCGATGATGGCAATGACCAGCACTGCCAGAGGACCGCCGGCACCACCAAGCTCGTTGGCAGCACCACCTACGGCAGCCAGGGAAAAAAGAACTAACGGCGGAGCCTGCAGGGCAAAGCCAATGGAGATTGCCATAGCGGGACCGGCCATAGCAGCGGCATAGGAGCCGATGGTTACGAGAAATTCCATACCAAGCTGCTGCCCCAGTGTTTTAATAATCGTTCCAATCAGTAAGGAGCAGAAGAGTCCCTGTGCCATGGCACCGAGACATTCCACACCATATCGTTTCATGGAAAAAATGATGTTTTTTCGTTTCAAAAATTCTTTCATGGAAATTTTTGTCCTTTCAAATGTAATGTCTACTGTCTTGTCAGTAGATATTTTACAGAATTTCGGGGGAAAGTCAAGGATAATCTACTTGACGCGTCCATTTTTACTCATTAAACTGATAAAAGGATAATTCAAATTACAGACAGGGGAAATAAGTAATGAAAAAAGCAAAGAATGAATTATTACAGTTCCTGGCAGGACTGGCAATGTTAGTGGCAGGACTTTTTATCTTTTCACAGAAGGTTATGGTAACTTCCGGCTTCTTCGGAAGAGGATTTGCCTTTGGTGGTTTTTATCTGAATAACGGACTGGTGGTTGTGCCGCTTATTATCGGGATTGTCTGGATGTTTGCATCAGGCGGGCAGTTCCTGTCCAAGGTATTTACCGGTATCGGCGTATTGATTATTATCGTGGCGATTATTATGACAACGAACCTGTCTTTGGTACATACAACGCTGTATGAGTGGGTATTGATTCTGGTATTGATTTTCGGCGGTGCAGGTCTGCTGGCAAAGGTACTGCTGGCATCCGGCAGGGAAACGGCTTCCAGAGAAGAGGAAACGCAGGCGCAGCTTCGGCAGACAGACAGGAAAATACGGGAAATCGAAGAAGAGATTGAACGGATAAAGCGGGATAAGTAAAAGTGTAGCGGCATATACTTTACTAAAAAAGTGTAAGGTATCGCCATGGGTAAAAAGCAAGGCTCCTGGGACGACACGATGAAAAAGATTCTGGGAGAGTTAGAACAGAAAATGCAGCAGGAAAAGGAAACGGAAACCACTCCGGTTTCCTGCGCAGGCAGTTTCTGTGGAGACGGAAAACAGGCGGAACGGAAGGAAACAAAAAAGGAACGCAGACAGAAGGCTTTCCGGCGGGATTTCCTCATGCAGGCAGCAAAGTCGGCAGCGTTTCTTCTGGCGACTGTGGCACTGATTCAGGGCATTGTCAGGGTGCTGCCGGATTCCATTACGGCAAGCAGTTCCGTAGGGGGAAGAGAACTTCCGATTTATTGTGTGGAGACAGATAAGAAGCAGGTGGCATTAAGCTTTGATGCAGCCTGGGGCAATGAAGATACTGCCCGGATTCTGGAAATACTGCGAAAGCATAATGTGAAGGTAACCTTTTTCATGACAGGCGGATGGGTGGAATCCTATCCGGAGGATGTGAAAGCGATTCTGGCAGACGGGCATGATTTGGGCAATCACAGCGAGAACCATAAGAATATGTCCCAGTTGTCAGATGCAGAATGTCAGGAAGAGCTGTTAAAGGTACATACGAAGGTGCAGGAGCTGACCGGGTATGAAATGTGTCTGTTCCGGCCTCCTTATGGAGATTATGACAATCATGTCATAACTAATGCAAAGAAGTGCGGCTATTATGCCATCCAATGGTCGATTGATTCGCTGGACTGGAAGGACTATGGCGTGGATAATATCGTAGAGCGGGTATGCAATTCGGATAAGCTGGGGAATGGTGCCATCATTCTGATGCACAATGGCGCGAAGTATACGGCAGATGCACTCGATACGGTCATTACCACGCTGCAGGAGAAAGGATATGAACTGGTGCCTATTTCCCAGTTGATTTATAAAGACAATTATCACATGAAGGCGGACGGCACTCAGGTTTCAGGTGAGAGCTGATGCCGTTTTGTCAAGGAGAACCACAGCATGAAAATTACATTACAGCATGTAACGAAAAAATTCCCGGGCCGGAACAGAAAAGAGGCAAAAGAGGTAGTTGCCGTAGATGATTTCGATTTTGAAATCCCGGACAGTAAGCTGGTAGGACTGCTGGGTCCTTCCGGCTGCGGCAAGAGTACAACTTTAAATCTGTTATGTGGACTGCTGGCACCCACCGAAGGAAAGATTTATTTTGGGGAAGAAGACGTTACCAGTCTGCCGCCGGAACGCCGGGGCGTGGGCATGGTATTTCAGAATTATGCCTTATATCCGCACCTGACCGTGCAGAAGAATATTATGTTTCCCCTGGAGAATTTAAAGGGAAAGGACAAGCTTTCCAAACAGGAAATGCAGGACAAAGTACGGGAAGCTGCCAGACTGGTGCAGATAGAAGAATTGCTGGAGCGAAAACCCAGTGAACTTTCCGGCGGACAGCAGCAGCGTGTAGCCATTGCCAGGGCACTGGTCAAGATGCCGAAGGTGCTATTGTTGGACGAGCCTCTTTCCAATCTGGATGCCAGACTGCGTCTCCAGACCAGGGAGGAAATCCGGCGAATCCAGACTGAGACACAGATAACAACGGTTTTTGTAACCCATGACCAGGATGAGGCAATGAGCATTTCAGACAGTATCGTGGTAATGAAGGAAGGAAAGGTGCAGCAGATAGGGGCACCCCAGCAGGTATATGACGACCCGGACAACCTGTTTGTGGCAAAATTTCTGGGAACACCGCCGATTAATGTATTTGCCGGAAAAGTGCAGCAGGGCATGCTGTATCTGGGAGACCAGAAGGTACTTCCGGTAAAGGGGGTATCCGACAGGGAAGTTATGGTGGGAATCCGTCCGGAAGGATTTCGGATAAAAGAGGATGGGGCAATGTGCTGTCCACTAAGCCGCCTAGAAGTAATGGGAAGGGATTTCAGTGTTATCTGTACCCACGAAGCCAGCGAGAATCCTTTTGTGCGGGCAATCATCAGTCAGGAACAGCCGGTTAACACAGCACAGAAAGAACTCCGGTTTGCTTTAAAGCCAGGTAAGGTTTTCCTGTTTGAAAAGGAAACCGGACAGAGAATCCGCTATACGCAAGACTAAAAGACGGGAGAGAATGTGATGAAAAAGCAAAATCTGAAGGGATGGCTTTATCTGTTACCGGCATTTCTTTTTCTGGTTGTTTTTATGATATATCCCCTGATAGACGTATTTGTATATTCCTTTGAGGAAGGCTATAACTTTGCTTCCCAGTCCTACTATGATGTGGGACTTTATAATTATTCTTATGTGCTGCATGATACCTATTTCCTGCAGGCACTGAAGAATACTTTTATTCTGGTAATTATTACAGTGCCCCTGTCTACGGCGTTTGCACTGTTCATTTCGGTGGCTTTAAGTTCCATCAAGCCCTTAAAAGATTTGTTTCAGACGATTTATTTCCTGCCTTATGTGACGAACACATTGGCAGTAGGACTGGTTTTTATGATTTTGTTCAAAAAGACACCTTATTCGGATGGTATGGTAAATCTGCTGCTGAACTGGTTTGGCCGTCCGTCTGTAGATTTTATGGACGGACCTTACTGGGCGAAAATGTTCGTGCTGTGTTTTTATACCATCTGGATTGTTATGCCTTTTAAGATTCTCATACTGACCAGTGCGCTGGCATCGGTCAGCCAGACCTATTACAATGCGGCGAGGGTGGATGGAACTTCAAAGTGGCGTATGTTCTGGAAGATTACGCTGCCCATGATTTCCCCCATGGTATTTTATCTGGTAATTACCGGATTTATCGGCGCGTTTAAGGCATACAGTGATTCGGTGGCTCTGTTTGGAACCGACCTGAATGCGGCAGGAATGAATACAATAGTAGGTTATGTTTACGATATGCTTTATGGAAACAGCGGCGGTTATCCATCCTATGCTGCAGCTGCAGCCATTATCCTGTTCGTGATAGTGCTTACCATTACCTGTATCAATTTGTTAGTCAGTAAGAAGCATGTGAATTACTAAATCGTATTTATCTTACAGAAAGGCAACCCACATGGAAACAGAAACGGATTATCGGAAAATACAAAAGCGTGACAAAACCGGAAAAATAGCAGGAAAAACACTGGTGTATTTCCTGCTTGTGCTATGGGCAGTTATTGTTCTGTTCCCTTTTTACTGGATGGTACTGACCTCGGTAAAAAGCTACAGCTCCTACAATGCGGAATATATCCCGAAGTTTTATACCTTATCGCCTACATTGCAAAATTACCGGGAGGCTTTTACGGCAGTGCCCCTGGGGCGTTATCTTTTGAATACTCTGTTCTTTGCGGTGGTAACAACCGCCCTGATGTTGGTAGTTATTACTCTGGCGGCGTTTGCGTTTGCCAGACTGGAATTCAAGGGGAAGAACCTGGCATTTACCTTTTTACTGTCCCTGATGATGATACCGAACGAATTAGTCGTTATCACGAATTTTACAACCATAACCAATCTGAATCTGCGCAATACCTTTACGGGACTGATACTGCCTTCTGTGACAGCGGTTTTCTATATTTATCTGCTGCGGGAGAATTTTGCACAGGTGCCGGATGAGCTGTATTACGCAGCCAAAGTGGATGGTACTTCGGATTTGCGGTATCTGTATAAGGTAATGATACCGATTTGCAAGCCGACCCTGGTAACGGTTGGTATCCTTAAAATGATTGAGTGCTGGAATTCTTATGTGTGGCCAAGACTGATTACGGATGAAGAAAACTACTATCTGGTATCCAATGGGATTCAGGAAATCCGGGAGAATGGTTTTGGGCGGGAAAATGTACCGGCGATGATGGCAACGGTGGTTACGGTGTCCATACCATTGATTCTGCTGTTTTTATTCCTGCATAAGAAGATTATGGCAGGCGTGGCAAGAGGAGGCAGCAAGGGATGAGAAAAAATGTCAGAAGAAGGCTGTGTGTGTTCCTGCTTTCGGTATGCACCTTTGTGTTGACAGCATGCCATGGCTCCAAGGGGCTGCAGGACTTTGTGATGCCGCAGGAGTTTGATACCGGCAGGGAATATGAAATTACGTTCTGGGCCAAAAATGATACCAATATCAACCAGACCGGGATTTATAAGAAGGCAATCGCAGATTTTGAAACCTTGTATCCCAATATTACGGTCAAGTTAAAGCTGTATACGGACTATGGACAGATATACAATGATGTGATTACGAATATTTCCACAGGGACAACACCGAATGTGTGTATTACTTACCCGGACCATATTGCCACCTACCAGACCGGTGTCAATGCGGTGGTTCCTTTAGAGGGGCTTTTTGCAGATAGCCGTTATGGACTGGGCGGCAGCGAACTGCGGTATGAGGGACCCAAACAGGAAGAAATGATACCGGAGTTTTTGCAGGAGTGCTATTTTGCAGGACATTACTATGCCATTCCTTATATGCGTTCTACAGAAGTGTGTTATGTAAACAAAACCTATCTGGAGGCGATGGGTTATACCCTGCCGGAAACTTTGACCTGGGATTTTGTGTGGGAGGTATCGGAGGCAGCCTTACAGAAGGATAATAACGACAATTATGTGGTAAACGGACAGAAGGTAATGATTCCCTTTATCTATAAATCCACGGATAACATGATGATTACCATGTTAAAGCAGGAAAATGCAGGCTATTCCAATGAGGAAGGGCAGATAGAGCTTTTTAACGATACCACCAGTGAGATATTAAAGACGGTTGCAGCCCATGCGCAGACAGGGGCTTTCTCTACTTTCAAAATATCCGGTTATCCGGCGAACTTTTTTAATGCGGGACAGTGCATTTTTGCGGTGGATTCCACGGCGGGAGCCACCTGGATGGGAAGCCGGGCACCGCTGTCCGATATCAGTGAAGATGCTTTCGTGGATTTTGAAACAGAAGTGATGACAATTCCCCAGACAGACCCGGTGCATCCGAAAATGATATCACAGGGTCCCTCTGTCTGTATTTTCAATAAGACGGATTCCCAGGAGGTGCTGGCATCCTGGTTGTTTGCACAGTATTTGCTGACGGATGAGGTGCAGATGGCATACGCCGAAACGGAAGGATATGTGCCGGTCACGGCAAGGGCACAGCAGACACCTGCTTATCAGGATTATCTGGCAAGAGGCGGCGAGGATGATACAGAACACTATGAGGTAAAGATAAAGGCAACCAGGCTGTTGCTGGAAAACGAAGAAAATACCTTCGTCACACCGGTTTTCAATGGCTCTGCTTCCCTGCGTGACGGGGCAGGACAGTTAATTGAGAATGTAACCAAGTCTGTGCGCAGAAAACAGGTGGTAGATGACGCTTATCTTGAAAAGTTATATCAGGACATAACAACGCTGTACCGGCTGGGCGAATCCGGGGTAGCGGTAAGCGGGAAAAAAGATTTGGGAAAACTGCCAACGGCTTCGGTGGTTCTTCTGATGGTGCTTGGCGTTACCTGGGTAATGATTCTAGCCTGCGTTGTCTGGAATTGGTGGAAAATGAGAAAAAATGCACAATAGCATTGTGTAATTGGAAAATTTATGTATAATATAGTTCGACATTTAAATATTTTAAATAGCGTGAGATACTCACAGAAAAGGAATGGAGAAAGTTATGAAAAAATCATTATCACTCGTATTGGTGCTTTCCATGATGCTGGCACTTGCCGGTTGTGGAAGCAGTACAGATGGCGCATCTGCGCAGGCAGATGAGAAGTCGGAAGGCGTTATGACTTATGAAGAGTTTGTAGCGGCAGATGTGGATTCAGAGGTTGTTATCGAGACGTATGTGCAGGCAAAGCAGTCCTGGTGGGATAATGCGGCAACTCTTTATACCCAGGATAAAGATGGTGCATACTTCGTATACAACATGGCATGCTCTGAGGAAGATTATGCAAAGTTAGAGCAGGGAACTAAGATTAAAGTTACCGGGTATAAGGCTGAGTGGGCTGGCGAAGTGGAAGTTATCGATGCCACTTTTGAAATTGAGGATGGCAGCTATGTCGCACCAATCGAAGATGTAACTTCCTTACTGGGAAGCGATGAGTTAATCAACCACCAGAATGAGTATGTTGCTTTTAAGGGAATGACTGTAGAAGCAGCAGGACAGGATGCAGATGGCAATGATGTGGCATTCCTTTATAACTGGGATGGTTCCGGAGAGGACGGAAATGACCTGTATTTCAACGTTTCTTTAGATGGCAATACTTATACTTTTACGGTAGAATCCAATCTCTGCGATAACACAACCGATGTCTATAATGCGGTAAAGAACTTACAGATTGGCGATGTTATCGACATGGAAGGCTTCTTATACTGGTATGAGGGCGTAAACCCACACATTACTTCCGTAACAGCTGCAAAATAAAGCTGGTAGAAGGATAGTCACAAAATAGCTGTATTGGAAATGAAAATATGTTAAAATAGGAATAGCAGAGGTAAGGAGGGAGCACTTATGGACAATTATGTAATTACGATTGCAAGAGGCTTTGGCAGCGGTGGCAAGGAAATCGGTACCCGGCTGGCAAAGGAACTGGGAATCCCCTGTTACGAAAGACAGTTGCTGGATATGGCTTCGGAGTACAGCGGAATCAATAAAAGACTGTTTGCTGAGGTGGATGAAAAGCTGCGGGGCAGTTATGCCATGAAACACTTGATGAAGATTCCTTACACGTATGTGGTGGAACCAAGTGATAAGGACTTTACTTCCGATATCAACCTGTTTAACATTCAGTCAGAAATCATTAAGGAACTTGCGAAGACAGAATCTTTCGTGGTAATCGGTAAGTGTGCAGATTATGTGCTGCGGGATATGCCGAATGTCATCAGTGTGTATGTAGAAGCACCCTATGAGGACTGTGTACAGACCGTCATGGACAGAATGCAGGTAACCGAGAGCCGTGCGAAAGAACTGGTACGTAAGACCGATAAATACCGTTCTGACTATTATAAATATTACACCAGAGGAATTGACTGGAAGAATCCTTGTAACTATGACATTACCCTGAACAGCTCTAAGGTTGGCTGGGATAATTGTGTGAAGCTGATACAGGATTATGTGAAATTGAAATTAGGAAATTAGAGAGAAGCAGGGGCTTTGATGCTCCTGCTTCCTTTGTTGTATTAGGAAACAGGAGCAGACTTTTTAATGACGACTGCTAATAAATGGTCTCTTCATTGCAGATTTCGTTGTCTTTTACCTGGAATCGCCAGATGGAATGTCCCGGCAGTCTGTGTTCTGTCAGATAATAGGAATCTCCAAGTGCGGTGATGTAATAGGGCGTCCCACCACCGATAAAGTGGCTGTATACGTCTTCATAACTGCCGGTTTCCAGATTCTCTAAATCCTGGGTGCGAATCATGGTCGCGTAATCCTGGCTGCCTGTAATATCCGTGGAAATGGTCAGGTAATAGTAGTCCTGGATTTTCGTTAACTGAATCATACCTGCCAGTTCATCGGGAACCGGATAAGCTTTTTTTATAGTAAAGCTTTCCAAATCAGCACAAAGAATGGTATTATTAGGAATACCGGATACAAAATAAATTTCATCTCCGATAATGGTAAAGGAACGGACATAGGTTTCTTCCAGTCCATCCACCTTTCTGATTTCTGTCAGATACATGCGCGTATCCTCCGGATTGTGGCGCATCAGGTACATTTCCCCGTTCATGGAACTCCATACATAGAAGGTGTTATCTGCTTCCCGATAGACAATGTAATGGGGTCTGTTTCCGATTCCTTCAAAGGTCTGGGTGTGGTAGAAAATACCATCCTTTTTCTCGAAAACAAGAACCCGGTTATTTTCCGTATCGTCTATCAGGTATACCAGTCCATCACTGACGATGGTGTGTCCCATATTGATGTCAGAGGTCATGACCTGCCATTGATTGAGCGGGTCTGTCAGATTATCGTGATAGATGACCTGGTTGTGGTAGCAGTCTACAATAAAATAAGTATCGTCTATCTGGGTAAAATAGGTTGGAACACTCAGATCCTCATAGGGATTTTGGGGAATTTCGTCCTCGGAAAGCGGGGTAAAATCCGCTGAGGTAAGGTCTAAAACCAGGTCGGAAGCCTTACCGGAGGGTGTTGTGGCTGTATTCGTAATAACCTTGGTATCCGAAGCCGTATCGGAAGCTTCTGCAGCATCTGCGCCGGTGTCACTGCCACAGGCGGTAAACAGACAGAAAGACAAAAGAAGTCCGGAAAGCAAGGTTTTTTTATGGGATAATAAATGCATGATTCAATCCTTTTCCTGTTACAGCAGGGTACTTCCCGGCAGAAAATGGCTTTGCAGGGAATCCTGACTGTTCTTTTTCCTGAAAATATTTTATACTAAATTATATTTTATCCTAAAATAATGAATAAGAACAGAAAGAAATTACGAATGGAACAATTTATGGAAGAAAAAAGACAATATCAGGCAACCTTTGGCATATTATCTGCCTTGGGTATTTTCATGATGGTAGCTGGACATGTGGGCTATAATATCGCAACTGTGGGAGATTTGTTCCCCTATTATTCTTTTCACGTAGCCCTGTTTATGTTTATATCGGGCTATTTCTACCGGGAAAAAGAGGAGGAGCATCCCCTGTTGTATCTGAAGAAGAAAGCAAAAAGGCTTCTGGTGCCTTATTTTATCTGGAATCTTATCTATGGGCTGCTGGCATGGGGACTGCGAACCTTTGGCGGATTTTCCCTGGGGGAAGGGATTTCCCTCAGAACCTTATTTCTGGAGCCGTTCTTAAATGGATACCAGTTTTTGTACAACTATGCTGCCTGGTTTGTGCCGGTGCTGTTTGTGGTAGAAGGTATGAATCTGGTGATGCGTCTTTTGTTAAAAAAGCTGCATCTGTGCTACGAATGGCTTATTCTGGCAGGAAGCCTGCTGGTGGGTATGCTGGTGGTCTGGCTTGCCATTGGCGGTCATGTGTGGGGACTCTATAAGACACCGGGCAGAATCCTGTTTCTGTACCCTTGCTTCCAGATGGGACAGTTCTATTACCGGAAACTGGAGCAGAAGGACACCCTTGGAAACCTGCCTTATTTTGGAATCCTTCTGACCATACAGATGATATTGACTCTGTGCTGCAATGGGCTGGCATACAGTACGGTGTGGTGTACGGGATTTGCCAATGGACCGGTGATTCCCTATGTGACGGTGGTGACAGGAATTGCCTTCTGGCTGCGGGTGGCAAAGATAATGACACCTGTGTTGGAAAAAAGCCGGGCGGTGCTCTATCTTGGAAAAAACACCTATGCAGTCATGCTGCATCATGTGATGGCATTTATGCTGGTAAAAGTGGCACTGGCGGTGGTGGCAGCCCATACTTCTTATCTGGCAGATTTTGACTGGGAACAATTCCGTGGTAATATTGATTATTTCTATCTGCTAAAAGGAGCAGAACCATTTAAAATGGTATATCTGGCAGCAGGCATTGTACTGCCGTTACTGTTACAGAAAGGTATTGACTGGTGTAAAAGGAGGTAGGTATGACAGAAGCAAATGTGTGGCTTGTGGGAATCGCCTTGCTGGGACTGCTGGCAATGGGCTTGTGGCTGATAAACCGGATATGTCGGCTGCATTTTCTGCGGGTGTATAACTGGAATGGGAGCCGTTATTGTTATCTTGGAAGAAGCTGTATCCACAAAAGAAATGACACTTATGTCATTAAACTGCGGGAAAGGGTAGCAGATATATCCTATACCACCGATTACCGGTTCCTGGCAGATAAGGCGTTTGTGAGGAAAAACCGGTATCGGAATCTCTATGTATATGCGGGGACAACGAGGGTGTGGATGCCCATAGAAGAGCAGATGGAGCAAAATCTATATTACCGCTTTCCCTTTTAGGAAACTTTTGGTATGATGGAGTTTGATAAATGGAGACGGACGGATGATTACAGTAAGCCTTTGTATGATTGTAAAAAATGAAGAGAGAGTTCTGCAAAGATGCCTGGACAGCGTTGCAGGGCTGATGGATGAAATCATCATTGTGGATACTGGCTCTACGGATGCCACGAAGGAAATTGCAGCAAGGTATACGGATAAGATATATGACTTTGTCTGGATAAATGATTTTGCAGCGGCAAGAAATTTTGCTTTTTCCAAGGCAGCCATGGAGTATATTTACTCTGCTGATGCGGATGAAGTGCTGGATGAGGAGAACCGGCAGGCGTTCCGTACATTAAAAGAGACTCTTTTGCCGGAAATAGACATCGTGCAGATGTATTATACGAATCAGTTATCCTTCGGAACCATCTATAATTATGATAAAGAATTAAGACCGAAGCTTTACAAACGGAACCGGAACTTCCGCTGGGAAGGAGCCATTCACGAGCAGGTAGTGCTGCAGCCGGTGATTTATGACTGTGAGATTGCCATTACCCATCTGCCGGAGAACCAGCATAAGGACAGGGATTTTGCGGCCTTCGAGAGAATGGTAAGCATGGGAAAGCCTCTGGATAAGAGACTTCACAATATCTATGCCAGGGAATTGTTTATTTCCGGGGAGAAAAAGGATTTCCTGGCGGCAAGGGAATTTTTTGAAAAGTCCTGTCAGGATACCGCAAGGGAAGCGGAGGAAATCAAGGAAGCAGCCTGCGTTGTGGCACGGGCGGCAAGACTGGCAGGGGATGACCAGGCCTTTTTCAAATATGCCATGAAGGTCATTGCAGACCAGGGCTGTGCAGAGATATGCTGTGAACTGGGCAATTACTATGCAGACCGGCAGGACTGGGATGAGGCGGTTGTCTGGTATTATAATGCCGCCTATGAGACCGGAAGTATTCTGAACCTGCACAGCAGCGGTGATGTCCCGCTTATGGGACTGTCCAGATGTTATGATGCACTGAAGAATGAAGAACAGGCGAAAGGTTACCGGCAGCTCGCAGAGGAATGGAAGCAGGAGAACCGATAGACGGTCAGCATACGGATTCGCGGAGGAAATGTGATGAAATGGGAAGAAAATGTGCGTAAGGTAGTTCCCTATACGCCAGGCGAACAGCCTAAGGAAGAAAATGTGATTAAGTTAAATACCAACGAGTGCCCTTATCCACCGGCACCGGGGATTGTACGGAAGATAGAGCAGCTGGACGTGGATAAGATGCGTCTGTATCCGGCATTCCCGGAGCAGACCGATCTGGCACAGGAACTGGCAGATTATTATCATCTGTCAAAGGACCAGATTTTTATCGGCGTTGGCTCGGACGATGTGTTGTCTATGGCATTCCTGACCTTTTTCCAGTCGGAAAAGCCGATTTTATTTCCGGACATTACCTATTCTTTCTATGATGTCTGGGCACAGGTGTACCGGATTCCCTATGAGACAAAGGCCCTGGATGAAAATTTCCGGATTCGCCCGGAGGACTATCGGCAGCCTAATGGTGGTGTGATATTCCCGAATCCCAATGCACCTACCGGTATTTTCATGGAAACAGAACAGGTAGAGGAAATCATTGCCAATAATCGTGATGTGGTCGTCATTGTGGACGAGGCATATATTGATTTTGGCGGAGTCAGCGTGTTGCCTTTGATTGAAAAGTATGACAATCTGCTGGTGGTACAGACTTTTTCCAAGTCCAGGGCTATGGCAGGCATGCGGATTGGGTATGCTATGGGTAACCCGAAGCTGATAAAGTATATGAATGATGTAAAATATTCGGTCAATTCCTATACCATGAATTATGCTGCCCTGCAGCTTGGTGCGGAATCTGTGAAAGATGTGGCATATTTTAAAGAGTGCTGCAATAAGATTGTGAAGACCCGTAACCGGGCAGAGCAGGAACTGACCAGGCTGGGCTTTACGTTTCCGAAATCCAGTGCCAACTTTATCTTCGCATCCCACAGGGAAGTGCCGGCAGGGGAGATTTTCCGGAAGCTGAAAGAAAAAGGCATTTATGTAAGACACTGGGACAAAGACCGGATTGGGAATTATCTGCGGATTACTATCGGAACCGATGAGCAGATGGAAACGTTTTATCAGGCATTGGAGACAATTCTTCAATAAGAGATTCATATCTATATATAGAGAAAAAGAAAAGAGGTCGTTATGGAAACATTAGCAGTAGCATTTGCAAATTCATTAGGAAAATATGTGGCGAAGGAAGTCGTGGTATTTATTATCTCCATGATTCCCATTCTGGAGCTTCGTGGTGGTCTGATTGTGGCATCCCTGTTACAGGTGCCGATTACCACAGCAGTTCCCCTTTGTATTCTGGGAAATATTATTCCGATTCCCTTTATTTTATTATTCATTAAACAGGTATTTAAATGGTTAAAGAAGGTAAAAGTATTCCGTGGTCTGATTGAGAAAATTGAAAACCGTGCCATGAATAAGAGCGACAGTATTAAGCAGTATGAATTCTGGGGTCTGGTATTATTCGTGGGAATTCCTCTTCCAGGTACGGGCGCATGGACCGGTTCCCTGATTGCTGCTTTGCTGGAAATTGATATGAAGAAAGCGATTCTGGCAGAACTGCTGGGTATCATTATTGCAACCGTGATTATGGCTCTTTTCTCTTATGGACTGTTGGGAACATTACTGGGATAAGCGGTAATTTCCAGCACAGGTCGGAAAGCATAGTGTCTGATGAACGTCAGGGCTGGCATGGAGAAAACAACAATGAAAATGAAGAAAATTGCAGTCTGTGTGGCAGTATGCCTTATTTTGTGTGGCAGCTGCGCGCTGGTATTCCGGGAGCAGAGCCATTCTGCCGGGGAAGGAAAGAATCTTGCCCTGCAAAAAGGCGTGACAGCCACCAGTGACAGCAGTGAGAATGACACCTTACTTGCTGCTATGGCGATTGATGGGAATGACTGGGATTTACAGTCCAGATGGTCGAGTGAGAATAACTGGGAGGATGCCTCCCACTATATAGAACTGGAATTTCCGGAAGAAATTTCAGTTTCTTTTGTTGTACTGAAATGGGAGCGGAGAAATGTTATTTCCTATGCCTTAGAGGGCTCCCTGGATGGCGTTACCTATCAGGAACTGGAACGGTTTGAGACTGCACCGGAGAGCAAACGCCAGGAGATTGCCCTGAAAGAGGCGGTGACAGTGAAATATCTGCGGCTTACCACCTATGCGGTATCCCAGAACACAGAAGATTATTCCAATCTGTATCAGAATGTATCCCTATATGAGTTTGAGGTCTATGCAGACAAGCCTGCCGCTTATCAGGTGCAGGCACCGGAGCTGACAGTGGGAGAAGACGGCAGCCGGTACCTGGAACTGCCGGAGGCACCAGAGGGTTATACGCTCCAGTTTATCGGGGCAGATTATGAGCAGGTAATCGGTGCAGATGGCACCATTTATGACACCATAGAAGAGAAAGAGGTAACAGTCGGCTGCCGGGTAGAGGACAAGCAGGGGAAGGAAGAAGCCAGGGAGATTTCATTTACCCTGACCATACCTGCCAGCGAGGAAACACAGGACGAGAAGATTGAGGAAAAGACATTAACAGAACAGGAAAAAGGCAATGCATGTCCTCAGGTCATACCGGCTTTGGAGGAATGGCGGGGAGGAACCGGTACGTTTGCCTTGTCCGAAAACAGCCGGGTGCTGGTAGCCCAGGGAGCAGATGAACGTTTACAGGCGGTGGCAGAATTGTTCGTACAGCAATATGCAGATGCCAGAAAAGCGGTTCCGGATACTGCCCGGGAGGCAAGGGAGCCTGTCACGCTGGAAGTGGTTACCGGAAGTCTGGAAGACCTGGAACCTGGCGATATTTATCTGGGCTATGCGGATACGGATAATGGTCTGGGCAAAGAAGGTTATACGGTCACGATAAGTGACACCTGTGTCATAGAAGCAGAACAGATTACCGGTCTCCGTTGGGGAACGGTAACGTTATTACAGTTATTGGAGAAAGCCACAGAGATTCCCCAGGGGGAAATCCGGGATTATCCGAAATACGAGGTGCGGGGCTTTGGCATCGATGTGGCAAGAAAAGCAGTGTCTATGGATACACTGTATGCCATGCTGGAAACCATGTCCTATTATAAGATGAATGATTTTGCCATTCATCTGAACGATAATACCATTTTAAGCACCAGTGGGCTGACCGGTTCGGTGGAACAGGCTATGACCGCTGACAGTGCGTTCCGGCTGGAATCCGATATCCGGAATGATGCCGGGGACAGCCTGACCTCCGGAGAGTATGCTTACAGCAAGGAAGAATTTGCCGCTTTTATCGAAAAAGCCGGTAATTATGGGGTAACCGTGGTGCCGGAAATCGATACCCCGGCCCATTCCCTGTCCATTACGAAGCTGTATCCGGAATATGCGCTGACGACCCGGACAGAGGCGGTAGACCAGATTGATTTAAGTAATGAGAAGGCAAAGCAGCTGGTGGAAGCTATCTGGAAGGAAGCACTGGAAGGTGAGGATGCACCTTTCCGGCAGGCAGAGATTGTCAATATCGGCATGGACGAGTATTATGGGGATGGCGAGCAGTACCGGCAATTCCTTTCCCGGATAAACGAACTGGTACAACAGGAAGGAAAAACGGTGCGCCTGTGGGGCAGCCTGAGTAATATAGGCGGTACAACCATGCCGGATACGGCGGATTTGCAGATGAATGTCTGGAGTACCCTTTGGGCAGACCCGGTAGAAATGTACCAGACAGGTTATTCCATTATCAATATGCAGAATAACCATTTATATAGTATTCCCGGTGGTGGATACGATTATCTGGATACGGAGGAACTGTACCGGAATTGGGAACCCAACCGGTTTTACGATTATAACCAGTCAGAAACCATACCGGCTTATTCTCAGCAGATGCTGGGGGCAGCCTATATGCTGTGGAATGACATGAGCGGTAACCTGGATTTGGGACTGATAGAATACGATTTGTATGAAAGATTTGAAGCCCCCCTGCCGGTCTTGGCAGAGAAGCTGTGGGGTGCAGGAAAACTGGCAGATTATGAAACATATAGGAATGAGAAACACAGGCAGGCAGAAGCTGCCACACAGAAACTCTATGACATACAGAAGGGTATAGAGCCTTCTTATGAAATCACCATGGAGGTATATCTGGAAGAGAACGAGGGAATCAGTCAGGTGTTAGCAGAGAGTGACAGTGCCTATGGAACGTGGGCATTCTATGCGGTAGAGCCGGAAAGCGGTCAGGTGGGCTTTGCCAGAGAGGGAAAGACATACACCTTCCCATACACCCTGCCAAAGCAGGAATGGACAACCCTTACACTGGTGGGAAAACTGGGACAGACCAGTCTGTATGTCAATGGAGAACGGATAGCAACGTTGGGAAATACCCAGGCATTTGAAGAGTATGCCACCTTTGTGTTCCCGGTAGAACGTATCGGAGAAGAAACCGGACAGTTCGCCGGGCAGTTGGAGATTAGCTGGGAGTAGGAAAGGAGAAAAGCGATGGAAGCCTATACGGACTTTGCCAAGGTGTATGACACCTTCATGGACGATACGCCATACGAAGAGTGGTGTGAGTATCTGACCATGCTTTTGAAGAAACATCAGATAACGCCTGCTCTGGAAGGAGATACCGGAGAAGCGGGAAAAGACCATTTCCTGGTAGAAAAGTTATCCCAGGAGAGGAATACCATTCTGGATTTGGGATGTGGAACCGGAACCCTTACCGAGCTGATGGCGAAGAAGGGGTATGACATGATTGGCGTAGACAATGCGCCCGAAATGTTACAGATTGCCATGGATAAGCGAGAGGCTTCCGGGCTGGATATTCTTTACCTGCTACAGGATATGCGGGAACTGGAACTGTACGGCACGGTAGGAGCCGTTATCAGTGTCTGCGATTCCGTAAATTATCTGTTAGAAGAAGAGGATATTATCCGTACCTTTCGGCTGGTCAACGATTATCTTTACCCCGAAGGGCTGTTCCTTTTTGATTTTAATACCGTATACAAATATGAAACCATAATCGGAGATGCTACCATTGCGGAAAACCGGGATGATTGCAGTTTTATCTGGGAAAACTATTACCATGAAGAGGAAGAAATCAATGAATATGATTTAACCATATTTGCAAGAACCGCCCAAGAGGAGCTGTTTCAACGTTTTCAGGAGACCCATTTCCAGAGAGGCTACCGGCTGGAGCAGATGTTAGATATGGTGGAACAGGCAGGACTGCGTTTCGTGGAAGCAATCGATGCCGATACCCATGAGGCGGTAACGGAGGAAAGCCAGCGTATTTACATCGTGGCGCGTAAAGGAAGCCAGGCAAACAGCAGCCTGCAATAGTCCGGAAAACTGGAAAGCAATAGAGAGTATGCAGAAAAGAGGAAACAGATGAAAGATTACATAGTGAGAGCAACAGCAGCCAATGCACAGATACGTGCCTTTGCAGTGACATCCAGGGAACTGGTAGAGTATGCCAGAAGTGCCCATGATTTAAGCCCTGTGGTAACCGCAGCCCTGGGACGGCTGATGACAGGCGGTGTGATGATGGGCAGTATGTTAAAAGGGGAAAAGGACATCCTTACCTTACAGATAAATGGTTCCGGTCCGGTGCACGGACTGACGGTAACCGCAGATTCAAAAGGAAATGTCAAAGGGTATGCCGATAACCCACAGGCAATGATGCCGCCCAACAGCGTAGGAAAGCTGGACGTAGGCGGTGTGATTGGGCTGGGTGTCCTGACCGTTATCAAGGATATGGGGCTGAAAGAGCCCTATTCCTCCACCACGGAATTAAAGACCGGCGAAATTGCAGACGATCTGACCTATTATTTTGCCGCATCCGAGCAGGTACCATCCAGCGTAGGACTGGGCGTTCTGATGGAGAAGAACAACACCGTAAAACAGGCAGGCGGCTTTATCATCCAGCTGATGCCTTTTACCCAGGAAGAGGTCATAGAGAAGCTGGAGCAGAAGCTGGCTGCCATCCCACCGGTTACCACCATGCTGGAAGAAGGCAATACCCCGGAACAGATTCTGGAAATTATATTGGGAGATATGGGGCTGGAGATAACCGATACCATGCCCATACAGTTCCGGTGTAACTGCAGCAAAGAGCGGGTGGAGAAGGTCTTAATCAGTCTGGGAAAGAAGGAATTGCAGAGTCTTATTGAGGAAGGAAAAGATGTGGAACTGAACTGCCATTTCTGCAATACCAATTATTCTTTTACCGTAGAAGAATTAAAGAAAATTAAGGAAAGTGCCAAAAAGAAATAAAAACCGCCTTCCGGAGATATAATAGGGAAGAAGAAAGTGGAGAGAGGCGAAAGACATGAAGCATGGATTTGTAAAAGTTGCGGCAATGACCCCGAAGATTAAAGTGGCAGACACTGGTGCCAATGCAAAGGAAATCTGCAGGCTGCTTGCCGAGGCGACAGAGCAGGAAGCGAAGATTATTGTTTTTCCGGAGCTGTGCCTGACCGGTTATACCTGCAGTGATTTATTCCTACAGGAATTATTATTACAGGAGGCAAAAGAGGCACTCCATACGGTGGCAGATGCCACAGAAGGCAGTGATGCCCTGGTTTTTGTCGGGCTGCCCCTGGAAAAGGATAATAAACTTTACAATGTGGCAGCAGTGCTGCAGGATGGAGAAATCCTGGCTTTCGTGCCTAAGCGGCATATTCCTGCCTATGGAGAATTTTACGAGGCGAGACATTTTATGCCCGGCAATGAGGAGCCGGATACTATCTGGTTTGATGAAAAGGAAATTCCCTTTGGAACCAATCTTTTATTCCAGGCAGACAGTATGGCAGGACTGACCATAGCCTGTGAAATCTGTGAAGATATCTGGGTACCTCAATCCCCCAGCACTTCCCATGCCCTGGCGGGGGCAACGGTGCTTGTGAACCTGTCGGCTTCCAATGAGACAGTGGGAAAAGATGCTTACCGGGAAATGCTGGTAAAATCCACCAGTGCCATGCTGGTAGCGGCGTATATCTACTGCTCCTCCGGAGAAGGGGAGTCTACCCAGGATTTGGTCTTCGGTGGGCATAATATTGTGGCAGAGAACGGAACTGTCCTGAAACAGTCCAAGCGGTTTATTCCGGAAAATGTATATACCGAAATCGATATCCACAGACTGCGCCATGAGAGACGGCGCATGACCACGTATGAGCCCGAGAAACAGGGAAATTATCAGATAATACCGGTGCACATGGAACAGGAGGATACGAAACTCACCAGAACCTTCAGCCCACAGCCCTTCGTACCATCCAATCAGGCAGAGCGTGAGAAACGCTGTGATGAAATTTTATCCATTCAGTCTTATGGATTAAAGAAACGATATGAACACACTGGCTGCCAGTCAGCGGTTATCGGTATCTCCGGTGGACTGGATTCTACCCTGGCACTGTTAGTCACAGTGCGCACCTTTGATATGCTGGGTCTGGACAGACAGAAGATAACATCGGTTACCATGCCCTGCTTTGGCACTACTGACAGGACTTATGAAAATGCCTGCAAGCTGGCAAAGACACTGGGAACCACCCTGGAAGAAGTGGACATCAAAGAGGCGGTAACCATTCATTTCCGGGATATCAAACAGGATATGGAGAAACAGGATGTTACTTATGAGAATGGGCAGGCAAGGGAACGGACCCAGATACTGATGGACATTGCCAACCGGGAAAATGGTATGGTTATCGGCACCGGCGATATGTCGGAGCTGGCACTGGGCTGGGCGACCTATAACGGCGACCACATGTCCATGTACGGAGTGAATGCAGGGGTGCCCAAGACACTGGTGCGCCATCTGGTGCAGTATTATGCGGATACCTGCGAAAACCGGGAATTACAGGAAGTTTTGTTAGACGTGCTGGATACCCCGGTAAGTCCGGAACTGCTGCCACCGGTGGATGGTGTGATTTCCCAGAAAACAGAAGACCTGGTAGGGCCTTACGAATTGCATGATTTCTATTTATATTATATGCTTCGATGCGGCTTTGAGCCGGTCAAGATATACCGGATTGCCTGTGAGTCTTTCCAGGGCATTTATGACAAGAGCGTCATATTAAAGTGGTTGAAGACCTTTTATAAGAGATTCTTCGCCCAGCAGTTTAAACGCTCCTGTCTGCCGGATGGTCCAAAAGTTGGTAGTGTGGCGGTATCTCCCCGGGGAGATTTGCGTATGCCGTCAGATGCCTGTGCCACAATCTGGCTGCAGCAGTTAGACCAGCTGCATTAGCGGAAAGTACACCGGATGCTACTGGGCGGAGTCTGTGGTTTCATCGCCCACGTTTTCCAGTGCCTTTTCCAAGGAGTTGGTAATCGCATCTAACAGAATCATGGAAGTATATTTGCTGTCATCGGGATATGTAATGCCCTCAAGGCTCTGGTTCTTGATAATCTGATTGGAAAGTTCCTCAAAAGATGGCTGAATCAGAGGATACATGGTGGTCACAGCCTCATCAAGATTCACCAGACGGATGGAATTGATATTGTGTTCGTCCACAGTGACTTCGATTTCCACAACGTTGTCATTGAGAATCAAAGAGGTTGTGTATACACCGGGCACATAAGAGTTGGAGGTCGTCTGTGTCAGGGTGGCAGCACTTGTTTCTGTTGCCTTTTCCTTGTCCTTGGGCAGGAACATGATAATCAACAGGATGATAAAGAGGATGCCAAGTGCGGCAAAGATACCGGTATATATCAATTCTTTTACATGAAGCACGACAATTTTGGTTTTGGAACTCATAGAATATCCCCACAGAAAATCTTTTTTATTAGTCTATGACAGGCACAGGAACAATATGACTGTGGTATTTTTTGAAAAACAGGAATTGACAAACGCACAAAATAGCTGTTATTATGGTACAGAACGAGGACGTTCTTATTGCGAAAGTGCAAATAAGGATGTCCTTTTGCGCGTTTATGGGATAAAAACGATAGTTACGATAAAATAGCATGGATAAACAGAAAGGAAAGAGGCTATGAGAAAGAATTATACGAAACAGGACATCATACAGTTAGTTGAGGATGAAGACGTAGAATTTATCCGCCTGCAGTTTACAGATATTTTCGGTAATCTGAAAAATGTGGCGATTACAGCAAGTCAGTTAGAGAAAGCACTGGATAACGAGTGTATGTTTGATGGCTCTTCCATTGAAGGATTTGCAAGAATCGAAGAGTCGGATATGTATCTGTATCCGGATTTCAGCACTTTGGAGATTTTCCCCTGGAGACCCCAGCAGGGAAAGGTAGCCCGCCTTATCTGTGACGTGTATCGTCCGAATGGGCAGCCCTTTGAAGGAGATCCACGCTATATTCTGAAACGGGCGATTGCCGAAGCAAAGGAAATGGGTTACACCTTTGAGGTAGGACCGGAATGCGAATTTTTCCTGTTTAATACGGATGAAAATGCCATGCCTACCACCATTACCCATGAGAAGGCAGGATACTTCGATTTAGGACCGATGGACTTTGGGGAGAATGCCAGAAGAGATATGGTACTTACCCTGGAGGAAATGGGATTTGTCATCGAAGCTTCCCACCATGAGGTAGCACCGGCGCAGCATGAGATAGATTTCCGTTATGACGAAGCCCTGGCAACTGCCGACAACATTATGACCTTCAAGCTGGCAGTTAAGACCATTGCCCGCAGACACGGACTGCATGCAACCTTTATGCCGAAGCCGAAGTATGGCGTGAATGGCTCCGGTATGCACATCAATATGTCCCTTTCGAAGGACGGAAAAAATATTTTTGCCAAAGAAGGGGATAAACTAGGTCTGAGCGAGGAAGCCTATTATTTCATTGGTGGTATTATGAAACACATGAAAGGCATGACTGCCATTACCAATCCACTGGTAAACTCCTATAAAAGACTGGTGCCGGGTTACGAAGCACCTGTCTACATTGCATGGAGTGCAACCAACAGAAGCCCGCTGATTCGGATTCCGGCTTCCCATGGGGAAGGCACCAGAATCGAACTGCGCTGCCCTGACCCGTCAGCGAACCCTTATCTGGCACTGGCAGTATGCCTGCGGGCAGGCTTAGACGGCATTAAGAACCGAATCACACCTCCGGACAGTGTAGACTGCAATATTTTCCAGATGAGCGAGGCAGAGAAACAGGAGCGCGGCATCGAAGAGATTCCGGGCACTCTGATTGAAGCGCTTTATGATATGGAAGCAGACCCGTTTATCCAGGACGTATTGGGCGATCATGCTTACGAAAAATATATTTCTGCGAAAAAGGATGAATGGTATCGCTACCGCTGTCAGGTAACGGACTGGGAAGTAAACGAGTACCTGAATGTATTTTAAAGGATACAGGAGCCGGAAAACGTATCAGGCGTTTTCCGGGGAAGGAAACGACAGCGTAAGGGAAGAAAAGCAGCAAAGGAGGTGAGCGTGTGATTAATATCATAGTGGTATTGCCAAAGCTAGAAGATGCCAAGGGAATCCGTGGTGTACTGGTAAGAAGCGGATTCCAGGTAACGGCAGTCTGTACCACCGGTGCCCAGGCACTCAGCCAGTTGGACGATTTAAACGATGGTATTATTATCTGTGGCTATAAGCTGACGGATATGATATACAGTGAATTACACGCCTGCCTGCCCCAGGGATTCGATATGCTCCTGATGGCATCCCAGAATCTGCTCAATGACTGCCTGGGTAATGATATCATGTGTCTTGCCATGCCCTTGAAAGTGCATGATTTGATTAACACCATAGATATGATGAGCCAGACCATCCTGCGCCGCCGTAAGAGGGCGAAACTGAAACCCAAGGAACGCAATCCGGAAGAAGTGGCGTTAATCAGAGAAGCCAAGGAACTTCTTATGAACCGTAACAACATGACAGAAGAAGAGGCACATCGTTATATCCAGAAGTGCAGCATGGACAGCAGTACCAATATGGTGGAAACGGCCCAGATGGTTCTGACCATGATGTGTGGATAGGAACGTTACAAAGAGCACTTTTTACATATCAGCATGCAGAGATTACGCTTTTCTTGTAGCCAGGGTTTTGGTAAACTGGTAAGCAACAGGGAAAAGTAGTGAGCAATCGAAAGAAAGCAAGTAGTGAAAGAAAGTAAGGAAAGCAGAAAACAAGTGTGCGGAATGGAGGTTCCTATGAAGTTTACAAAAATGGAAGGCTGTGGCAATGATTATGTCTATATTGATGGGGCAAGGGAGAGAATTGCGCCCGAAGAGAAGCCTGATTTCGTGAGAAGAGTCAGCGACAGACATTTTGGAATTGGTTCTGATGGTGTTATCTTTATCAATCCGTCAACGGAAGCGGATTTCGAGATGGAGATGTACAATGCGGATGGCACCAGGGCAGAGATGTGTGGCAATGGGATTCGGTGTGTGGCAAAATTTGTCTACGATAAAGGCCTGACCGACAAATGTGACATTAGTGTCGTAAGTTGTGGTAAGATAAAGTACCTGAAACTTTTTCTCAAAGACGGAAAAGTTGACTGTGTCAAAGTGAACATGGGAGCACCTGAGCTGGTGGCAGAGAACGTACCGGTAGTCTGTGAAAAAGAGCAGGCAGTGGACGAACCTATCACAGTGCTTGGAAAAGAATATAAAATGACATGCGTGTCAATGGGAAACCCCCATGCCGTAGTGTTTATGGATGATGTCGAGCATTTAAAGATAGAGAAAATCGGACCGCACTTCGAGAACCATGAGAGATTTCCGAAGCGAATCAATACAGAATTTGTAAAAATATTAGACCGTCAGACCGTGCAGATGCGTGTCTGGGAGCGGGGTACCGGAGAGACATTAGCCTGTGGAACGGGATGTTGTGCCACCGTGGTTGCCTGCGTTTTAAATGGTTTGACGGATGAAACGGTTACTGTTAAACTATTAGGTGGCGAAATTAAGATTACCTGGGACAGGGAAGAGAATCTTGTCTATATGACAGGACCGGCAACCACTGTCTTCGAGGGTGAGATAAACTAGCATACAGAGGAACCAGAAATGGTATAGAATTGAGGAGGCAATGAAACATGGTCAAAGTAAATGACAATTATCTGAAATTACCAGGAAGTTACCTTTTCTCCACCATTGGTAAGAAGGTAAATGCCTATGCAGCAGCAAATCCTGATAAGAAGATTATCAGACTTGGTATCGGTGATGTTACCCAGCCACTTTCCCCTGCAGTAATCACAGCATTACACAGTGCAGTAGATGAGATGGCAGATGCCAAAACATTCCGTGGATACGCACCGGATTTGGGCTATGAGTTTTTGCGCACAGCGATTGCAGAGAATGATTATAAGGCAAGAGGATGCCAGATTGAGGCAGACGAGATTTTCGTATCAGATGGGGCGAAGTGTGATTCCGGCAACATCCAGGAAATCTTTGCGTTAGACAATAAGATTGCCGTATGTGATCCGGTATATCCTGTTTATGTTGACACGAATGTCATGGCAGGCAGGACAGGCACCTATGATGCTGCTACCGGAAACTGGAGTGACGTTATCTATATGCCTTGTACCGCAGAGAACAACTTCGCACCAGAACTTCCGAAGGAAGTGCCGGATTTAATCTACCTGTGCTTCCCGAACAACCCAACCGGTTCCACTATCACAAAGGCGCAGTTACAGGAGTGGGTTGACTATGCCAATAAGAACGGCTCTGTCATTATCTATGATGCAGCCTATGAAGCATACATATCGGAGGCAGATGTGCCGCATACTATTTATGAGTGTGAGGGTGCCAGAACCTGTGCCATCGAGTTACGTTCTTTCTCCAAGAATGCAGGCTTTACCGGAGTGCGACTTGGCTTTACCGTCATCCCGAAAGAATTAAAGGTAGGGGACGTATCCCTTCACAGCCTCTGGGCAAGAAGACATGGAACCAAGTACAATGGTGCACCATATATTATCCAGAGAGCCGGAGAAGCAGTATACAGCGAAGCCGGTAAGAAAGAGACAAAGGAACTGGTAGCTTATTACATGAAAAACGCTGCCTATATTCTGGATGGCTTAAAGAGTGCCGGATTTACCGTATCCGGTGGTGTCAATGCACCTTATATCTGGCTGAAAGCACCAAACAACATGACCAGCTGGGAATTCTTTGACTATCTGTTGGAGAATGCCAACGTAGTAGGTACACCAGGCTCCGGATTCGGACCAAGCGGTGAGACATACTTCCGTCTGACAGCGTTTGGCAGCTATGAGAATACCGTAGAAGCAGTAGACCGTTTAAAGAAACTGTCCTTCTAGGATAACGGTTCCTGATGGCAAGTTCCGTTACCGGGACAGAAAAAATTGAATTTTTTTTCACACAGAGGTTGTAATTTGAAAGCCAGTGTGGTATATAAAAAATATCAAAAAACAAATGCATTGAAAGAGACTCACCTTATGAAAAGCGACAGGAATACGACGTCACCGACTGAGAGCGTTGTTTGTGGGAAGTAGGGATGGGAACACTCTGGAGCAGATTATCTGAACCGCCGGATGAAACATCCACGCTAGGGTAATACGTTACACGCGTTAAGTGTTTGAGTGGGTAGAGCGAGGAAACACCTTGTTGGAGGTGTCGGTTTACCAATGCGGGTGGTACCGCGGATAACATAACTATCCGTCCCGGAATACATTTTAACCAATGTATTCCGGGACTTTTTTGTTATAGCGGAGAGGAAAGTGCACGTACTTGTGCAGGGGTATCTCATCTCTGTAAAAAAAGTCCCGGGATGCGCACAAAATGAATGGATAGGAGAAGAAAAATGACAACAAAGAACATCTACAGAGACGTAACCTTACAGGCAGTCAGCGAAAGCGACATCGGCAAAGAAATCCGCGTGGCCGGATGGATAGAGAATATCCGTGACCATGGCGGCGTATCCTTCGTGGATTTACGTGACATGTACGGCGTATTACAGGTTGTTATGCGTGACACTTCCCTTCTGGATGGCTTATCCAAAGAGATGAGCGTATCCATTGAGGGACTGATTGAGAAAAGAGATGAGGATACTTACAATCCAAGAATCCCTACCGGTACCATCGAATTAGAGGCGCACAAGGTAGATATTTTAGGAAAAGTATATAAGCAGCTTCCTTTCGAGGTAATGACCTCTAAGGAGACGAGGGAAGATTTACGGTTGAAATACCGTTATCTGGATTTGCGGAACCAGAAAGTAAAGGACAACATCATTTTCCGTTCCAAGGTAATCGCTTTCTTACGGGAAAAGATGACCGAGATGGGCTTTCTGGAAATCCAGACCCCGATTCTGTGTGCATCTTCCCCGGAGGGTGCAAGAGACTATATCGTACCGTCCAGAAAATACAAAGGCAAGTTCTATGCCTTACCACAGGCACCACAGCAGTATAAGCAGCTTCTGATGGTATCCGGTTTTGACAAATATTTCCAGATTGCACCGTGCTTCCGTGATGAGGATGCCAGGGCAGACCGTTCCCCTGGAGAGTTCTATCAGTTAGATTTCGAGATGAGCTTTGCCACCCAGGAGGATGTATTCCGGGTAGGCGAGGAAGTGCTTTCTGCTACTTTTGAGAAATTTGCACCGGAAGGCTTTGAAGTAACCAAAGCACCTTATCCGATTATCAGTTATAAACAGGCAATGTTAGAGTTTGGTTCCGACAAGCCGGATTTAAGAAACCCGTTGCGCATCATTGATTTGACAGAGTTTTTCCAGGCATGTACCTTCAAGCCATTCCATGGAAGAACGGTTCGTGCCATTAAGGTTCATGCAGAGATGTCCAAGGGCTTCCATGAGAAGCTGTTGAAGTTTGCTACCGACATGGGTATGGGCGGACTTGGCTATCTGGAAGTGGCAGAGGATATGAGCTACAAGGGACCAATCGACAAGTTCATTCCGGAGGAGAAAAAGAGTGAACTGGCACAGCTGGCAGGTCTGGAAGCAGGGGACACCATTTTCTTTATTGCAGACAAAGAAGAGAGGGCAGCTTACTATGCAGGACAGCTTCGTACCGAGTTAGGACAGAAACTGGATTTGATGGAAAAGAACGCATACCGGTTCTGCTATGTGAACGATTTCCCGATGTTCGAGTTAGACCCGGATACGAAGCAGATTGGATTTACCCATAATCCGTTTTCCATGCCGCAGGGTGGTCTGGAGGCACTGAACACGATGAATCCGTTAGATATTCTGGCATACCAGTATGATATCGTATGCAATGGTGTGGAGCTATCCTCCGGTGCAGTCCGTAACCATGACATGGAGATTATGGTAAAAGCCTTCGAGATTGCAGGCTATGATGAAGAGACCTTAAAGAGCAAATTCGGGGCACTTTACAATGCCTTCCAGTTCGGAGCACCACCACACGCAGGTATGGCACCTGGTGTAGACCGTATGCTGATGTTGCTGCGGAATGAAGAAAACATCCGGGAGGTTATTGCATTCCCGATGAGTGGAACGGCACAGGATTTGATGTGCGGTGCGCCAAACGATGTAACAGAGCAGCAGCTTAGAGAAGTGCATATCAAGATTCGGGCATAGACCAGAAAGGACACAGCAATGGCAAATGTAATCAGTGACGAGACAATCGAATATGTTGGTATTCTGGCGAAGCTGGAACTGTCAGAGAAAGAAAAGGAACAGGCAAAGTCCGACATGGGCAGGATGCTTGACTATATTGACAAACTGGGAGAGCTGGACACCGCAGGGGTAGAACCTATGTCCCATGTTTTCCCGGTACAGAATGTATTCCGTGAGGACGTTGTGACCAACGAAGATACAAGAGAGCAGCTTATGACGAATGCACCGGAGCAAAAGGACGGCATGTTCATGGTTCCGAGAACATTTGAAGCGTAATGGAGGTGTCCCATGAGTGTAATAGATATGACAGCGGTAGAGCTGGCAGCGGCAATCAAGGCTGGTAAGACAACGGCAGTGGAAGCTGCGCAGGCTATGCTTGCCCGCATTGAGGAAAAGGATAAAGAATTAAACTGCTATGTGACCATCGATGCCGAAGGGGCACTGGCGCAGGCAAAAGAAATTCAGGCAAAAATAGAAGCCGGGGAACTGGATGGGCCACTGGCAGGTGTCCCGGTAGCCATCAAAGACAATATGTGTACCGAAGGACTGCTGACAACCTGTTCTTCCAAAATCTTATATAATTTCGTGCCAACCTATTCAGCGGAAGCAGTACGGAACCTGCAGAAGGCAGGGGCAGTGATTCTGGGCAAAACCAATATGGATGAGTTTGCCATGGGTTCCACAACAGAAACTTCTGCTTACGGCGTTACCAGAAATCCCTGGAACACAGAGCACGTACCGGGAGGTTCTTCCGGTGGCTCGGCAGCAGCCGTAGCGGCGAAGGAATGTTTCTATGCGCTGGGTTCCGATACCGGCGGCTCCATCAGACAGCCGGCATCCTACTGCGGTATGGTCGGCATGAAGCCAACCTACGGAACCGTATCCCGTTACGGACTGATTGCCTATGGCTCCTCCTTAGACCAGATAGGACCACTGACAAAGGACGTGACCGACTGTGCTACTGTGCTGGAGGTTATTGCTTCCCATGATGAAAAGGATTCCACTTCCATTCCGAGGGAGGATACGGATTTTACAAAAGCCCTGAAAGAAGACGTGAAGGGAATGCGAATCGGAATCCCCAATGACTACTTTGGCGAAGGTCTGGACGGGGAAGTAAAAGAGGCAGTATTGCAGGCTGCCCGTGTCCTGGAAGAAAAGGGTGCCATCGTAGAGCACTTTGATTTAAGCCTGGTAGAATATGCGATTCCCACTTATTATACGATTGCGGCAGCCGAGGCAAGCTCCAACCTGGAGCGTTTCGATGGCATCAAATACGGCTATCGCACCCCGGAGTACAATGGGCTTCATAACATGTATAAGAAATCCCGTTCCGAAGGCTTCGGCGAGGAGGTAAAACGGCGTATTATGTTAGGTTCCTTCGTATTAAGTTCCGGTTATTACGATGCCTATTATCTGAAAGCCCTTCGGGTAAAGGCACTGATTAAGAAAGCTTTCGATGAAGCCTTTGCCAGATATGATGTGATTTTAGGACCGGTGGCACCGACTACCGCACCAAAGCTTGGGAAAAGTCTGGCAGACCCGATTAAAATGTATCTGGGAGATATTTATACCATCGCCGTGAATCTGGCAGGACTGCCGGGAATCAGTTTACCCTGCGGCAAAGACAGCAAGGGACTGCCGATAGGATTGCAGTTAATCGGCGACTGCTTCCAGGAGAAGAAACTGATACAGACTGCCTATACGTATGAGCAGGCAAGAGGTTGGTTTGGTTTAGCGTAGAGCGCAGACGAGCGCGGAAATGAGGATGAGCATGAGTAAACAATATGAAACAGTGATTGGTCTGGAGGTTCACGTAGAACTCGCCACCAGGACCAAGATTTTCTGCGGCTGCTCCACCGCTTTTGGGGCAAAGCCCAATACACAGACCTGTCCGGTGTGTACCGGTATGCCGGGTTCTCTGCCGGTGTTGAATAAACAGGTGTTAGAATATGCCATTGCAGTCGGTCTTGCCACCAACTGCGATATTACCAGATATGCCAAGTTTGACAGAAAGAATTATTTCTATCCGGATAACCCACAGAACTACCAGATTTCCCAGTTGTATCTGCCTATCTGCCGGAACGGCGGTGTGGAAATTGAGACAGAAGAAGGTGGCGTAAAGACGGTGGGGATTCACGAAATCCACATGGAAGAGGATGCCGGAAAATTGATTCACGATGACTGGGAGGACTGTTCCCTGGTGGATTACAACCGTTCCGGTGTTCCCCTGATTGAGATTGTATCGGAACCGGATATGCGCAGCGCGGAGGAAGTCATTGCCTATCTGGAGAAGTTACGGCTTATTATCCAGTATCTTGGTGCATCGGACTGTAAATTACAGGAAGGCTCCATGCGGGCAGATGTAAACCTGTCTGTCAGGGAGGTGGGGACTGAGGCTTTCGGAACCAGGACAGAGATGAAGAACTTAAACTCTTTTAAAGCGATTTCCAGAGCCATTGCCGGAGAGACCGAGAGACAGATTGATTTAATCGAATCCGGGGAAAAGGTAGTACAGGAGACCAGAAGATGGGATGATACCAAAGGCGAATCCTACGCCATGCGAAGTAAGGAAGATGCCCAGGATTACCGTTATTTCCCAGACCCTGACTTAGTGCCGATTCAGGTCAGCGATGAAATGCTGGAGGAAATCAGGAACAAACAGCCGGAATTCCGTACCGAGAAAAGGAAACGGTATAAGGAAGAGTTCGATATTCCGGATTATGATATCGAAATCATCACGGCTTCCAAACACATGGCAGATATTTTTGAAGCCACAGTGGCTATCTGCAACCAGCCGAAAAAGGTATCCAACTGGCTGATGGTAGAAACCATGCGCCTGATGAAGGAAAAGGAAGTGGAGGCAGAGAATCTGCTGTTTTCACCGGAAAATCTGGCAAAGCTGATTCAGCTTGCAGACAGCAAGGCAATCAACAGCTCCGTTGCCAAAGAAGTCTTTGAGGTTATGTTTGAACAGAATGTAGACCCGGAGCAGTATGTGGAAGAAAAGGGCCTTAAGACGGTCAATGATGAAGGGGCACTGCGCAAGAAAGTAGAAGAAGTGATTGCAGCCAATCCCCAGTCTGTTGCCGATTACCACAGTGGTAAGGAGAAAGCCATCGGCTTCTTGGTAGGACAGACGATGAAAGCCATGAAGGGCAAAGCAGACCCGGGAATGGTCAATAAAATGTTAAAAGAACTGTTATAATCCAAGATATTCCAGAAAAGCAATTGCCGTATTGGTGTCCTCGTAAGTAACGGGGATACCAAGAATGGCTTCGGAAGGATAGCCCTGGAAGGAATAATCATTCTCTGCAAGATAGTCATAACAGCCGGAGGACTGCATCTTATCAGTATCCCCGACATAGAAACCAACGGCAATGGGCTGCTCCATGGTGGAGGGGTCATTGTGGTTGATAACCTTGGCGTAAATGGCATTCTGGGCTTCTTCCGACATTAAAGTATCCTCGTCGCTGTCAAAGGCAGCGGCATCTGTATAATAGAAGTAATCTTTATATTTCTCAATCTGTTCCGGTGTCAGGATATCCTCCAGATTCGCAAAATACTGAAACTGTGCATAACTTTCAAAGGTCTCCGTGTCAGCAACAAAAGCTCCCACAGAACCAGCCTGCATCAGAGCTACCAGCTTCTCCTGATTGGCGATAGCGTACTGGGAAGATGACATTTCCGACAACTGGATAGAGTTATCGATATAGACAGAGTACTCATCGGTATCAATACCGGCATATTCCGCAAATTCTTCGCTCCAGGTATCGCTCAGAGTATAATCATTATAGGCAGCATTGACGAAGGTTGCATAGAAAGCATAGTCCTTGTGATTCCGGTACTGGTTCACAAAAGTTACAATCAGCACAATCACAGCCACAGCCACCAAAAGATGCACCTTATAATAATACCAGAAATAAGAAAGCTTTTCCTTCAGGGTCATTTCGTTTAATGCCTTTTTCTGCTGCTCGCGAATATCTTCGATTACTGACATGATTTATCCTCTTATTGTTATATTTTAGCCACTTATGCACCATTGTGTCCGGAGCGGAGCGAAAGCGTCTCCTGGATGGCTGTTTATTTGCACATAATCCATATCGCTATCGATTATCTATGGTGCAAAATCTTACCATAGGGATATGATATATAGAAGAAAAAACAATGTCAATGAAACATCTGTGAATTAAATATGAAATTTTATTTATTTTTATTTTCAGGGTGCTATGCTTGCAAGTTTTTTTGATTTGTTATATGATATTTTTATATTTTCGGAAACCATGGAGGAAAACAGGATGAGTGAAACTTATGTAGAATGTCTGGTGGCTAGAAAGCCTTCTACATTACTTAGTTTTATCAAGGTACTGTTAATTATGCTGACAATTGTATTTGTGATATTGGGAATCGCTTTCATACCGATGCTTCTGGCTGCCATTATTACAGGCGCAGGTGCTTATTTCGCATATATGAGTGCAGATGTAGAGTATGAATACCTGTATCTGGACAAGGAAATCAGTGTGGATAAGGTTATGGCAAAGAGCAAGAGAAAGAAAGCCGGTAACTACGAGGTGGAGAAGATAGAAGTTCTCGCACCGTTTAATTCCCACAGACTGGATTCCTATAAGAATCGTAATTTAAAGACTGTTGACTACAGTTCTGGGATTGTTAATCAGCCGGAGCGCAGATATATGATGATTTGCAATGGTGACACGAGGGTGATTTTTGAACCCAATGAGGCAATGATTAAGGCAATACAGAGCGTAGCTCCCCGTAAAGTTTTTACGGATTGATGAATAATCAGCGCAAACCAGCTATGTTTTGCGCTTTTTATTACTTCATAGGAATTCCTGTGAAGTAAAAATATGAATGTGCCGAGGCACATTCTTTTTCATATTTTTCATATATAGAAGAAATAGAAATCAGGAGGACAGAAGATGGGTCAGATTATTGGCGAAGGAATTACTTTTGATGATGTACTGTTAGTTCCCAGTTATTCACAGGTAATCCCGAATCAGGTAGACTTAACAACTTGGCTTACGAAGAAAATCAAGCTGAACATTCCTATGATGAGTGCGGGAATGGATACGGTAACCGAACACAGGATGGCAATTGCCATGGCAAGACAGGGTGGTATCGGTATTATCCATAAAAATATGTCAATTGAGGCGCAGGCTGAAGAGGTAGATAAAGTAAAACGTTCCGAGAACGGTGTTATTACCGATCCATTTTCATTAACTCCGGACCATACATTGGCGGATGCAGATGCATTGATGGCCAAGTTCAGAATTTCCGGTGTACCGATTACCGAAGGAAGAAAATTAGTCGGTATCATTACAAACCGTGACCTTAAATTTGAAACCGATTTTACAAAGAAAATCAAAGAATCCATGACATCAGAAGGACTGATTACGGCAAAAGCCGGCATCAATCTGGAAGAGGCAAAGCAGATTCTTGCAAAGGCAAGAAAAGAGAAGCTGCCTATCGTGGATGATGATTATAATCTGGTAGGATTGATTACCATTAAGGATATTGAGAAGACTATCAAATATCCTTTGGCTGCAAAGGATAGCCAGGGCAGATTGCTCTGTGGTGCCGGTGTAGGTATTACTGCTAACGTATTAGACCGTGTAGGTGCGCTGGTAGATGCCAAGGTAGATGTCATTGTTCTGGATTCCGCCCACGGACATTCTGAGAACGTACTTCGCTGCCTGAGAATGATTAAAGAGAAATTTCCGGATGTACAGGTCATCGCAGGAAATGTAGCAACCGGAGAAGGAACCAAAGCTCTGATTGAAGCCGGGGCAGATGCTGTAAAAGTTGGTATCGGACCTGGTTCTATCTGTACCACCCGTGTGGTTGCTGGTATCGGTGTACCACAGATT
>CAKRWT010000021.1 GCA_934418125.1 uncultured Lachnospiraceae bacterium
GTCGATGGCCTGTGGGGTAGACTGATTCAGCACACGGATACGGACACCGGGATAACTGCTGCGAAAGTCCTTTAATACGGAAAGCAGTACGCAGTGCAGGGCAATTTCACTGGCAGCGATGGTTACAATACCGGATTGCAGACTCTTATCTCTGGCAATTTCTTCTTCTCCAGACTGGATATGCTCTAAGGCAATGGAAATGTGGGCATACAGCTTTTCCCCTTCCGGAGTCAGTGATATGCCGTGCCGTTGGCGGACAAACAGGGTACAGCCTAATTCGGATTCCAGCTTTTTCATCATGCGGGTAATATTGGGCTGGTTGTTGATGAGGGCTTTGGCAGCGGCAGTAAAGCTTTTGTATTTTGCCACATAATAAAACACTTTATAGTAATCGTAGCTGATATTCATCGGCAATTTCTCCTATATAATATATTAAAATCATATATCAGAATGATAAAAGACATATTTTACATATATCTTACAGCGCATTATAATACAGCCGAAGTGAAAAAACAAGAGATATTCAGGATGGAAAGAGGTATTTGATATGAAAAAAGATATCATTTGCATTGGCAGAGAGTATGGAAGCGGTGGACGTGAGATTGGTGAGAAGCTGGCAAGGCAGTTAGGGGTACCCTGTTATGACAAGCTTTTGATTAAGAAAGCGGCACTGGAATCAGGGTTGAGTGAGGAATTTATTGAAAGGACAGAGGAATCACCGATTAACAGTCTTCATTTCCTCAGTGGAAATCCGTATGCGGATATAGCCGGAATGGCAAATACTTTTTATTCAGAAAGTCAGATGACCTATAATGCAGAAAAAGAGGTTATTCACAAGATAGCGGCACAGGGTCCCTGCGTCATTATCGGGCGGTGTGCTTCTGCTATCATACCGAGGGAAAAGCAGTTGTCGGTATTTATCTATGCGGAGGAAACGGACAAACGGAAACGGGTAATGGAAAGAAACCAGCTGGGAGAAAAAGAAGCAGCACACAGAATCCGTCACATGGACCGGATGAGAAAGCAGTTCTTTGATTTCTATGCAGACAGTGTCTGGGGACATACAGAAAGCTATGACATGATGCTGTCCAGCAGTAAATTTGGAATAGATGGCTGTGTGAAAATCATTGCGGACAGTCTGAAGGAGGAAAAGGAAGATGAATAAGGATTTGACGGTGGGAAATCCGGAGACGGTGCTTTGGAAATTTTGCATGCCATTGTTTGGCAGTATTATCTTCCAGCAGCTTTATAACATTGCAGACAGCCTGGTAGCCGGTAAGTTTATTGGAGAAAATGCGCTGGCAGCAGTAGGCAACAGTTACGAGATAACCCTGATTTTCATAGCCTTTGCTTTTGGCTGCAATATGGGATGCTCGGTAGTGGTATCCAAATTATTCGGAGCAAAGGAATATGGCAAGATGAAAACCGCAGTATACACGGCATGCATTTTCAGTGGAATTATCTGTGTGTTACTGATGCTTGTCGGGATTCTTGGTTCCGGATTGCTGCTTCGTCTGATTCATACACCGGAGGAAGTATTTGCGGATTCCAAGCTGTATCTGGATATCTATGCATGGGGTCTGCCTTTTGTTTTCTTCTACAATATAGCAACCGGTATTTTTTCTGCCCTGGGAGATTCCAAGACCCCGTTTTATTTTCTGGCAGTGTCTTCCCTGTCCAATATCGCAGTGGATATCTGGTTTGTCAAAGCATTCCAGATGGGCGTAGCAGGCGTGGCATGGGCAACCTTCCTGTGCCAGGGAATCAGCTGTGTGCTGGCAATGGTAGTAGTATTTCGCAGATTGGCGAAGATAGAAGGACAGGAAAAAGCAGCCCTATTTGATGGACAACTTTTACAACAAATAGTTGTAATTGCGATTCCCAGTACCTTACAGCAAAGCTTTATTTCTTTGGGAAATATTATGATTCAGAGCATTATCAATGGATTTGGGGCACCGGTTATGGCGGGATATTCCGCAGCCGTTAAGCTGAATAATCTGGTGATTACTTCCTTTACCACCCTGGGGAACGGAATTTCCAATTATACGGCACAGAACCTGGGTGCGCAGAAGCTGCTTCGGGTAAAGCAGGGCTTCAAGGTAGGAGTCAAACTGGTATGGCTTTTGAGCCTGCCGTTATTCTTACTGTACTTCTTCGGTGGCAACCTGGTCTTGAAGCTTTTTATGGACGAACCTACAGAACTGGCAGTACAGACCGGTATCAACTATCTGCGGATTCTTTCGCCTTTCTACTTTGTCGTATCAGCCAAGCTGATTGCCGATGGTATTTTAAGAGGAGCAGGCATGATGCAGAAGTTTATGATAGCCACCTTTACGGATTTAATCTTGCGTGTGGTACTGGCTTTTGTCTTCTCGAAAACCATACTTGGAGCTACCGGTATCTGGTGCGCATGGCCGGTAGGCTGGTGCGTGGCAACCATATTGTCCATCTGGTTTTATCGAAAAGGGGACTGGAATCACGACGCTGTCTAATGTAGGTGTTTGTTGTAAGACGTGTTTGTTGTAAGAGAGAAAAAAGCTTGCTATTTTCCCTGAAAAAAAGTACACTATATAAGAAGCAGAAAGGCGAAAATAAAGGGAGCTTTAAATGAAAGAACAGTTAAAAGAAATGGGAATACCATATGAAGATGTCATTGATCGTTTTATGGGCAAGGAAGATTTTTATTTCAGAATGTTGAAGAAGTTTCCGGAAGATAAGAATTTCGAGGGATTAGAGCAGTCTGTTGCACAGAAGGACTGGCCCATTGCTTTTAAATATGCGCATACAGTCAAAGGTATATGTGCAAATCTTGGGCTTGATAATATTTTAGAGTATGTTGTTCCACTCACGGAGGAGTTAAGAAATCCACCATATGAGGAAGAAAAAATTATGAAGTACTTTACAGATGCTGCAGGGGCATACCAGAAGACAATAGAAGTCATTAAGAATTTGTAGATAGAAGAAACGGTAGAGAAGGAATGTCGGTATGCTGACATTCCTTTTATTTGTTGTATGGGGAAATGCAAATGAAAGTAAAAGGAAATGGAAATAGCATGATTTTTGGAATTTTAGCGGTTTTATGTCTGGCATATTGTGTGGTAATATTTTCCGCCCAGTCAGGAAGCCGGTTTTATCTTATCTGGGCAGTCCTGGGCTTGTTCTTTCTGGGAATGTTCTGCATGGTACAGTTTGGCTGGTGGCAGGCACTGCCGGCATGGCTTCGGGGCGTGGTGCGAATCGGCGTAAGTATCGGACTGGTGTTCTTTCTTCTGGTGGAAGGCATGATTTTCAGCCAGTATCATGCGAAAGGAGAGGACAATCTGGACTATATTATTGTGCTGGGGGCGCAGATGAAAGAGGATGGTCCCAGCAAGGTGTTGCAGTACCGGTTAGATACTGCGTATGAATACCTGTTAGCAAATGAAGATACAATCTGCATTGTCTCCGGGGGACAGGGCAGCAATGAGGTATGCAGTGAGGCAGAGGGAATGTACCGGTACTTAGTACAAAAGGGGATACCTGCAGAGCGCATACGAAAGGAGGAAGCATCCACGGACACTTCGGAAAATATCCGCTATAGCGCGCAGATAATCGGAGATAAGGCAGCAGGGGTAGGAATTGTTACGAATAATTTCCATGTATTCCGGGGTGTCCATCTGGCAAAACACGCCGGGTTTGAAAAGGTCTGCGGAATTGCGGCACCATCTACGTTACTCTTTCAGCCAAACAATCTGTTGCGTGAATTTTTTGGCGTTTTGAAGGATTTTGTGTGTGGAAATCTGATATAAAAAAATGTTTTTCAGAAGTTTTGTGGCTCGATTTCGTACTTGGCTAGCGGAAGACACTGTGGTAAGATAATAGCAAAGATTCTGATGGTAATAAGAGATAAGATTATCATAGACAAGATAGATGAATGAGATAGATTGATGATAGAAGAAATGGGTAGGATGAAGAAAGAACAATCAGAAAAAAAGAAAACCAGACTGCTGGTGGCGGGGTGTGTAGCGATTATTCTGCTGACAGGCTGTGGTGCAGCAGGAAACGAAAACTATACACAGCTTGGAATGACAGCCATTGGAAATCTGGAATACGAAGAGGCATTGGCACAGTTTGCCTTGGCAGAAGAAAATGGGGAAAACAGCCGGTTATTATACCGGGGCATGGGAATTGCCTATATGGGATTAACCCAGTATGCGGATGCCATTACTTATCTGGAAGCAGCCCTTGCTGCCAGTGACGGCAGGGTAGAGAATATGGATTATGACATGAATTACTATCTGGCAATCGCTTATTTTAAGAACGGACAGCCAGAGGATGCCATTTCTGCTTATGATGCGATTATCGGGTTAGATGAAAAGGCAATAGACGCTTATTATCTGCGTGGCTGTGTGAAGCTGTCTTTAGACCGGTATGAAGAGGCACAGGCAGATTTTGACCAGTCAATTGCACTGGATAAGAAGAATTACGACCGGCTGATTCACATTTATATGGCACTGGAAGAGTATGGTTATAAGGAAGTGGGACAGACGTATCTGCAAACAGCCATTACCGAAAATGAAAAGTCCATTTCCGACTATGATATGGGGCGTATCTGTTATTATCTGGAGGATTATGAGAGTGCCAGGGATTATCTGACGAATCTGAAAACAGATACGGATTATGGTGCAGCACTTTATCTGGGACGCACTTATGAGGCACTGGGAGATTACAATTATGCCTCGACCATTTATGACAATTACACCATCAATGACCAGAGTAAGGCAGAAATATACAATCAACTGGGACTGTGCAGAATGCATATGGGTGAATATGAGCTGGCGCTCAGTTCCTTTCAGACTGCCATGGATATAGAAGATAATGGCATGATGCAGACTTTGAAATTTAACGAGATTGTAGCTTATGAATATATGGAAGACTATAAAACGGCAGCTGCTTTGATGAATAGTTATCTGCGGGCTTATCCGGATGATGAGAATGCAAAACGGGAATATGAATTTCTGCAGACGAGATAGAACGGAAAGAGAAAGGGAATGATTCGATGAAGAATACTTATTTACGGGTAAAAGGCATTATCAGGAAAGGCGATAAGTACCTGATTATCAAGCGTTGGGTAGATGACCATATTCCGGAACCTTTTGTATGGGAGTTTATTGATGCGGAAGTCAACCATGGGGAAGCTCCTGATGATACGGTGCTGCGGGCCATTTCCGAGCAGCTGTCGGTAGAAGGTAAGATTGAAAAAATTGTATATACCTGGTCGAATATGTTAGGTGATACCCAGTGTGTGGGCATAGCATATATCTGCTCTATTAAGGAAGAAGACGAATCCAATATTGTGCTATCAGAGGATTTCGGCGAATGGATGTGGGTTACAAGGGAAGAGATTCCTTATTATATAGAGAACCAGTATGTATTGAAAGATTTGGAAGGCAAAAAAATATAAAGATAGAAATGGAGAATGGGTATGATTAACAAGTTAGTGAGTAAAATCCAAAAGACGCAGGCACCCATCGTGGTGGGGCTTGACCCTACGTTGAAATTTGTGCCGCAGCATATTCAGCAGAAAGCATTCGCAGAGTACGGAGAAACCATGAAAGGTGCGTCAGAGGCAATCTGGCAGTATAACAAACAGATTGTGGATGCCATCTATGACCTGGTACCTGCAGTAAAGCCACAGATAGCCATGTATGAGCAATTTGGCGTGGAAGGTGTTATTGCTTTTCAGAAAACGGTGGAGTACTGTAAGGAAAAAGACCTGGTAGTTATTGGAGATATCAAGCGTGGTGACATTGGCTCGACTTCGGAAGCCTATGCAGTGGGCCACCTGGGGCAGGTTAAAGTGGGCAACACCATGTGCAGAGGGTTTGACGAGGATTTTGTTACCGTGAATCCTTACCTTGGTTCTGATGGCGTGAAGCCGTTTATCAAGGTATGCCAGGAAGAGAAAAAGGGGCTGTTTATTCTGGTAAAAACCTCTAATCCAAGCAGTGGAGAATTTCAGGACCGTCTGATTGACGGCAGACCACTTTACGAAATCGTAGGAGAAAAGGTAGCGGAATGGGGTGCGGACCACATGGGAGACAGCTACAGTTATATCGGTGCCGTAGTAGGGGCTACTTATCCGGAAATGGGTAAGGTGTTAAGAGAAATCATGCCAAAATCCTATATTTTGGTACCCGGCTATGGTGCACAGGGCGGAAAGGGAGCTGACCTGGTTCATTTCTTTAATAAGGATGGGCTTGGGGCAATTGTGAATTCTTCCCGTGGTATTATTGCAGCTTATCAGCAGGAAAAATATGCAGAATATGGCGCAGAAAACTTTGCAGACGCTTCCAGGGCAGCAGTACTTGATATGAAAGAGGATATTGCAGGTGCTTTGGCACATAGATAAATTTTGAAAATCATGAAGACAGCATGAAATCATTTACCAGGGGGAAAATATAATGAAATCAATACGGACCAAAATTACAATTAGCATTATTTTATGTTCTTTAATTTCATCGGTTTTAATCAGTGTCATCAGTATTACATATTCCAGCAGAACAGCTGTTTCCAATGCGGAAACAGAAATGACAATGAGCTGTGAGAATACAGGCGCAGAGGTTGATGCGTTGGTTTCCAGGGTGGAGCAATCGGTAGACACACTTAGCGATATTGCGTTGGCTCAGCTTGATTTTGCAAAATTCCAGTCAAACAGTGCTTATGTGAATGAATATACAGAGGGGTTGATGGATGACTTCGTAAAATTTGCGGAGCATACAGAGGGAGCGATTTGTGCCTACATACGTTATAACCCGGACTTTACGGAGCCGACTTCTGGTATTTTCCTGACAAGACCGGATACAAATTCGGCATTTACCAGTTCCACACCAACTGATTTCAGTATTTATGAGAAAGACGACCTGGCACATGTAGGCTGGTACTACATCCCGGTAGAAAACAAAGCACCTATCTGGATGGATCCTTATTTAAACGAAAATGTAAATATTTATATGATTTCCTATGTCGTACCATTGTATGTAGATGGCACTTCCGTCGGTATTATCGGTATGGATATTGACTTTAGCCAGATTACAGATTATGCAGATTCTGTGACAGCCTTTGACAGTGGATATTCCTTTATTACCAGCAAGGATGGTGTTGTACAGTATCATAAAACGATTCCGGCAGGTACGGATTTGGGAGAGTATGGAGATGGTGCCCTTACTGCTGTTAAGGAATTTATGGCAGAGGATACCAATGCTTCTCAAATTATAGAGTATACCCTGGATGGACAAACAAAATATCTTACCTTTGATAAATTGGGGACAGGAATGAATCTTGCTTTGACGGTGCCTACAAGTGAGGTACAGGCACGGGCAAGGGAAGTGGTAGTACAGACCGCGGGAGCTCTTGTCCTTGGCATGATTGTTTCTGTTATTCTCGGTGTTGTAATTGGAACCAGTATTGCCAATCCGATTAAAAAAATAACGGATGTGGTAAGACAGACTGCAGATTTGAACTTTAAGAAGAGTGCTAACGGCAGCAAACTGGTAAAACGTAAAGATGAGACCGGCAGCATGGCAAAGGCGGTCAGCGAGATGCGAGGGGTATTGAGAACCCTGGTAACGGATATGGAACAGGTACGGGATAATCTGTTACATAATATGGATGAGCTGGATGGGGTAATGAAAGAGAATAACTCCATATCAGAGGACAATTCCGCAACCACCCAGGAGCTGGCAGCCGGAATGGAAGAAACTACTGCCAGTGCCAGCATGATTGTAAGCAGTATTGGTGCAATCCAGGAGAATGTAACGGATATCCGCAGCCTGTCTGAAACTGGACAGACGGAATCGGCAGAAGTCAAAGCAAGAGCAAGACAGCTGAAAGATACGACGGAGACTTCCAGCAACCGGACCATGGAAGTGTATCGTTCCATGAAGGAGAGAACGGACGATGCTATTGAGCAGTCTAAAGTAGTAGCCAAGATTAATGAACTGACAGAGAACATCCGTAACATTTCTTCCCAGACCAACCTGTTAGCCTTAAATGCCAATATTGAGGCAGCAAGGGCTGGTGAGGCAGGAAAAGGATTTGCAGTAGTAGCTACAGAGATTGGTGCACTGGCAAGCCAGACTTTCCAGACGGTAGATGGTATCAATCAGATAGTAAATGAAGTCAATGCTGCTGTGGATAATATGACAGAATGTATCCGGGTTATTATGGAATTCCTGGATAAGACCGTTGTGGCAGATTATGACTCTTTTAAAGAGGTTTCTGAGAAATATGAGGATGATGCATCTGTTTTTGCAGAGTCCATGGGACGGATTTATGATGAGATTTCCCAGTTGAGTGAAAAGATTGACAGCATTGCGGAAACGATTGATAACGTAAGCGAAACCATTAACCAGTCTACAGAAGGCATCAATATGATTGCAGAAAAATCCTGCGATGCAGTAACCAAGACGGCAGAAGGTTACAAGCACTTACAGGAAAATAAAGAAGGACTGGAGCACCTGAAAGAGTTAATTGACAAGTTTGATTTGTAAGAGATTGACAATAAGGAAAAGAATAGAAACAGGCAGGGCCTGCAATGGAGGATTTTAGAAAGATGGAACAGTATAAACAGGAATTTATCGGATTCATGGTGGACAGCCAGGTGTTGAAGTTTGGTGATTTTACCTTAAAGAGTGGTCGTAAATCTCCATTCTTTATGAACGCCGGAGCTTATGTAACCGGTGCACAGCTTCGTAAGCTGGGAGAGTATTATGCCAGGGCAATCCATGACAACTACGGACTTGATTTTGATGTGTTGTTTGGACCGGCATATAAGGGAATTCCTCTGACAGTAGCAACGACCATGGCCATCAGTGAATTATATGGAAAAGAGATTCGTTACTGTTCTAATCGAAAAGAAGTAAAAGACCACGGAGATACCGGTATTTTACTGGGAAGTAAGTTAAAGGATGGCGATAAAGTCGTTATTATTGAAGATGTTACGACATCGGGTAAATCCATCGAAGAGACCTTCCCGATTATCAAGGCACAGGCAGATGTGGAAATCAAGGGGCTGATGGTTTCCTTGAACCGTATGGAACGTGGACTTTCCAGTGAAAAGAGTGCATTGGAAGAAATCAAAGAGAAATATGGTTTTGATGCAAATGCCATTGTAACTATGGACGAGGTGGTAGAATGTCTGTATAATAAGGACTACAAAGGAACAGTTTATATAGACGATGCATTAAAGAGTGCCATTGATGCATACTATGAACAGTATGGTGCAAAATAGGCAGGCAGTAAGTTAAAGGATGGTGACATGATGGAGGAAAAAACATATAAGTCGATGGGTGGCTCAGGTGCCTTAAGCATTGCTGTCGGCGTAGTATCTTTAGTAGTTGGTGTTGCGAGTGGCGTACTCCTCATCATCAGCGGAGCAAAGCTTTTGGCAGGAAGAAATAAAATATTATTCTAAGGATGAGTAAAACAGCGAATGGGTGTTTTCGGCAAGTACGAAGATGCCCATTTCCGGTTTCAAAGGAGTTTCCATGAGTCATAAGAACAGTTATATATTTACCAACAAGGAGCATACGAAAAAAGGGATTATGGGGACGATTCTCGGCAGTATATCCCTTGCCACGCTGGCGTATGCCATTGTGATGAGTTATAAAAAAGCCGGCAATGTCCCATTAGAATATGGGACAGCAGTTCTGCTGGTTACTATTTTTTCCCTGATTGGAATGGTACTGTGTGTTATTTCCCGGATGGAGCGGGACAAGTATTATCTGTTTAGCTATCTGGGGATTGGTCTGAATCTGCTGGCACTGGCAATTATCAGTATGATTCTGTATGCCGGTGCCTATGCATAGCAATAGGAAACATCAGAAATGAGGTCAAAGATGGAAGATTTGTATATAAAGGAAGCAGACAAAAATGATTTGGAAAAGGAGCGGTATGAACTGGCACTGGAACGAATCAGTGGGATTGCAGGAGAAAATGCCTGTACAGATGAGATGCAGGACTACTTCCGGAGGATGGCATCGTTTGTATTACAGATGCATGATACCTGGAAACTGGTGGAAAGTGGGGAATTAAAGAAGTTAGGTTTAGAACAGCTGCAGAAGCTGAACCGGGAACTGTATATGGATATTATGCCGGAAAATTATGCCAGCAGCTATGCGAACCCGGTGTATGCCGTTCATTGTCTTGGAGAGTCAATGGGGCAGCTGTTATCCTTTTTAAATACGGAATTAAGAGCCATGATTCCGGCAGTGTTCGAGCAGAACCGTTTTGACATGATTATCCGGATGGAACTGCTTCTGGAAATCTACCAGGCATTTGTCTGTGCTGCCCAGGAGAAGGAAGAGAACGAAGAACTGGCAGGAATCCCGGAGAAGGAAACAATCCGTCAGATTCTGTACTGGTATGTGAGCGATTATTATGAGCAGGAATGTGATGAAAGAACCGCACAGCTGGTGGATGCGGATAAGGATTTCGCAAGCCGTATTATTATGGAAAGTGACCTGACGGATTTACGTTATCTGTATTATTACGGAGAGTATGTGACGGAGAATGAACTGGCGACGGCCAGACATTTGAATGAGATGCCGGCGGATAAAATAAAACAGATGGCAGGCACTTATACCGAAGGGTATCGCATTGGCTTTGAAGTGGGGAACAAAGACATTTCCATTAAGAAAACGGTCAATATCCGTTATTGCCTTGGCTTCGAGCGGATGATTCGCCAGGCAATCCTGAACTTTGGAAAGATTGGTCTCCGCCCTACGATTTACCGTGCCGGAACCAGTATTTTCCAGGGGAGAAGCGTTTATAAGAATGGATTCTTCGGGGCCAATCCCAATAAGCAGTTTGATTATGACCACAAGGAAGACCAGGCGTTGGTATTAGATAAGCTTCTGGTAGAGCGGAAGCTAGAGTGTACCCACAATGTGTATGAGCAGTGGAAGGATAAGATGGCGGTATTTGGCGGACCGGCGGTACTGGAGATATTTGGAGAGAAGCCTTTCGTGCCCAAAACAATTCCGGAAGCCTGCAGATTATCCGAAAAGCAGCAGAAGCTGTCCGTGGAATATGCCGGCAAGGCAGGTGCATTACAGAATGAGTATATCAAAGGGGAAGAGAGAAGCTTTACGATCATTGCTTTTCCTGTGCCGGAGATTGGAGAGCAGTACGAAGCGATTTTCGATGATATCGTAAGAATCAATACACTGGACTATAAGTTGTATCAGGGAATCCAACAGACTCTCATTGATGCGTTAGATAAAGGTTATGCTGTCCGTGTGAAGGGATGTGGGGACAACCAGACTGACCTGGTGGTGCAGCTGCATACGTTACAGGATGCCACGAAGGAAACCAATTTTGAGAACTGTGTGGCAGATGTGAATATTCCGGTGGGAGAAGTCTTTACCTCCCCGGTTCTGCATGGAACCAATGGCATCCTGCATGTAACCAGGGTATTCTTAAATGAATTGGAATATAAGGATTTGAAGGTGCAGTTTCAGGATGGCATGATTAGTGACTACCATTGTGCCAATTTTGCAACGGAGGAAGAAAACCGGAAGTATATTAAGGATAATGTACTGTTCCACCATGAAACATTGCCTATTGGCGAGTTTGCCATCGGCACCAATACAGTAGCCTATATGGTAGCCCGGAAATATCATATAGAAGATAAGATGCCGATTTTGATTGCAGAAAAGACAGGACCTCACTTTGCTGTGGGTGACACCTGTTATTCCCATTCTGAGAATGTGAAACTTTACAATCCGGACGGCAAGGAAATCATTGCCAAGGATAACGAAGTGTCCCTGTTAAGGGATACGGATATGAGCAAAGCTTATTTCCAGTGCCATACGGATATTACGATTCCTTATGATGAATTGGGAGAACTGGCAGTGTTGACCGAAAGTGGGAAAGAAATTCCCATCATTGAAAGAGGACGTTTTGTACTGCCTGGTTGTGAGGAATTAAATAAAGCACTGGAAGGATGAAGAAAAACTGACAGGAAGCAGGAAATTTCAGGGACGATGGTCACAGAGAGAAACCGGTAGTGAACTGAAAGATGCGGTTGCGAAATGTCGGAAAATTTAGTACACTGTAGAAGAATTGGATAGTGAAACAGAAGGAGGAAATAAGCATGGCACAGGTAGGCATTGTAATGGGTAGTGATTCGGATATGCCCGTTATGGCAAAGGCAGCAGACATTTTGGAGGAACTGGGAATTTCCTATGAGATGACGATTATTTCGGCACACAGGGAACCGGATGTCTTCTTCGAATATGCTAAGAGCGCAGAAAGCAAAGGGTTCAAGGTAATTATCGCAGGAGCCGGAAAGGCAGCTCATCTGCCGGGAATGTGCGCAGCTATTTTCCCGATGCCGGTTATCGGTATTCCTATGAAAACTTCTGACCTGGGAGGCGTTGATTCTCTGTATTCCATCGTACAGATGCCATCTGGAATTCCCGTGGCAACGGTTGCTATTAATGGGGGACAGAATGCGGGTATTCTGGCTGCCAGGATACTGGCAACTTCCGATGCAGCATTATTACAGAGATTAAAAGATTATGCACAGAGCCTGAAAGAGAGCGTACAGAAAAAAGACGCAAAGCTGCAGGAAACAGGCTATAAGAATTATCAGAACTAACATAGTTGACCGGATTTAGAAAAAGAACAGACCAGGCAGGTCTGGCAGAGTGAAATGACAGAGAAAGCCTGTATACAAGATACAGTGTGGAATAAAACAAAATAACATTTTGGAGGAAGAACAATGGATTACAAGACAGCAGGTGTAGATATTGAGGCAGGGTACAAGTCAGTAGAGCTGATGAAGAAGCATGTAAAGGAAACCATGAGACCGGAGGTGTTAGGTGGACTTGGTGGATTCTCTGGTGCTTTTTCCATGGAAATGATAAAAGAGATGGATAACCCGGTTCTCTTATCTGGTACAGATGGTGTGGGAACCAAGATAAAACTTGCCTTTTTGATGGACAAACATGACACCGTAGGAATTGACTGCGTTGCTATGTGTATCAACGATGTAGTCTGCGCAGGTGGCGAACCATTATTCTTCCTGGACTATATTGCATGTGGAAAGAATTATCCTGAGAAGATCGCTACGATTGTAAAAGGTGTAGCAGAGGGCTGTAAACAGGCAGGTGCCGCACTGATTGGCGGTGAGACTGCAGAGCATCCTGGACTGATGCCGGAGGATGAGTATGACCTTGCCGGATTTGCCGTAGGTGTGGTAGACCAGAAGGATTTGATTACCGGCGAGAAAATCAAGCCGGGCGATACCTTGATAGGAATTGCTTCCTCCGGTGTACATAGCAATGGTTTTTCCCTGGTTCGTAAAGTATTTGAGATGACAAAAGAGAGTCTGGATACTTATTATGAAGAATTGGGAACAACCCTGGGCGAAGCACTGATTGCACCTACCAGGATTTATGTGAAAGCTTTAAAATCCATCAAGGATGCGGGCGTAACCATTAAGGGCTGCAGCCACATTACCGGTGGTGGATTCTATGAAAATATTCCCAGAATGTTACCAGACGGTGCAGCAGTAGAAATTGAGAAGGACAGCTACCCGGTACTGCCAATCTTCAAACTGTTACAGAAGAAAGGTAATCTGGAAGACAAGATGATGTACAACACTTACAACATGGGACTTGGCATGATTCTTGCGGTTGCACCGGAAGATGCAGAGAAGACTATGGAAGCAATCAAAGAAGCCGGAGAAGCATCTTATGTCATCGGTAAGGTAGTAGCCGGTGATAAGGAAGTTATCCTGAAATAGGCAGTTCGTCAGGACTTTTATATTTCAGGAAAGAAGAGAGGAACGGCAATGCTCAGGGTATTAGTGTGTGTGTCCGGTGGCGGCACCAATTTACAGGCAATTATAGATGGCATAGAACAGGGAAAGATTACCAATACACAGATAGTCAGAGTCATCAGTAACAATAAGACTGCGTATGCTTTGGAACGGGCAGCAAACGCAGGAATTGACAGTATCTGTGTTTCTCCTAAGGATTATGCAGACAGGGAACAGTTTAACCAGGCTTTTTTACAGGCGGTGGAAGAAGCCAGTCCGGACTTAATTGTACTGGCAGGATTCCTGGTAGTGATTCCGGCACAGCTGATTCAGAAATATGAAAACCGTATTATCAACATTCATCCTTCTTTGATTCCCGCTTTCTGTGGAACCGGGTATTATGGATTGAAGGTTCATGAAGGCGCACTGGCAAGAGGGGTAAAAATTACCGGAGCTACGGTACATTTTGTAGATGAAGGAACGGACACCGGTCCTATTATTCTCCAGAAGGCGGTCAACGTACAGGAACAGGATACGCCGGAACTGCTGCAGCGCCGGGTTATGGAAGAGGCAGAATGGGTAATTCTGCCAAGAGCCATAGATATGATTGCCAATGGAAAAGTAAAGGTAATAGAAGGTAAAGTCAGAATAGAAGATTAAAGATATAGAATGGGAAACAGAGGAAAGGCTAGGTATTTCAGATGAGAGTATTGATTGTAGGAAGCGGCGGAAGAGAACATGCAATCGCTACCAGTGTAGCAAAAAGCCCTAAGGTGGACAAAATTTACTGTGCACCGGGCAATGCAGGTATCGGACAAATAGCAGAGTGTGTTCCGATTGGAGCAATGGAGTTTGATAAACTGGTTGCTTTTGCCAAAGAAAATGCAATCGACCTTACCATTGTCGGTATGGATGACCCATTGGTTGGTGGACTGGTGGACGAGATGGAAGCCGCTGGATTACGGGTATTCGGACCAAGAAAGAATGCGGCAATCCTGGAGGGAAGCAAAGCCTTTTCCAAGGATTTGATGAAGAAATACAATATTCCTACTGCTGCTTATGAGAATTTTGACGATTCACAGAAGGCACTGGAATATCTGGAAACGGTGCAGCTGCCTGTTGTATTAAAAGCAGATGGACTGGCACTGGGAAAGGGTGTTTTAATCTGTGAGACACTGGAGGAGGCAAAAGAAGGTGTCAGAACCATTATGGAAGATAAGAAGTTTGGGACAGCCGGAAACCGGATGGTTATTGAAGAATTTATGACCGGCAGGGAAGTGTCGGTACTTTCTTTCGTAGATGGCAAGACCATTAAAATTATGTCTTCTGCCCAGGACCATAAGCGGGCACTGGATGGTGACCAGGGCTTAAATACCGGTGGTATGGGTAACTTTTCACCGAGCCCGTTCTATACAAAAGAAGTAGATGAATTCTGTCAGAAATATATCTATCAGGCAACCGTAGATGCCATGGCAGCAGAAGGAAGACCATTTAAAGGGGTTATTTTCTTTGGGCTGATGCTGACGGAAAAGGGACCAAGAGTACTGGAGTACAATGCCAGATTCGGTGACCCGGAGGCACAGGTCGTACTGCCACGTATGAAAAATGATATAATTGAAGTTATGGAGGCATGTATCGATGGTACATTAGACCAGATAGATTTACAGTTTGAAGATAATGCAGCGGTCTGTGTGGTGCTGGCATCCAAAGGATATCCGGTTTCCTACGAAAAGGGCTTTGTCATTGAAGGATTAGAGAACTTTGAGAACAAAGAAGGATATTATTGCTTCCATGCAGGAACCAGGCTGACAGACAAAGGCATTGTAACCAATGGGGGACGTGTGCTGGGGGTAACGGCTACCGGTGCTACCTTAAAGGAAGCAAGAGCCAATGCGTATGAAGCTACTAAGTGGGTCAGCTTCGAGAATAAATATATGAGAACGGATATAGGAAAGGCGATTGACGAGGCATAATCAGGGGAAATGTCTTTTCAAGTGCCTGAAGAAGGGGGAAAATACCCGATGGATGATAAAGAGAAAGAGGTAAAAAGAGCAGCACTCAGAAGCAATCTGTTGGAATTAAATACCTATAACAGGCCAATGGTTTGTTCCAAGTGTGGCGGTATTATGATTTTTAAGGGCGTTGGAGAGTATAAATGCGAAGATTGCGGTCATTTGGAATATGACGATTATGGCAAGGTGCGTAATTATGTAGAAAAGCACGTAGGTGCTACATCCGCGCAGGTTTCCGAGGCAACTGGTGTATCACAACGTTCTATCCGCGATATGCTGCGGGAATCCAGGTTGGAGATAGCTCCAGAATCCAGAACCTTTTTACAATGTGAAATCTGCGGAGCGAGTATCCGCTCAGGGCGGTTCTGTCCGAAATGTGAGGCAAACTATCACAGAAGTATAGAGGAGCAGGCAAGAGAAAACCGGAAGAGCGGCTTTACCGGACACAGCACAGAGAAGGTGGTTGCTGAGGATGGTACAAGACGATTTACGAGGGACAGATAGAAACCTCCGGGAACAAAGGGAGAAGAGGATATGAGTAAGTACATGGGAATAACAGGAAAAGGAAGAAAGCACAGAGGACTTTTGCGGATGGCAACGGCAGCATTCATGATGACTGTCTTTTTGGCAAATGGGACACTGAGCTTTGCAGATTCTACCGGAACAGTTACCGAATCTTCTGTCAAGATTCGTAAAGAGGCAAGTACCAGTAGTGATGTCATTGGCAGTTCCACGCAAGGGAAAACGGTTACCATTAAGGATGAGGTAACGGATGCTTCCGGAACCTTATGGTATCAGGTTTATGTGGACGGCAACACGTTAGGATATGTCCGTGCAGATTTGATTAAGAAGGAAGGCGGGGAGACGAACACTGCCAGCCAGACGACAGAAACAGATAGCAATACAGCGGATACAGCCCAGGAAACAGCCAATACCAACAGTGTAGATGGGGCTACATCTGCTGCGGAGACCGCTATGGATGCCCAGTATGCTACGGTCGCCGTAGAGGCAGCCAAAATCAGAACGGCTCCTTCTACCAATGATGCCGTGGTAGAATCCCTTTCCCAAAACACCCAGCTGGTTGTCAGTGGACAGTCCAACGGCAGTGATGGAAAGGTATGGTATTATGTAACTTTTACTGGCAGCAATGGTGCGGAGAAGACCGGTTTTGTAAGGTCTGACCTGGTAACCTTAGGGGAGATGCTTCCACAGCCGGAGGAGGAGACTCCGGTAGAGGAGGCACCTGCAGAAGAGACAGAAACCCCACAGGAGCCTGTGAATAATGATTACGAATTAGTCTATACCACAGATGCAGATGGTAATTATGTCTGGTATCTGTATAATAATATGGACAGTACCCGCCAGAAACTGGATGAGGTACTGGCAGCAGCCCATGCACAAAGTGCCAATGAACAGAGCAATGCGGATACCGTTGTAAAACAGCGTATCGTTATCATCGTTCTCATTGTACTGCTTGTGATTCTGGCTGTTACCGTCCTGATTATGAGCTTCAAGTTACGGGATGCTTATTATGAATCCTACGAAGATGACGAAGAGGAAGAGGAGGACGAAGAAGCGGAAGAGGAGCCGGAGGAGGAAGTACCGGCTAAGAAGAGAAGAAGACGGGAACGCATCCGGGAAGAGGAAGACGAGGATGAGGAAGAAGAGAAACCACCGGTAAGACAAAGAAAACGGGTACCGGAGGAAACCGGACGGATTCGTGCGCAGAAACCGGAAAAGAAGCCGGTTGTGAGAGAAGTCGAGTATCACGAAGAACCATCTACCGATGTACCGGTAAAACCGGCACCAAAGAAGAAAGCTAAGAATTTCCTTCTGGATGATGATGATTTTGAGTTTGAATTTTTAAATATGGACAGTAAGGATTTATAGAATAGGACTGATAGGAAATGGTGATAGAAATCGATTTTAACAGCGATGAAGCCATCTATATGCAGCTGCGCAATCAGATTATCATGGGAATTGCTACGTCACAGTTTCAGGAAGGGGATATACTACCTTCTGTGAGGCAGCTTGCCGATACGATTGGAATCAACATGCACACTGTTAACAAGGCATATACTGTGTTAAGACAGGAAGGCTATGTGAAGGTTGACCGGAGAAAGGGTGCCATGATTGCCATTGATGTTGACCATCTGCAGGTTATCGAAGAGGTCCGGAAGGACTTAATGGTAACGCTGGCAAAAGCAAGTTGCAAGAATATTTCCAGAGAAGAAGTGCATGCTCTTATAGATGAAATCTATGAGGACTATGAGAAAGGAATGAATGGTTAATGCAGCCACAATTTACAGAGAAAGCGAAGGCAGCACTGGCATTAGCCCAGAAAGCAGCCAAAAGCTTACGGCAAAGTTATGTCGGAAGTGAACATATCCTTTTGGGGCTCTTAAAGGAAAATACAGGTGTGGCGGCTACGGTGCTGCAGAACAATGGCGTAGATGCTGTACAGCTTCAGGAAATGATACAGGATTTGATAGCTCCGGAAAGTACCGTGATGCTGGCAGAAAGGGATGGTTATTCGCCCAGAGCAGAGAAAATCCTGGAAGAAGCACATAAGCAGGCAGCACGCTTTAAAAGTGATAAAACAGGAACCGAGCATCTGCTGCTGGCTATCTTAAAAGAGGGCGAGAATGTGGCAGTCCGTCTGTTGAATACCATGGGAATCTCCATACAGAAGCTGTATGTGGATGTTCTGGTAGCAATGGGTGAAAATGGGGCTTTGTATAAAGAAGACTTAAACCGCAAACAGGGTAAGAAAAAGCAGGGAGCATCTACCCTGGAACAGTACAGCCGTGATTTGACGGCACTGGCCAGAGAGGGTAAGTTAGACCCGGTTATTGGCAGAGAAGAAGAAATAACACGTGTGATACAAATATTGAGCAGAAGAACGAAGAACAATCCTTGTCTTATTGGAGAGCCGGGAGTTGGTAAAACCGCAGTGGTAGAAGGACTGGCAAGCCGTATCGTGACAGGAGATGTTCCTTTCACGGTGCAGAATAAAAGAGTACTCACGTTGGACTTATCGGGCATGGTAGCCGGCAGCAAGTATCGTGGTGAATTTGAAGAACGCATCAAAAAGGTAGTAAAAGAAGTGATTGAGGATGGGAATATTGTCCTGTTTCTGGATGAACTTCATACCATTATCGGTGCCGGTGGCGCAGAGGGGGCAATTGATGCTTCCAATATTCTGAAACCGTCCCTCGCCAGAGGCGAAATTCAGCTTATTGGTGCTACTACGATTGCAGAGTATCGTAAGTATATCGAGAAGGATGCAGCCCTGGAACGTCGTTTCCAGCCAGTTACCGTGGAAGAACCTACGGTGGAGGAAGCAGAGCGCATCCTGCGTGGAATTGTACACAAATACGAAGAACATCACAGGGTAAAAATTACCGAGGAAGCCATTCAGGCGGCTGTTACCTTATCTGCCCGCTATATTAATGACCGGAATCTGCCGGATAAGGCGATTGACCTGATTGACGAAGCATCGGCGGCAGTACGGCTGAAAGCACCTAAGAAACCGGATAAACTGCAGGAAATGGAAGCCGAAATAAAGAAGATTGACTTACAGATAGAACGTTCTATCCGTATGGAGGCATTTACCCAGGCAGCCGAGTTAAAGAAGCAGCAGGAAAGCTGTATTAAGAAATATGAACGTGCTTTAAAACGGGCAGAAAAGGAAGAAGCCAATAAGGATTACGTGGTAGATGAGAATGAAATCGCTGAGGTAGTAGCTCTCTGGACGAAGATTCCGGTTAAGAAATTAGCCGAGAAGGAAAGTGAAAGACTGTTAAAACTAGAGTCTATCCTGCACCAGCGGGTAATTGGACAGGAAGAGGCAGTTACTGCGGTGGCAAAGGCTATACGCCGTGGCAGGGTCGGGTTACAGGACCCGAATCGTCCTATCGGTTCCTTTTTGTTCCTGGGACCGACCGGTGTGGGTAAAACGGAATTGAGCAAGGCTTTGGCAGAAGCTATGTTTGGCTCGGAAAACGCGCTTATCCGGGTGGATATGTCGGAGTATATGGAAGGACATTCCGTATCCAAGATGATTGGTTCCCCTCCAGGCTATGTAGGCTTTGAGGAGGGCGGACAGTTAAGCGAGAAGATTCGGAAGAATCCCTATTCCGTTGTCCTTTTTGATGAAATAGAAAAAGCACATCCGGATGTCTTTAATGTTCTGTTACAGGTACTGGATGATGGGCATATTACCGATTCCAAGGGAAGAAAGGTAAGCTTTAAGAATACCATCCTGATTATGACCTCCAATGCCGGCGCCCAGAGAATCATAGAGCCGAAGAATCTTGGTTTTGGTGCAGGGGAGACAGAAAAACAGAATTATGATAAGATGAAATCCAACGTTATGGAAGAAGTAAAGCGGCTCTTCAAACCGGAATTTATCAATCGTATCGATGAAATTATGGTATTCCATCCTCTGAATAAGGATAATATGAAGCAGATTATTACGCTGTTATCCAGAAATCTGACGAAACGTTGTCAGAAACAGATGGGAATCGATTTGGTTATTACACCGGCAGTGAAGGAATATCTGGTAGAGAAGCACATGGATGCCAAGATGGGAGCACGTCCGTTAAAACGTGCTATCCAGTCTGAAATCGAGGATGCCCTGGCAGAAGAAATCCTGCTTGGCAATGTGAAAGCAGGCGATAAAGTGACCGTGGGACTCAGACAGAAGAAAATTGTATTTACGAGTGCAAAGAAACAGCGATAAAGAAAAAGAAAACGTAGGAGGAAAACACAATGGCTGTGGTAGAAGAATTACTGCGCGTCGAAGAAAATGGCGCAATCAGCTTTGGCAATCACAAACTGGATGCCAAGACAAAACTGGAGGATTTTGAACATGGTGGAAACCTGTATAAGGTAAAAACTTTCAGGGAACTGACGAAATTAGAGAAAAATGGCATGTTTGCCTATGAGTCAGAACCGGGAACTACCGTAACGAATTTCCAGGAAACAGCAAATGGTGTCAGCTTCCAGGTTGAGGGAGATGAGGATGCACAGATTACCGTAGGTCTTGAGGATGAGACGGAATATACTGTTTACGTGGATGATGTGCATGTAGGCAAGATGAAAACCAATCTTGGCGGTAAATTGAGCTTCGGTGTAGAATTGAAGGGCTCAGGTGCCATCGGTGTGAAAATTGTAAAATAAGAATCCGATAATAGAAACCAGAAAATGCTTCTCTTTCAGGAGAGAAGCATTTTTGTGTTATGGCGACGAGGAAAATGCACGCACTTGTGCCGGTGCATTTGAACATGACGCATCCGGAAAAGAAAGGCGGGTATGCATGGCAAAGGGTAAAATGACGACGGTGTTTTATTGTCAGAACTGTGGATACGAATCCTCCAAGTGGATGGGGCAGTGTCCCGGCTGTAAGCAGTGGAACAGCTTCGTGGAAGAGAAAGTGAATACGAAATCGGTAAGTGCTGCAGGCAGTGTACGGCAAAAGGAGCAGCGAAAGCCTGCCAGCCTGTCGGAGGTAAGCATCCAGGAAGAGATGAGGATGTCTACCCATCTGGGTGAGTTAGACAGAGTGCTGGGCGGTGGTATCGTACCCGGTTCCCTGATTTTGGTAGGGGGTGACCCAGGAATTGGCAAATCCACGCTGTTGTTGCAGGTGTGCCGGTATATGGCAGCAGATGGACGGAAGGTACTGTACATATCAGGAGAGGAATCCCTGCGGCAGATTAAGATTCGTGCCAATCGTTTAGGGGAGTTTGACGATAACCTGAAACTGTTATGTGAAACGAATCTTGAGTATATCGAAGATACCATCCGGAAAGAAACACCGGATATTGCTATTATCGATTCCATTCAGACGATGTATCATGAGGACATTTCGGCGGCACCGGGCAGCGTGTCCCAGGTAAGAGAGTCTACCAGTGTATTCCTGCAACTGGCAAAGGGTCTGAATATCTCCATTTTCATTGTGGGACATGTGACCAAGGAAGGAACCGTGGCAGGCCCCCGTGTGTTAGAACATATGGTAGATACGGTGTTATATTTTGAAGGGGACAGGCATGCCTCTTACCGGATTCTGCGGGGGGTAAAAAATCGTTTTGGTTCGACCAATGAAATCGGCGTCTTTGAGATGAAGGAAGAGGGGCTTGTAGAGGTCAAAAATGCATCGGAGTTTATGCTAAACGGAAAGCCCGAAGGGGCAAGTGGCTCGATTGTATCCTGTTCCATGGAAGGCACCAGACCGATTCTTCTGGAGATACAGGCACTGGTATGCCATAGTAACTTCGGGATTCCCAGGCGGCAGGCAATCGGTACGGATTTTAACAGAGTCAATCTGCTGATGGCAGTACTCGAGCGCAGGCTTGGCGTACAGATGTCTGACTGTGATGCCTATGTGAACCTGGCGGGCGGTATGCGGATTATGGAGCCAGCCATCGACTTGGCAATCGCCATGGCAATCGTATCCAGTTTTAAGAACCGGGTCGTGGATGATAAGACCATTGCCTTTGGGGAAGTGGGACTCAGTGGGGAAGTCCGGGGTGTTTCCATGACACAGCAGCGGGTGGCAGAGGCTGCCAAGCTGGGCTTTACAACCTGTATCCTGCCAGAGGTCAACAGAAAGCAGGTCAAGGCTCCGGAGGGGATTTCCATTATCGGTGTGAAGACCGTAAAGGATGCCATAGATTTGCTATAAATGTGACAAAATTGTAAATAAATTTAAGAAAATGTTAAGAATTTCCTCTTTTCTATATCCAAACGCGCAATTTTATGGTACTATAGTCTAAGTGTTTTGCAAAAAGGACGTAAAATACGCAAATAAGAGATTCCATCGTAATGTGGGGCGTTACACAGAATCTGGAGAACAAGGAGTTACTTATGGAGGAACAAACACAGAATTCTCAGGGCAGACACCATAAGTTTGTCAAGAATATTCCACTTCTGATATTAGAAATCTGTGTCTTATTGATTGCTATTGGCGTTATGTATGTAGTCATGACGACTACAGGCGAAGTAGAACGAAAACAAATTGACCATGATAAGATTACCATTAATGACGAAGTGGTAGAAACCATGGCCAACAATGATAAGACAGAAGAAAAAGGCTATCGGAACATCGCACTGTTTGGTGTGGATGCCAGAGATGGCGAGTTAGGGAAAGGAACCAGAAGCGATACCATTATTATCGCAAGTATCAATCAGGATACCCAGGAGATTAAATTGATTTCCATATTCCGTGATACCTATCTGAATCTGAGTAATGACAGCTATAACAAATGTAATGCAGCTTATGCACAGGGTGGTCCGGAACAGGCAATCAGCATGCTCAATGCCAACCTGGATTTGGACATTACCGATTATGTTACTGTTGGATTCACCGGGCTGATTGATGCCATCAATGCACTGGGCGGTGTGGATATGGAAGTAACTGAGGCAGAGATTAGCCACCTGAATAATTACCAGCTGACCATGTCAGAGGAACTGGGAGTAGATTATATTCCGGTGGAGAAGACAGGAAAACAGCTGTTAAATGGTATGCAGGCGACCGCATACTGCCGTATCCGCTATACGAAAGGAGACGATTTCCGCCGGGCAGAGAGACAAAGAGATGTGCTGACTGCCATGATGGAAAAAGCAAAGACCGCTTCGGTAGGAGAACTGACGGAGATGGTAAACGCTGTATTGCCCCAGGTACAGACTTCTTTGAACGTCAATGAAGTTATCAGCGTACTGGGCAGTGTAGCCGGTTATGACGTGGTAACCAGTGATGGTTTTCCTTTCCTGGGAGAGCGGACAGCAGCTAACGTAGGAAGTAAGGGAAGCTGTGTTATCCCGGATGATTTGGAAGAAAATGTCATTTTATTACATCAGATTCTCTATCCTGAGCAGGACTATACACCATCCAAGCAGGTTAAGAGCTTTAGTGCAGAAATTGATGCACAGACCAGGGAATACAGAGAATAATACGGACAGCAGTTTAAGGATAGGTCTTAAACTGCTGTTTTTGAGATAATAGGATATTGCGGTAGCTGTATGAAATCGGTATAATTAGAAAATGTCCGGAAATAGATACAGATAGAAATGAGGATAACGATGAAGAAACTACTGGTATATTTAAAAGACTATAAAAAGGAAAGTGTGTGTGCACCGCTCTTTAAAATGCTGGAGGCTACCTTTGAGCTCTTTGTGCCCCTTGTTATGGCAGCCATTATCGATAATGGCATTGCGAACCGGGACATGCCTTATGTCCTGCGGATGGGAGTACTGCTGATTGCGCTTGGGTTAATCGGACTGGTCTGTTCCATTACCGCCCAGTATTTTGCGGCAAAGGCAGCGGTGGGCTTTTCCACCAGGTTAAAGCATGCCCTGTTTGAGCATATCCAGAGTCTGTCCTTTACCGAAATCGATACCCTGGGTACTTCCACGATGATTACCCGGATGACTTCCGATGCCAATCAGGTGCAGAATGGTGTGAACATGGTACTTCGGCTGTTCCTCCGTTCCCCGTTTATCGTATTTGGTGCCATGATTATGGCATTTACTATTGATGTGAAAGCAGCCATGATTTTCGTGGTAACCATACCGCTTCTGTCGGTGGTGGTATTCGGTATCATGATGATTACCATGCCCATGTATAAGAAAGTACAGGCGTATTTGGACCGGGTACTGGGAACCACCAGGGAGAATCTGACAGGTGCCCGTGTGATTCGTGCTTTTAACAAAGAGCAGGAAGAAATCGACAGCTTTGAAGAGAAGAACAGTGCCCTTGCCAACATGCAGCTTTTCGTGGGAAAGATATCGGCACTGACGAACCCGGTAACCTATGTCATCATCAACGTAGCCACCCTGGTGCTCCTCTATACAGGTGCCATCCGGGTAGATGCCGGAACCATTACCCAGGGAGAAGTAGTCGCCCTGGTCAACTATATGTCCCAGATTCTGATAGAGCTGGTAAAACTGGCAAACCTGATTATTACCATTACCAAGGCATTAGCCTGTGCCAACCGTATTGAGAGTGTATTTGAGATACAGTCCGGCATGGAATGGGAGCAGAAGACAGGAAGCAAGACACAGGAAAAGGAATATGTGGTGGATTTTGAGCACGTCAGCCTGACCTATGCGGGAGCCAGTGCAGAATCCCTGACCGATATTGATTTCAAGGTAAAGAAAGGAGAGACCATCGGTATCATCGGTGGTACGGGCTCCGGAAAGTCCTCTCTCGTTAATATGATTCCAAGATTCTATGATGCCACCAAAGGACAGGTCAGAATCAATGGCAAGGATGTGCGGGAATACTCCATGGAAGAACTGCGCCAGAAGATAGGCGTTGTCTTACAGAAAGCCGTACTGTTCCAGGGAACCATCCGGGAAAACCTGCTGTGGGGCAAGACCGATGCCACAGAAGAAGAACTGAACCGTGCCCTTGAGACAGCCCAGGCAAAAGAGTTCGTAGACCAGAAGGAAGGCAGGCTGGATGCCATGGTAGCCCAGGCAGGCAAGAACCTGTCCGGTGGACAAAGACAACGTCTTACCATTGCAAGGGCCCTGGTGGGCAATCCGGAGATTCTGATTCTGGACGACAGCGCCTCTGCCCTGGATTATGCGACGGATGCGGCACTGCGTAAGGCAATCCGTGGCATGGGCAAAGATATGACTGTCTTTATCGTATCCCAGAGGGCATCCTCCATTCAGTATGCAGACCAGATTATCGTGCTGGATGATGGCGGGATGGTAGGGCTGGGAACCCACGAGCAGCTGTTGGAGAACTGTGAAGTATATCAGGAGATTTACTATTCCCAGTTTCCAAAGGAAGCGTAAAGTCAGAACAGGAGAGAGGTGCAGCGATAAATGGCAGAGAATAGAAAAGCAAAAGCAGGACAGAAAGAAACCGTTCTGAAAGTATTACATTATATTAAGAAATATTGGTTCTACCTGGTTATGTCTGTTGCTATGGCGGCAGTTACCGTGGCATTGACCCTGTATTTACCGATTCTCAACGGACGGGTTATCGACCTGATTATCGGCAAAGGCAAGGTGGATTTTCCGGGAATCTTCGTGTTGTTAAAGAAGATGGCAGTGATTATCATGATTACGGCTGTGGCACAGTGGATTATGAATGCCTGCAATAACAAGATGACTTACCGGATTGTACAGGATATCCGGAATGAAGCATTCCGTAAGATAGAACAGTTACCCTTAAAATACATTGACGGACATTCCTATGGGGAAGTGGTAAGCCGTGTCATTGCAGACGTAGACCAGTTTGCAGATGGTTTGCTGATGGGATTTACCCAGTTCTTTACCGGTGTGATTACCATTCTGGGAACCCTTGGCTTCATGCTCAGTGTAAATGTGGGAATTACCGGCGTAGTCGTATTGGTAACGCCGCTGTCCTTCTTCGTGGCAGGCTTTATTGCCAAGAGAACCTTTACTATGTTTAAGTTACAGTCAGAGACAAGAGGAGAACAGACAGCCCTGATTGAAGAAATGATTGGAAACCAGAAGGTAGTACAGGCATTTTCCCATGAGGATGAGGCACTGGAAGCCTTTGACGAAATCAATGACAGATTGCAGGACTGCTCTTTGAAGGCGATTTTCTTCTCCTCCATTACCAATCCGGCAACCCGTTTCGTAAACAACCTGGTGTATGCCGGTGTGGCAGTTACCGGTGCTGTACTGGCAATCAAGGGCGGCATCAGCGTAGGACAGTTATCCTGCTTCTTAACTTATGCGAACCAGTACACCAAACCTTTTAACGAAATATCCGGCGTGGTAACCGAATTACAGAATGCCATCGCCTGTGCGGCAAGAATCTTTGCCCTGATAGAAGAGGAGCCACAGATACCGGAAAAGGAGAACGCTATCTCCTTACAGCAGGTAGAAGGAAATGTAACCTTAGAGCACGTAGACTTCTCCTATGTACCGGAGAAGAAGCTGATTACTGATTTTAACCTGGTAGTAAAAGCAGGACAGCGTGTGGCAATCGTAGGACCGACCGGCTGCGGTAAAACAACCGTGATAAACCTGCTCATGCGTTTCTATGATGTCAATGCAGGAAAAATCTGTGTGGAAGGTGCGGATATCCGTGATGTGACAAGAAAGAGCCTGCGTGCCAATTATGGTATGGTATTGCAGGAAACCTGGTTAAAGTCCGGTACCGTCAGGGACAATATCATTATGGGAAAACCAGATGCCACCGAAGAAGAAATCGTGGCAGCAGCCAAGGCATCCCACGCCCACAGCTTCATCAAACGACTGCCCAAGGGCTATGATACCATGATTACCGAAGATGGAGGAAACCTGTCCCAGGGACAGAAACAGCTCTTATGTATTACAAGGGTTATGCTGTGCCTGCCACCTATGCTGATTCTGGATGAGGCAACCTCTTCCATTGATACCAGAACGGAAATTAAGATTCAGCAGGCATTTGCCACCATGATGAAAGGCAGAACCAGCTTTATCGTAGCCCACAGACTCTCCACCATCCGCGAGGCAGATGTGATTCTGGTTATGAAAGATGGAAATATTATCGAACAGGGAAATCATGAGACACTGCTAGCGAAGAATGGCTTCTATGCCAAACTCCACGCAAGTCAGTTCAGTTCCTCATAGTAAGAAGCGTCCTCGTTGTAGTCCATATACTCCGAGCGCACGTCTGTGATAACACCATTTTCCCAGGTGAAAATAAGATAGTAGTAGACTACCGTGTGATTTTGCAGGTAGTCTGCGGAACTGAGTAAAGAAAGCAAATCTTCTTTCGCAATATCATTATCCTTACAAATCTGTGTCATGGTCATGGGAAGACCATCGATAAAGAACGTAGGGAGTAACGTTTCTATAGAATCTGAAAAAGGGATTTCCTCAACAGGCAGTGCCTGGTAGTCATTACCGGCAACTGAGGTCAGAATTTCGTATTCGCTGTAAGCAGCCAGAAAAGCCTCAGAATCATCGCCTAAGGAAATCCCTTTGCTTGTCTGGTCCGTATCCGCATCCAGCTCATAATCCGTTGCATTTAATAATAACTGCTCCTTTCCACAGCCAGTCAGAAGGCTGGTGCAAAGCAGTATCGTAAGTAATCGAGCAGCAGTTCTTTTCATAGAATCAAATCCCTTTCTGTTTCTCCATTCAGAGTCGTATGCAAAATTGCTTTCCAGGAATGCTTGTATTCATACAAAACAGCAATTTTAAGCAAGATTGTTGTTAGCAAAAAACCCGTGAGCGTTTACTCACGGGTTAGGACAGGGGCAGTAGGAATCGAACCCACATCGACGGTTTTGGAGACCGCTGTTCTACCTTTGAACTATGCCCCTATATGTTGCGGTTAGATATCACTCACACCGACGAATTATAGTATATCATAGGGAAACAGGTTGTGCAAGGGGAAATGAAAAAAGTTTGTGCAAAAAGTTTATGCGAAAAGTTTATGCAAAAAGTTTATGCAAAAAGTTTATGCGAAAAGTTACGCAAAAAGTTACGGATGGAAAAGGGAAAGTTTGAAAAATGCAAAAGACACAGGAGGGAGAGCGTAACATGCAGAAATATGGTTATATCAGAGTGTCTGCCAAAGACCAGAATCCGGAAAGACAGATAGTGGCATTGCATGAGTGCCAGATTCCGGAAAAGAACATCTATTTAGACAAGCTGTCCGGCAAGGATTTCGCCAGACCGGCATACCGCAGACTGATGAAAAAACTGCGGCAGGGGGATAGCCTCATTATCAAAAGCATTGACCGGTTAGGCAGAGATTATAGCGAGATACTGGAACAGTGGCGTTATCTGACAAAGGAGAAAGGAGTCGCTATCCGGGTGCTGGATATGCCACTGTTAAATACCGATTATGACAGGGAAAACCTCACAGGAGTATTTATCGCAGATATGGTCTTGCAGATACTTGCCTATGTGGCAGAGACCGAAAGAAGCTTCATCCGGCAAAGGCAGGCAGAAGGGATTGCGGCGGCAAAGGCAAAAGGGGTGAAGTTCGGGTGCCCCAGAAGTAAGCTGCCGGAAGGCTTTATGCAGTATTACAGCCTGTGGGAAAAAGGGGAAATCTCCATCCGGGAGGCAGCCGAAGCATTGAACATGAGCCATAGCACGTTTCATCGAAGATGCAGGGAAAAAATGAACGAAAATTGTAACAAATGGTAGACAATCTGAAACATCCCTGCAGCAACGCCATACAGGCTGAAAATATGCATTTTCAAACTATTTTTCATTATAAATGCCCTGTATCAAAAAGTCTGCTTTATGGGACAGAAGATTCCCGCAGGAAAGCCTGTACCTGTGATGAATTGTGGGAGCAACGGTAATACAGAAAATCCAAAGGATTACAGGGAGAAAGAAAACGCTCCCACAAGGAAAAAGAAAGAAGGAAAGAGGACTTTATTATGAAAAGAAAAATGCTTGAAAAGAAGAGTACTTTTGGAGCAATGCTGGTAACGCTTATGCTCACGGCAGCCGCCCTGACAGGTTGTGCTTCCGGGCAGACGGCAGAAACCGCTGTTACAGCAGAAGAAGCTGACAACGCGGAAGAAGTAATAGCTGGAACAAAAGAGGCAACAGATGCCGAGGCGAAGGAAGAAGCTGGAAGTGGGACAGAAAAAGAGGATGGCGAAGCAGAGGGAGAAGCTGTCAGCGGGACTGCAAAAGCAGTAGATAGCGAAAGGGAGAAAGGAACAGCAGCTGGGACAGAAAAAGCGGCTGCGGAAGATGGAGCGGAAGCGGCAGACGGGACAGAAGAGACATCCGAAGGGGTAGTGTATGAAGGGATTGATATGGAATCCACATTACCGGGACTTGAGTGGATAGCGACGTTTGATGGAATTATTACAGAACCTAAGTTTGTGATTTTTAATGATAAAACCAATAAGAAAGTAATTGTGAAAAACGGACAGGAAGTTGAGTTCTGTGATACGGATGTATTTGCAATATTTTTCCCATTAGAGAAAAGTATTGTAGGAGCACCATTAGATGATAATATGACATTTTGTCAGAATTCTACTGCAAAAAATATTCAGTACTATGACGATTTGTTCCCGACAATCAAAAATGGAGACAAGATAGTGATAAATCAGAAACTTGAGGTGGATGGTGAACCATTAGTATTAACTACCACATTAGTTATAAAGAAAAAATAGGATTTACTGACGGGGGAAAAATCGGCGGTAGGAGTTTTCTTTGCCGCTGGGCGATAGCGGCGAAGAGATGAGGGGTAAGATGGGAAATTCAAAGGTATTGTTGTTCTGGGAGATTGGTATTATGTAGACGAAGAAACTATAACTAAAAATGCAGTCTGGTATGACAACAAAGAATATGATTTGACAGCAACATTGGTTGTCACAGAGTGATTACCGTTATATTTAGTGTTTGGAGGCTAGGGAGATTGGATAAAGTGACCTTTAGACGTTTCTTTTATGAAGATAACTATTGTAAGGAATGTGGAATATTTTATCTGCGCAAGTCCTAAATTTAATAATCTGTGAATTCAATGCGTTATCTAATACGTTATCTTAGGAAACGGTAAGAATGTAAATTTCACAAAAGGCTGCCATAAAAAAGAACAGGAGAAGAGAAAGAGATGAAGAAAGTGTATAGAAGAATTATTGCGATGTTAATAATCAGCACAATGTTAGGAGTAACGGCATGCGGCTCTACCGCAGAGCAGACGAGTGATGTTGCAGAGTCCGGCAGTGTAAGCGAGACAGCCGAAGAAGAACAGGTTGCTGTAGAAACAGAGGAGATGGCAGAAGCAGCGGAAGAAGCTACAGCTGGGAGAGAAGAGGAGGTAGATGCGGAAGCGAAGGAAGAAGTTGCATCCGGGGCAGAAGAGGCGACTGAGGAAGATGCAGAGCAGGAAGAGACATCTGAAGGGGTAGTGTATGAAGGAATTGATATGGAATCCACATTACCCGGACTTGAATGGATAGAGACGTTTGATGGAATTATAGATGAGCCTAAATTAGTTGTTTTTAATGATGAAACGAATAAGAAGATGATTGTGGAAAATGGGCAGGAAGTTGAGTTCTGTGATACGGATATATTGGCACTATTTGTACCAACAGCAACAGACAAAGAGGAATATGTATACCCATTAGAGGATGATTATACTTTTAGAAAGAATTCTGTAGAGAGTATGGATATCAAAATTTTTTATGACCCTACAAGCAGTCTTAATAATGGGGATAAAGTAGATATAACTCAAAGACTGGAGCTAGATGGAACAGATGTAATACTAACATTTACATTAGTTATGAAAAAAGATATGTAGTTAGAGACATTAAAACAAATTATGTTATCAGTATGCCTGGTTTTATAACGGGGCTATATAAGAAAGATAGGAGGATGATGAAGAAGTAATATTACTATCACACTAGTTATAAAGAAGAAATAGGATTTACTGACGGGGAAAATTGACAGTTGGGTTTTCCTTTGCCTTTTGGTGCTAAGCGGTTCAGAGATAAGAATAAGTATGCAACTATTTAGTGGGAATTTACTATTTTATAAGTTCAATTGTAATAGTGTGAAAATTCATATATGAAAGATTTTTCACACACGGGATTTGTGCCTGCAAGTACTTCTTTTAGACGTTTCTTTTATGAAGATAACTACTGTAAGGAATGTGGAATATTTTATCTGCGGAAGTAACGGACTAAGTGGAAAGCGGTTGCATGGAACGGCAGGAGAGGTGCTTGTTGGTATTAGTTCCAAGGGAAGAAACTAGTTCTCATAGAAGTAGCTTTCATAGAAGTAGCTTTCATGGAAGGGACTAGTTTTTATGGAAGAAGCTAGATTTCATGGAAAGAATTCCAGATTTAATTGTCTGTGAATTCAATATGTTATCTTAGGAATCGGTAAGAACGTAAGGTTCACAAAAGGTTGCCATAAAAAAGAACAGGAGAAGAGAAAGAGATGAAGAAAGTGTATAAAAGTATTATTGCGATGTTAATAATCAGCACAATGTTAGGAGTAACGGCATGTGGCTCTACTGCAAAGCAGACGAGCGATGTCGCAGAGTCCGGCAGTGTAAGTGGGACAGCCGAAGAGGAGCAGGCTGCTGTAGGAACAGAGGAGATGGCAGAAGCAGAGGAAGAAACTGCCACCGGGACAGAAGAGGAAACAGAGAGTATGACATTCCCAGATGTTGATTATGAAGAATGGTTCGTAGATGATGATGGAAACAAATTATGGGGCTATCACACACCGTTAGGTTTTATAAAGGATGAAGAACAGTCTGGAGCAAGGGCAGCATACTATTCGAGAGATGGTGAGTATGAAGAAGAAATTAATATCGTCTGTTCCCAGGATACTGACGGAAAATGGGAAGAGTGGTACAAGACAGGAAATGCCGATACCGATTTATATTTTGACAATGAGGGACATGTATCAGTCATTGAAAATGGAACAATAGAAACCGTGTATGGTGAATTCAAGGATTTCCTGCTGGTAGATGACCGGGAAGAATGGGGCGATTTGGAAAAAGCTATTTTATGGATGCCGTCAGGCTGGTGCGTACATATTCAAATTTCTACGACAGGTAGCAGTTCGTATTGGGGAACGATGAACCATTTACTGGATATATTAACAGGAGAAAAGCAGGAGGAAGTAGCCATTGAAGATGGTTACGATAATTATCTGTGTGCATCTACTGGAGAGAGAATATTTGGATTTAATAATGTAGATGGTTTGACAGCGCGTGAAGATGTGGGTGGTATGAGTATGGGAAATAATGATTTTACAATGCACATTATGGAAGATAACCAGTTAACGTCTGTTTATGAAGAAGGAGAGGAAAAGTTATATTTTGGTGAGAGTCAGGATGGGGAGGCTCTTTATCGCAATTTTGAATATAAAGAAGAGATAGATACAATATACGGTACGGTAAAGTTGTATCAGGAGGCAGCTGAGATATTTACCAGTGAAAACCAGATGATTGAAGAGTTTGCGATTTTCCGTGTAAATGGACGATACATTTATGTAAACTACTATCGATATGATGGAGCAGAATATCAGGGTACTCTGAAAAATATAATTGAGACACAACTGCTTGGTACAAAGACCGCCGAAGAAACAGACAACACTGCGGAAGAGGCAGAATCATGACGTAGCTGTAAAGCTTCAGAATCCTTTGCGAATAAGCAGGCATAGCAAAGAGATTGCTTATAAAATCATATCTTATGTAAACTAAAAGCGAGACTTGAAAAATAACCATCAGAATGTAGGCACTTATATACGTGCCTGGACTCTGATGGCTAATCTGTTATAGAATTAACTTCCGGGTTTGGCAATTACCTTAAATAGTTCCATTAAAATCATTACTCATCAAAAGCTGGTGTCCAGCCTAAGAATTTTTCTCCGCTAATTGGGCTTGTAAGGCGGCAATGATGGAATCCTTTTCCGCCAGGGCAGAGTCTTTTTCCGCCAAAGCAGAATCCTTTTCGGCAATAATGGCGTCTTTTTCTTTCAGTTCCCGTGTCTGTCTGGCAATGGTTCTTCCAATCCCCAACATCCGGCGGTTATAATCCTCCCTGGCTTCACACTGCATACGAATCTGTTCTTCCTGTGAGAGTTCATAGACGGTTTCCGTCGCTTCTTTCAGATATTCATTATTTTGTGCAAGCATAGATAATTCCTCCCATGTCTTTGATTTAAAAAAGTTTGCTCCAGCGAGCAAACTTGCAAGAATTTTCTTCGCAAATTCTTGTTGGCATCACACCAAATATATGCATTTTTCTATTACGGTAGGAAGAGATGCCCAGTAATCAACCTGGAACTGTTTGTCTTCTTCGGTAGCCAGTGCTATCTGAGTTAAGTCTACCACAGAGAGTTGTAACTTGTCACTATATAATGTATGGTTTTTAACATTTAACAGTTTATAAGTGGCATAGAATTCCGGATATTCCGGGAACAGGGGAAAGTTCAGGAAGCTAATGTGAATTACCGGCTGCAGGAGGGTGTAATCCTCACCCTTTTTCAAGTGGGACAGGTTTCCACAGAGGTAATAGAGGGAGCGGTCAGGCCAGTTGTGTTCATTGAGAACCTGCATTTCCAGATTCAGGATAGTGAAGTCGTTTAGCAGGGCACGGATATCCAGAATGAGGGTCTTATCATCCAGGGCATTGCCCAGCACAATGGGATTGGTAATCCTGACAGATTTTACTTCATCGGGGGAAAGATGTAGGAGGGAGCAGATAAGCCCTTTCAGGACATGGTTGTTGCGCTGGAGGAGTGCCCGGAAGAGGTAGTCGTTGGTCATGGGAATGGTCAGAGGACCGGAGGTTGGAATCCTGGTTTTGCAGTCAGACAGATATTTGTCTTGGGAATGTTTTCCTGGCTGTTTCGATTGCTGCGCTGTGAGTGGTTTCGTTTGGTTAGTGGATACTTTTTCAGATTGGTACATAGATGTGAATCTCCCTTCGTAGATGGTGACATCACATAAGAAATGAAATAGAAGGCATGGGATAAGATATGCCGGATAAAAGTTATGATGCCACGGTTTTGTGAAATGTTGGGCGAATGCCCGGAACGCAGATGCAGGAACAGCATCTGAATTACAGAATTAGTATAGCAGACGAAAAGAAAGACTTCAATACAAAGAAGAAAATTGATTTTCATAAGGAGCAGTTCAGCCCGTAAATCATAAAAGTGTTGGCTTCATATCTGGCATCGCTTTGTGGCACAGCTTTTGTTTTCTTTGAGAGCACTTCATTCATAGTCTGATTTGCCAACCATTTTTGGGATGTAAGCACCAAAGTACAGGATACAAACATCAAAGTACAGGATACAAACATCCACTAGGACGGAGCTGTTACTTTTATAAAATACATTTTTCAACCCTGGGTTTTCAAATATTATGAGATGTAGTATAATAAAATGAACAAGCGGTTGCGCAAACGTCCAAAAAGGATGTTTGGGAAGAGCGGATTTGTGTGAAAATTTTAGATACGAAGGATTTTTCACACACGGGCTTTGTGTCTGTGCGCACTGGACACAAACCCGGCAGGCGCAAAGTGTGCGCAGAAATGAGGATTATCATGAGAAGAAGATGGGGATTACGAGGCGGTGCATGTCTGTTGGCTTGCATGTTGCTGACGGGCTGCGCGGGTACAGCAGAAGAAACAGGCACGGAAAGTGCAGGACAGGCACAGGAAGAGGCGGTGGAAGCAGTGGATAATGATGCGGAGAAAACGTATTATGCATTGCCCACAGAAGCAGAGGAGTCGGAAATTTATGTGGAGCCAATTGAAGGGCTTTCCGAGGATTTTATTCGAGGCGTGGACGTTTCCAGCGTACTGGCAGAGGAAAAAAGCGGAGTTGTCTATTACAACGAAGCTGGAGAAGAACAGGATATTTTCCAGACGTTGGCAGAGAGTGGCGTGAATTATATTCGTGTGCGTGTCTGGAATGACCCTTATGATGAGCAGGGAAACAGCTATGGTGGTGGTAATTGCGATGTGAGTACAGCGGCAGAGATTGGGCGCAGAGCCGCGCAGTATGGCATGAAACTTTGTGTGGATTTTCATTACTCGGATTTCTGGGCAGACCCGACCAAACAGATGTGCCCTAAGGCATGGAAGGACGATACGGTTGAGGAAAAAGCGGATGCGCTCTATGCTTTTACGAAGGACAGTCTGACGGAAATTCTGGATGCCGGTGCCGAGGTGGGGCTGGTACAGATTGGAAATGAAATTAATAATGGAATGGCAGGGGAGACGGACTGGAGTAAGCGGTTACAGCTTCTTGCAGCTGGGTCAAAGGCTGTACGTGAAATTGCCGCAGAACGGGAAGAGACTATCCGGATAGCGGTTCATTTTACGGATATCAGTGATAAGGATAGTATTCTGGAGATTGCGGAAAAACTACAGCAGAAGCAGTTGGACTATGATGTGTTTGCCGTATCTTATTATCCTTTCTGGCATGGAACCCAGGAGAATCTGGTAGCGGTATTAAAAGGCATCGCAGAGGGATATGATAAAGAGGTTATGGTTGCAGAGAATTCCTATCTTTACACGGGAGAGGATGGAGATGGTTCAGCCAATAGTATTGGTGTGGACAAGGCGGTAGAAAATTACACGGTTTCTGTGCAGGGACAGGCAAATGAGATTCGGGATATCTGTGCGGCAGTGGCTTCGGTAGGTGAGGCTGGTATCGGTTATTTTTATTGGGAACCGGCATGGATTCCGGTACATTATTATGATAAAAACACAGCAGATGCAGCAAGTGTGCTGGCTGCCAACAAGGAAAGCTGGGAAAAGGATGGCTCCGGCTGGGCATCCAGTTATGCGGGAGAATATGACCCCAAGGATGCTGGGGCGTATTATGGTGGAAGTTCCTGGGACAATCAGGCACTCTTTGATTTTACAGGACATCCGCTAGCATCTTTGAAGGTATTTCGGCATCTGTACCATGGAACCATTACGGAAAAGCATGTATATAAAGTAGAAGATGTGACGATTCCGGTAGGAGTAGGAGAAGAAGTTGTTTTACCGGATACGGTGGATGTTGTTTATAATGATGGCAGCGTAGGGCAGGTGGCAGTTGACTGGGATATTGATAAGATTGCAGTGGATACAGAGGATGCCTGTTATATGGTTGCTGCACTGGATACGAGCAAGGGTGGCGAGTATGAGATTATGGGTAGTTTTCCTGAGGATTCTGGGGATGAACTGAAAGATTTTACCGTGACTGCAGTGGTATCGGTAACCCGCCAAAATCTGATAGCCAATGCAAGCTTTGAGGAAAGTGATTACAGTATGTGGCAGGTGACCAGCGAAGGGGCTTCTGTTACAGATTATCAGGATAAGGAAGCGGATGCTTACAGTGGAAATCTGGCGTTACACTTCTGGTCAGAAAAGGCTTTTTCTTTTACGGTGGAGCAGACCATAGAGGGACTGGAGCCTGGAACTTATGAGTGCGGATTCTATATCCAGGGCGGTGATGTAGGAACAGATGCTAAGATGTATCTTTTTGCCGAGACGGGAGACGGACGGCAGGAAGAGGCAACCGCAGTATCAGGCTGGTGCAACTGGCAGAATCCTCAGATGAGTGAAGTTACCGTTGGTGCAGATGGTACAATTACGATAGGAGCCTATATCAGCAGTGGACCTGGTGGTTGGGGAACACTGGATGATTTCTACCTGTATCGAGTACAGTAAAGAGAATGAGCCTCAAATACCTAGAGCATTAGTAGCCAGAGGGTATATAGTGGAAAAGTGGTTCTCCATACCCAAGAAGCCGGCAGCCGGTGGGTATATAAGAGAGAAAAGGACAGAAAATACCCAAGAAGAAGCCAAGGTAAGGGTATGAAGAAGCCATAGAGAGGGTATGTAGAAGAAAAGTGCCACGCCATACCCAAGAAGCCGGCAGGCGGTGGGTATATAAGAAAGAAAAGGTCAGAAATACCCAAGAAGAAGCCAGAGAGAGGGTATGTAGAAGAAAAGTGCCACGCTACACCCAAGAAGCCGGCAGGCGGTGGGTATATAAGAAAGAAAAGGCAGGAAATACCCAAGGCACTAGCAAATGGTGGGTATATAAGAGAGAAAAGGACAGAAAATACCCAAGAAGAAGCCAAGGTAAGGGTATGAAGAAGCCATAGAGA
>CAKRWT010000022.1 GCA_934418125.1 uncultured Lachnospiraceae bacterium
TACGGAGGATGGAGTTATGACAGATTCAAGTATTTATCACGATATTGAAACGAGGACCGGCGGCGATATTTACATCTCCGTGATGACTATCATCTCCAGTGTACGCCAACTGGTAGAGACACCGATTCATGCCATGAATGAAGGAGCTTCGCCAATTCTCAGCTACAATTATGGTGCCGGCCGTCCAAATCGCGTAAAAAAAGCCGGTATCGTCCTCGGACTGATGGTCCTTCTCTATACCGGTGTTATATGGAGCATAATTATTTTTGCCCCTGCCTATTTAATTGGAATCTTCAGTTCCGATACCGCCCTATTAGCCGATGCCGTTCCTGCCCTGAAGCTTTACTTTGCTGCCTTTATCTTTATGGACTTACAGTATATAGGACAAACTGTATTCAAGTCACTAAATAAAAAGAAACAGGCTATTTTCTTCTCCCTGCTGCGTAAAGTATTTATCGTGGTTCCCTTGACTTACCTGCTTCCCTATGCTTTCCAGATGGGGACGGATGGGGTCTTTATGGCAGAGCCTATTTCCAATGTAATCGGGGGAAGCCTGTGCTTTCTTACCATGTTGGTTACTGTGCTGCCGGAATTAAATAAAATGGAGAAGGAACCTTACAGCACCCGATGATAAACATTATACTCCTTCCCCTCCATCACTACCTTCCCACGCTCCTCAAATCCAAGCCGCGCACACAGTCTCTCCGAAGGTACATTTCCTTCCATAACCAGTGCCTGCACGGCATCCATCTCCAGCTGTTCTCTGGCATAGGTAAGTACTGCCTGGCACATTTCAAAGGCATATCCCTTATGCTGCCAGGCAACACCCAGCATAAATCCAAGCTCCGGGACATCGAATCCTTCCCGCCAGCTGATACCCACTCTGCCAATAACACAACCTGTTTCCCGGTCTAATACTGTCCACATGCCATAGCCATAGAACTGATAAACCCGCTTATTATAATCCTGGATATAGGCTATCTCCTGCTCTCTGTCCGGATACAAAGCTTCCATGTACTCTGTAATAGAATCATCTGCATATAACCGATAGAAACTATCTACATCTTCCACGGTTGTTTCTCTTACGATACAACGTTGCGTTGTCAATATATCCCATGGCAAACCCACCAGCCTGCGATATACCAGGTCCATTGCCTCATAATCCATCTCTTCGATTTCTTCTATTATATAAGGGTAGTTCTCTCCCGGAAATTTTTCGTCCGGATTCCCCTGATGCCGATAAGGAAGTACCAGATGCCCACTCCTTCGAAGCTGTTCTGCCATAGTTTCCATGTCTACTATATATAAAGTATCCCGCTTATCTTTCAAATCTTCGCTGTCATTTTCTGGCATTACACACTGTAATACACATGCTATTTCTTTTTCCTCCAAGGATGTCCACAGTTCCCGTAATCTGTCCATCCAGTTATTGTGTTCCTGTTGCTGTAATAGAAAAACTATCTTCTTTAACATATAGAAATCTCTCTTTACCTGCTACTAAATTTCCGCTACAATGATAATCATACTGGTATACATTCTTTAGTATACACTATTTTCAAGAAAGGAAGTAACTGTCACCTTTAGATTAGTCAGTTACGCAAGGAAATAAACATGGCACAGAATCCAGTTGTAACCTTTACCATGGAAAATGGGGATGTCATCAAAGCAGAACTTTATCCGGATATCGCTCCCGTCTCCGTAAACAACTTCATTGATTTAATTCAGCATAATTTCTATGATGGATTAATCTTCCACAGAGTTATCCGTGGATTCATGATTCAGGGCGGCGACCCGGAAGGAACCGGTATGGGTGGTCCCGGCTACTCCATCCGTGGCGAGTTCGCACAGAACGGATATCCTAATGATTTAAAACATACAGAAGGTGTCCTTTCCATGGCAAGAAGCATGCATCCCAATTCAGCAGGAAGCCAGTTCTTCATCATGCATAAAGATGCCCCTCACTTAGATGGTGCTTATGCGGCTTTCGGAAAAGTAATTGAAGGAATGGAAAATGTAAATAAAATTGCAGAAACAGCAACCGATTACTCTGACCGTCCTTTGGAAGACCAGGTTATAAAAACCGTTACCGTCGAAACATTTGGTGTAGATTATCCTGCTCCTGAAAAAATTCATGCTGGTTTTTAGATAATGGCAATGGGAGGCGTTCATATTTTGTTCATATTTAATTTAAAAAAACTTTACGAGGGAAACATTTTTTAGACATTTCTCCACCGTATACTAATAGCATAAGATACAGAACAAGAACGACATAGACATTATCAAGGTTTAACAGATTAATTAAAACTTTTTCATAATAATGCCAAGTAAAGTTTACTTTACTTGGCATCCTCCCTTTTTAGGCATGTTTTTGTTGCGACAGTTTTTCATTTATGTTATACTATGGGAAATTACCGCGAAATAAATATAAGTCAGATAACAGGTCAGCGTAGACATCTTTCGATGTCTGCGCTTTTTCTTTTGTCTGGCAAAACAAAGGAGGAGAAATGTTATGGTAGAACTCATTACAAAAGTCAATGGTGCCATCAATAGCTTTGTATGGGGTGTTCCAATGCTGATACTGTTAGTCGGCACAGGTATTCTGATGACGGTCCTTACCCGGTTCTTTCAGTTATCCCACATCGGACACTGGTTTAAGAACACAATTGGTGGTATCTTTCATGACAAGCATGTTACCAGACACACCGGAGAAGATGACCAGTCTATCTCCCAGTTCCAGTCGCTTTGTACCGCCCTTGCAGCAACCATTGGTACAGGTAATATTGTAGGTGTGGCAAGTGCCCTGGTAGCCGGTGGTCCCGGAGCTATCTTCTGGATGTGGATTGTCGCATTCTTTGGTATGATGACTAACTATTCGGAAAACGTACTTGGTATCTATTACCGCCGTAAGAATTCCAAAGGCGAATGGAGCGGTGGTGCCATGTATTATCTAAAAGACGGTCTTGGCTCTTACAAAGGCTGCAAACAGATTGGTGCCATCCTGGCGGTTTTATTCTCTGTCTTCTGCCTGCTGGCATCCTTTGGTATCGGGAATATGAGCCAGGTAAACTCCATTGCCGCTAATATGTCCTCTGCTTTCTCTGTCCCCACCACGGTGACTGGTGTGGTACTTATGATAATCGGTGCCCTTGTTATCGTCGGCGGCTTAAAGAGAATTGCCTCTGTGACAGAGAAATTGGTACCCTTTATGGCTATCGCTTATATTCTCGGTGCCCTTATTGTTTTCTTTGTCAATATCGGGCAGGTTGGTGCCGTCTTTACCGCTATCTTTAAAGGAGCTTTTGGTCTGCGGGCTGTCGGTGGTGGTATCGTAGGCTCCGGCGTGAAACTGGCTCTTACCTGGGGTATGAAACGAGGCGTTTTCTCCAACGAAGCAGGTCTTGGTTCCTCTGTTATGGTTCATTCCAGTTCCAATGTCAGGGAACCTGTCCGTCAGGGTATGTGGGGTATCTTTGAAGTATTCGCTGATACCATTGTGGTCTGTACCCTGACCGCTTTTGCCGTTCTCTCCTCCGGTTTAATCGATTTGGAAACCGGTGCCGTACTAAGTGAATCCTCCGGCTCTGCTTTGGTAGGGCAGGCTTTTTCCACCGTTTTTGGCTCCTTCGGTCCGGCTTTTATCGCAATTGCCATCCTGCTGTTTGCCTTTTCCACCGTCCTTGGCTGGAGCCACTATGGTTCCAAAGCATGGGAGTACTTATTTGGAACCAAATCCGCCATTGCCTATAAAATCGTATTTGTTCTCATGATATTTATTGGATGTACCATGAATTTGAGCCTGGCATGGGATTTGTCCGATACCTTTAACGGATTAATGGCAATCCCCAACCTGATAGGTGTCATTGCCCTGTCCCCGGTGGTTGTTAAGATTACCCGAAATTATGTTGCCCGTATCCTCAAAAAGGAAAACGTGAAACCGATGCTTTCCGTCTTCCCTGATATCGAAGAAGAACACGCAAAAGAATTATAAAAATGATGGAAAGAGGCTGCTTCGGCAGCCCCTTTCCTTTACAACCTTTTTCTCTTCTTAGTACCACTCTTCTTCGATGTCATCCGGATAAAACCAGATATTTCCCTCTTCATCAATTTCCTGCACCACATAAGGTGTATAATAAACATTTCCATAAATATCATGAAGTTCAAAGCTGTAATAATAATATCCGGCATCCAGATAATCGTAAGTAAGCTCAATCTCACCATCTACCGTATAGGAATCTCCCAGATACCATTCCTCACTGTCATCTTCTAATGAAGTCCAGTAATAAACCGGCTCAATGATATCACCATCTTCCAGTGCATATACTTCTCTTGAAGCTGCACCCGTATCCGGGTCGATACCATCCCAGATACCAATAACAGACCATTCTCCTCGCACCCAGTCGTACTCTATCCGCAAAGAAGTGTCATACTCTCCATTTAACAGTATTTCACAGGCATAGATACTACGGGTGGCCGTACTCTCTGCCAGTTCTAATGGCAAAAGTATTCCATCCATGGATAGCCAAAGCCCATCGAAATCATCCATAATGATACTATTATCATAATCATAATAAATCTCTTCCGTGGAACCCACGAAAAACATACCATCTTCTTCATCATCTACAAACACACTGCAGCAGGCATACGCCAGTTCGTCCATGTCGTAAAAAGACACGACATAATTGCCATCCTCGTCAAAATAGATGTCCTCGATTCCCAGCTCTCCATCTTCTACGGAGGCAAACTCGCCCACATTGGTTGTGACATCTGACAGACTGCCCACTGATTCGCTGAATAATTCTGCCAGATTGGCTACGTCCTGCAAAAGAGAACTGTTATCGTAATGCTGCGCACTTCCCGTCTCTGCGCCATAAGCTACCTTATCCACCAGGGCATAATAATAGCTGCAGGGACACAATGTTGCGAAGACCTGTAACTCCTCCGAACCCTGTACTGAAATGGGATAATAAACCGAAAGTCCACCAGCATCTTCATGCAGCCGCCCATTGACCGAATAAACGATACAGTCTTCCAGCGCCTGTCTTGCCTCGTCTACCTCTGCCCCATATTCCGAAAGATTGTCCAGCATCAGCCCCAGGTCAACCATATTCGTATAACCCTCCGACCTGGTATTTCCACCGAAATTATCCGCCTCCAGAATTCTTCTTACCGCATCTCCCAGGTCATCTTCCTCATAGACCTTCTGGAATGCACTGTTGCAGGCAAGCACCAAATCATCAATCTTCGATAAATCCGTCACCGAAAAAGTTGCCATATCCTGCGCATCCGCATAACGGCAATGGTCATAATAATCTTCACAAATCTGCCTGCCAAGGGCGGCTCCATCTGCCTTCGGGTTATCTGCCAGATAATTCAGCATCCCCGTATAATCCCAGCCGGTTCCCGGTTCGTACTCCTGTGAGGCATACAGATAACGGGCATACGGTACTAGCTGGTTGGCTACCTCCAGTGTACTCATAAGACAGGCATCAAATCCGATAAATTCAAACCGGTCAGTCATCTTATCATAGACGCTGTCCAGTGCCTCTGTCATCTCCTCGATACTAAGACTGTCATAATCATACTGCTCATCGAAACAGACTCCATTGATACTTCCGCTTCCATGATTCCACAGAATCAGTCCCATTTTATCTGCCGGATAGGTCTGGACTCCCCATTCCAGAAAGTCTGCAAGAGTTTCCGCCTCTCCCATACTGGAAAGCCGCTCCTCCCCGACCTTTTTCATCTTTCCATTCTGTAATACGAAACGCTCCAGCTTATCCTCAGAAACACCACTGTACCAGTAGGATGCCCCTCCGGTCTGGTAAACTACCTTTACATTGGAATCTGTATAAGCAGCCAGTGCTTCCTCGATATCATCACTGGCTGCACCGCCTTCTGATTCCAGGTCACTGCCACAAAGATAGACAAAAATCGTCCAGTCTGTACTTCCCATGGAAATTTCTTTTTCCCTGGTCTTCCGGTTAATAATAAGCTGCCCATCTTCCTGGGATATAACCGTGCCGCTCTCCATTGGTGCCGACTCATCCGTCTCTTCATAGGGCACTACGGTCTCTTCATCCTCCAAAAGCCAGTCTACAAATCCACATCCACACAGCAGGCAGGATAAAACCACTCCTGCCAAAAATACTTTGCATCTTCCGGCACTTCGCCTTTTTTTCATCTATTTTCCCTCTTTTTCACACAATTATTTTATTCATTATAACAAACCGCTCCTCTTCCGGACAATACAGCCTTCCAGATTGTTCTTCAAAATACCAGAATGTTAAAAAGCCTGCTCCGGCAAATACTTCACCAATTCTTCTACCAGTTCATAAACCTTTGTACCTGGTGCAATCTCAGTTGGTGTTTTTCCCTCTCCATCGTTAATGATTCGTTTCGCATATCGAATCGCCAGATTAAGATTCCCATATTTCATCAAAACAGTAAAAATATCACTCATATTCTTCTGATATTTTCCAATTCCAAGTTCCCTAAACTTATCATTTAGAAATGAAACGTACTCCGTCCTGTGATTATTGGCTGTATAATACGCAAAATGAATCTTCTATCAGTTTCTTAAACCCTGCAAAATACTTAGGTTCCGTCTGCTGCCCCTCACAAAAGATGTAGTATCTATAATGCTTCATTTCCAAATATTCCCGGCGACGTTTCTTCTTCCAGTCACGCTCGCTTGACCCTTTCCTTTCTCCGGCTTTTTTAGGCATTCACTTTCCCCCAATCTATGATTCTTCTGAGGTACGGGTCCGCACCATACTTTCCCTCCAAATATTGCTTGTCAAATTTAGCATCTTTTCTGACAGATTCTCCTTTCTCATTCTTAAATTCCACTAAAGAATAAAGCTTAGAATTCTGTGCATTCCCCTTTGCTACAAACCAAATTTCATCTCTCCGGAACACTTCACTGTTCATAGTCGACAAATCATGGGATGTAAAGATTAATTGCGCTTTATGTCTATTAATGCTCATATCACTAAACATCATTATGATGTGGCGCAGTAAAACCGGATGAATTTTTGCATCTAATTCATCAATCACGAGTACAGTCCCGGTAAGCAAGCTTTCTGCAATAAATGGAAGTAAACCAAATAGTTTTTGTGTCCCACTGGACTCATCAAATAAATTGATTTCTGTTTCTACCTCATTTACCAGATGCTTTGTAAATATATCTACTTTATCATTCTCCTTTTCTTCCACCCTGAAATCAACAATATCCAAATCCATTTCCTGAATCATCTTAAGCATCAAATGCTTTACTTCTTCCGTTGTAGACACTGCCATTCTAAGTTCCTGCATGGGATTACCATAATTCAGAAATTCTATTCCACTCTCAAACCAGCCTAATACATCGCTGACCACTGCATTTCCCTTATAAGCAATCCCAAGATAGGATAGCAATGTAAGTGTTTTAGACAGTTCATCACTAACCTTTAATTTAGCAAAATCTCCCTTCAAAACAATCCCATTCTCATCTCTGCTAAAAAGTGCCGACCTTCTTCCTGTCTGAAGTTTTACTCTATCCAAACTCTCATGCAAAACAATATCCCGCCGCACATGCAGAATATATCTGTACTCTGAAACAACTGTCCGAAAAAATAATTCAAATTCTGTAGGTTCATCTCTACTCTCCGAAAAAGCAAATGGCTCCACAATTATTTTTTTCTGAAACAGCACCTTTTCGTCACTATCCTCTGTGGCATAAAGTGGTCGCAAAACTTTGGCTACCAATGTATGCAATGCTGCCAAAACATTAGATTTGCCCCCTCCATTGGGTCCATAGATAGCAGATACGGGTAAATACTTGTCTCCATCATTATCTATGATGATTCTATCTTCATGTTCCGATATTGCAACCGCCTGCATATCAAAGGTCATTTCATCTCTTATACTTTTAAAATTTTTGACTGTAAACTGGCATAGCATATCTTTCTTCCTCCATCATACCTTTATTATAATCCGAATATTTTTGTTTGCAACAGTTATATGAGATATTATCTCATATATATCGTTATAATGTTATGTTTAGATTTTAATTTTTGAGATTTTGAATTTTCTTTATAAATTCTTGTTGTCTTCCCTCTACATACGAACACTTTCTATCACACAAAAAAGGTTCCCCGCCCTAACGACGAAGAACCTTTTTCCTTTATTCACTCACGATATCCGGCACCCTTATTTTCAATGCCTGCTGTTTATTTTCTATAACGGCAACTTTATGCTCTCCACCAAACTCCCCATCTAATGACCATGCCAACGGCTCCTCCGCCTCCACAGTCATCCTGGCTGCCTTAAAAGTATAGATATACTCAGAACTTACCTGCTTATCCACCATTGCCAGAATGATGTTGTTCAGTTCCAGCGGATTTTTCGGCTTACGGATTAACGTTACCTCAAATTTTCCGTCATCTAACAGAATATTCTGTCCGGTAATACCGCGGAATCCTCCCACCGAATAAGAGTTTGTAATCATACCATACAGGAATTCACCCTCTATCGTCTGGTCCTCATACGCAATTTTAAGTTTGTAGCTTCTGACCGCGGGAAGTCTCTTGACTCCCTCTATCAGATATGCCGCATGCCCAAGTACATTCTTAATATCCTGCCTTGTCTCATAAGACACATCGGTAAACAATCCAAATGCTGCCACGTAAACAAAGCTGCTGCCGTTAAAGTCTCCAATATCACATGGGAACTCCCGACCATTTACTACCACGTCTGCTGCCCGGCTCATATTCTTCGGAATCCCCAGACTGTTCGCAAAGTCATTGGTGCTGCCCGCCGGCACATAGCCAATCGGAAGCTTTCTGTCACACTGCATCATTCCGTTTACAACTTCATCCAATGTGCCATCACCACCACTGCACGCCACAATGTCATATCCTTCCCGGCGTTCCCTGACCGCCTTAACGGCATCTCCGGCAGCCTGTGTAGGATGTACGGTTACCTCATATCCTGCTTTGGTAAAAACATCAATAATATCTAACAGGTTACTACGAATCTGTGCTTTTCCGGCGCGGGGATTATAAACAAAAAACATTTTCTTATTCATAGTGATTCCTCCCTTAATTCGTATCTGTTATCCTCATATTATAGAAAAAAAAGAATTTCCGCAACCGGAAATTCTTTACCTGTCAAACTCCACTTTTCATTTTTGAACCTAATTTTCTACCATATTTCTATTTTTTATTTTGCCTATTAGCATGGTCACAGCTATTATAAAAAAAGTAATTACAATCACACTCAAGCACTTAGCATTTTGCAATACAATACATATATATGCCATTAAAATATCTACACCCAGAAACAGTTTCAATTTCTTTTTAAAATATTCTATTTCCTCCTCATCTGCTTTTCTATTTATATTTTCAACAGGATATAAATGCATAATAATTATTGCCATTAACGGTAGAATAACAAATAAACTTTTCATGGAAATCTGTATATTCTGTGCTCCTAATAAGACTCCTATAAATGTCAGACACGATAATAGGAAACAAGAATAATATCTTTTTAGATGTAATCCTCCCGCATATGACCGTAATGGCACAAAAATAATAAAGAAGATTATCCCCTCAACAAACATATGTGTATATAAAGAAACAAAAAGACAAAACATAGCAAATAGCCCCACTTCCAATGTTATCTCAAACCCATACTCATAAGCTTCTCTATCTTCTTCTCCTATCATACCTTTAACAATAATATAATTTGCTAACACTTTGGCGGCTTTTTTCATATTCAAAACTTACGAAACTTTTTTACTGTTTCCGGCTGTTTAGGTTGATAAAAAATTATCATACAGATACTATTTGCCGCCACTGAAAGTACACTAGTTCCTACAGCAGTCAAGCTTTTGGCTAATATATTGTTTTCCTTTTCTTTCATTGATATGCCTCCTTTTATATACATTTCATTTATTATATATCGATAATTACTGTATTTTATACTTTGTCAAAAAAACGTAATGTACTGTCAAATTTTCTAAAAGTTTAGTACAAGCGTCAACGAAAAAATACTATTATCATTCTCTATAAATACTTCTCCTTGGTATATATCTGCAATCTTCTTAATTGACTTTATTCCATATCCATGTCCACACTCTGCCATCTTTGTAGATAAAATCTCACCATTTTTGTCTCGTCTAATTTTATGTCTATATTGATTCTTTATTACCAAAATCCAAGCTTCTTTCTTAACACCCATTGATATCTGTATTACTTTATCTTTATTTTCACATTCTTTTGTTGCCTCTATTGCATTATCTATTGCATTGCCTAAAACTATCCCTAAATCACATTGCTCTATTGGTAGTTCATCCGGTATAAATATTTTCAATTGAAACTCTATTCCATAATCTTTTGCTATTGCATATTTTGCATTGATTACGGCATCCACTACAGCATTTCCGCTATCTGAAATAACTGACTTGTTATTACAATTTTTAATAATTTTATCTATATTTCTAATTATTGTCTCTTTATCAGCACTTTCTAATGCCCCTTTTATAGCAATTAATTCATTCACTAGATTGTGTTTTTCTTTCTGAAAGTCTTCCATTACTTTCTTTTGTTCCAATGTATTATAAGAAATTAAATTAAGTTGTTGCACATATACGTCTCTCTCTTTTTCCCATAAATATCTTTTGTTCATTTGTATATATATTTCAAAAATAACTATATTAAACAGAAGCAAAATACTTGTACTAATTGCCAAATATGTCTTATTTGCAACAAAATAGAACTGAGTTATTGAAATAAATACACTTCCTATAGGTACAGGCAGCAGACATAAATATGAGCTATCTGAAATATTTCCACTATTATTTTTATTCCATATTATCGGTATGATATATACTAAAGCCATCATAATTAATGTGGAAGTTACCATTCCTACTGCATTCAAATTTTCTGCCTCTAAAGAAGTTTTACTTAATAAAAAGAAAACAAACATTTCTACTAATGCCCAAATTGTACAGAACACCGTTAGAAGAAAATACTTCTCTATTCCTTTACACTCATATCCACATACTGCTATTAAAAGCAGTAATATTGCATTGCCTACAGTCAATATTACATTAATATCCATATTATTATACTGAGATATTACCTGAAACACACAGAAAATAATCCATACACATTTTAGACTTGCTGCACTATTCTTTTTCTCAAAAAAACTTCCCCAAAATCTCTTTATTGTCCATACTGTTGTAATAGCCACTACTACATTTAATATGAACGTTGCTATGTCATGCATGTATTTCATCTCCTAATATCCTACTATATTGATTACCGATAATTCTTTGCCTGTCTTCACTAATCGGCAACGTCATTCCATTTATTAATGTTACCAATTTTCTTGAACGCGAGCGTATAAAATGATAGTTAACAAGATATGATTGATGAATCCTCAAAAAGGGAATTTTCCCATCTTTAAGCCTCTCCTCAACATCTGATAACTTTCCATTAAAGACGGATGAGTCTCCATTTTTACTATGTACATATATTTTTCTGCCACTACTTTCAAAATATAAAATATCAATGCACGCAATCTTATACTCCTCATTTCGATATCGAAATGAAAAATAAAATTTTCGATTACAAATCTTATAATTTGCATCTAGAAAAATCTTCTCAAAATTTTGTTGCTCTATTGGTTTCTTGATAAATGCAAAAACATCCAAACGAAATAACTCCATCATATATCTGTCATACCCTGAGACATAAATAATGAGCACATTCTCATCAATTTTTCTAATAGCTTTAGCAACTGTAATTCCGTCCCCATTCTCCATTTGAATATCTAAATAAATTAAATCATATTTTGTTCCACTAACTATTTCCTTTTCTAATCCCTCACCACTAAAAAAGACATCTGTATCGAATGGAATGCTTTCCCTCATACAAATGTCATGAATATTATTATCTATTTGGCTTGTAATTATCTTTTCATCGTCACAAATAGCTATTTTTATCATCTGAAATTCCTCTATTTTATATTAATGTTTTGTCCTATTTCTCTATTGTACAACGCTCAATAGCATATTCCAATAATCTCCCAATTAACTCGTTTCTACTTCTTCCTGTTTCCATAGAAATTACATCAATTTGAGCAACTATTTCTTCTTTAATTCTAACTGAAAATACTTTATACCCATCCTCACCTTTGGGATTTTTACGTCTTATTATTAAATCATCTTTCCCCATAGTGCACCTCCATTTAATCATATATTATGCTCACTATCAGGGTTTAATATATGTTATCTTTTATGTTATTCATTCAGTTTGTAATGCACACCACAACTATGGGCATAAAATATTCATTTTTTTAGTTTACAATTAAAATTTTATTTTCTTATTAATTTACGTAATCCAAATAAATTAGCAAGTAATTTCTACTCTATATCTTTACTTGCTATACAAAATCAAAGGAGGTCTATTATATGGACAAAATGGTACAAGAAGTACAGCAGTGGCTAAATGATACCTGGCCACAAAAATTTAAGTATGACGAAACTGGTGCTACATCCGGAACCTTTCCTGTAAAACCAGATGGAATGACCGGTAATACAACTGTCAAAGCATTGATTATGGCACTACAAACAAAATTAAGTTTGACAGCTGATGGAGCCTGGGGTAACGGAACCACCAAAGCATGCCCTACAATTAATTCATCTACAACCGACAAAATTATGATTCGAATTGTACAGGGTGGCTTCATTTGCAAAGGGTATAACCCTGGCGGTTTTGATGGGGCTTTTGGTCCGCTTCTCCAGTCTTGTATTAATACCTTTAAAGAAGACTTGGGATGCACGGCCGATAATCAGTTAAATCCCTTGGAGTTTAAATCTTTATTAACAACGGATCCCTCCGTAAAAGTTAGTACTGGCACTTATGAAATCAGGTCTGTGCAGCAATACTTAAATCGCAATTATGGGAACCTCTATGTAGCAAAGTTAGGCTACTTACCTACCGGTGGAGTATATGAACGCAAAACTGCAAAAGCACTCATTTATGCATTTCAAAATAATATTAATACTACTGCAGATGGTGCAATTGGTAATAACACCTATTTAGCGATGCCTAGCATTGATTGTAGTTCAACTAATTCTAGCCTTATAAAGATTTTGCAGTGTGCTCTTATTTGTAATGGATATTCAGTTGCACTCAATGGTGTTTATACAGATGATGTTACAGAAGCGATTTCAAGTTTTCAACGTTTTATGAAACTCGACCTTGATTCGACTGTTACTCTTGGAAAAGTAAATCGTAGAACATGGTCTGCTCTTCTCCAAAGCAAAGGCGACCCATTACGCCCAGCAAATGCCTGTGATTGTGCTACTATACTTAACAGCGAAAAAGCCAAACTCCTAGTTGATAATGGTTACACCGTTGTCGGACGTTACTTAACGGGAACTGTTAAAACCTCCTCTGGCGGGCGAGTAAGTAAAGCTTTAACCTCAGAAGAACTCCTAGCTATTACAAATGCAGGTCTTAGAGTTTTTGCAATCTATCAGGATGGCGGTGCCTCAGCTTCTTATTTCAATTATAATCAAGGATATTCTGATGCTGCAGCAGCTGTATCTGCTGCAATTGCCTTAAATATCCCTACCGACGAAATTATTTATTTTGCGGTAGATTATGATTTTAATGAAGCGCAGTGTAATGATATAGTAGTTTCTCACTTCCGTGGAATCGCAAAATATATGGAGGAAACTTCGGTCAAATATAACGTAGGTATCTATGGCTCAAGAAATATTTGTTCTACCATATGCAAGAAAGGACTTGCTTCCAGTAGTTTTGTTGCGGATATGTCAACAGGTTACAGTGGAAATCTTGGTTTCACTATGCCAGACAACTGGGCTTTTGACCAGTTCCTTGAATTTACTATTGTAGGCTCCCCCACACTTTCCTTCCCACTGGATAAAGATATGTCTTCTGGTAGATATAATGGCTTCACTAGTGATACCAAATGTGGTCATGAAAACTATCATGATTGTACCCTGCATCAGAACATGGTTCTAAAAGATGATGGATATTATGAATGTCAAGCATGCGGTTACAGAGTTCCTTCCCCATTCCTACAGGATAAAGATATTTTAAGTGACCAGGACTATTTAATGGTAACCGCTTTAACATACGCATATTCGTTCTTACTCGCAGAAGTAGATAAATATGGTGTCTTCTTTCATGATATTTGGTCTAAAATGTACTCTATACGAGGTAAAACAGAATACAAAAATCAGTATAAATACTGTGATATAAATGGAAAATGCTTATTTATTCCTCCAGATATTGACCCGACTGGGGTTGATAGAACTTCTAGCATAATCTATGACCCTAAACTAATCACCAGTAGCAATATTGATAGTGTCAGTGGCATCTTTTCTGAAATTATTGCAACTTCCACAGATGTCCTTTTTGGCTTTTTATTTCCAACTTCTCTTGCGGAATCCATTGCTTTAGCCATCAATGACTATCAGCACGAGGGAAATACTATCTCTAGCTTCAATTCTATATTACAGGCTCTTGTCAGTAAAACTGATGCCTCTGCTTTTGGGCTTATCTTACAACTACTAGAACTCGGCATTAACATTAATGACAAAGAAAATGCAAAAGTAGTAAGTATTGGTGATTTCGTTGTCCAATTGCATTATCTTGAAACTGGATTAGTATATGATTTTTACATTATATTTAACTCTAGTTTGGAATTCAAAAATGTTTATATCGACATTTCTTCTTCCATAATCTGATAGAAAGAAGGATTTCTCATCTTTTGAGAAATCCTTCTTTGCATTGTATTAACGCATGTCTACATGAAATTATAAATACCGTCAAGCTTACCAACATCTTTATTACATCCTCTCCCCATACTCGCATAGGAAAGTCATGATAATCTACCAAGAAGCAATGCGTACAAGGCAACCAGTCCGCTGCCCAAAAGAATCTTGTTATATATTTGTACATGACATCCCAGAGAATATTGCTTCGATAGTGAAGATTTTCACCAATCGTATTTCTAAACACTAAGCGCCATATTTCCATTATCCAATAAAACGGGAATAAACATATTATCTTACCTCCCAGCTTGATTGCATAATATAAAAACAATATCTGTAAAACAAAATATGATATAGCAATTGCATATTTTAGTATCAACATAACAGAATAGGCTATCGGATAAAACAACATATACGACCAGTTATCAAACATCATGGCAAAAGCTACTATATTATAGATAATAATTAAAAGACCACTTCTTATAAATTTCCTTTTAATCTTCTGGTATGTATCCTTCTTTTCTATTGAAATATGACTGTTCGTACTGACTGTAGAAGTTTCTCTATCCTCTGTCTGCACTTTGTGTTGATGCAATGCATATTTGCACAAAATAAAAAAAGCTCCCAAACTTACTACTAATTTCAAAATATCTTCCACTAACAGCAGTACAGAAAAGGCTGAAAAATCGCTATTATAGTAATATACTCTGTCATAAGTAAATGCATAATCTGCTGTCCAGAACACTGCTGTAACATGTTTGTACAAAAAGTTCAGTATCCCATTATTCTCATAACTTTGCATAAACCAGACAAGATTTCTAAATACCAACCGATATATTTCCATTCCCCAGTACAATGGGAAAAAATACAGTAACCGACTTTGAAGTCCTATCGCGTAGCGCAACATACATATCTGAATAACATAGAATGGAATCATAAACAGATACCTGGAAATAAATAGCATCTGTATGTTTGGTATGGCAATACTCATCGCGTTATAAGCTATAACATACGCTTCCATATCAAACAATATTGTAATAATCCCACATAACAAAAGCTTCTTTCTCATATCCATAACTACATTTCCCCATTCATTTTATATATCTTGTCCAATTATTTGACGCAACCATTCTTATCAAATTAGTCGTTTCCATTAACCTACATTTATAAATACTACAATATTCTGTCTTAAAATGCAAATAACATTAGTTTACATCCAAACCTTCATACTTCATTTTTCTTTTATGTACTAACATGGTAGACATTTACTCCTATAAATTCTTATTAATATTAAAAAATAATAATAGGAGCACAATAAATATGATTAACGTAGAAAAATTTTTACCTCATTTCTTTATTAAAAATGACTCTCTATTTAATACTCTTTCCATCTTATCGCTTGCAATGCTGATTGATTACATTACTGGAATGCTGGCTGCAAAAAAAGAAAGTATTGAACATCCTGATAATCCCAATTATGGTTGGAGCAGCAAAAAAAGCATTCGGGGAATTTACAAAAAAGTGGGCTATATTGTCATTGACCTGGTTTCAATTATTACAGATTACTTAATCTATACAATTTCAAATCAACTGGGATTATCCTTTAATCATAAGACAGTGTTTGGAATCCTAGTTTCTTTATGGCTTGTTATCAATGAACTTATTTCTATATTAGAAAATTCAGCACGAATGGGTGCACAACTGCCAAAATTCTTACAAAAAGTTTTAGCTGAACTGAAAAAGGACGTTGAAGATATGTAGAAAATAATTTATGAAATTTGTCATTTATTTTCCTATTTTACACATCCAATCTAAAAAGTAAATTTGGGCTACTAAAATATTTATTGTCATATTAGTTTACATCTTCCTTTTATTTTTCTTTTTACTTTTAAAGGAGAAATAAAATGGAAGATACTCTGGTTACTCTTATTCATAAATACAAATCTGGTGACAAAAATGCCTTTCTTAAAATCCAAAATAAAATGCATCCCCTTCTTGTTAAATATGCTATGAAATTATGTTTTGAAGATTTTGAAGACATGTATTCAGAATTAACTCTTGCCTTATTAGAATGCATTAACCAACTCCAATATTATGATAATGAATATCAGATATTGAATTTTATTAAAAAAGCCATTTCTAATAAGTTTCACAACCTTTATAGAATATCTCAAAAATATTCTATAAATACACAATCTGTCGAAATAGAAAAAATGGATATACAATCTCATACTATAGAATCTACAGATAACTTTTCCAATGTTATATGGGAGACAACTCTTATAGCCTTTATAGCAAATCTCCCTGACAACAAGAAAAAGTTTGCTCACTCTATACTTATTGAAGAATTAACAGATTCCGAAATTGCTAAAAAATATCATGTCACAAGACAATACATTCATCGTTTAAGAAAAAATTTTTATAAAGAACTTTCTGGCAAAATCATATTATAAACTACTTTTGTTTACAAAATTCCACTAATTTTCTTATTTTATATTAGATTTATAAATCACATTATAAAGAAAAGAGGTAAATATAACATTCATGGAACAAATTTCATCTTTTGACATTTCTATTAGTAAGGATACTACCAAGAAAATCGAATCATACAACCCATTAGACCCCTACCAGAATGAAATACTTGCAGAAGCTATTCGAACTGCCGTACACATTACGGCACAGTTTGAGACAAGCTATGGTACCGATATCTCCAACGCATACTCATGTGTTGCCGGTAACTTTGATGGTCAGGGTATGTCATTCGGTATTATTCAGTACAACTTTGGTCAGGGAACGTTACAACCCATCTTAACTGAAATGATGTCTCAGGCTCCTGACGTTATGGAAGAAATCTTCAATTCAGACTATGCCTTTTTTAAAGAAATCTTAGGTAAAACAAAGAAAGAAATTGTTCACTGGGCAGACACGATTAGTACAAAAAATAAGACTACTCTTATTTCCCCCTGGAAAGAGTATTTTTCATCACTTGGACGCAATCCAGTATGTCAGTCTATTCAGCAAAAACATCTGGAAACCTACTGGCACCGTGCTATAGACCCAATTTGTATAAATTATGGACTTAAAACTTGCCGTGGATATGCACTTGCTTTTGATATTGCTGTTAACCTCTGGGCCTTAGGTAATGATGCCTATAAGCAAATTATGGCACAAGTAACGGATAGTACTACAGAAACAGATTTATTAAAACTAATGGCATCCTATGGACCTGCCTCAACACGACCTCGTCGTGAAGCAATCGCTAATGGTTATGGCACTGTTAACGGTACTGTTTTTGACCTCAGTAAAGATTATGGATTATCTGATATTCCCTTTCGTTAACACTTAATTCAAAAACTCCACGTTCTAATATACAGAACGTGGAGTCTACACCCTGGAATCTTCTATGAAATACCAAAAATCGCCACCTTATGATTTCCACTCATTCAGGTGACGACTCTTCTTTCTTATTTACCACTCAGAAATTTCTCAATTTCTTCGATTGCTTTCTCTTCATCAGTACCATCTGCGATTACGGTTACAGCCTCACCGCTGTCGAGTCCCAGACTCATCATTCCCATGATACTCTTTGCATTGACTTTTCTGTCCTCTGAACTAATGTACACTGTACTGTCAAACTGACTTGCTACCTGAACAAGCATTGCGACTGGTCTTGCCTCTAAGCCTGTCTCCAGTTTAATCTGGATAGATTTTTGAATCATAATATTCTCCTCCTTTAACTACGACCTGATTCTATCAGCAATTTCACCCAACCTTCGTAACCTGTGATTTACACCGGACTTACCAACCGCAGGATTCAGATATCCTCCCAGCTCCTTTAAGGCTGCATCCGGGTACTCCAATCTCACTTCTGCCATCTGCCGCAGATTCTCAGGCAGATTTTCAAAGCCATATCGTTCCTTAATCAAAAGAATGTCTTCTATCTGCTTGGATGCTGCATTAACCGTCTTGGATATATTCGCTGTTTCACAATTCACACGTCTGTTGATGGAGTTGCGCATTTCCTTTACAATCCGGAGATTCTCCAGATTCATCAGTGAAATGTGTGCTTCCATTACGTTAAGCAAATCAACGATTCCGGCTCCCTCTTTCAGGTATACCACATCATATTTCTTTCGTTTAATAATCTTAGCTTCTATTTGGAATTCCTGAATAATATGCTGTAGCTGCTGCGCCTGTTCTTTCTTGTCACAGACAAACTCCATGTGATAGCTCTTCTCAGGGTCACTCATAGAACCTACGCACAGGAAAGCACCTCTTATGTATGCCCTGGCACAACAGGAATTCTTAATCAGCAGTGCATGCACAGGCACATCAATCGACAGCAGCCTGCCGTCCTTATCTGCCAGATATAATGCCTGCAAAACCTTTAATTCTGCTGTATCATCAGGAATGAGTCTGTCCTTCCCCTGCACAACTGCTTCTATATTAAATGTTTTTCTTAATAATGTAAAGCATTTTCTCGCAACTGCCTCATTTTCCGTCTCCAGAATGAGATGTCTGCCATCTGCATTTCTGCGCGCGCAGAAATGAATGATTGCCGCCAGTTCAGCCAGTTGGCAATGCCTTGCCGGACTGATATGTGTTGCAAGCTCTTCTTTTACCGTTCCCGAAAAAGACATTCCTACACTCCCTGTTTAATATCTCTATGGTACAATTTGATCCCATAATTGCCATGTTCTTTCATTCTGGTAAACAGTTCATTTGCCAATGTTACACTTCTGTGCTTTCCACCGGTACAGCCAATACCGATTACCAACTGGTGCTTTCCTTCCTTCACATAATTTGGAATCAGGAAATCAAGCATGTCCACCAGTTTCTCCAAAAATTCTGTTGCCTCCGGAAAGCTCATGACATAGTCCTGTACTTCTTTGTCATTACCAGTTTTATGCTTAAGCTCATCTATATAGAACGGATTGGGCAGAAATCTTACATCAAATACCAAATCTGCATCTGCCGGAATTCCATTCTTGAATCCAAAGGACAGTACCGTTACCATAAGGGAATTATATTCTTCATTCCGCACAAAAATATGGTCGATTTCTTCCTTTAATTCCCTGGTCAGCAAATTCGAGGTATCGATGACATAATCTGCTTTGTCACGAATTCCTTTCAGAATCTCTCTTTCTTTGTGAACCCCTTCTTCCACTCTTCCTTCCGGGGAAAGGGGATGCATCCTTCTTGTTTCTTTATACCGTTTCAGGAGTACAGAATCGCTTGCCTCCAGAAACAGAATTTCAAACAGATAACCATTCTCCCGCAGCTTTTCCAGGACACGCTGTGCATCTCCGAAGGACTGGTCTGTCCGGACATCCAGTCCCAGGGCAACCTTGCTGATTTCACTGTTTGGCATGGCTATCAGTTCTACGAATTTCTCAATTAACTGAATGGGGAGATTATCCACACAATAAAATCCCACATCCTCCAACATTTTCATTACGGTTCTCTTTCCGGAACCGCTCATACCTGTTACTACCACAAATCGCATGGCTTCTTACCTTTCTCGCATTCCCATTTCTCTTATGTTTTAAAAATCGCCCAACAAAATAACTTCCGGCTCCAGGGAAACGTGAAATCTTTTCTTAACACGCTCCTGGACTTCCTCTATTACTTCTTTTATATCTGCTGCCGTTGCCTTATTTACATTGACGATAAATCCACAGTGCTTGTCTGACACCTGTGCCCCGCCAATACGATAGCCTCTCATACCTGCATCCATAATCAGTTTTCCGGCATAATAGCCCTCCGGTCTTTTAAAAGTGCTTCCTGCACTTGGGTACTCTAATGGCTGCTTGCTTTTTCTTAAGGCCGCAAGCTCTTCCATCCTTGCGCCGATAGCTTCCTTATCTCCCGGCTGTAAACGCAGTACAACCTCTAATACGATATAAGGTCTGTCCTTTACCACACTGGTACGATAACCAAATTCCATGGCATCATTATCCAACGTAAGAATCTCGCCATTTCGGTCTATAATCCGGACACTTTCTACAATCTGCTTCATCTCGCCATCATAGGCACCGGCGTTCATGACAATGGCACCGCCTATACTGCCCGGAATCCCTGCTGCAAATTCCAGTCCCGTCAGTCCGTGTTCCTTTGCGGTAACTGCCACTTTGGGCAATAAGGCTCCGGCTTTGATGGTCATGCGCTCCCCATCTACCTGAATCTCTTCCATCTGTCTACCGAATTTAATAATAATGCCGCGGTATCCTTTATCCCCCACCAGAATATTACTGCCATTTCCCAGCATAAAATAATCTTCTTCTATCTGGTTGAGATAGGAAACCAGTTTTCGGATTTCTTCTTCAGTCTGTACATAAATCATACAGGCTGCTTCGCCGCCTACCCGGAACGTGGTATGCTTGCTCATCGGCTCATGGAACAATATCTGTTCACCTGGTATAAAACTTTCAATATACTCATACATGCTTGTCAACACTTCTCTCCTGACATAGGTATTATTTATTCATACTATTATATTACTTATTAGATAGAATGTTCCATTTTTGAGATAATATGTAAGGCACATGCTATCTGTCAGCACGTGCCTCATGCTACATCTGTTTTATTTTAGTCAAGTACCATTTTGGCCGCGCCGTAGATACCTGCATCATTTCCCAAGGTAGCCAGTGCAAAAATAGTATTTCTACACGCATGGAATACTGTTTCTTCATAAGATGGTTTCATGTATTCAAACAATACTTCTCCGGCTTTGGAAACACCGCCACCGATTACGAAAATCTCTGGGTCTACCACACCGGCAACAACACCAAGTCCTTTACCAAGGTACTCTCCAAATTTCTTCGCTACCTCTATTGCCAGTTCATCTCCTGCTTTCACTGCATCAAATACGGTCTTCGCAGATACTTCACCATCTCTTAATACACTAGCCTTATCGCTGGCTTTCAAAGCTCTGTTTGCCAGTCTTGTAATACCGGTTGCCGAAGCATATTCCTCCAGGCATCCATAATTACCACAACCACAGGCTTCTGTTTCCTTGTCCTCTACATGGATATGACCGATTTCTCCGGCTGCACCTCTGGATCCTGTCATAATCTTTCCATTGACAATGATTCCTCCGCCAACACCAGTACCAAGGGTAACGGCTACTACGTTCTGATGTCCCTGTCCGCCGCCTTTCCACATTTCTCCAAGGGCTGCTACATTGGCATCGTTACCGACTTCTACTCGCATACCGCCTAACAAACCGGTAAGCTCTTTCTTTAAATCCACTTCTTCCCAGCCCAGGTTTACTGCTTTATGTACGGTTCCTGCTCCGTCAACGGGTCCCGGAACACCTACGCCTACACCTGCCACATCTTCTTTCGTAAGAGACTTCTCTGTCATCTTCGCCTGAATACTTTCTGCGATATCCGGCAGAATCTTAGCCCCTCCGTCTCCTTTTCTGGTAGGAATTTCCCACTTGTCAATTACATTTCCCTGAATATCGAACAATCCTAATTTAACGGTGGTTCCACCTATATCCACTCCAAATACATGACTTGCCATTTCGCTCTATCCTCTCTCTTTAATCTTCTTCGTCTTCATCTCTCTTACGGGTAAGGGAATTCTGCACACGTTTGTACAATTCCTGTGCTGCATTGTATCCCATCTTCTTCTGACGATGGTTAACGGCTGCCGATTCACAGATAACTGCCAGATTACGGCCCGGTCTGATTGGAATATTATGACAGACTACTTTATTGCCAAGGTATTCTGTATACTCTTCTTCCAGTCCCAGACGGTCATATTCTTTATCTTTATCCCAGTCTTCCAGACGAATGACCAAATCAATATTTTGGGTATCTCTTACACTGGATGCACCGAAAAGTGCCTTCACATCCACGATACCGATACCACGAAGTTCGATAAAATGCTTGGTAATATCAGGTGCCGAACCAATCAATGTATCTTCACTGACCCGACGAATTTCTACTACATCATCGGTTACCAGACGATGTCCTCTTTTAATCAGTTCCAACGCAGCCTCCGACTTACCAATACCACTCTCACCGGTAATCAGGACACCCTCACCATATACATCAACCAGTACCCCATGTACGGAAATACAAGGTGCCAGTTTTACATTTAACCATCGGATAACCTCAGCCATACAGGCAGAAGTTGCCTTTTTACTCATTAAAAGCGGTATTCCATATTTTATGGCAATCTCCCGGAACAAATCATTCGGATATAGTTCTCTGCAGAATACAATACCGGGAATCGGATTGTTTAACAGCTTCTCATAGATTTCTCTCTGCCTGTCCTCATCCATCCCATTCATATAGGAGTATTCTACAAAGCCCACTATCTGTAAACGAGTTGCCTCAAAGTGTTCAAAGTATCCTGCCATCTGTAATGCCGGTCTGTTAATGTCCGGCTGTGTGAGTTTAATCTTGGAAATATCAATTTCCGGTGTCAGATTTTCCCATTTGAACTTCTCAATGACCTTTGTCAAACTAATACTTGCCATAACCTTCTCCTTATTTGATTGATGTCTTTCTCTTTTGGAGCAAATACCTATGGAATTATTGTAGCATATTACTGACCGATTTACAATAAAACCACCTGACTGGTGTTACATATTCGGGGCAGAATTTTCCTGTCGGAAATAGGCATAAATCTGTTCTGCAATATGCTCTGGGATTTCCGGTACCTCACACAGTTTTTCTACGGAAGCCTCCTTGATTTCCCTGATAGAGCCAAAATGACGCATCAGTGCCTTTCTTCGTGCCGGCCCAACGCCTGGTATTTCATCTAACACCGATTTTACCTGGGCTTTGGAGCGTAGGGAACGATGATACTCAATGGCAAACCGGTGTGCTTCATCCTGAATCCTTGTAATCAGCTTAAAGCCCTCCGAATGCGTATCTATCGGTATCTCTACATTCTGATAATACAGCCCTCTTGTTCTGTGATTATCGTCCTTTACCATACCGCAGACCGGAATGGATAGCTGTAGCTCTTCCAGTACCTGCAAGGCAATATTTACCTGCCCTTTCCCACCATCCATCAGCAGTAAATCCGGAAATTTAGTAAAGCTGCCAAAGGCATGGTCAATTTCTTTCTCGTTCAGTTCCTGCTTTTCCTCAATTCCATGTAAGAACCGTCTGGTCAGAACCTCTTTCATACAACTGTAATCATCCGGTCCCGATACGGACTGGATACGGAACTTACGGTAATCGCTTTTCTTTGCTTTTCCTTTCTCGAAGACCACCATGGAGCCCACATTGGCAAATCCGCTGATGTTGGAAATATCATAAGCCTCCATACGGCTGACATTCTCAAGCTGCAAGAGAGCTGCAATTTCCTTTACTGCACCAATGGTTCTGCCCTCCTCCCGCTTAATCCGCTCTTTGTCCTGACTCAAGACAAGATGGGCGTTCTGGGCTGCCAATTCTACCAGCTTCTCCTTTGCCCCCTTCTTCGGTACCCGGATATAAACTCTGCTTTTTTTGCGATTGCTCAGCCACCTCTCCAGAACAGCAATATCGGCTATCTCTTCCTGGAGCATCAGTTCCCTTGGTATATAAGGAGTCCCGGCATAGAACTGTTTTACGAAATCCAGCAGTATCTGGGCGGTATCACAGCCTTCCACATGGGTCATATAAAAATGGTCCCTTCCTATCAGCTTACCATCCCGGACAAAGAAAATCTGTACCACAGCATCTGTCTCATCCTTGGCAAGGGCAATAATATCCTTATCCTCTCCGTCACTGTCTGTAATCTTCTGCTTTTGGGCAACACTTTTCACACTGTTATAAAGGTCTCTGTATCGGGCAGCCTCCTCAAACTCCAGATTCTCTGCTGCCTTCGTCATCTTCTGTTCCAGATTATTTAGAATCGGCGCGTAATTGCCATTCAGAAAATCCAATGCCTGCTCTATCCGCTGCCGGTAATCCTCCTTGTTGATATACCCCTGACAGGGTGCCATACACTGTTTGATATGATAATTCAGGCAGGGACGTTCCAACCCAATGTCTCTTGGCAGCTTCCGGTTACAGGTTCTCAACTGATATAGTTTATTCATCAATTCAATGGTATCCTTGACAGCCGCTGCACTGGTATAGGGTCCGAAATACCGGGAACGGTCTTTTTTCATTTCCCTGGAAAAGAGAATCCTTGGGAATTCCTCGGCCACAGTAACCTTGATGTACGGATATGTCTTGTCATCCTTTAGCATTGTGTTATATTTGGGGCTGTATTCTTTAATCAGATTGTTCTCCAGAACAAGTGCTTCCAGCTCGGAATCTGTCACAATATACTCAAATCTGGCAATCTGTTCTACCATCTTGTCAATCTGGGGACCTCTTCCTACAATCTTTCGGAAATAAGAGCGCACTCTGTTATGGAGATTTACTGCTTTTCCCACATAAATAATGGTGTCATTGGCATCATGCATCAGATATACACCCGGTGAGTTGGGCAGTTTCTTTAATTCTTCGCTTACATCAAACATATCGTTTCCCCAATTTTCTGTCTATTCTTCTATATAAATTGTACTGGAACAAATAAGGCAAAGTCAATCCATTTGACTCTGCCTTATGCCTTATTTACTGTATTTCATGATTGTTCTCATCCCGTCCCGGAGCCTGTGAAAATAATCCAAGATTTTCATTCTGCTGTGGCTGTGGTTCGGAAATTTCTGTACTCTCCTGCAAGTCGGTTTCCGGCTCTTTTGCCTGGGAATCCGTTTCCGGCTCTTTCTCCTGGGAGACCTCTGCCTCCTGCCTGTCTTCTGTTACCGTTGTCTTTTCCTCCGGAACTTCTGTTGCAGGCTTGGGCTCATCCGTTACCGGCTTACTTTCTGTTTCATCCGTTTTTTCGGGCTCTGTTACCTTTTCGTTCTCTTCCGGATCCGGAATCCCTTTCTCCTTACGGTATATCTTCATGAATTCTTTACCGGTAATGGTTTCCTTCTCAATCAGATATGCTGCCAGTTTATCCATGATTTCACGGTTTTCTTTTAACATCTTCTTGGCCTGTTTATAACTGTCACGAAGCATCTTCATGACCTCGGTATCAATATCTGCCGCCGTAACATCAGAACAGGTTAAAGATGCCCTGCCGTCCAGATACTGGCTTTCCACTGTAGCAAGTCCCATCAGCCCGAACTTCTTGCTCATGCCAAAACGGGTAATCATATTCCGTGCAATGCTGGTTGCCTGCTCAATGTCGTTTGCCGCGCCTGTGGTAACGGTATCAAAGACAATTTCCTCTGCGGCACGTCCACCCAGAAGTCCTACCAGTCTGTCACGAAGCTCAGCTTCCGTATCCAGATATTTTTCTTCCTCCGGTACATGCATAACATAACCAAGCGCACCCATGGTTCTTGGCACTATCGTAATTTTCTGTACCGGCTCTGAGTTCTTCTGTAATGCACTAATCAGGGCATGTCCTACTTCATGATAAGAAACTATCTTACGTTCCTCTTTGCTCATGATACGGTCCTTCTTCTCTTTTCCGACCAGTACCTGTTCAACAGCATCAAACAAATCCTTCTGGCTGACATATTCTCTTCCCATCTTAACTGCATTGATGGCTGCTTCGTTAATCATATTTGCCAGGTCGGAACCAACAGCACCGGACGTTGCCAGTGCAATCTCATTTAAATCAACGGTTTCATCCATCAGTACATCCTTGGAATGTACTTTTAAGATTTCCACACGTCCTTTTAAGTCAGGTTTATCTACAATGATTCTTCTATCGAAACGTCCCGGACGAAGCAGTGCCTTATCCAGAATTTCCGGCCGGTTGGTCGCTGCCAGAATAATAATACCCTTTTTACCATCGAAGCCATCCATCTCAGAAAGTAACTGATTCAGGGTCTGTTCCCGCTCTTCATTACCACCGCCATACTTGCTGTCACGGCTTCTTCCAATGGCATCAATCTCATCGATAAATACAATACAGGGAGCATTTTTCTCCGCTTCCTTAAACAGGTCACGCACACGGGAAGCACCCACACCGACATAAAGCTCTATAAAATCAGAACCGGACAGGGAGAAAAATGGTACATGTGCCTCACCTGCTACCGCCTTGGCAAGTAATGTTTTACCAGTACCGGGAGGTCCGACTAACAGAGCACCCTTTGGCAGTCTGGCACCAATTTTGGCGTATTTTGCCGGATTGTGAAGGAAATCCACGACTTCCACCAAAGACTCTTTTGCTTCATCCTCGCCCGCTACATCCTTAAAGGTAATACCGGTTTCCTTCTGTACATAGGCTTTGGCATTACTCTTGCCAACCCCCATAGGACCGCCTTTACCACCCATCCGCCGGAACAGGACACTGAGTAGTCCCCACATCAGCAGGATAGGCAGGATATAATATAACAGTACTGTCATAATGACACTGGAGCTGTCAGAAGTTTCCTTTCTGACCTCTACATCATTTTCCAGCAGCCGCTGTGCCAGTGTATCGTCATCTTCCATCTTTCCGGTATAATAAGTAACCGCACTCATCATACTATAGGTAAAAGGATTATTGTTATTCTTATCCTCCTTCGGATAAATTACGATTCTGTCAGAATCCACAGATACGCTTTCTATCTTCTGGTTCTCAACCATATCAATAAAATCATTATAGGAAATCTCTTGATTGGTAGCGCCTGTCATCATTTTCATAAACATACTGATAATCAGTAAGGTTACCAGTGCTGCAATCACAAGCATAATCAGGCTCTGTTTCCGGGGATTGTTCCCATTCTGGTTGCCAGGTCCTCCCTGTCCACCATTATTTGGACCTCCCGGGCCATTCGGTCCACGATTCTGTCCGTTATCATATTGATTCAAATTCTCATCCATGAGAAATCCTCACTTTCAATTTCTTAGCTTTTATTATATGGAAGCGAAAAACATAAATCAATAAGATAATTGTGAATTTCCAGTCACAAGTATAAAAGAATTATAAATTTTCATTGATTTTGATTGTATTATTTTGTATGATTAAGTGTAATTATGTTGTTACACTTTATGGAGGTACACATGCAGAAAATCGGTTTTGACAATGAAAAATATTTAAAACTTCAATCCGAGCGTATTAAAGAAAGAATTCAGAATTTTGGTGGTAAGCTCTATCTGGAGTTCGGCGGTAAGCTATTCGACGACTACCACGCATCCAGAGTTCTTCCCGGTTTCATGCCAGCCAGCAAGATTACCATGCTTGCCCAGTTAAAAGAACAGGCTGAAGTCGTCATTGTCATCAGTGCTGCCGATATTGAGAAGAATAAGGTCCGTTCCGACCTGGGTATTACCTACGATTTGGACGTGCTTCGCCTTATCGATGCCTTCCGTAGCTATGGTTTATATGTCAGCAGTGTCTGCCTGACACAATTTGCCGGACAGCCAAGTGCCATTTCCTATCAAAAAAGACTGGAAGCCCTGGGTATGAAAGTATATCGTCATTATCCGATTGAAGGCTATCCTTATAATATTCCATTCATCGTCAGTGACGATGGTTATGGTCAGAATGAATATATCGAGACAACCCGCTCCCTCGTTGTGATTACAGCTCCGGGACCCGGCAGCGGTAAAATGGCTACCTGTCTTTCCCAGCTTTACCATGAATACAAGCGTGGTATCAAAGCCGGATATGCGAAATATGAAACATTCCCTATCTGGAATCTTCCGCTTAATCATCCGGTCAATCTTGCTTACGAGGCTGCCACGGCTGATTTGAACGATGTCAACATGATTGACCCGTTCCACCTGGAAGCTTATGGTGAAACTACTGTAAATTACAATCGTGACGTAGAGGTATTCCCTGTACTGAAAGCAATGTTTGAAAAGATTATGGGCGAATGTCCTTACAAGTCCCCTACCGATATGGGCGTTAATATGGCTGGCTATGCTATCTGCGACGATGAAGTAACCCGTGCCGCAGCAAGCCAGGAAATTATCCGCCGTTACTATGATGCCCTTTGCCAGAAACGGCAGGGAAAGGCAGACGACTCCCAGATTGCAACCATAGAACTTCTTATGAAAAAGGGCGACATCACTTTAGAAGACAGACCTGTTATCAGTGCTGCCAAGATTAAAGCCGAGGCTACCGGAGAACCGGTGGCAGCGATTCAGCTTCCTGATGGACAGATAATTACCGGTAAGACAAGTGAGCTTCTCGGTGCCTCTTCCGCAATGCTGTTAAATGCCTTAAAAGCCCTTGCCGGAATTGATGATGAGATACAGCTTATCTCTCCTACCATTATTGAGCCGATTCAGAAGCTGAAAGTTTCTCATCTGCATAATAAAAACCCTCGTCTCCACACAGACGAGATTCTGATTGCGCTTTCTATCTGTGCCGTATCAGACCCCAATGCTGCATTGGCTATTGACCAGCTCCAGAATCTGAAGGGCTCTGAGGTACATTCCAGCGTAATCCTTTCACAGGTGGATGTAAAAGTGTTCCGTAACCTGGGAATTAACTTAACCTGTGAGCCACAATATCAGTCGCAAAAGCTTTATCATCACTAGATAAGCTTTTCTTAATACAAAGTTTTATATCACATACAAACAATTTTTTGAGCAAAGGAGCTCCCTTGGGGTATCTTTTGCTCTTTTTTTGCAAAGGGAGGAAGAAATATGGCAGTAAAATATGTATTTGTCACTGGTGGTGTTGTTTCCGGTCTGGGAAAAGGAATTACCGCTGCATCTTTGGGACGGTTATTAAAAGCCCGTGGCTATAAGGTAACCATGCAGAAATTTGACCCTTATATCAATATCGACCCGGGCACTATGAACCCTATCCAGCACGGCGAAGTTTTCGTCACAGAAGATGGAACTGAAACCGATTTGGACTTAGGACATTATGAAAGATTTATTGATGAAAGTCTGGATAAAAATTCCAATGTTACAACCGGTAAAGTATACTGGTCTGTTCTGCAAAAAGAGCGAAGAGGTGACTACGGCGGCGGTACCGTTCAGGTTATTCCGCATATTACCAATGAGATTAAGAGCCGCTTCTACCGGAACTTTACCGATGAAGAAACCAGGATTGCCATCATCGAAGTCGGCGGCACTGTGGGAGATATCGAAAGCCAGCCTTTCCTGGAGTCCATCCGGCAGTTTCAGCATGAAGTAGGTCATGACAATGCGATTCTGATTCATGTTACACTGATTCCTTATCTGCATGCCTCTCAGGAGCTGAAAACCAAGCCTACCCAGGCAAGTGTCAAAGATTTACAGGGCATGGGTATCCAGCCGGATATTATCGTATGCCGCAGTGAGCATCCTTTAGACCAGGGCATCAAAGATAAAATCGCCCTCTTCTGTAATGTACCGAACAACCATGTTTTGCAGAATCTGGATGTGGAATACTTATATGAAGCACCATTAGCCATGGAAAAAGAACACCTTGCCCAGGTTGCCTGCGAATGTCTGAAGCTGGATTGCCCGGAGCCCGATTTGACAGACTGGAAAGCCATGGTTGATTCCCTGCGAACTCCTACCGATGAAATAACCATTGCCCTGGTTGGAAAATATACGCAGTTACATGATGCCTATATCAGCGTAGTGGAAGCCTTAAAGCATGGTGGCATTTCCAATCGCTGTATCGTCAACATTAAATGGGTAGACTCTGAGACCGTAACTGCTGAAAATGTAAGAGAGATTCTATCCGATGTAAATGGTGTCCTCGTTCCCGGCGGCTTCGGCGACAGAGGTATCGAAGGCATGATTCACGCTATCCGTTATGCAAGGGAACAGAAGCTTCCTTATCTGGGAATCTGTCTCGGTATGCAGTTATCTATCGTAGAATATGCCAGAAATGTAATCGGCTACACGGATGCACACAGCATCGAATTAAATCCATCCACAACCCATCCTGTCATTGCCCTGATGCCAGACCAGAATGGCGTGGAAGATATCGGCGGTACCTTACGGCTCGGCTCTTACCCATGTGTACTGGATAAAAATTCCAAAGCCTATGAACTTTACGGCGAAGAGACCATTCATGAGCGTCACAGACACCGTTATGAGGTCAACAATGACTTCCGTGCTGCCCTGACCGAGAATGGTATGAAGCTTTCCGGACTTTCGCCTGACGGACGTATTGTGGAGATGTGTGAATTGCCAGAGCATCCTTTCTTCGTAGCAACCCAGGCTCACCCGGAATTAAAATCCAGACCAAACAGACCACATCCACTGTTCAGGGGCCTTGTAGCTGCTGCTTTGCAGGAGAAAAATGAAAACCTGTTTGCAGACCTGAAAGCATGAAAAAGACAAAATATACCGTCAAACTCACGACACAATTCAAAAAGGATTTCAAAAATAACATGAAAACCGCTGTACAGAACTAATTTCTATACAGCGGTCTTTTTTAATATTTTAAATTATCGTCTTAATCCTCCAACGCATTCAACCGGTCTACCAGTGCCTGCACATCTGCCATGGACACCTCGCCACCGAAGCTTATCGGTCCACGGAGCGGCATGTAACGGAGCATTGCTTCATTCATTTCCTCGGTAATGGCTTCACTGGCAGCCTCACCGCCTTCCGATACCACGCTGTCTTCTCCCAGTATCCCTTTCTTTAAGACACTCCTGGTTAACTCCCAGGCTTTCTTATTCTTCATCACATCGCCCATAGTGGTGTCCGTAGTATAGACAAATGGGATTTTCACAGTAGATTCCACGGTAACCGTCTTGGTCAGGACAATGTCCCTGGAAGACTTACCAATCAGAATGTCGAATTCACCGGTCTCCACATGCCAGTCATGAATCTGCACATTGTAGTAAGCAAAGGCTCTCTTATCCAAGGTAAAGGTTACCGTCTTGGTCTCTCCCGGTGCCAAATCCACTTTTGCGAAATCACGCAGTTCTTTGACCGGGCGGATTACTGTACTTTCTTTATCTGCAACATATAACTGCACTACTTCTTTTCCTGCCATCTTACCGGTATTGGTAACATCTACGGATACCTCCATGACATCGGTATCTTTCATGCTGTCCTTATTCACCCGGAGGTTACTGTAATCAAAGGTGGTATAAGACAGTCCGTATCCGAATGGGAAAAGTACATCCATTTTCTTCTTATCATAGTAACGGTATCCTACGAAAATGCCTTCCCGGTATTCTACCATGTCTCCTTCTCCAAAATAGGACAGGTAGGACGGATTATCCTCTAATTTCAGCGGGAATGTTTCCGGCAGTTTCGCACTTGGATTTACCTTACCAAATAAAATGTCGCACAGTGCACCACCCACAGCCTGACCACCAAGGTATGTTTCTACGATACCTTTTACCTGGTTTACCCATGGCATTTCTACCGGGGAACCATTATGCAGTACTACTATCGTATTCGGCTGTACGGCTGCCACTTTCTCAATCAGCTCATTCTGGCAGTTTGGCATACCCATGTGTACACGGTCGAAGCCTTCTGATTCAAAAGCATCCGGAAGTCCTGCAAAAATAACTGCTACCTTTGCTTTCTTAGCAGCCTCTATCGCTTCTGCCAGAAGTTTTTCATCTGTCTTGTCCTCTGCATCATCGAAGCCCTGGGCATAAATAATATTATCCATTCCTGCTGCATCCATGGCAGAAGTTACTTTATGGCTGTTAATATGGGAACTTCCTCCTCCCTGATAACGTGGCTTTTTCGCATATTTTCCGATGAAGGCAATGGTTTCCTTTTCGTCTAACGGAAGGATTCCGTCGTTTTTCAGTAAAACAATGGTTTCCTCTGCCACCTTGCGGGCTTCCTCATGGTCTTTATCCCGGTCAAAGACAGCGTTCTTGTCACGGTTTTCCTCATAACGGAATACGATATTCAGGATTCGCTCTACCGCAGTATCTACTACACTTTCATCCAGTTCCCCGCTTTGTACGGCACTTACGATTAACTTATCGTTAGCTCCCTGGGAAGTAGGCATTTCCAAATCCAGTCCTGCTTTCAGGTCTTCCACACGGTTATTCACTGCACCCCAGTCACTCATAACATAACCATCAAAGCCCCACTTGTCGCGCAATGTCTCGGTCAGATACTTCCGGTTCTGTGCCGCATACACACCATTAATTTTATTATAGGAACACATAACCGTCCATGGCTTTGCCTTCTTTACCGCCCCCTCGAAGGCTGCCAGATATATCTCCTGCAAAGTTCTTTCGTCAATTCGGGAATCGCTGGACATTCTTCTGGTCTCCTGGTTGTTTGCCAGAAAATGCTTGATACTGGTTCCTACATTTTTACTCTGCACTCCCTTAATCAGTGCACCTGCTGTCTCGCTGGCTACCAAGGGGTCTTCGGAATAATATTCAAAGTTACGGCCACACAAAGGAGAACGTTTGATATTTACGGCAGGTCCTAAAATAACACTGACCCCCTCTGCCTGACACTCTTCCCCCAGTGTCTCTCCCATGTGATACAGTAATTCTCTGTTAAAAGATGCTGCCGTACCGCAGCCTGCCGGAAAACATACTGCCTTAATGCTTTCGTTTACGCCCAGATGGTCTGCCTCTTCGTTCTGCTTTCTTAAACCATGAGGTCCATCGGATACCATACTCGCCGGGATTCCCAGTCTCTCATAGCTTTCTGTATGCCAGAAATCGGCACCTGAACACATTGCTGCCTTTTCTTCCAGAGTCATCTGGGATACCAGCTCTTTTATCTTCTCTGTTGTCATGTTACTAGCCTCCTGTTTGTTTTTGTCTGTCTGTTTTCGTTCTTAAGATGCTTCTAGTGTAGCATGCCTGTTATCCCTTTCCTATATCTTTTTATGACTATTTTTTAGGTTAATATTGACTTTTTATGGTAGAGTGCAGATACTTTTATCAAGAGCATACTGCTTCTTTAGAACATTACCCTAAGATAGGATTCGGATATAAAACAGTCCTTTTTCTCATAAATAGTTAAGAATGGAGATTTTATGGAACAGTTTACCCATGAAGAAGTACATGTCGAAAGTGATGTAGATGTGCGTTTTGTCATCTATGACAGTTTTCATGATTTGGTGCCGGAGCACTGGCATCGCAGTATGGAGGTTGTCTATATCTATCAGGGGGAAATGGAGGTCACTATCAATCATCAAAAGTATCGTCTGACCCAGGGAAATTACAGCATCATCAATTCTGCTGTTGTCCATGCTACCCAGACTTACGACAATACCAGAGTTCTGTTATTACAAATCCCCTATCGTTTTCTGGTGCATGCCATCCCGGAATATGACAATATTCAGTTTTCTCCAACAGACCCTGACTCCGAAACCGGTAACAGGTTACGGCAGATTCTGACGGATATGGGACAGTTATATACTGAAAAATCACAGGGTTATACACTGCGATTTTCAAGTCTGCTCTATGAATTTCTCTATGTGTTGATGACCCATTGCCGGGTTACCATTGATAATACCCAAAAGGTCCACAGCCAGAAGAACTTAGACCGGCTGGCTCCGGTTATCCGCTATGTGCAGGAACACTATACGGAACTGATTTCTCTCGAAGAAGCCGCTAATCTGGCTGCCCTGAATCCGGAATATTTCTGCCGTTTTTTCAAACACAACATGGGAACCACCTTCCTTGCCTATGTAAACAATGTCCGGTTGACCCATGTCTGTCAGGATTTAAAAGATACCGACTTAAATATCGGCACCATTCTGGAAAAACACGGCGTTACCAACTATAAGCTGTTTATGCGCAATTTCAGGCAGATTTACGGCTGTACCCCTAAGGAGTTCCGCCGGCAGAATATTAACTGCTCCTGCCCGGTTCCCTTGTTTATTCAAAAATCACTCTAACCTGGCCAAAGCTGCAATCCAGCTTTAATTCCACTTCCGGTGCGCCCTCTTCCATGCTTCCATGCCCCCGGAATTCCACATGCCCGAAAGCGGTATCCTGTGATACACTGACTCTCCAGGTAGCTGGAAGATAAATGCTGGTACTGCCGAAGGAATTATCTACCTTGACATACGCATGGGCATTCCCCAGAACGGCATTATTAAAATATACCTTGCACTCGCCAAAGCAGTTATCGATTTTTGCCTCTTTTAAGCCGTTAGAATTCACATATTTGCTCGTTGTCCCAAAGCTGTTCTTTACAGACACTCTTTCGCCATCTACGCCATTGTCTACGGTTTCCCCATAAGTATAGGTTCCATCCTCTATCCTCGTACTGTAGCTGCGGCGGTTCCGGAATATCATATCCAGTGCGATACCAATCATACAAAACGCAACAATCAAGGTTACCGGTGTGATAGCTTCAATTCCCAACAACTTGTCATTCATACAGCCGATGATTGCCAGTGACAACATTCCCTCAAAGAAATGCAGTCGCAGCAAGGCGCGAATCGCTGCATAGGCAAATACCAGCGTAAACAGAATCGGGAAAATCGGAATTTTCGGGATAATATCCAGTCTGCTTACAAGCAGATAGCCTGCTATCAGGATTAAAATCATCGCAATGGTGTAGTTTTTGTCTCTCACGTTTTTCATCTTTTTAACCTCTTTTCTTCTAATTTATCTGTCAACAACTTAAAATAACTTCTGGACACGTAGGCTTTCTTTTCCGTTCCCTCAAATTCCACCTCACTGGCTCCCGCAATGTTTTTCCGCACGGAGCGAATCTTGCTGGTATTTAAGATGGCTGACTTGGAAACACGTAAAAACGTCCCCGGAAGAATCTGTTCCAGTTCATACAACCGCTCGTGGGTTTCATATATCTGCCCCGCGGTATGTACTGCCACATAAGAGCCCGCTGTCTCGAAGAACAGGACTTCCTGCAGGTTCAGGTAATACTCCAGCCCGCCTTTATTTACCATCAGCTTGCCGCCTGCACTGACAGCCTCTGCAATTCTTTTCTGGATTAACAGAGTGTCATCATTCCACTCTTTGCAGCGCAGAACAATTTCTTCCTCTTTTAAATTGTCATCAATCTCAATGGTTATCTTCATACGTCTACGTCCCTCTTACATTGCCATCATACGCAGAAGTCCCTTTGCTGTAAAGCGGTTTCCTGTAAGAGGTTGTTTTTCAGAAGTAAGTGGTTAAAAAACGATTCCCTATGCTTTCTGCTTATCTAACAATTCCTTTAATGCCTCATCCCCGATGCTTATCCAGGCATCCTCTTCCTCTGCATTCAGTCCCAGGTATTCCCGCAGCGTTACGGTCTCGTCACTAAATCCCCAGTCCTGGCTGTAATCATCTATCTCTTCAAATTCTACTTCCCCTGCCAGGTACTTTTCCTTAAATTTCTTCTCCATTATAATAAACCATCCTCTCTTGCCTTCTTCGCAACCATTTCATATACCGGCGTAGGTACCCCATACTGCTGCCCCATCCGAACCACTTCGTAAATCAGTCCATCTATCTCCGATGATTTCCCGGCATAAATGTCCCTCTGCATGGAAGTGCTTGCCTCCGGTGTCAGCGCATCCAGAATCTGTAGATTGGTTGTCACAATATCCACCAGGAAAGGAACCTCCATCGCCACTGCCAGCGCATCTACCTCTTTCATCAGCTTTACAAAAGTATCTCTTGGCTCCCCTGTCTTCTGTATCTCCCCAGCAGATACATGATAATACAGTCCACAGGCTGCCATCGGTGACACATAGGCGAATTTCTGTAATGCATCCCGTCTGATGTTATCGGACAGCACACCATCTATCCCACTCTCCTGTAAATCCTTTGCTATCTGGAACAGCTCCGGACGAAGTTCCTCCGGATTTCTTACGCCGAATACAATCCGGAAAATATTTCCTTTTAATAAGATTGCGCCCGGTTCCTTTACTTCCCCGGCAATGTAAATACAACCGTCTGTTACCAGAAGCTCCGGCAACTGCTCCTGCAATTTACCGCCGGTGCCATAAATATTCAGAATCGGTATGACAATCGTACTTTCCTTGGCAACTCGCCTGATAAAAGGAACTACCTCCTGTAAGGAATAACCTTTTACACAGACAAAAATCACATCCGGCTGTTCCTCGTAATGCTCCATATCCCTGACCTGGATAGGATATACCGTATAATCACCCTTCGCCGTTGTCTCCATCCTAAGTCCCTGCTGCTGCATCTTTTTCAGATGTTCGCCTCTTGCAATCAGGGTAACGTCCTTACCTGCCTCAGTCATATAAGCACCGATGCTTCCACCTGTGCCGCCTGCTCCTATTACCAGATATTTCATGCTCCCGCGTACCTCCTGTACAAGTCCCTTCTCGTTTGTTTTTCTATTATACCCTATTTTGCATGGTGTTGGAATAAATTCCGTGTTTGGGGAGAGGTTTGTAGAAAACTCTGAAAATAATTTATTGAAATGCGGTAAGACTTACAGTATGATTAGGAAAAGAAGGGAGTAATATTTGATGACACAAATGAAAGAGCTTGTCCTTCTGTGCATCCAAGCTGTATCCATCAACTTGAATTGCTGTTGATACACGAGTATATATGTAGCATTTTGTTTTCTTTTTCAATACATTCACTCCCCTCTATTGTGGTAAAATCAAAGTCGGATTTTTTAACAGTGTGGCAATAACCGGAGCATATTTAGATATTCCATAGTCTTCAACAATACTGGTTATTCTAGCTCCTGCATCCTTTGATGAAGCCCCACATAAGAAAACCCTTTC
>CAKRWT010000023.1 GCA_934418125.1 uncultured Lachnospiraceae bacterium
GCTTTATCTGGCATTACCGCTTGGAATCAGCTTTTATACCTTTCAGATGGTTTCCTACCAGATTGATTGTTACCGGGGCGACATTGAGAAGCCGGTAGGACTGTTGGAATTTGGAACTTATGTCAGTCTGTTTCCCCAGCTGATTGCAGGACCGATTGTAAAATATACGGAAGTGGCAGAACGGCTGCAAAAAAGGAAACTGACTGCCAGAGGAATTGAAAATGGGTTAAAATTATTTACCATAGGACTTGGTTTTAAGGTGCTTCTGGCAAATCAGATTGGAACTCTTTGGAATACTATTATGACCGCTGGGGCTGGAAACCTGGCGGTTCCGATTGCCTGGCTGGGTGCATTTGCCTATTCTTTTCAGATATATTTTGATTTCTGGGGATATTCCTTGATGGCAGTAGGACTGGGGAAGATGCTGGGATTTGTCTTGCCAAGGAATTTTAATAATCCCTATGCGGCTAAATCGGTAACACAATTCTGGCGCAGATGGCATATTACGCTGGGAAGGTGGTTTCGGGAATATGTTTACATTCCACTTGGAGGAAATCGAAAAGGAAAAGCAAGAACCATACTGAATTTATTCCTGGTGTGGGCATTTACTGGCTTGTGGCATGGAGCTGCCTGGAATTTTGTAGTATGGGGTATTTTGTTTTTTTTCCTGCAGATTCTGGAAAAGAACGGATTGGGAGCCAAATTGGAGAAAAGCAAGGTAATAGGACATCTTTATATGATTATCCTGATTCCAGTTACATGGGTTATTTTTGCGATTACGGACGGACAACAGCTTCTTGCCTATCTGGGAAATCTGATAGGTATACACAGTGGCAGGATACTGGTAGGAATGACACAGTTTGGCAGATATTTGAAGGAATATTGGTGGCTGCTTTTGCTATGCATTTTATTTTCCACCTCTTATCCGAAGAAGTTTTATAATGAGAAGAAAGATACCTGGTATATGATAGGCATTTTGCTAATAGTATTTTGGTTATCCGTCCATGAAATCATTGTAGGAAGTAACAATCCGTTTTTATATTTCCGATTTTAAGAAAAGAGTAAGCTATCATGAAAATACAGATAAAAAAATATCCCTTCTTAATTCTGATGCTTCTGACTTCTGGTGTTGCACTATGCACTTCTGATGAAATTGGCTTTCCTGGAATGAGGGAGCGCATAGAACAGATTATAGAACAACAGAAAATGAGGAGCGATGCAGATACCGACAGGACAATCGTGGGAGAAACAGGGGATCAGGAGAGCGAAGATGATGAAGAAAAATATAAGGAGCCAAATGGTATCGAAAGTGCTTCAAAAGGAGAAGAAGCAGGAAGAGAAACAATACTTCCGGAACAGAAAATAGATGGCAGTCAGGAAGAGGTGGAAAGCTCCGGACAGGTAGCAGATACAGCGGATAAAAATGAAAATAGTGGAAAATTAAATCAAGATTTAACAGAAAATGCAGGAAAAATGCAAGATGACAAAAAAGGAACGGAAAAGAAGAACGGAATTACACGCTTTGAATTTTATGAACCACTAGATATTGAATCCTATTATTATTCTGATGCAGGAAAAACTGCGCTTACGACAGAGTATGATTATGAAACAGTAGATGACAGTTATTTTGCAGATGCAGCCTTTATCGGAGATTCCAGGACACTTGGCATCTATGATTACGCCGGAATTGACCAGGCTGACTTTTTTTGCGAGAGCAGCATGACTGTTTTTAAGGTCATGGAAGATACCGGTGTGATGGACCAGCGTGCTGGTAAGAAAGTAGATTTGAAAATTATTCTGCAACAGAAACAGTATGGCAAAATTTATATTATGCTTGGTATCAATGAGCTGGGGTATGGAAATACACAGATGTATTTAAAGCAGTTCCGGGAGATGGTACAACAGATTAGGGTATGGCAGCCGGATGCGATTATCTATCTCATGGCAAATCTTCATATCAGTGAGGATAAGAATAACATGGCAACCGAATTTAACAATGTGAATATCAATGATAAGAACGCAGCAATTGCGACACTTGCTAATGGAGTGGATATTTTCTATCTGGATGCGAACCCATTATTTACAGATGAAAATGGATTCCTAAAGGCAGATTTGACATTTGATGGAGTTCACCTGTATGCACAGCATTACGATGTGTGGAAGACCTTTCTAATGGAACATGCTGTTGTAAAGGAACTGCCAGAGCAGATGGACAATTACACAAAGAACCACGCAGCAGGATAAAGTGTCAGGAAAAGGATTGTAAAGGATATAAGGATAAGGAAAAATCATGGATGAAATGCGCTTGAATAAATATCTGGCATCCTGTGGTATCTGTTCCCGAAGAGATGCCGATAAGTTGATTGAACAGGGAGTCGTTACGGTAAATGGAAAAAAGGCAGATATGGGATGCAGGGTAACATCCCGGGATACCATTGCTGTACGCGGAAAGAAAATAGCTGGCATGGATAAAAAGGTTGTATTAGCCTATTATAAACCAATCGGAGTAGTGTGTTCTGAGCGGGATACCCATGCTAAGAAACTGGTTATCGATGACATGAAGTATCCGGTTCGGGTAACCTATGCTGGACGACTGGATAAGGATTCGGAAGGACTTCTGCTGATGACTAATGATGGCAATCTGATTGATGCTATGATGCGGGGAGCCAATCGCCACGAGAAAGAATATATTGTCAAGACCTCAAAAGAATGGACAGGGGAAGCTATACAGGCAATGAGGGATGGCATTTATCTGGAAGAACTGAATGTAACCACACGTCCTTGCGAGATAGAACAACTTGGACCAAAGACATTGAGAATGATTCTGACCCAGGGGGTAAACAGGCAGATTCGGAGGATGTGCAAAAGTCAGGGATACGAAGTGACTTCTTTAAAAAGAACACGTGTTATGAATATAAAACTGGGCAACTTGAAGCCGGGAGCATACGAAGAAATTACAGGCGAGTCTTTAAAGAAGCTGTATCAGGCATGCGGTTTTACCCGGTAAACTTTAGAGATTATTATGTGTTTCATGATAGATAAAACAGATGGATTTAATGTGTATATAAGTATATTGGTTTAAGAACTTGATTTAGTACTGGAATCATTAAGGAGAAGCATATATGACTAGAGAAGAATATGATGCGCTTATAGGAACGATTAATTATCATATGAATTGTTATTATAATGAGGATGAATCTGAAATTAGTGACTATGAATATGATCAATTAATGATTCGGTTAAAAGAAGCGGAGAAAGAGCACCCTGAATGGGTTACAACCGATTCCCCATCACAGAAGATAGGTGGAACAACAAAGCGTGAAGCGGGTGTGAAGGTTACTCATGATGTGCCGATGCTTTCCATTGAAGATGTTTTTACAAAAGAAGATGTAATTGCCTGGGTACAAAAGGTTAAAGCCATGCATCCGGAGAGTACATTCTCGGTTGAAACAAAGATTGATGGTCTTTCTATGACTCTTCGATATGAAAAGGATGAGAATGGTTCTTTGAAACTGACTTTGGCGGAAACCAGAGGAGATGGATTGGTTGGTGAGGATGTCACGGCTAACGCTCTTGTAATTCCAGATGTTAAAAAGGCTTTGAAATTACCCTACGATTCTTTACAGCTTCGAGGAGAAGTGTATATGACTCATAGTGATTTTGAAAAATATAATGCGGAACAGGAAAGGGCAGGAAAGAAATTAGCTGCTAATCCACGAAATTTAGCTGCCGGAACATTAAGACAGTTAGATTCCAAGGTTACTAAGGAACGTGGATTGAAAATGTTTGTGTTTAATATTCAACAAGGACCTGAGGAACTGATGCAAAGTCATTGTAAAGGAATGGATTTTTTAGCTCAAAATGGTATTCCAACTGTATTCCATAAGAAATGTACTACAGCGGATGAAATTCTTCAGACAATTGATGAAATCGCAGAAATGCGTAATGAACTTGAATATGATATTGATGGGGCAGTTGTAAAAATTGACCAAATTCAGTATCGGGAGGATTTCCCAGCAGGAAGTAAGTATTCGAGTGGTCATATTGCATACAAATATCCGCCAGAAGAGCGGGTGGTTGTTATGGATGAAATCTTAGTTGATGTAGGTCGAACTGGAAAGATAACGTATACAGGTGCTTTTCATGATGAAGAAACCGGAAAACCAGCCAGACTGTGCGGAACAAATGTTTCGAGGGCAACGCTTCATAATCAGGATTATATTAACGAGATGCAGATTGGTATTGGTGGATGCTATAGGTTGTTTAAAAGTGGAGAAATTATTCCTAAGTTAAATGGTTGTGTTAAGGCACCTAAGATTGTTTTTAAAACACCTACGCGTTGTCCTGTGTGCGGCAGTGTTTTGATAAATGAAGAGGATACAGCCGACATTCGTTGTGTGGACGCTCTATGCCCAGCACAGTTAACCAGAACACTATCGTATTTTTGCTCGCTGGATGCTATGAATATTATGGGACTGGGAGATTCGATTATTAACACGTTAATTCAGAGCGGATATGTGAAAACATTTGCTGATATCTATAAGTTGATTGATATTAAGGATGAATTGATAGAAAAAAGCGTTTTTGGACATAAACAAGGTACAAACAGGATTTTAGAGTCGATTGCGAAATCCAAGACCAACGAACCAACAAAGCTGTTAACGGGACTTGGGATTAGAAATGTGGGAAAAAATACGGCAAAATCCATTATGAAACATTTTTATTCGATTCAGGAATTGATGGGTGCATCGTATGAGAAATTAACAGCAATTGATGATATAGGTGAAATTACCGCGCTATGTATCAGACAGTATTTTGATGAACCAAAGAATCAGGCCGTTATTGAAGAGTTAGCATCTGTTGGCGTTAATATGGAGATGCAACAAGTGGGAAGCAGCAGCGATAAACTTGCAGGGCTGACAATTGTTGTAACAGGAACTTTACCAACGTTAGGACGGAAAGAGGTCTCTGAATTGATTGAAAATAATGGAGGAAAATGTACGGGGTCTGTAAGTAAGAAAACAGATTATCTTGTTGCGGGGGAGGCTGCGGGAAGCAAGCTGACGAAAGCACAGTCGTTGGGAATTCCGGTTATTACAGAAGATGAGTTGTTGAATATGATTTCTTAGGCGAATAAGAAAGGAAGATTTATGGCGTCAGAATTTATACAATTAAATTGTAATGATACAAAAGAATTAAGAAAGAAAATAGGAATACCGGTTACGAAGGGCATTGTTTATTGGCATAAGGACCAGGATTGTATGTGGAAACAATTTAATGTAGTTAATTATGAGGTGGTTACGACATATGAACCAAGTGGGAGTAAGTGTATTCTGATTACGCTTGAAAACGACGAACGGGTTTCTATTTTGTCAGACTATTTGGCAGATATGCAGAAACCATCATTTTTGAATGACATGGGTGAACATATGGAAAAGCCAAAAAGCATTTCAGGAAAGATAGGGAAAAGAATTGAAAACAATGTAGATACGTATATTGTTGTGGATTTGGAAACAACGGGAAGAAATCATTTAAAAGATGAGATTATTGAAATTGGCGCTATTAAGTATGTGGCGGGAAAAGAAGTAGACCGATTTGATGTGCTGGTTAAGACAGATGTCAAAATCCCCAAGAAGGTTGAAAAATTGACGGGTATTTCAAATGATATGCTTCAAATGTTTGGGATAGAAGCAAGGGAGGCATGTGAACAATGCAAGGCGTTCCTTGAAAACAGTATTATTGTTGGTCATAATTTTACAACATTCGATAGTAAGTTCTTGGAAGATGCTTATGTAAAAGAACTAAACTGCCATTTCCCAAATGATTATATTGATACCTTATATTTGGCAAAAAAAATACATACTGCTTTGCCACATCATAATTTGGAGTATTTGTCCAAGGAATACCATATTGATTACTCAAAAGCACATAGAGCAATCGAGGACTGTGTTATAAATCATCTGGTTTATGAGCAGCTGGCCTTTGGAGGTTTACTATGCGATAAATCAGAGGAATATCGTGTTGGCAAGGACATCGAAATAGATGCAGCTTCTGTTGAAAAGGAAGAAGAATTAATTGAAGTGGATGCGTCGGAAGAATGGCAAGTAAAACTGGCATCGAAATTCGATGGATTGGAAAGAGAATTGGGATTAATGAATCATTCATTTTCCATTATGGCAAATATCGGAAAAAAAGGACAGATATCATCGTATGCTATTTGTGTTTATGAGCCGGATATTGTTGAGGGTAGAAGAGATAGCAGCAGAAATACGGTTCTTGCGAGAGTGTATGAAAATATTCTGAAATCAAATGCAAATGTAGTTGCGGTATCCTCAAAGAGTTTTGAACAAACGGACGAGAAAAAGCGATTTGAAAAGGATTCGGATGCATTCATTGCTTGCTTGACGGAATGTATGAGAATTGGTATTCATAATTATATCCCAAAGGCTGCCGGATTTGCGTGCTGTTCAAGATATGAGGAGTGTTCTATGGCCAAGAAGTGCATCCATCCAAATCTGTTGTTTGCAAAAGCATGTCAGTATCGCAAAAATGTGGAAGAAGGGAATATTTTTTATTAAAATAGTCAAGAAAAAGCTGCTGTTTTCATTTTTGAAAATAGCAGCTTTTTCTGGTGCGTTTGCTTGGCAATACAGAAATATAATACATTATATTAAAGTTCGTAAATCATAGGGTGTTGTCTGGTATACATAGTAATTGAGCCAGTTGGAATACAGTAATTGACCGGTAGAACGCCAGTTTACAATCGGTTCTTTCGTGGGGTCATCATCAGGAAAATAATTTACTGGAATCTTAGGATTCATGCCTTTATTTAAATCTCGGAAATATTCCTGAGACAAGGTATCTGCATCGTACTCTGGGTGGCAGGTCACAAAGAAATGTCTGCTGTCAGTCGTTTTTGCAATGGTAACACCGGCATCATCGGAGATAGCCATTAATTCTAATTCTGGCACAGAGTCAATTTTTTCTTTGGCAATGCCCATAGCCCTGGACTGTGGGGCATAGAAAATATCATCAAATCCACGGAACAGAGGAGAATTTTTCTTTAGAATCCGGTGGGAGTATACTCCGGATAATTTTTCTTCCATGTCATACCGCTCTAAACCATAGAAATAATAGAAAGCGGCAAAAGCACCCCAGCAAAGATGCAGCGTAGAGTGCACATGGGTCTTGCCCCATTCCATGATGGTACAGATTTCGTCCCAGTAGGTAACGTCCTCAAATTTCACATAATCGAGAGGGGCACCGGTAATTATCATGCCATCGAATTTACGATCTTTTACCTGGTCAAAGGTAGTGTAGAAAGATTCCAGATGGTTTGAATCTATATGCTGTGGAGTATAACTTGCTGTTTGTAGGAACTCTACATTAACCTGTAAAGGGGTATTGGATAATTTACGTAAAAGCTGGGTTTCCGTCACAATCTTGGTTGGCATCAGATTCATAATCAGGACATTTAACGGACGGATATCCTGATGCATGGCACGAAACTCAGTCATGACAAAGATATTTTCCTGTTCCAGTGTGGTTGTTGCTGGTAATGAATCTGCAATCTTGATCGGCATAATAAAAACCTCTACTTTCATAAGCATTGATAGTCTAGAATATACCATAAAAACCGACATCATGCAACCGCAGCGACAATCAATAATTGCGCATTTGGACAAAGTAGTATATAATTATTATGTTTTCAGGACGCTGGCAAGAGCGGTCGGTGGGTCGGAGAACGAGACTTGTGAGGGTACATGAAAGACATACAGATACGGAGAGGATATATGGAAACAGCATATCAGAAGGTAAAAGTGCATAATGAATTGGAGTGGTGTCAGGTAACTGACATGGTAACCAAGGAAAGAGTAGAGAAAATATTATTAAAATACAGAGTATCCTATTATGTGAAATGGGAGAAACCAAAGCTTTTTTCTGGCGATAAATTCGGCACTTGTATTTTCTGCGTGAATCAGCTTCAGAAAGAAACTGCTGAAGCAGCTATGCAGGAACTGGCGGAGGAAGTAAAGGGGAAAGTAAGATTCATTAATAAAAGAGTGGAAAAGACCTTTTATTAAGCATTTCCGGAACAAAGTATTTTGTATTTTAGTAGATATAATACAGAAAACACTGGCAGGACAGGCAGAAATAAAGAAGGACAGTAAGAATGAGTTGTTGTGATACTTGTAGTAATTATCAGTATGATGAAGATTACGAATGTTATATTTGCATGGTAGACTTGGACGAGGATGAAATGAGTGCCTTTTTAAGAGGAGGCAATTTTGAATGTTCTTTTTACCAGTCAGATAATGAATATCTGGTTGTCAGAAAACAGATGTAGCAACTGACAGGATAATAGGAATATAAGAGAAGAAACAGATGACAGTTATAAAGACAGCTATAAAAATACAGCTTACGGAATGTAAGCTGTATTTTTTATCTCGTTTCTTGCCTATCTTTTCGTTTATCTTGCCTCTTTTAAATGCTTCTGGGCAGTGGAAAGCATAAGTTTGATTCGGTTTAACTGATTTACTTCGCTGGCGCCAGGGTCATAATCGATAGCAACGATATTAGAGAGCGGATAACGCTTCCGCAATTCTTTGATAACACCTTTCCCAACAACGTGGTTTGGCAGACAGCCGAAAGGCTGTGTACATACGATGTTGTTGACCCCACTGTGAATCAACTCGACCATTTCTCCTGTTAAGAACCAGCCTTCGCCAGTCTGATTACCAATATTAACAATAGGCTTTGCATAATCCACAATCTGGTAAATGCTTACCGGAGGAGTAAAATGTTTGCTCTTTTTAAATTCTTTGGCAGCTGGTTCCCGCAATTTTTCCAAAGCCCAGATACCAATCTTGGAGATAACAGCGGCTTTCCGGGAAGTCCCCAGGTAATCAGCTTTGTAAATCTGGTTGTAGAAGCAGTAGAGCATGAAGTCTAATAAATCAGGAACAACGGCTTCTGCACCTTCGGATTCCAGAAGCTCTACCAGATGGTTGTTGGCAGCCGGTGCATATTTTACCAAAATTTCGCCTACCACACCGACTCTTGGCTTTTTCATGTCTTCATGAATCGGTATGGCATCAAAATCACGTACAATCTGACGGCACATTTTTTGGAAAGTGAAGTAATTCATGTGCTTTCTGGATACAAATTCACGACATTTTGCAACCCATTTCTTGTGCAGGGCATCCACAGATCCAGGTGTTATTTCGTAAGGACGCATCCGGTAAACGCAACGCATGAAAATATCACCAAAGAGAGCACTGTATGCAGTGCGCATCAGCATTTCCAGATTCAGGTGGAATCCAGGATTCGTCTCGATACCGGCAAGATTTAAGGAGATAACCGGAATCTGTGCCATGCCGGCTTTTTCCAACGCACGGCGGATAAATCCGACATAATTGGTAGCACGGCAGCCGCCGCCTGTCTGGGTCATGATAATAGCTACTTTATTGACATCATATTTGCCGGATAAGAGAGCATCCATAATCTGGCCGACGACCATCAGGGATGGATAGCAGGCATCATTATTCACGTATTTTAAGCCCACATCGACAGCATGGCGGTTATCATTATCCAGCACTTCGAAATGATAGCCACAGGCTTCAAAGGCAGCCTGCATGACTTCGAAATGAATCGGTGACATCTGTGGACACAGAATAGTATAATCCTTTCGCATTTCTTCGGTAAAGGCGACCTTTGTGATGGCACTGGAGCGAATCGTACGCTGTTTGTGTTTCTGTTCTCTTACCTTGATGGCAGAGAGCAGGGAACGGATGCGGATTCGGGCAGCACCAAGATTGTTTACCTCATCGATTTTCAGACAGGTGTATATCTTGTCTGAACCGGAAAGAATGTCATTTACCTGGTCGGTGGTAACGGCATCCAGACCACAGCCAAAGGAGTTTAACTGAATTAAATCCAAATCATCACGGGTTTTTACGAAGCTGGCGGCCGCATACAGTCTGGAATGGTACATCCACTGGTCAGATACGATAAGAGGTCGTTCCGGGCTTGCCAGATGGGAGACAGAGTCTTCTGTCAGTACCGCGATATCATAGGAGTTAATCAGTTCCGGAATACCATGGTTGATTTCCGGGTCGATATGGTAAGGACGACCGGCAAGAACGATACCGCGCTTGTGGTTTTCTTCCATATAGCGGAGTACTTCTTCACCCTGATGACGCATATCTTCGCGGGTAGCCTCTAATTCTTTCCAGGCAGCTTCTGCCGCATCCATCACTTCGGTAACAGGCAGTTCTTTAAATTCGCGGGTAAGGGCTTCGGTAATGGTTTTTAAGTCGCGGAAGGACATAAAAGGATTACGGAATACAACTTCCCCACGGCCAATTTCTTCCACGTTGTTCTTGATATTTTCAGAATAAGAAGTAACAATCGGGCAGTTGTAATGGTTGTTGGCTTCCGGGAACTCATTTCGCTCATAGAACAGTGCCGGGTAGAAGATAAAGTCTACCTTCTGGTTGATAAGCCAGGCTATATGTCCATGGGCAAGCTTAGCCGGATAACATTCTGATTCGCTGGGGATAGACTCGATACCAAGCTCGTAGATTTTACGATTAGAGCTTGGGGAGAGTACTACCTGGTATCCCAGTCTGGTAAAGAAAGTAAACCAAAATGGATAGTTTTCGTACATATTTAACACTCTGGGGATACCCACAGTGCCACGGGGAGCCTCGTCTACCGGAAGCGGTTCATAGGAGAAGAGGCGTTTTAATTTGTAGTCAAAAAGGTTGGGAACGCCGTTGGCATTCTTTGTTTTGCCAAGACCGCGTTCACAACGGTTACCGGATATGTACTGACGGCCGCCGGTAAATTTATTGATGGTAAGGCGGCAGTTGTTGGTACAGCCTTTACATTTTGCCATACTGGTTTCAAATTGCAGATTGCTAATCTGGTCTAAGGTAAGCATGGAGGTTTCATAACCAGGCTCATAGTTTTGTCTGGCAATCAAAGCAGCACCAAAAGCACCCATAATACCTGCAATATCAGGGCGGATGGCTTCACAGTCAGCAATTTTCTCAAAGCTTCTGAGGACGGCATCGTTATAGAACGTACCACCCTGGACAACGATATTTTTACCAAGCTCGGAAGCACTGGATACTTTGATAACCTTAAACAAGGCATTCTTGATAACAGAGTAAGCCAGTCCGGCAGAAATATCAGATACGGAAGCTCCTTCCTTTTGTGCCTGTTTTACTTTGGAATTCATGAAGACGGTACAACGGGTACCGAGGTCAATCGGGTGTTCTGCAAACAAGGCTGTTTTGGCAAAGTCTTCTACGCTGTAATTTAAGGATTTCGCAAAGGTTTCAATAAAGGAACCACAGCCGGAGGAGCAGGCCTCGTTTAACTGGACGCTGTCTACGGTCTGATTTTTGATTTTAATACATTTCATGTCCTGACCGCCGATGTCCAGAATACAGTCTACATCCGGGTCAAAGAAAGCAGCAGCCTGGTAATGGGCAACTGTTTCTACTTCGCCGTCATCCAGTAAGAAAGCCGCTTTCATCAAGGCTTCGCCGTAACCGGTAGAACAGGAACGGACGATTTTTACTCCATCCGGAAGCAGGGAATAAATCTGTTTGATGGAACGGATAGCCGTTTTAAGAGGGCTTCCGTCATTGCTGCTGTAGAAGGAGTACAGTAAAGAGCCATCCTCGCCAACCAGAGCCACTTTGGTGGTGGTGGAACCGGCATCAATACCCAGGAAACAGTTTCCCTGATAAGTAGCCAAATCTCCAGTGGATACGTGATGAACGGCATGCCGTTTACAGAACGCATCATATTCTTCAGTGGAAGCAAAAAGAGGATCCATACGTTCTACTTCAAATTCCATTTTTATGTTTGAGGAAAGCTTTCCAACCATTTCTTCCATAGTATAGAATGTTTCTTCCTTTGCATTCAGGGCAGAACCGATGGCTGCAAATAAGTGGGAACGGTCGGTATCAATAATGTGTTCATCATCCAGTTTTAGGGTGCGGATGAAAGCAGCCTTTAACTCGGAAAGAAAATGTAACGGACCTCCCAGAAAAGCAACATGTCCACGGATTGGCTTACCGCAGGCAAGTCCACTGATGGTCTGGTTTACCACTGCCTGGAAAATAGAAGCTGCCAAATCCTCCTTGGTAGCACCTTCGTTAATCAGGGGTTGGATATCCGACTTGGCGAATACACCGCATCTGGCAGCGATGGTATAAAGAGAATGGTAATTTTTTGCATATTCATTTAATCCCGGTGCATCGGTCTGCAACAGGGAAGCCATCTGGTCAATAAAGGAACCGGTACCACCAGCACAGATACCATTCATACGCTGTTCCACATTGCCACCTTCAAAATAAATGATTTTGGCATCCTCGCCGCCTAATTCGATTGCTACATCGGTTGTCGGGGCAAAGGTCTGGAGGGAAGTGGACACGGCGATAACTTCCTGGACAAAAGGTACCTGTAAGTGATTTGCCAGAGTAAGACCGCCGGACCCTGTAATCATTGGATGAACAGTCAGATTTCCTAATTTCTGATAAGCTTTCTGTAACAGATTAGAAAGGGTTTCTCTTATGTTAGCAAAATGTCTTTGATAATCGGAAAAGAGTACATCGTGTTTTTCATTTAAGATAGCGATTTTAACGGTTGTAGAACCGATATCAATACCCAGGGTATACTGCATTCCACTCATTTTCTTAATCAACTCCTTGTAGATATTAAAGTGATTTTTGCGAACTTATCTTTAGAAATAAAATCGCGTTTTTACCTATTTATATATGTATGTGCCAATCGACATACCTTGTCATTATACGACACGCATATCTAAAAAGCAATCAGCTATCTGGGAGAAATTATGAAGTTTTTCGAAGAAACATATTAATTTTTTATAACTTCTTTGTTTTTCCTTGGGGCAGCGTTTACTTTTAAAAACAAGAATGGTAAAATGTATTCAATTTTGATTACTAAAATACATGATAGGAGTGTGTAAAATGAGCCCCTTTGAAAGAAAGTTCGGTAAATATGCGATTCGGAATATTTCCTTGATTCTGGTGTTGTGCTATGGTGTGGGATACCTGATTGAAATGATGGTTCCGCAGTTAATTTATTATCTGACACTGGATCCTTATGCTATTTTACATGGACAGATATGGAGACTGGTCAGTTGGATTCTGATACCACCTTCTGGCAATAATATCTTTTTTGTGTTGATTATGATGTACTTTTATTACAGTATAGGTACGGCATTGGAGAATACCTGGGGAACCTACCGGTATAATGTATACCTGTTTCAGGGCATGCTGTTTACCATTGCCGGCAGTTTCCTGTTGATGGGATATCAGTATCTTTTCCATGCAGATGCTATTGAAGCAATGGGAGCGAACTATTATTTCCTGATTCAGTCAATGATGTTCAGTACCTATTATATTAACCTGTCCATTTACCTTGCCTTTGCGGCAACCTTCCCAGAGGCACAGGTACTGTTAATGTTTATTATTCCGGTAAAGGTTAAATATCTGGGACTCTTAGATGTTCTTCTGTTAGCATATGAGTTTATCATCGGCGGTGTGAGCACTCGGTTTGTTATTCTTGCTTCCATGCTTAATTTCATTGTCTTTTTCTTTACTTCCAGAAACAGAATGCATCTGCATCCGAAGCAGATTAAGAGAAGACAGGAGTTTAAAAGAGAGGTCAGAAAAGGAAGCGGCGGCATTACCAAGCATAAATGTGCTATCTGTGGCAGAACTGAGGTGGACAGCCCTAACATGCAGTTTCGGTTCTGCTCCAAATGTGATGGCAATTATGAATACTGTGAAGAACATCTGTATACCCATACCCATGTAAAAAGAAATTAAGGGAATCATCAGAACAGGAAAGGCTGGAAGAAGAATGGATAGAGAGATTCTGTTTGCAAAAACATTAGAGAAAGTAAGACAGACTGCAAAGGAACAGAATAATTGTATTACAAAAGAACAGGTGGAGAAAGCATTCCTGGAGCTGTCATTGTCCAAAGAACAGATGGACATGGTATATCAGTATCTGCATCAGCATAAGATTGGTGTTGGAGAAGCGGTTGACCTGGATGATTATCTACAGGAAGACGAGAAAGACTATCTGGATAGTTACCTGCGGGAATTAGAACAACTTGAACAGGTTTCTGACGGAGAAAAAGAAGCGATTACCCTGTCTGCCATGGCAGGAGATACCGATGCCCAGAACCGGCTGGCAGAGCTTTTTTTACCACAGGTCGTAGAGATTGCCAAGCTCTATGCCGGGCAGGGGGTATATCTGGAAGATTTGATAGGTGAGGGTAATGTGGCAGTGGCTATGGGGGTTACCATGTTAGGTGCCCTGGAACATGCGACGGAAGCCCAGGGCATGTTAGCCAGGTTGATTATGGATGCCATGGAAGAATACATTGGAGAGAACGCAGAGGAGTCCAGGAAAGATAAGAAGATAGTGGACAAGGTCAATAAAGTAGCTGACCTTGCCAATGAATTATCTGAGGAATTGCACCGGAAGATAACGATTGAAGAACTGATGGAGGAATCCGGGCTTAGCCGAAAAGCAATTGAGGATGCTATCCGTATGAGCGGTGACAAGATAGATTCCCTGGCAACCGGTGCGTTGTCATAAAGAAACGGAAGAAAAGGCGGGTGCTTATATGGAATACCAGGATAATGATTATAAATATTTTATGCAGGACAGCGGCTCAATTTACATTGGGGCAAGATACACCTATCAGGAAGTGTTGGAAAATGAGATGGCAAACTTTAAATATAAGTCTATCATTGAGCATTATATTGCAAAGGACACTAACCTGACAACGACCCTGGAGAGTCATCTGTACTATATGACCCCGGAACAGTTTTCTTACCGGACTTATCAGCAATTGAAAGCAAAAGTAAAAATCAGTGTGTTGGAAGAATCCAAATCCTTTTTGGGGAAGAAGAAAGTAGGATATAAGACGAGAGTGATGCATTTGAATGATTTTGCCAAATGGAATCTTGCGCAGAAGAAGAAAAAAGGTGTGGTAATTCAGGAATTGATTCTGTCGAAACTTGCGTTGATGACTTTCAGTCTGTAAGGTATGGAAGTGCAGGAATGCAAAAAAGTGTCGGATTTGTGCGATAAATAACAGCTGCTTTAGACATAAGAAATCAAAAATATACTTGATTATCGGAAATATTTCTGCTAGACTGACATTGTTAGACAGGAATGTGACAATTTTATGACAAAATAATAGAATTGTTACGTTTCGGTATGAACACGGTAAAATTCCCCTTTTACACTGAGCAGGTGAAAACGAATGAAGTAGTTTTCGCCTGCTCTTTTATTATGCCGGAATAGTCTTTACTAAAATTTAGAAACAGTGGTATACTATAAAAACAAATGTAATGCTGGAAGGAGTATCGACAGACAATGCAGTTAGAACAATTAAAAGCATATACCATTCTTGAAAAAAGAGAAATTAAGGATATCGATTCTGTCAGCTATCTGCTGAAACATAATAAGACAGGTGCCAGAGTGGCACTGCTGTCTAATGATGATGACAATAAGGTGTTTTACATTGGATTTCGGACACCACCTACCGACAGTACTGGCGTAGCACATATTATTGAACATACGGTATTGTGCGGATCAGATAAATACCCATTAAAGGACCCTTTTATTGAGTTGGCGAAAGGGTCTTTAAATACCTTTTTAAATGCTATGACTTACCCGGATAAAACCATATATCCGGTGGCAAGCTGTAATGACAAAGATTTTCAAAATCTGATGGACGTATATCTGGATGCGGTATTCCATCCGAATATTTATCATGAGGAAAAGATTTTCAGGCAGGAAGGATGGCATTATGAGTTGGAGGATGCAGAGGATGTTCTGACGATTAATGGTGTTGTCTACAATGAGATGAAGGGAGCTTTCTCGTCTCCGGATGATGTGCTGTGGAGAGAGATTATGAACTCCTTATATCCACATACAGCTTATGCAGTAGAGTCTGGCGGTGACCCGGATGTCATTCCGGAACTTACCTATGAGAATTTTTTGGCATTTCATAAGAAATATTACCATCCCTCTAACAGTTATATTTATCTGTATGGCAATATGGATATGGCAGAAAAACTGCAATATATGGATGAAGAATATCTATCTCATTATGATGCACTGGCAGTGGAGTCGGAACTGGCCATGGAGAAACCTTTTGCGGATACCATAACGATTGAAAAGGAATATCCGATTATGGAGAGTGAAACGGAAGAGAATAACACGTATTTGTCCTATAACATTTCCTTAGGCAGTGGAATTGATAAAAAGTTTTATCTTGGATTTGAAACGCTGGTAGATGTTTTATGCATGACGCCAGGAGCGCCTATTAAGCAGGCTCTGTTAGATGCCGGGATTGGTACAGATTTGAACTGTGCATTTGACAGCGGGGTAAAGCAACCGTATTTTTCGATTGTGGCAAAGAATGCTAATGCAAATCAGAAAGATGACTTCGTGCGGATTATTGAAGAACAACTGGAAAAATTAAGTACCGGAGGACTGGATAAGAGAGCCTTACAGGCTACCTTAAATTATTATGAATTCAAATACAGAGAAGCTGATTTCGGGTCTTATCCCAAGGGATTGATGTACGGACTGGATATGCTGGGTTCCTGGCTTTATGATGACAGTAAACCATTCTGGTACGTGGAACTGCTGGATACTTATCAGGATTTAAAAGAAGCCGTACAGACCTCTTATTTTGAACAGATTATCCGGGAAAAGCTGATTGATAACACGCATAAGAGTGTTGTTATAGTAAAACCTGTGAAGGGACTGACTGGTCAAAAGGATAAAGAACTGGCAGAGAAGCTGGCACAGAAAAAGGCATCTATGAGTCCGGAAGAGATAGAAAGGGTTATCAAAGAAACCAGGGAATTAAAAGCCTATCAGGAAGAGCCCAGCCCGAAGGAGAATTTGGAGAAGATTCCGCTTCTGACCAGGGAGGACATGAAGAAAGAGGCGGCTCCTTATTACAATATAGAGAAAAAGGTTGGCGATACCATACTGCTATGGCATAACGTATTTACCAATGGAATCGGCTATCTCCGGTTTATGTTTGATTTGAGGCAGGTACCGGAAGAACTGTTCCCTTATGTAGGACTTTTGAAGACCATGATTGGACTGGTGGATACGAAAGAACACTCTTACAGTGAATTGTATAATGAAATTAATTTACAGACCGGTGGAATTGCACCGGCACTGAATACCTATACAGATGCGAGAAATTTATCGAAGTATACAGCAACATTTGATTTAAAGGTAAAGGTGTTATATGAAAATCTGCCAAAAGCGTTTGCCCTGGCAGAGGAAATCCTTACCCGGTCGGTTTATACGGATGCTAAGAGACTGTATGAACTGGTGGCAGAAAAACGTTCTGAAAAGCAGGCAGATATGATGTCTGCGGGTCATAAACTGGCAGCTGGTCAGGCATTGTCCCATTTGTCTAAGACAGCAATGGTTATTGAACAGACCAATGGACTGGCATTTTATCGCATGCTGGAAGAACTGGAAGAGAAGTTTGACGAGAAAAAGGAAGAAGTGATTGATAAGTTACAGAAGCTAGTTGTTTACCTGTTCCGCCCGGAAAATCTGATGGTAGATTATACAGCGCAGGAAAACGGAATGGATGGCATCGAAAAACTGGTGGAGCATCTGAAATCTGTACTGTATACAGAGCCGGTTCAGGGTGCAGGGTATCTTCCGAAGCCGGAGAAAAAGAATGAGGGCTTTATGTCTTCCGCCCAGATTCAGTATGTATGCCGTGCCGGTAACTTTGAAACGAAAGGACTTCCCTATACCGGGGCATTGAGAGTACTGCGCGTGATGATGGGATACGATTATCTCTGGACCCAGGTACGTGTTAAGGGAGGTGCTTATGGCTGTATGTGTAACTTCGGAAAATCCGGTGACAGCTATTTTGTTTCCTACAGAGATCCGAATCTGGAGAAGACCATTGAAATCTACGAGAAAGCAGCAGATTATATTGAAGCTTTTGATGCAGACGAAAGAACCATGACGCAGTTTATCATCGGCGCCATTAGCGAAATGGATATGCCGATGACACCGGCAACCAAAGGAAGTTATTCCTTAAGTGGTTATATGTCACATTACTCGTATGAAGAAGTACAGAAAGACAGAGATGAATTGCTGGCAACCGATGCAGCAACTATCAGGGGGCTGGGTGCCTATGTACGAGCTTTTCTGTCAGATAACTGCCTGTGCGTAGTTGGAAATGAAGAGAAGATTAAGGAACAGAAAGCGTTATTTGATGAAACAGAGTATCTGTTCCACTAGGAAGATAATTACAAAAAGGGAGGATAAAGGATGTGTAGAAGAAAACAATGGATGGCAGCTGTGCTGCTTACAACTCTTACGGCAGTGTTGACAGCCTGCGGATCCGCAAAAAGCAGTGCAGATACTGCTTCGGTTGCAACTTATGATACGGAAGCGGCAATGGTGGAAGATACAGACTATTTTTCCGACGGTACGTATGAGGAAGTGACTTATGACGAAGGGAAAAGTGGTACGGAGGTAACGGAAGAAGTAGCAGCCACGGAAAGAAAACTGATAAAAAACGTTTCCATGGATGTGGAAACCGAGAATTATGACAGCCTGATACAGACCGTGGAAAGTCAGGTGCAGCAGTTAGGTGGTTATATTGAAAGCCGCTACAGTAACAACAGACAATATGGCAATCCGGATTATTATGCGGACAACCGCTATACCAGTATGACCATACGGATTCCCAAGGAGAAGCTGGATACTTTTTTACAGACCATGGGTGAAGAAAGTAACATTGTCAGCCAGTCAGAAAGTGTAACTGATGTAACATTGCAGTATGTAGATTTGGAAAGTCATAAAAAAGCACTGGTAACCGAGCAGGACAGACTGTTAGAATTGTTGGAACAGGCAGAAACGGTGGAAGACATCATGACCATCGAGAGCCGCCTTTCCGATGTGCGTTATCAGATAGAAAGCATGGAGTCCCAGTTGCGTACCTACGATAATCAGGTAGATTACAGTACTGTGAACCTCTCTATTGACGAAGTGGAGCAGTACACACCATCACCGGATATCTCTGCGGGTGAGAAAATGAAGCAGGGGTTTGTAGACAGCCTGAAAGCGGTTGGAAATGGCTTTTATCAGTTCTTCATCTGGTTTGTGATACATATTCCATATCTGGTGGTATGGGGCATTATGATTGCAGTCATTGCCCTTATCATAAGAATACTGATTAAACGAAACAATGCCAGGGTACAGACAAAGAAAATTTTTCAGCAGAGTCCGGGTTATCAGGTAAATCCAAATGGGATGATGAATATGCAGATGCCGCAGAATCAGTCAGCTGGTAATGTACCACAGACAAAAGAAGAGAATGTACAGGAAAAAAAGGAAGAAAACAGCAATGGAAAATAAGCAGTTTAAATCAGGTTTTGCCACTTTAATAGGCAGACCCAACGTGGGAAAATCTACGTTGATGAATGCCCTGATTGGACAGAAAATAGCGATTACCTCCAACCGACCACAGACGACCAGAAATCGTATTCAGACAGTTTACACCTGTAAAGAAGGGCAAATTGTTTTCTTGGATACACCGGGAATTCATAAGGCAAAGAACAAATTGGGAAATTATATGGTTAATGTGGCGGAACGGACTATGTCTGAAGTGGATGTGATTCTGTGGCTGGTTGAACCTACCGACTATATTGGCGCAGGCGAGCAGCATATCATTGAACAGCTTAAGAAGACAAAGACACCGGTTATTCTGGTTATCAATAAAACAGATACCGTGAAAAAGGAAATGATATTGACCTTTATGGATGCCTACCGGAAACAGATGGACTTTGCAGAGATTGTACCGGTATCGGCACTGAAAAAGGATGGTTTACAGGTGTTGATTGACTGCATTATGAAATACCTGCCTTATGGAGAACCTTTTTATGACGAAGATACGGTAACAGATCAGCCTATGCGCCAGATTGTGGCAGAACTGATTCGGGAAAAAGCGTTAAAGTGTTTACAGGAAGAGATTCCACACGGCATTGCCGTTACCATTGAGAGTATGAAGTTTAAGAAGCATATTGTAGACATAGAGGCAACGATTGTGTGCGAGAGGGATTCCCATAAGGGAATTATCATTGGCAAACAAGGCAGTATGTTGAAAAAGATAGGCTCCATGGCAAGACCGGAGATAGAGGATTTAGTAGAAAGTCAGGTAAATCTGCAGCTCTGGGTCAAGGTAAAGAAGGACTGGCGCGACAGTGATTATCTGTTGAAAAATTTTGGCTATAACCCGAAAGAAACAGAATAGAAACAGAAAATCTGCGAACCCTATTCATAAGGACGAGGTTTATTTATCCTTTTTGGGAAAACAAGGAGCAGGGGCGCAAGATGAAGGAGATAAATTACTGGGAACAGTTCATGGCAACCGGAAAGGTGGAAGATTTTCTGGCATACAAACAGGCAGAGATGGATACTACCAAACGGGAACGCAACTGGAAGAAGGAGTCAGGAGAACATTCTCATGCAGGAATTTACAGAGGTTACGGGAATGATTTTAAAAGCTGAGCCGATAGGAGAATATGATAGAAGAGTTGTCATTTTGACGAAAGAGAGAGGAAAGATATCTGCTTTTGCGAAGGGGGCAAGACGACCTAACAGCAAGTTGCTGGCAGCGACCAATCCTTTCTCTTTTGGAGAATTCAAGTTATACGTAGGTCGAAGCTCCTATAACGTTATGGATATTACCGTTACCAATTATTTTGAAGGATTGCGGGAGGATTTTGAAGGTGCTTATTACGGAATGTATTTCCTGGAGGTAATGGATTATTACACCAGGGAAAACAATGATGAGAAGGAAATGTTGAAGCTGTTGTATCAGTCCCTGAGAGCTTTACAGCACACCTCTTTGGACAACAGACTGGTGCGGTACATATTTGAAATGAAAGCCATGGTGTTAAACGGAGAATTTCCAGGGATGCCGGTGGAAGGGGTCTGGGAGGAATCCACCCGATATGCGGTAACGTATATCATAAATTCTACGATTGAGAAACTTTATACTTTTATGGTAACACCGACGGTATTGGCAGAATTAAAGAAAATAGCAGATGTCTATCGGACCAGATATATAGACAGGGCGTTTAAAAGTCTTGAAATTGTGGATAATCTTTAATATAATGTAATGCAGTATGTTAGCAATTTAGGTATGAGTGGGAGATAATAGAAGATGTGTAAAAAGGTAACAGCCCTGATAATGCTTATGCTGACCTGCGTACTGGCAGGCTGTGGACAGGAGAAAACGGCTCAGATAAGTTCTGTTTCGGTAACGAAGGATGGTACTGTAAAACAGCAGATAGTAGGAAGCTTTGAGCAGAGTTATTATGAATTGGATGGTTTGCGGCGACTGGCAGATGACAGGGTAAGTGCGTATACTGCAGAACATGGTGAAAAAAGTGTAATGTTGGATTCCTTAGAGGAAAAGGATGGGCAGATAGTAATTGATTTTACCTATTTGTCGGTAAAGGATTATACGGCGTTTAACCACAGGGAACTTTATGCCGGGTCTGTGGCACAGGCAAAAGCAGAGGGATATGTATTAGATAACATTGCTTTTATCTCAACTAAGAATGAGCCTTATGAACCGGGAGCTATTGAAGGACTGGATGATATGTCTATCGTTATCATAGCTACAAGACCAGGAGAAGAATTAAATGTCAATGTATACGGAAACGTACTTTATATTAACCAGAGTGCCATGAGTACCGTGGATGTTGATTTTAACGGAAAGAAGAGTGCTCATATTGTGAATGTGGAGACCGGACAGGAAGAAACAGCAGAGGAAGCCAGTCTTTCCTATATGATATTTCAGTAACGAATAGGTCATAAAACCTGTTGATGACAGACAGGAGAAGATAGAAAGGTGTAATAATCATGGAAAAAACAATGGAGAAAATTGTAGCTTTAGCGAAGGCGAGAGGATTTGTGTATCCGGGTTCTGAGATTTATGGCGGACTTGCCAATACCTGGGATTATGGTAATCTTGGTGTTGAGTTAAAGAACAATGTAAAAAAAGCATGGTGGCAGAAATTTGTTATGGAAAACCCTTACAACGTAGGTGTTGACTGTGCGATTCTGATGAATCCACAGACCTGGGTAGCATCCGGACATCTTGGCGGATTCTCCGACCCGTTAATGGATTGTAAGGAATGTCATGAGAGATTCCGTGCAGATAAATTGATTGAGGATTATGCAGAAGAAAATAACATTACCTTAAATGAGTCTGTAGATGCATGGAGCCAGCAGCAGATGAAGGACTTTATCGAGGAGCACAATATCCCATGTCCTACCTGTGGTAAGCACAACTTCACAGACATCAGACAGTTTAACCTGATGTTCAAGACTTTCCAGGGTGTTACAGAAGATGCGAAGAATACCGTATATCTTCGTCCGGAAACCGCACAGGGTATCTTTGTCAACTTCAAGAATGTACAGAGAACTTCCCGTAAGAAGATTCCGTTTGGTATCGGACAGATTGGTAAATCCTTCCGTAACGAGATTACACCTGGTAACTTTACTTTCCGTACCAGAGAGTTTGAGCAGATGGAGTTAGAGTTCTTCTGTGAGCCGGGAACTGATATGGAATGGTTCCAGTACTGGAGAGCTTTCTGCCGTGACTGGCTGCTTTCCCTTGGTATCAAGGAAGATGAGATGCGTCTGCGTGACCACTCGCCGGAAGAACTTTGCTTCTATTCTAAGGGTACCACAGATATCGAGTTCTTATTCCCGTTTGGCTGGGGAGAATTATGGGGTATCGCAGACAGAACCGATTATGATTTGACACAGCATCAGAACACATCTGGTGAGGATATGTCTTATTTTGATGATACCAAGAATGAAAAATATGTGCCTTATGTTGTAGAGCCGTCCCTGGGTGCAGATCGAGTAGTGCTGGCATTCCTTTGCGCTGCGTATGATGAAGAGAACATCGGAACAGAGGAAAAACCAGATGTACGTACGGTATTGCATTTCCATCCTGCCCTGGCACCGGTTAAGATTGGTGTGCTTCCGTTATCCAAGAAGTTAAACGAAGGCGCAGAGAAGATTTTCACAGAGTTATCCAAGAAATATAACTGCGAATTTGATGACAGAGGAAATATTGGTAAGAGATACCGCAGACAGGATGAAATCGGTACACCATTCTGTGTTACATACGATTTTGATTCCGAGACAGACCAGTGTGTAACCGTCAGATTCCGTGATTCCATGGAGCAGGAGAGAGTTGCGATTAAGGATTTGGATGCTTATTTCGCAGATAAATTTACATTTTAGTGGGAAACAGTTGGAGGTTTTACGATGAAACAGTATGGCGTAAATGAATTACGTAGAATGTTCCTTGATTTCTTCGAGAGCAAAGGACATTTAAAGATGAAGAGCTTTTCTTTAGTGCCACATAATGACAATAGTCTGTTGTTAATTAACTCTGGTATGGCACCTTTGAAGCCTTACTTTACAGGACAGGAGATTCCGCCAAGAAGACGTGTGACAACCTGCCAGAAATGTATCCGTACAGGTGATTTGGAGAATGTAGGCAAGACAGCGAGACATGGTACTTTCTTTGAAATGCTGGGAAACTTTTCCTTTGGTGATTACTTCAAACACGAAGCCATTGCCTGGAGCTGGGAGTTCTTAACAGAGGTAGTAGGACTGGATGCTGATAGACTGTATCCGTCTATTTATGAGAATGACGAAGAAGCATTTGAAATCTGGAATAAAGAAATCGGCATTGCACCGGAGAGAATCTTCCGTTTTGGAAAAGAAGATAACTTCTGGGAGCATGGTTCCGGTCCTTGCGGTCCCTGCTCCGAGATTTACTATGACCGTGGAAAAAAATATGGCTGTGGTAAGCCGGGATGTACCGTGGGTTGTGACTGTGACCGTTACATGGAAATCTGGAATAACGTATTTTCCCAGTTTGATAATGATGGAAAAGGAAATTATACAGAACTGGTACAGAAAAATATTGATACTGGTATGGGTCTGGAAAGACTGGCATCCGTGGTACAGGATGTGGATTCCATCTTTGATGTAGATACTGTTTTGGCACTGCGTACCAAGGTATGTGAGATTGCCGGTGTGGAATATAAGAAAAATTATGAAACAGACGTATCCATCCGTATTATTACAGACCATATCCGTTCTGCGACATTCATGATTTCCGATGGTATTATGCCATCCAATGAAGGAAGAGGATATGTCCTGCGAAGGATTATCCGCCGTGCAGCACGTCAGGGCAGAAAACTAGGTATCAAGGAAACTTTCCTGGCTGACCTGTCTAATACCGTGATTGAAGGATCCAAAGATGGTTATCCGGAATTGGACGAGAAAAAAGAATTTATCTTTAATGTACTGACTCAGGAAGAAAATAAATTTAACAAGACTATCGACCAGGGCTTAAATATCTTAAATGAGATGGAAGACGCGGTAATAAAAGCCGGTAAGAAAGAATTAAGCGGTGCAGATGCCTTTAAGTTATATGATACTTATGGATTCCCGGTGGACTTAACCAAGGAGATTCTGGAAGAAAAAGGTCTGATTGTAGATGAGGAAGGCTTTCAGACATGCATGCAGGAGCAGAAGGACAAGGCACGTAAAGCACGTAAAGTTACAAACTACATGGGTGCTGACGTAACCGTATACGAGTCCATTGACCCTGCCATTACCACAGAGTTTGTAGGATATGATAACCTGACCTTTGATTCCAAAGTCACAGCACTTACCACAGAAACAGAACTGGTAGATGCTTTGACAGACGGAGAAGTTGGAACTGTTATCGTAGAGAAAACACCTTTCTATGCAACCATGGGTGGACAGGAAGGCGATATCGGTGTTATTACCACAGCAGATGGTGAATTTAGAGTAGAAAATACCATTAAATTATTAGGCGGTAAAGTAGCCCATATCGGTAAAGTCGTAAAGGGTATGCTGAAAGTAGGCGATAACGTAACATTGGCAGTTGATACGACCAGAAGAGCCAATACCTGCAAGAACCACAGCGCAACCCATTTATTACAAAAAGCACTGCGTGAAGTATTAGGAAATCACGTAGAACAGTCCGGTTCCTATCAGGATGGTGAGAGAACCCGTTTTGACTTCTCCCATTCTGCAGCCATGACACCGGAAGAACTGAAAAAGGTAGAAGAGATTGTCAATGAGAAGATTGCAGAAAACCTTCCGGTAGAAACCAAAATCATGACAATCGAAGAGGCTAAGAAAACAGGTGCGATGGCACTGTTTGGTGAAAAATATGGCGAGACAGTCCGTGTTGTACAGATGGGCGAGTTCTCCAAGGAATTCTGCGGTGGTACCCATGTGGCATCTACCGGCATGATTGGTTCCTTTAAGATTCTGTCAGAATCCGGTGTGGCTGCCGGGGTACGCCGTATTGAAGCTGTGACCGGAAGCAATGTGACCGCTTATTACCAGAAGATGGAAGAACAGTTAAATACAGCCTCCAAGGTTCTTAAAACAACCCCTGCAAACCTGGTAGAAAGATGCGAACATCTGATGGCAGAGCTGAAAGCATTACAGAGTGAAAATGACTCCTTAAAGAGCAAGGCAGCCAAAGAAGCACTGGGCGATGTTATGGACCAGGTACAGGAAGTAAGAGGCGTTAAGTTACTGGCTTCCAAGGTATCCGGTGTAGATATGAACGGACTTCGTGACCTGGGCGACCAGTTAAAAGAGAAGCTGGGCGATGGTGTAGTTGTTCTGGTGTCTGAGAACGAAGGAAAAGTCAATCTGATTGCGATGGCAACCGATGGGGCAATGGCAAAAGGTGCCCATGCAGGCAATCTGATTAAAGGAATTGCAGCATTAGTAGGCGGCGGCGGTGGTGGTCGTCCGAATATGGCACAGGCTGGTGGTAAGAATCCGGCTGGTATTGACAATGCCATTGCAGAGTGTGCAAAGGTACTGGAAGGTCAGATCGCATAAAAACCCGATAGAAAAATATTTGATAATCTCGTAAATTAGTAGTTGACTCATAACCAAAATGTGGTATAATTTATGTTGTGTGTGAATACACAGTGCGCAATAGCGTATAAATAACCCAATCAGTCGAGTTACTAGTTAGGGACTGAAGGGAGGTCAGGTGCGAGAATGTCAAACGTAATCGTTAAAGAAAACGAAACTTTAGATAGTGCTTTACGTCGTTTCAAGAGAAGCTGTGCAAAAGCCGGTATCCAGCAGGAGATTCGTAAAAGAGAGCATTACGAGAAACCTAGCGTAAGACGTAAGAAAAAATCTGAAGCAGCTAGAAAACGTAAATACAACTAAGTAAAATGGAAGCAGACTCGAAAGCAATTTCGAGTCTGTTTTGCGTTGCAGGCTTTTTGACTGGAAACTTTGATACAGACAGGCATAATCGGGTGGCGGAAATAATAGATATATCACATAAGAAATTGAGGGAGTGACATAGGTGCACGGAATAACGAAACGAATTGTACTTTGGATGTTACTTGGATGTCTGCTTTTGCAGGCTGGGGTATGTGGAGTTCCTATGATAGCCTGTGCGGCACCGGAGGTAGCTACGCCCTCCTATGTTGTAATGGAAGCATCTACCGGACAGATAATATGTGAGCAGGATGCGGATACCAGAAGAAGTCCGGCAAGTATCACCAAGATTATGACACTGTTAATTGTATTTGAACATATAAAGAGCGGAAGAATCCATTTGGAGGATATGGTAGTAACCAGTGCCCATGCCAAATCGATGGGAGGGTCCCAGGTCTTTCTGGAAGAGGGGGAAACACAGACACTGGATACCATGATAAAATGTATCGCGGTAGCCAGCGGGAATGATGCCAGTGTGGCGGTGGCAGAATACATAGCAGGAAGTGAAGGCGAGTTTGTAAAGCTGATGAATGAGAAGGCAGAAGCACTGGGGATGCAGAATACTCATTTTGAAGACTGCTGTGGTCTGTCCGATTCCGATAATCATTATTCTTCCGCACGTGATGTGGCAATTATGTCCAGAGAGCTGATTACCAAATATCCGGAGGTTTTTGAATATACAACTATCTGGATGGAGGATATTGAGCATAAGACCGCACAAGGCACCAGTACTTTTACCTTATCCAGTACCAATAAGCTGTTAAAGCAGTATGAGTGGACTACCGGACTGAAAACAGGCTCTACTTCCAAGGCGTTATACTGTCTGTCGGCAACTGCCAGGAAAGATGGTATGGAACTGATTGCGGTAGTCATGGGGGCACCGGATAATAAGAGCCGCTTCCAGGATGCTATGAATCTGTTAAGCTATGGATACAGCGTAAGCCAGATGTATACCGATGAGAATAAGGATGCACTGCCGGCGCAGAAGGTGGAGGGTGGTATCGAAGATATGGTAAATCTGACTTATCAGGGCGAATTCCACTATCTGGATACGGCAGGAAACAATCTGTCAGAAATACAGAAAGAAATTAGTCTTCCAGAGCAGATAGAGGCACCGGTAGCAGAAGGAGATGCCATAGGTGAGGCGGTTTATAAACTGGACGGAAAACGAATCGGCAGTGTATCGATTCTGGCAGCCAAAGGGGTAGACAAGGCAGAATATAAGGATTATTTTAAGAAAATGTGGATACGTTATCTGATGAAACAGGAAGGAAAAGCGGGTTGACAGAACAAAAGTTCGCAGATTGCGATAGCACTTTGGTTTATGATATACTTTATAAGTTGTATTGATTCATGGTCTGGAGAACTATATGGTAAAAGGGATTTTGATTTTCATACTGATAATGATAGCACTGTGTCTTCTGGTGGCTGTTTTTGACTGCAACCGCTTTGTTATCGTGGACTATGAGGTTTCTTCGGCTAAGATACGGAAGCCCTGTAAAATGATAGTGCTGTCGGACTTACACAATAAATCTTTTGGCAAAGCCAATGAACGGCTGCTTCGTAAAATAGAGAGCATATCCCCGGATGCCATTCTGATAGCAGGAGATATGCTGACAGCAACCAAAGGCAAGGAATTTACACCGGCACTTTCCCTGATGGAGGCACTTTCCAGGAAATACAGAATCTATTATGGTATGGGAAACCATGAATACCGGCTGGGACTGTATCCGGAGCAGTATGGCGATATGTATGAGCGCTATATGGAAGAGCTTTCCCAAATGGGAATCGAGCCATTGGTAAATGAAAGGGCGCAACTCCCGGATGTGAATGTTTCCGTCTGTGGGGTTGCTATCGGAAAAGAATATTACAGAAGATTTCACAGCCGGAGGATGGAGCCGGAATATCTGACAGAGCTTCTTGGTGAACCATCCAGGGACAGCTACCAGATACTGATTGCCCACAATCCGGAATACTTTGATGCGTATGCCGCCTGGGGGGCTGATTTGGTGGTATCCGGCCATGTACATGGTGGGATTATGCGGCTGCCTTTTTTAGGAGGAGTGCTTTCCCCGAATCTTACCCTGTTTCCGAAATATGATGGCGGCAGATTTGAGCAGAATGGCAGTGTGATGGTGTTAAGCCGGGGGCTGGGAACGCATACGATTCCTCTTCGGATATTTAATCCGGGTGAATTGCCTGTCATTCACATGAAACCTGGTCGGTAAGAAGCTGACAGAAAGGACAAGCTTTAACATGGCGATTCCTGTTAAGTTAGAGGTGTTTGAAGGTCCACTGGACTTACTGTTACACCTGATTGATAAGAATAAAGTAGATATATATGATATTCCGATTGTGGAAATCACCGAGCAGTATCTGGCTTACATTAAACAGATGGAAACAGAGGATATGAACGTCATGAGCGAATTTCTGGTAATGGCGGCAACCCTGATTGACATCAAGTGCAGGATGTTACTTCCCAAGGAAGTCAACGAAGAAGGGGAGGAAGAGGACCCAAGGGCAGAACTGGTGGAGAAGCTGTTGGAATATAAGATGTGTAAATATATGTCGTATGAGTTAAAAGACCGTATGGTGGATGCCCAAAAGAATTTTTACAAGAAGCCAACGCTGCCAAAAGAAGTACTGGAATACCGGCAGCCAGTGGATTATGAAGAACTGCTGGGGGATATGACCTTACAGAAGCTGCATGAGATTTTCAAGCAGATGATGAAGCGGCAGGAAGATAAGATAGACCCAGTCAGAAGCACCTTCGGACAGATAGAAAAAGATGAGATTGATATGGACTTGAAGACCACGTATGTAGATGCTTACGTGAGAAGCCATAAGACCTTTAGTTTCCGCAAGCTGTTAGAGAAACAGAACAGCAAAATGGAAGTGATAGTTACTTTCCTGGTTATCCTGGAAATGATTAAGACAGGAAAGATTGCAATAGAGCAGGAAGATACCTTTGCAGATATTATTATTACAACCAAGGATGTGTCAGACGATACGCCGACCCAGTTGACCTCCCTTGGATAAGACTGCAGGTGATACATAGGTAAGAGGGAAAAGATATGGAGAAAGCAAAAGCAAAGGCAGTGTTAGAGGCGATTCTTTTTACCATGGGAGAATCGGTGGAAATAGACAGACTGGCTGCTGTTATTGAAGAAGATAAGAAGACGACAAAGAGTATATTAGAAGAAATGGCGCAGGAATACCAGGCAGAGGAAAGAGGAATCGGACTGACAACCTTTGACAATGCGGTACAGCTGTGTACCAAAGGGGAACTGTACGAGTATCTGATTAAGATAGCAAAGACACCCAGGAAGTTTACCCTGACAGATACCCTGTTGGAAACCCTGTCCATCATAGCCTATAAACAGCCTATTACCAGACTGGAAATTGAGAAAATCAGGGGGGTAAGCTGTGACCACGCAGTAAACAGGTTGTTAGAGTTTGATTTGATTACCGAGGTGGGCAGGATGGATGCACCGGGAAGACCCTTGTTGTTTGGCACCACAGAGCAGTTTTTGAGAAGCTTTGGTGTAAAATCACTGGAAGATTTACCGGAACTGAATCCGGTTCAGATTGAAGAATTTAAGCAACAGGCAGAAACTGAGGTACAGTTGCAGCTGGATATCTAGTAAAATAAGAAGTTCAGGACAGAGAATAGAACGCATATATATTAACGAGAAAACTATCAAGGTTAATATATGTGCGTTTTTTCTGGAAGAAAAAGAAAGAAGGATAAGAAAAGAAAGTGGGCGGGAGTCTTCATAATGGTGCTGCTGTGTGGCATCCTGTCGGGAAAACAAAATGGAACACTGCTGTATGTGAAGGCAGAGGAAGGTGTGGAGAGAGAAGAGAAGAAACCGGAGTTATCCCTATACGCTCAGGCAGCGGTGCTGTTGGATGCGGATTCCGGCAGGGTACTGTATGGAAAGAATGAAAAAGAGGTACTGCCTATGGCAAGTACCACGAAGATTATGACTTGTATTCTGGCGCTGGAATATGGAAATCCGGATGAGATGGTGGAAGTTTCTTCTTATGCTGCAAGTATGCCTAAAGTCAAACTGTATGTAAAGCAGGGGGAGCGGTATCGGCTGGGGGATTTACTATATTCCCTTATGCTGGAATCCCATAACGATTCTGCGGTAGTTATCGCAGAAGCAGTGGGAGGCAGTGTGGAAGGTTTTGCCAGAATGATGAATCAGAAGGCGCGGGATATTGGCTGCTTTGATTCTTATTTTATTACTCCTAACGGATTGGATGCTGTAGTAAACGAAAATGGAAAGATTCATTCTACCACGGCAACGGACCTGGCAAGAATCATGGCATACTGTGTGACAGAATCCCCGGCAAAGGAAAGTTTCTTACAGATTACCCAGACCCCATCCTATCAGTTTTTTGATGAGAGCGGCAGGCGTTCTTTCCAATGCAACAACCACAATGCGTTCTTAAATATGATGAGTGAAGCCATATCCGGCAAGACGGGGTTTACAAACAATGCCGGTTATTGTTATGTAGGCGCGGTGGAGAGTGAGGGCAGAATATTTACCGTGGCACTGTTAGCCTGCGGATGGCCCAACAACAAATCTTATAAATGGAGCGATATGAAGAAACTGGTAACCTACGGTATGGAACAATATCATTACCGGGATATTTACGAACCACAAAGCCTATCGGATGTTTTTGTGGAAAATGGAATCCTGGAAAAAAAGGATGGAAAAAGGTCCCCCTATGGAACTGCCAGGGTGCCGATACAACTGGCGGGCGCGGAAGAAAACCTGCCATACCTTCTATGTGGATGGGATGAAGTAGAAGTGAAAACAGAGGTGGCACAGAAGCTGGAAGCTCCGGTAGAAGAGAAAGAACAGGTGGGAAGAGTAAGTTATTATGTGAATGGAAAGCTGATTCGGGAATATCCTGTTCTGACTACAGACGGCGTCGAGAAAATCACATTTCCCTTTCTATGGCAGTATGTAATAGAAAGATTTCTGGGTAGTACAACTTAGGGGAAATTCTCCAAAGTTGTATGAAAAATTACCGGATTGTATTTTAAACAATGCAATGTAATTTTTTTGCTAAAATTTTTTAAAATCTGCTAGTCGAGTGAAACAAACTATGCTATACTATGTCCGTGTGCTATGCCACACAATAATATTGTTTTAATATTTATATTATTATAAATGGAGGGCTGAAAAATGAGTACTACTTCTCAAGCGAGTCAAAGAATCAATGCTTTACTCGATGAAAACAGTTTCGTTGAAATCGGTGGTCTTGTAACAGCAAGAGCAACAGATTTTAATCTGAAACAGACGGAAACTCCTTCTGACGGTGTTGTTACCGGCTACGGAGTAATTGATGGCAATCTTGTGTATGTATATAGCCAGGATGCATCCGTATTAAACGGTTCTGTTGGTGAAATGCATGCAAAGAAGATTGCAAACCTCTATGATCTGGCTATGAAAACAGGTGCACCTGTTATCGGTTTAATCGATTCTGCCGGACTTAGATTACAGGAAGCTACAGATGCATTAAATGCTTTCGGTGAAATCTACATGAAACAGACACTGGCTTCCGGTGTTATTCCACAGATTACTGCTGTGTTTGGCAGCTGCGGTGGTGGACTTGCCCTGATTCCGGGAATCACAGATTTTACTTTTATGGAAGAGAAAAAAGCGAAATTATTCGTAAACTCTCCTAATGCATTAGATGGAAATGAGATTTCCAAATGTGATACTTCTGCAGCAGCATTCCAGAGCGAAGAAACCGGTCTGGTTGACATGGTAGCAGATGAGGCATCTATCCTTGCACAGATTAGACAGTTAGTAGCTATTTTGCCAGCTAACAATGAAGACCTTGCGTTAGATGACTGCACAGATGATTTAAACAGAGCATGTGCAGATATTGCGAACTGTGTTGGAGATACTTCCATTGCACTTTCTCAGATTGCGGACAATGGTGTGTTTGTAGAAGTAAAACAGAATTATGCGAAGAGCATGGTAGTAGGATTTATGAAACTAAACGGCGCAACGGTTGGTGCTGTTGCAAACCGTACCGAGGTATACAACGAAGACGGCGAAGTAGCTGAAAAATTCGACGCTGTATTATCTGCAAGAGGAGCTGAGAAAGCGGCAGAGTTTATCACTTTCTGTGATGCTTTTGATATTCCGGTATTATCCCTTACGAATGTAAAAGGTTTTGCAGCAACCCAGTGTGCAGAAAAGAGAATGGCGAAGGCTGCTTCCAAGCTTACATACGCTTTCGCTAACGCAACCGTTCCGAAGGTAAATGTTATCCTTGGAAAGGCATACGGAAGTGCTTATGTTGCTATGAACTCCAAGGCTATCGGTGCAGATATTACTATCGCATGGCCGGATGCTGAAATCGGTATGATGGATGCAAAACTTGCAGCTAAGATTATTTGTGATGGACAGGGTGCCGATGCAATCGACGCTTGTGCAAAAGAGTATGCAGCACTGCAGAACAATGTTGTAAGTGCAGCTAAGAGAGGATATGTAGACCAGATTGTTGAGCCTGTTGATACAAGAAAATATGTGATTGGCGCGTTTGAAATGCTGGCAACTAAGTGCGAAGGCCGTCCAGAGAAAAAACACGGTACAGTTTAGAAAGGATGATACTTAATATGAAAAAATTATTAGCTATATTAGGTATGATTACCTGTATGGTCGGTCTGACAGCCTGTGGCGGTAAAGAGGAAGCTTTGGATGAATTTTCCCAGACTCTTCTTTCTTCCTGCGAGAGCATCGTAGGCACTGTTGACCAGATCGTTGCTGTTGGCGGGGAAACCCAGGAACAGTACGCCGACCTTTACGATGGACTTCTTAGCTGGAAAGATAGCTTGGAAGATATAGGTAGTTATGAGGGTACCGATGGTGGTACTGTAGATACGACAGATGATGGTTATGTAGTTACCGTTAATGTATTAGGTTCTGACCATGATGCAACTATGGAATTTATCGTTGATGGGGAAACACTTACCATAACAGGCTTCACAACCAACGTAGTCTATACTTTTGGCGAACAGATGGAGAGAGCAGCTCTGAATACCTTACTTGGTATGGGAACTGTATTCGTAATCCTGATTATGATTAGCGCAATTATTTCATGCTTCTCCGTCATTCCTAAAATTCAGGCGAAGCAGAAGAAGAAAGCAGAAGCAAAGGCAAACGCTGGTAAAGCAGAAGCTGACCCTGTAGTAACACAGATTGCAGAGAAAGAGGAACTGTCCGATGACACAGAGTTGGTTGCTGTTATCGCAGCCGCTGTTGCAGCTTATGAAGGTTCCGCATCTACAGATGGATTTGTAGTAAGGTCCATCAGAAAATCTAACAAGAGTAAATGGCAGAAAGCCTAAGAGTCATAGGAGGATATCAAAATGAAGAATTATACAATTACCGTAAACGGAAGCGTATATGATGTAGTAGTAGAAGAGGGAGCAACATCCGGTGCACCTGTAGCAGCAGCTCCGGCAGCACCTAAGGCAGCTCCAAAAGCAGCACCTGCAAAAGCAGCAGCTCCAGCAGGCGGCGCAGGCAGCATCAAAGTAGAAGCTGGTGCAGCTGGTAAAGTATTTAAAATTGAAGCCAACGTTGGACAGGCAGTTAAGAGAGGCGATGCTGTCGTTATCGTAGAAGCTATGAAAATGGAAATTCCTGTAGTAGCACCTGAAGATGGAACAGTAGCTAGTATTGATGTGGCTGTAGGCGACGCTGTTGAAGCAGGCGCAGTACTTGCAACATTAAACTAAGTATCAGACTAATCTGCTAAGGCGGATTTCTGAATTACAATCTACAGGAGGTTAAGAAAATGGCTTATATAGCAAACACGCTTGACAATCTTGTACACCAGACAGCATTTTTCAATCTGACCTGGGGTAACTACGTTATGATTGTTGTAGCACTTATATTCCTCTATCTGGCTATTGCAAAAGAGTTCGAACCACTTCTTTTGGTGCCGATAGCATTTGGTATGCTGTTAGTTAATATCTATCCGGATATTATGGCTGCATATGGGGATGATGGATCCGGTGGCGGATTATTATATTATTTCTATAAATTAGATGAATGGGCAATCTTACCATCCTTGATTTTCATGGGTGTAGGTGCAATGACCGACTTCGGTCCTCTGATTGCCAATCCGAAGAGCTTCTTGCTTGGTGCGGCAGCTCAGTTCGGTATTTTTGCGGCATACTTCGGAGCGATTGCGTTAGGCTTTAACGACAAGTCTGCAGCAGCAATTTCCATCATCGGTGGTGCAGATGGTCCTACTTCAATCTTCCTTGCCGGAAAGCTTGGACAGACAGCAATTATGGGACCGATTGCGGTGGCGGCATATTCCTATATGTCATTGGTTCCGATTATCC
>CAKRWT010000024.1 GCA_934418125.1 uncultured Lachnospiraceae bacterium
GGGATTCGAACCCACGCGCCCTTGCGGACAAACGGTTTTCAAGACCGCCTCGTTATGACCACTTCGATACCTCTCCAGGTTTCGCTCGCTTACCTCTCTCGGTCAGCGCAAGACTTATCTTAGCAAAAAAGAAGTTAGGTGTCAACATCTTTTTTCAAATTTTTTCAAAAAGTTTTTATCCACATCAAAATGCGCCATCTGTGCGGTTATCCACATGCTCATGGCGCGCTCCACCCGCTTGTTGTTTTCTAATCTTTTTCCGTTCTTAGAAAGGTTTCTGCCACGTCAATATCTTCCGGTGTGGTGATTTTAATGTTCTGATAAGAGCCCTCTACCAGTTTTACAGAAACATCCATGAAAGTTTCTACTAACATGGCATCATCGGTTATATGGATTCCTTGCTTTGTCAGTTTTTCTTTCTGCCGGTACATCTTTTCATAAGCTTCGGTAATCAATCCGGTTTCAAAAACCTGCGGGGTCTGTACCTGCCACAGGCTTCTCCGGTCCGGGGTCTGCACTGCATAGCCTGCTTCATCCACTATCTTAATAGTATCTTTTACGGGCATACCTGTCACACACGCCCTGTCGGTCTGTACGGTTTCATAGCACCGTTTTATGATTTCTTCTGTCAGAAGCGGTCTGGCTCCATCATGGATAAAAACATACCCGCCCTCACAGCCTGCCTCTCCGCTTTGCTTCTGCAATTCCAGCAGGGCATGGTATACAGAGTCATAACGTTCTGCTCCCCCAGCCACAATACTGCTTACCTTGTGAAAACCATATCGCTCTACCATTTCTTCTTTCACATAGGAAAGGTCTTCTGCTCCGGCTACCAGAATACAATTATCTATAATAGCAGAATCCTCTGCTGCTTTCAGGGAATACCATAATACCGGTCTGCCTGCCAGGAGCATATATTGTTTTGCCACTTTACTTTTCATTCTGCTTCCGCTGCCGGCAGCCAGAACAATCAGGGTGCATTTTTCTTTCGTGTCCATCATTTTCCCTTAATCATCCTCTTCTTAGCGTTCTCCCAGTTTCAGGTTTGGCACCGCATTTAAGTCATAGCCGCTCCGTACCCCTTTTCTATATTCATAATAACCTGCTGCCCCTATCATGGCAGCATTATCGGTACACAGTATAGGTGAAGGGTGGTAGAATTCAATTCCGCGCTCTGTACAGGCTTTCTCCAGTGCACTTCTTAAGCTGGAATTGGATGCCACGCCACCGGCAATAGCAAATTTCTTCATACCGCATTCCCGGACTGCCTGCATGGAATGCTCCACCAATACGTCGACTACCGCCTTCTGGAAAGAAGCTGCCACGTCTGCCTGGCAGATTTCTATTCCTTTCATTTCACAGGAATTCAGGTAGTTCAACACCGCAGACTTTAAGCCGCTGAAGCTGAAGTCATAGACAGAATCTGCCACTTTGGCTCTTGGAAACTGAATCGCATCCGGATTGCCTTCCTTCGATACTTTGTCAATTTTGGGTCCACCCGGATAACCAAGCCCGATGGCTCTTGCCACTTTATCAAAGGCTTCCCCTGCCGCATCATCCCTGGTTCTTCCCAGGATTTCATATTCACCGTAGTCTTTTACCTTGACCAGATGGGAATGTCCTCCGGATACCACAAGGCATACAAAAGGAGGCTCCAGTGCTTTGTTTTCAATATAATTGGCACTGATATGTCCTTCAATATGGTGCACACCTACCAGTGGGATTCCGGTCGCAAAGCTGATTGCCTTGGCTGCAGACACACCAACTAACAGAGCTCCTACAAGCCCCGGTCCATACGTCACCGCAATGGCATCGATATCTTTCAGGGTTACACCAGCCTGCTGTAACGCTTCTTCGATTACCTGATTAATTTTCTCAATATGCTTACGCGAGGCGATTTCCGGAACCACACCTCCATATAATGTATGCAATGCTATCTGTGAAGATATGATATTGGAGAGAACCTCCCTGCCATTCCTGACAACGGCTGCCGCGGTTTCATCGCAGGAGCTTTCAATTGCCAGAATTAATGTATCTTCCTTCATTTTCATGCCTCTTTCTTTTTATTCTGCCAAATCCCACCCCAAAATCTTCCAGTGTTTCTCTTCATCCTGCCGTAAGACAAAGCACTCCATGGTAGAGGTAGTTTTGGCATCCTGTTTCAAATAATAGGTACAATATAAGCGCGCACAGGAATAGCCATTCTGGGTAAAGAACTCCACATCCGTACTGGCAGAGATTTCATAACTGCTTATGATGCACTTTTTCTCTTTCATCTGTGCAATTTCACTTTTCAGGTCTGTGAGATAATCTTCCTGTGTTTTATTAGCTATCAGCTCTGCATCATATAATTCCTGGATTTTCTGCGCAAGGTCAAGCAGCTCCTCCTCTGAATACTCTTCATTATAGAAGCACTTGGTAATTTCACTGTAGTATTTCACAACCTCTTTCGGTGTAGGGGGATAACTGCGTTCCAAATCCTTTAGCAGGACATTCTGGACTGCCGTTATCTTAGCAGACTCCTCCTGGACTTCTTTTTCCTTATGGTTCAGATAATAATAGAATCCAAGAACAACCGCAACAACAAGAACTCCGATTATCAGTATCTTGACTATCTTTGAACCTTTCATTTTTTGCCTCATTTCTGCGCACGCTTTTTGCGCATAACGAGTTTGTGTCAAGTGCGCGCAGACACAAATCTCGCAATTGAAAAATTTTATTTTTCAATCTTTCCTCCTTATGCTTCCTCAAACAGAAGGTCTACGCTCCTGCCATCTTTGGCTGCAATGGCATTGGGAAATATCCTGCGTACTTCTCCCATATATTCCTCCGGTCTGATAAGGGACGGGCTGTAATGGGTCAGCCACATTTCTTTTACCTGGGCTTTCCTGGCAAGCTCTGCTGCTTCATAGAAGGTCATGTGCTTATTTTCTATCGCCTTCTGTTTCTTTTCCGGCTCTCCGTACATTCCCTCACAGATAAACAAATCAGCCCCTTGGGCATTGTTTACGATGCTTTCTGTCGGTCTGGTATCGGTACAGTAAGTTACCTTCAGTCCTTTTCGGGCAGCCCCCAATACCATATCCGGGGTAAAAGTTCCTTCCTCTGCGGTAATGGTTTCTCCCTTTTGCAGGCGGTTCCAGTAATTTCTGGGAATGTTTAATGCCATTGCCCGCTCCACATCGAATTTACCAATCCGTTCCACCACAATATTGTAACCATAGCAGACAACGCTGTGGTTTACCTTATAGGCTTCAATCCGGAATCCGTCAAAGGGAATGGTTTCCTCCGGGTTCGTCAGCTCCATGCACCGGATTTCAAAGGGTAACTCCGGTGCTATCATACGAAGAGCACTGACTACCTTCGTCAATCCTTTTGGTCCAACCAAAAGAAGCGGCTCTGTCCTTTCTGCATTCCCCATGGTAAGGAGCATGCCCGGCAGTCCGCTGATATGGTCTGCATGAAAATGGGTAAAGCAGATAACATCAATGGGTTTGGGGCTCCAGCCCTTTTCCTTCATGGCAATCTGTGTACCTTCTCCGCAGTCAATCAATATACTTGTTCCATTGTATCTCGCCATCAGTGAAGTAAGCCATCTGCGGGGCAGCGGCATCATCCCTCCTGTGCCAAGTAAGCAAATATCTAACATAGCTTCTCCATTTCGTGGTGTCGCCGGCTAGAGAAGTTCCTTTCGTTCCCACGTTTCTACCGGAATGGGGAACTGTGCAATCCATTTTTCATAACAGGCTTCACACAAATCAAATGCCTGGTTTTCTCCATCCTTTTTTCCAAAAAAACCAAACGCATGCTCCACATGAATACACTCTTCCTGTAGAATTCCATTCTGTAACGATAACTCCCTACGGCAGCAATTACATACCACCTTTGCTAATTCTGTTTTCTGACAATCTGTATATACTCGCATGGCATCCTCCTGTTTCTTCACCGTTTTCATTATAACAGCCATAACGTGCGGCAACAGTGGTAATTATTCCATGCGTTTCCTATCTCTTCCACATAATAAGGGCATCTTCCGTTGGTTTTTCGTAGAAGTGTGGGCGCACCCCTTCCGAGACAAATCCCACTTTCTCATAGACATGGATTGCCGCCTGGTTACTGACTCTTACTTCCAGTGTAAAAGCATTCAGTCCCTCCCGATATCCTTCTTCTATAAGATATTGCAGCAACCCGGTTCCAATACCTCTGTTTCTGGCTTCCGGTTTAATCACCACATTGGTAATATTACCTTCCCCCACAATCAACAGAACGCCACAGCCGCCTAACAGCTCTCCGTCTTCCTCTGCCACATAGTATCTGGCGTCTTCCTTTTCAATCATCTGCCGGAAATCTTCTGATGACCAGGGCATGGAAAAGGCCTCTTCTTCCAGTTTACTGATAACCGGTACATCCTCCGGCGTCATCTGTCTGTAACGAATCATCCTTCCATTCTCTCCCGTTCTGCCTGGGACAGTCTCAAATATTCCGGTACATGTTCTGCGCCGCTTACATAGTTACCCAGGACATAATATTCCTGTGCCAGAGCAGCAACCGCTGCGGCTGACTGACGGCTGCGGTGTGCCGGGGCAAGAAGATAAGGTACTTTCATAACCTCTTTCATGCGCTCCGCAAAAACGGGTACCCCATCCCCCAGAAATACAACCTTCCTGCCAAGTTCATTTAATACCTCTGCAATCTCATCAAAGGCTGCCGCACACTGTTCTTTTAAGGTATGCAGCTTATAGGCCTCTTTGTCTGCCACAAATTCATAAACACCGGTATAAACCTGGTTTCTTCTGGCATCCATTATAGGGCACACCAGGCTGTCTGTCCCATACATCTGATAGGCCAGTCCATCTACGGTAGGGATTGGGATAATCGGTTTCTCCAATGCCAGCGCCAGCCCCTTCGCAGTAGCGGAACCGATACGCAGTCCGGTAAAAGAGCCGGGACCTGCTGCCACAGCAATGGCATCCACAGAATCCATATCCAGTTCTACCATGTTCCTGATTTCGTCTAACATAGGCAGCAATGTCTGGGAATGGGTTTTCTTATATTGTATGGTATATTCTGCAATTAAAGTATCGTTCTCCACCAGGGCCACGGAAGCCACCAGTCCGGAACTGTCCAGTGCCAGTATTTTCATGTTATATCCTTTCTACAAGGATTCTCCGATAGTCAAATCCCTTCTCTAATACTTTCTCAATGGTAATCTGCGTATAATGCTCCGGTAAAATCTCTTCTATCAGATTCGCCCACTCAATCAGGCAGACTCCCTCTCCGTAAAAGCAGTCTTCGTAACCGATTTCATCCATCTCTTCCACGTCACCGATACGATACACATCAAAATGGTAAAAGGGCATCCTTCCCTCTTCGTATATCTGTACAATCGTAAAGGTTGGGCTGTTAATCGGCTCTTCGATGCCCAGTCCCTCTGCCACGCCCTGGGTAAAAACTGTCTTTCCTACTCCCAAATCACCAATCAGGGTATAGACTTCTCCCGGTCTGGCAGCCAGACCAATTTTTTTTCCAAAGGCAAAGGTTTCCTCTGCACTAAAAGTTTCTATCACTTCCATCCTGTCTTACCCTCTGATTCTCACCTTATTCGGCGGCATGTGTGTAGAAATCATTTCAATGACCTTATATTTCTGTTCTCCCAAATCCTTCTTGGGGAAAATGCAGGCATTGACCGGCGTGGTGTAAACGACTACGCTGTTGAGGGTAGAAATTGCCCGATACATATTTTCCCATGCCATCTGCTGGACTTCCTCATCCTGGGACACTTCAATCCCTTCCTCGGTCAGCTTATAGTGTAACGGCTTCTTAAATGCCGGTGTCCGCTGCATCTGCTGCCTTGACTTTAAGAAAAAAGCCCACGGCAGATATAACAGGATGACAACTCCTACAATCAGACAAATCGGCTGTCTGTTGGAATAAAATAATACTATCATCAGCACTCCCACCATGGAACCTAACAGTCCCTGGATGTGGGTATAGGCATGATGCAGCATATAATCATATAAAATATTAGCTGTTATTTTTACGTCAAATTCTACTTCCATCTTCTTTGTACCTTCCGGTTTCCTGCTTTTTGTAATTCATGAAAAGCACCTACATTGCAGGTGCTTTCTCTACTTACTCTATTATACTGAAAAATACGGAAAGTGCAACCCTTACTCATGCCGCAGTGCTTCTATCGGGCTGAGCTTTGCTGCCTTCTTTGCCGGATACATACCGAAGAAAATTCCCACAGCGGAGGAAAACAGGGCTGCCATGAATACGGTGGAGACTTTTACCTGTGCGGTAAATCCCAGTGCACCACAGACTGCCACGGCCCCAAGACTTCCCAATATAATTCCCACGATACCACCAATCAGCGTAATAATACCCGCTTCTGCCAGGAACTGAATCATAATGGATTTGGTTCTGGCACCTAAGGATTTCCGGATACCGATTTCTCTGGTTCGTTCGGTAACGGACACCAGCATGATATTCATAACGCCGATACCGCCTACCAGAAGGGAAATGGCTGCCACGAAGGAAATAAATATCGTAATAATTCCCAGAATACTGTCAAACTGTGCCTGACTGTCTGCAAAGCTTTCCATTAAAATCTTATTCTCACCACGAACATTGTGTCTGCTTTCCATTAACTGAATGGAATCTGCTGCCACCTGGGCAGAATATTCAGACTTCTCTGCTATAATATAGAACTGGGAAAAATCCTCTACCCAGAAATCATAGCTGCTTCCCAACGTGGAAATCGGCATTTCAATCTGTAAATAACCGCCTCCATTTAACATGGTAATCAATCCGGCAGCACTGTCCTGCCGGATACCCACAATCGTCAGTTCCTGGGTTACATTATAAATCGTCACTTCAAAGCTCATACCTACCACATCCGTGGTTCCAAATAACATTCTGGCACCACTTTCCGTGATAACACATACTTTGTTAGAAGACAGATAATCGCTCTGTGAAAAATATCTTCCTTTTACAATCGGCTCTGTAGAAGCACAGTATTGCAATGCCTCATTACCGGCATAGACAAGTGTTTCAAAATTTCCTTTTCTCCCTTTGGCATCTGCCCACATATTATACTGCGGAGTAACTCCCTTTACATGTTCCACCTTGTCTGCAATAGCCTCAAAATCTTCATCCGTAAAGCTCACATCATTGCCTTCTACGGAATCATTAGTATACAATGCAATCTGTCCACCGGCGATGCTCTCCAGTTCGCTGTTAATCTCACCACGCATTCCGTTACCAATGGAAATAATCATAATAACAGAAGCGATACCAATGATAATACCCAGCATGGTAAGGATGGAACGTCCTTTATTGCTCTTGATATTCATCAGGGCAATCTTAATATATTCCCAAATCTGTGCCATGATATCAACCTGTCCCTTTCTACTGCGGAATTGCCGTTACTGCCATTCCCTCTTCCAGTTCCTGACCGGTTGTGATAATAACTGCATCTTCTGTGGTAATTCCCTCTTTGATTTCTGAATAGGTGTCAGAGGAAATCCCCATCTCTATCCGTTTCTTGGCAACCACACCATTCTCTTCCACGAAGACAAAATCACCTTCCTTATCGCTGTTGATTACTTCTACCGGAAGAACCGTTGCACCAGTTGCTTTAGCCGTATGGACTACCACCTTAGCTTCCACACCCAGGAAAATGCCCGCATCCGGGTTATCTATCTCAATATCAGCACCAACCACGGCTGCTCCGCTGGCATTGTTGGTTGCCATACCATTAATCCTGGATACTTTTCCGGTGTACTTCTTACCGGCAATATCAATCTCCGCTTCCTGTCCCACGGCAATCTTCTCCAGGTCGTATTTGGAAACCGTAATGGACACCTTTACCTTCTCAGTGCTTTCCACTGTCAGTAACTTCATTCCCTGGGTAGGAGTGGAACCTTCTACGGCATCTACTTCAGTTACAACTCCATCAAAATCTGCGGTCAGCCCATTTTCAATCTCACCGATAGAAGTCAGGGTATCGTTATTATTGATGTTCTCCATCTGAGTATTAGCCTCCAGCTGACTTCTGCTGCCACTGTCCATGGAGCCATTCTCAGAACTGTTCTTCTGGGACTTCATCTCAGAACGATATTCTTTATAAGCGGCAATTTTATCCTGATAATCGCTTACTTCCTTCTGCCACGCCAGAATGTCTTTATTATTCTGCTGTTCATAAGTATTTAACTGAATCAGCTTCTGCAAATTTTCATACTCTTCCGAATCCGTTTTATCGGACCAGTCAATGAGGGATATCTGTAACAGGGTTCCCTCGTAGGCTAACGCCGCTTTCTTGTCCTGGATTTTCTTATTCAGTTCCTTGACATAGTTCTCACTGTCTTCAATCTGCTGGTCTAATACATCCAGATTGATATTGGCTTCCCCTAACTCTGCTATGTACTTATTGTCTTTACTAACGGAGCTTTCATAGCTGCCTTCACTTGCCTGTAACTTCAGTTCGGCAATCTGCCTGGCATCTGCCAGCGCTGTCTCATCATAAGCTAACAGCACATCCCCTTGCTTGATGGTATCGCCTGCCGTTACATTGACGCTGCCAATCTGTATTGCTACCGGTGAAAAGTAAGTTTTACTCTCCTCGCTCTTTACCGTGCCACTGGTGGAAATCGTCTGCTCCACATCATCCACGGTTGCCTTGGTTGTATACACAATCGTGCCTGCATTTTTTGCCGCCACGGAATTCAGGACAAAAAATCCCACAACAACAACGGCAATGCCGCCGATAACACATCGCTTCACAACCTTTTTCTTCTTCGCCTTATCCATGGGCGTTTTCTGTTTGTTTTTCTTCTCTTTCTTTGTTTCCTGCTTTTCTTCTTGGGTAAGCTTTAATTCCTGTTCCATTTTAATCCTCATTTCTGCGCACGCTTTTTATGCATGCCGAGTTTGCGCGCGCGTTCTTTGCTATTTATTTTCATAATCTTCTACGATTTTTCCATCCATAATCTTAATGACACGCTTTGCCTGGGCGGCAATGTCATTGTCATGGGTAATCAATATGATGGTTCTGCCTTCTTCATGAAGCCCTTTTAAAATATCCATGATTTCTCTGGTGGAGTTCGAATCCAGATTACCGGTGGGCTCATCTGCCAGGATAATCGGCGGTGCCTGGGCAATGGCTCTTGCTATGGCAACCCTCTGTTGCTGTCCACCGGACATTTCTGCCGGCTTGTGGGTTTTTCTTTTTTCCAGACCGACCTTACACAATGCCACATCTGCTAATTCTTCCCGTTCTCTTTTTCCTACTCCTCTGTAGATAAGCGGAAGCTCTACATTTTCCTGTGCCGTGAGTCCGGGAATCAGGTTAAAACCCTGAAAAATAAATCCGATTTCCTGATTGCGGATATCCGACTGCTCATCATCGGTCATGTGGGAAACATCCTTCCCATGCAGGAAATAGCTTCCACTGGTAGGCACATCCAGGCAGCCTAGCATATTCATCAAGGTAGACTTGCCGGAGCCGGAATGCCCTATAATCGCTACAAACTCCTGCTCATGGATGGTAAGATTTACATGGTCCAGCGCTTTTACTTCATTCTCCCCCGGATTGTATATCTTACACAAATCCTGAATTTCAACTAATGCATCCATAGTGTTCCTTTCTTTTACCTCTCATGATGGAAGGGATTCTTCCATTTTTCATTCAGACTCTTTTTCTAACGAATCTTTCATCCCATTGTCTTCAACTTTTCTTTTTTCCTGAAATTTTGTTTTTCCTTTTTCTTCTGGAAACTCTCTTCCGAAAACCTCTGAACAGAATTTTCCGGAACCGAAAAGTATGATAACACAATAGTCATAATAGCAGGCAGTTCTTAAATCAAACAAACAGAAATCTTAACATATCCTTAAACTTTATTCCGGAATCTTCCTTTTTACGCCCTTTTTTATCCAGGAATCCTAAGAAACAAGATTCCCTTTTATAGCAAAAATTATAGCAAAAAAGCTCCTCCTTACGGAAGAGCTTTCTGTTTTGTATTTATTTTCTTTTTCTCATTTCACTTCTGACACATTTGTCACATTCTTTTTCACTGCAATGTGGCTGTTTTTCAGAATCGGGCTTAATGGCTTGTAGATTAACATCGTCACAAAGGATGCCGCAAAGCCCTTGAGCAGGTTCATCGGTGCCACGCACAGACATACAAAAGATACCAGCCCGTCTACCCCTGCATGAATTTCCGTTCCCATAGCGATAATGGCATCTAATGGCATGCCATACAGCTTGGAAAATGCCGGGAGCAGATAAATAGCATTAAAAGCTGTACCAAATATGGTCATAATCAACGTGCCGGTAATGCAGGAAACAATGGCACGTTTCTTGCTTTTCTTAAACATATACAGTATGGATGCCGGCAGGATAAAGCTGCAGCCAATAACAAAGTTTGCCAAATCTCCTACAAACGCAGTGCTTGTCCCTTTTATCAGCAGTTTTAACAAAATCTTACAAAACTCAATCATGACACCTGCTACCGGACCAAATGCAAAGGTACCCAGCAATGCCGGGATTTCACTGAAGTCCAGCTTGTAGAAAGGTGGTGCAAAAGGTACCGGGAAATCCAGTACATGTAAGATAACTGCCAGAGCCGAGAAAAGACCAATCATCGCAATCTTTCTGGTTGTCAGGATTCTCTCGGTAATACCATCCCGCTTGTATACATACTTCTCTGTTGCATAGGCTGTCAGGAACAGGACTGCTGCCACTGCCACACACACCAGGACAAAAATTACATTGTCCGCCACACTTTGTAATAAACCGTTACTCATTTCTTTTTTCCTCCATTCCGAAGCGTTCCGCTTCTTTGCCTGTTTCGGAAAAAGTCTTCTTAAAGAAAATAAGAAAACCCTGAGACGAAATGCCTCAGGGTTATAAAGCAAGCAAATAAAACATGACACGCATGTCATCTGCATTTCTTCTCTCATCCAGACTATACTGTCGGTTTTGGAATTACACCAAATCAGCCGCCGTATTGCTACTGCGGGTCGCGGACTATACCGCCGGTAGGGAATTACACCCTGCCCCGAAGAACTTTTTCGCTATTTATTTGTGTTTACTCACAATGCTGAGTATAACGCATCTTATCGCATAATGCAAGTGCAAATCAGAAATCAGTCTTCCTTTTTCTGTTCAGAAAGCGCAAGCACCTGTCTGACGTGAGCCATGACATGCTCGTAGCCGCCCTCGCTGTGTGGAAGAAGACAGTTGGTACAGTCCTTAATCCCTTTGTCGGTATACCGGAAATTGCCACCACATTTGTCCTTCAGGGCATAGAGGGGGCAGTAACAGAACAGACAGTTAAAGTGTTCTGTATCGGCTCCTTTATGGCAGGGATAATACTCACATTCCCTATTGCTGAAATATCTGGCATTATTCTGTGATGTCTGCATACATGAAATACCAGTATCCATAAGCGGAATGCCATATACCTGTAATCTTTTCACTCTGTAACCAGAAGTCATTGTAGTATGCAATCGGGATACATCCTGCTTCATCCATCAGAATATCTTCTGCTGTATGAAGTGCTTCAGAACGTTCAGCAGCATCCAGAGTGTTTCTGGAAAGTTCAATTGCTGCATCGAAATCAGCATTGCTGAATTTACCATCATTGTTACCATTTGTTGTACAGAACAGTTCCAGCATGTTAGATGGGTCACTGTAGTCACCTACCCAGCCATTACGGGCTGCATCAAATTCACCATTACGTCTCATTGGTGTAAAGCTTGCCCACTCAACGATATCTACCTGAAGGTCGATGCCAAGCTGAGCCCATGCCTGCTGTAAGTATTCTGCTACTACTTTGTGGTATCCTGCATCGTTTGTAGAATAGCTGATAGTAGGGAATCCTGCACCATCCGGGTAACCGGCATCTGCCAGTAACTGTTTTGCTTCTTCTAAGTTTGCTTCATAAGTTGTTGTGTCAAGATATGGTTTTCCGCCGTTTGCGTTGTCGATGAAAGCAGAACCATCTGTATCAACCCAGCCTGGTCCGATTAAGTTACCTGCTGCTGTATAAGTTCCCTGCATCAGAGTGCCGGCAACGTATTCACGGTCAATGGCAAGACTTAATGCTTTACGGACATCCGGATTGTTGAATGGCTCTCTCTCAATGTTTAAGCTTATATAGTAAGTTCCGATGATTGGGTCAACATGGAACTCAGAGCTTCCTGTTAAGGAAGGAATCTCTTCGGTAGGAACACTTTTAATAAACTGGACATCACCTGTCTGGTATGCGCTGTATGCCGCATTAGAATCCTCAATCAGGTTAAATTTGATGCCGTCTAATTTGATAGCATCTGCATTCCAGTAGTTAGGGTTCTTAGCGCAAAGAATATAAGAGCCTGGTACCCACTCCGAAATATAGAAAGGTCCGTTACAGATGTAAGTATCTGCGGAAACTGCCCATGCGTCACCATTGGCATCGATTGTTGCCTGCTGTACAGGGCTCAAAGTAGCAAATGCTGCCAGGGAACCAAAGTAAGGGCAAGGATTGGATAATGTTACAACCAGAGTAGAAGCATCCGGAGCTTCTACTGCTAATGCTTCCAGATTACCAGCGATTGCTTCATCATAACCTTCTACCATACCAAGAACAGTCTCTGCATAAGGAGCTGCTACCATAGGGTCGCATACTCTCTGCCAGCTGTATACGAAATCGTTCGCTGTTAAGTCAGAACCGTCAGACCATTTTAAGCCATCTCTTAAATGGAATGTCCATGTAAGACCATCTTCCGAGGTTTCCCATGTTTCTGCCTGACCTGGAGCAAGCTGTCCGTCCTGGTCAACTGTCAGAAGACATTCAAATGTGTGTAATAACATGTTACCGCCATCTACAGCACTGTTCAGTGCAGGATCGATTGTTTCCGGGTCAGGTCCAATCTGTACGGATAAAATCTTCTCTCCTGTAGATGCAGCAGAATCAGTTGCTTCTGCTTCTGTATCTGTGCTTTCGCCAGATTCAGTTGTCTGCTCTGTGGTATCTGTGGATGCAGAAGAACCACAAGCTGTCACACCTGCAACCATAGCGGCTGCTAATACAAGTGCGATTACTTTCTTTTTCATAATCTTTCTCCTCCTGAATTTCTATTGTAAAAGTTGTTCCTACAACTATTTACCGCATTTAGTTGCATTTGTCAATATGGTGACAGGCTGCAAAATGCCCTGCATGGATTTCTTCCCACTTCGGTTTCTCTGCCGCACACCGCTCATCCGCATAAGGGCATCTGGTACGGAAACGGCATCCGGATGGTGGATTTAACGGACTCGGTACATCCCCTTCCAGTACGATACGTTTATTTTCCCTTGCCTGTTTCGGGTCTGCAATCGGAATGGCCGAAATCAGGCTCTTGGTGTATGGGTGCAGTGGATGCTCAATCAGTTCATAGCTGTCTGCCAGCTCTACCATCGTTCCCAGATACATAACACCGATACGATTGGAAATATGCTTCACTGCAGAAAGGTCATGGGCGATAAACAGATAGGTTAAGCCCATCTGCTCCTGTAAATCTTCAAACATATTGATTACCTGCGCCTGAATGGAAACATCCAGAGCAGAAATCGGCTCATCACAGACAATAAATTCCGGGTCTACTGCGAGGGCTCTGGCGATTCCTACACGCTGTCTTTGTCCACCGGAGAACTCATGGGGATAACGGTTGGCATGTTCTGAATTTAATCCAACCCGCTCCAGCATGTGAATAATCTTCTCATAGCGCTCCTGCTTATTGGCAGCTAATTTATGCACATCAATGGCTTCCCCTACGATATCCCCTACCGTCATACGGGGGTCCAGGCTGGCATAAGGGTCCTGGAATACAATCTGCATCCGCTTGCGCAAAGGCAGCATATCCGCATATTTCTTATTTTCCACATCGAAAACTACTTCATCACCAAACGTAAATTTTCCACCGGTCGGCTCATACAGTCTTAACATGGCGCGTCCTGTGGTTGTCTTACCACAGCCGGACTCACCAACCAGACCTAGGGTCTCACCTTTGTTGATAAAAAAGGAAACATCATCCACAGCCTGAATAAATTTCTTGTTTTTACCAAATCCACCGGCCGGGAAATACTGACGTAAATGTTCTACTTCAATAAAATGATTACTCATTGGATGCTCCTTTCTCGAATTCTTCCTTCTGGCACAGCCAGCACTGGGTATAGTGTACATCACTAAACTCCGTTACCGGCGGCATTTCCCTTAAACAGATACGCATTGCTGCATCACATCTTGGTGCGAAAGGACACCCCTTTGGCGGATTCAGCAGGTCAACCGGAGTTCCCTCGATAGGAATCAGTCTTTCATGCTCCTTGGTATCCAATCTGGGGATGGAACGAATCAATCCTCTCGTATACTGGTGCTTCGGCTCATAGAAAATATCATCGGTTGTGCCATACTCTACGATTCGTCCTGCGTACATAACCGCAATGCGGTCACACATACTGGCAACTACACCCAAATCGTGGGTAATCATGATAATTGCCATGTGCAATTTATCTTTTAATTCCATCATCAGCTCCAGAATCTGTGCCTGAATGGTCACATCCAATGCGGTAGTAGGTTCATCGGCTATCAGAAGCTTCGGTTCACAGGCAAGCGCAATCGCAATCATAACACGCTGGCGCATACCACCGGATAACTCATGAGGATACTGTTTCAGACGTTTCTCCGGCTCATTGATACCGACTAACTCCAGCAGTTCTTTTGCCCTGGCTTTTGCCTGTTGTCTGGTTTTATCCGTATGCAGACGAATCACTTCCATAATCTGATTTCCTATGGTATAGACCGGATTCAGACTGGTCATGGGATCCTGGAAAATAATAGATATTTCATTGCCACGAATCTTACGGATTTCCTTTTCCGACATATTCTCAATCTGATGTCCGTTAAAATTCAAATTACCGCCAAGAAGCTTGCCCGGATGTGCCGTCAGTCCCATCAGGCTGTATGCCGTAACGGATTTACCGGAGCCGCTCTCGCCTACGATACCCAATACTTCTCCCTCTTTTAAATGAATGGATACATCATTTAAAGCCTTAACTTCTCCAGCGGGCGTAAAGAAAGAAAGTCGTTCGTTTTTAATGTCTACAAGATATTCTGCCATCTTTCCTACCCCTTTCCTAATTCTTCAGCTTAGGGTCAAATGCATCACGCAATCCATCCCCCAGAAGATTGAAGCTCAAAATAATCAAGCTGATTAACAGTGCCGGAATAAATAACAAGTATGGATAGGTGTTAATACCATTGATGGCATCGCTTGCCAGACTTCCCAGGGAAGGTAATGGTACGGCTACGCCCATACCCAGAAAGCTTAAGAAGCTCTCTGTGAAAATGGAAGATGGAATCTGCAGCGTTGTTGTTACAATCAAGGTGCCGATACAGTTTGTCAGCAGATGCTTTTTAATAATCTTGCCATTGCTTACGCCCAGAGCCCTGGCCGCTGTTACATATTCACTTTCCTTTAACATCAATACCTGGCTTCGCACCATTCTTGCCATACCCACCCAGTACAGTAAAGCAAATACCACAAAAATACTAATCAGATTCTCTCCTACCGTGTTAATCCATCCAAAGCCTGGAACAGTTGCCAGACTTGCCAGCGGAGCCTTTAATGCAAAGGATAACAGTACAATTAACAGAATATCCGGTATCGTATAAATAATATCTACAATACGCATCATTACCAGGTCAACCCAGCCGCCAAAAAAGGCTGCCACGGAACCATAAATGGAACCGATAACCAGAATAATGCCGGTTGCGATCAAGCCGACTAACAGAGAGATTCTGCTTCCCATCATGACACGTATGGCATAGTCACGTCCCATCTTATCCGTGCCAAAGAAATGCGGAAATACTTTCTCACCCGCATCCATTTTTGCCAGTTCCTCTGCGGAATACTGCATCGGTGCCAGATTGTTGGCTCCCTTGAGCTGTTCTGCATATCCGTAAGGATAAAACATCGGAACTATAAAAGAAAATATCATAATCAGGATAATCACTACCAGCGATACCATTGCCACCTTGTTTCTGCGCAGACGGCGCATACCATCCTTCCAGAAACTTACGCTTTCACGCATAATTACCTGGCTCTGTTTTTCCTCTTCTGTTGCGGGCAGGAAATCATCCGGATTCAGTTTCATTTGAAAACTTAATGGATTTTGTTTCATCTTTTATCTCATGCCTTTCTCAAGTGTTTATTTCAGTTTGATTCTCGGGTCTACAATCTTATAAACAATATCTACCAGTACATTCATAACAATTATCAGGGTTGCCAGGAAAATCGTGGTCCCCATAATCAGTGTGTAATCACGTCCGTTGATTGCTTTGATGAATTCTCCGCCAAGTCCCGGAATAACGAAGATTTTCTCTATAACAAAGCTTCCTGTAATGGTATATGCCATCATCGGTCCCACATAGGTAACAACAGGAAGAATCGCGTTACGAAGGGCATGCTTGAACAAAATTACCCCTCCTGTCAGTCCTTTTGCCCTGGCTGTCCTCATATAATCCTGTCCCAGAACATCCAGCATGGAAGAACGCATCAGTCTCATAATATAAGCGGTCGGATAGAAGGATAATGCAATGACCGGCATAATATAATTCTTCCAGGAGGTCAGTCCCATCGTAGGCAGCCACTGTAATTTAACACCGAGGAAGTACATTAACAATGTACAGATAACGAAACTCGGCACCGCAATACCGCAGGTCGCCACCACGCTGATAAAGCTGTCTAAGAATTTCCCTCTCTTTAAGGCTGCAATGCAGCCTAACGGAATTCCCAATATAAGGGATAGCAGTACGGAAATACCACCCACCCTGGCAGAAACAGGAAACTTGGTTGTGATAATATCCATAACCGTTCTTCCCCTCTGCTTTAAGCTGTCACCGAAATCTCCGTGTGCAGCATCTGAAATATACGTCAGATATCTTTCCATTATCGGTTTATCCAAACCGTATTTTGCCTCTAAGGCTGCTGTTGCCTGAGGACTGATTGCCTTTTCTGATAAGAATGGCCCACCGGGTACCAGATTCATCAGGAAAAAGGTAAGTGTTGCAACTGCCCAGATGGTTACAACCGCCAGCACAAGTCTTTTTGCAATGTACTTAACCATGGTAAAGCTCCTTTTGATTATGATAAAAATTTTATTATGATAAGAATTATCAAAAAATTTAGGTTAACTGAAAAAGAGAACTCCGTGGTAGTTTCACCCCATTGTTCCCTTCTAACTTTACTATTTTAACAAACTCTCTATCCGTTTGTCAAATAAAATGATACATATGGCTGAATTTTCTAATTTGCCATCTGCTTAATTTTCATCGTAAGACCGATTCGTTTCTTGGCTACGTCCACGCTAAGAACCTGAACATCCACAATATCGCCTACGCTGACTGCCTCTAATGGGTGCTTTATAAACTTATCTGTAATCTGGGAGATATGAACCAGACCATCCTGATGTACACCGATATCTACAAACACACCAAAGTCGATAACATTCCGGACCGTTCCTTTCAAAATCATGCCCGGTTTCAAATCCTTCATGTCCAGTACATCACTTCGTAAAATCGGTGCCGGCATATCATCTCTTGGGTCTCTTGCCGGTTTCTCCAGCTCTTTGAGAATATCGGTCAGGGTAATCTCACCAATGCCCAGTTCTTCTGCCAGTTTCTTCTTATCTTTGATTTTCTTTTCCAGACTGCTTATGGTTACTTCCTGTTTTGGCTCTTCCTTCCTGAGATTCTCTGTCTCTAGCAGGGCATCTCCCATGGCTGCTGCCAGAGCCTTTCCCATAGCCGTATTGGTGTTGCGGATAACCAGCTTCTGCTTCGGTTTCTTCTCCTTTACTGTTGCTGCTTTCCTGCCATTTGCCTTCTCTGTCGCTGCTTTCTTCTGGGCTTCCTTTACATCTTCCATAGTCAGTCCCATCTTATCCAGAAGCTTTGCTGCTGCCTCGTAAGACTCCGGATGCACACTGGTGGCATCTAATGGGTTATCCCCATCGCTAATCCGCATGAAGCCGGCACATTGTTCAAAGGCTTTTGGTCCTAACTTGGCAACCTTTAACAACTGCTTCCGGTTGGTGAATCTGCCGTTTGTTTCCCGGTAATCTACGATATTTCTGGCAATTACCTTGGACACGCCGGATACATATTCCAACAGGGAAGCAGAAGCAGTATTCAGGTCAACACCAACCTTATTTACACTGTCTTCCACTACACCGTTTAAGGCTTCACTTAATTTCTTCTGGTTCATATCATGCTGATACTGGCCTACCCCGATGGATTTCGGGTCTATCTTTACCAACTCTGCCAATGGGTCCTGCAGCCTTCTTGCAATAGAGGCTGCGCTTCGCTGTCCCACATCAAAGTTCGGGAACTCCTCCGTGGCTAACTTGCTGGCAGAATAAACAGATGCTCCCGCCTCATTGACAATCACATACTGCACCGGTGTATCCAGTTCCTTTAGTAATTCCACGATAACCTGCTCTGACTCTCTGGATGCCGTTCCGTTTCCGACCGAAATTAAGGATACATGGTACTTATGAATGAGTTTCTTTAACTCTGCCTTGGCTTCTGTCACTTTATTCTGTGGGGCAGTTGGAAAAATAACCTTAGTATCCAGCACCTTACCCGTTTCATCTACGACTGCCAGTTTGCAGCCGGTACGGAATGCCGGATCCCAGCCTAATACAACCTTGCCTTTAATCGGTGGCTGTAACAGCAGCTGCTCCAGGTTCTTACCGAAAACAGTAATCGCTCCGTCCTCTGCCTTTTCGGTCAGTTCATTGCGGATTTCTCTTTCAATGGCAGGTGCAATCAGTCTGTCATAGCTGTCCGTAATTACATCCTCTAATACCGGGGATGTGACAGGGTTGTCCTTTATAACAACTTTCTTGCGTAAGTACTGGAGAATACGCTCTACCGGTGCCTCGACCCTGACTACCAGGAACTTCTCATTCTCCCCACGGTTTAAAGCAAGGGTTCTGTGTCCTGCCACCTTCTTGAGTGGCTCCTCATACTGATAGTACATTTCGTATACGCTCTCTGCCTTGTCATCCTTGGCAGTGCTGGTAAGTTTTCCTTCTTCCATGGTAATCTTACGGATATAGATACGGTAATCTGCCTCATCCGAAATCATTTCCGCAATAATATCCTTCGCGCCCTGAATGGCTTCTGCCACGCTGGCTACGCCTTTTTCTTCGTCAATATACTTCTCTGCCTCTTTCTCCAAAGGCTCACCTGTCTCCTGTGCCAGAATAAACTGTGCCAGACCATCCAGTCCCTTTTCCTTGGCAACACTTGCCCTGGTCTTCCGTTTCGGACGGTAAGGGCGGTACAAATCCTCTACCACCACCATAGTCTCTGCTGCTACGATTCTGGCTTTCAGCTCTTCTGTAAGCTGCCCCTGTTCCTCTATACTCTTTAACACCTGTTCCTTCTTTTCTTCCAGGTTACGCAGGTAAGTCAGTCGCTCATACAGGTTACGCAATACTTCATCATTTAAAGAGCCTGTGGCCTCCTTACGGTAACGGGAGATAAAAGGAATGGTGTTTCCTTCATCAATCAGCTTTACGGCAGCTTCCACCTGCCATTTTTCTACGTTCAGTTCTTCTTTCAGCTTTCCAATAATATCCATAGGTTTCTCCATTTCTGCATACTTTTTACGCATCCTTGGCTTATGCCGCAATCAAGATATAGTATACAGGATTCCGGGCAGTATTTTCAACTGCAAAAATTTACAGTAAATTTATACCGCTCCCATTTTCCTTGTGGTATACTAAGGGTAGTATTAGTCTTATACAAATAATTGTGAAGGCATAATTTTCCGTTTTGAAATGTGCAAATGAATAACCAATCGCCGGACCCTTGGAAAGTAGGTTCGCTCAGCAGCGAACCTAGCAAGAATTTCTGTAGAAATTCTTGTTGGCATTCCGCTACACAGTTGCATTATTCGCACCTTACTAGTGTATTAGTGCGTTTGGAGCGGAGCGAAAGCGCGTCCAAGATGGTTTTCAGTTGTACATTTCTGTCACGGAACTATAGTTCACAATTATCCGCATTAGTCTTATGAATGAAGTAAGGAGACACACTATGGACTGGCAGAATCAAAACCCTTATCATAATAACCCCTATTATCCACCTTACCGCCCGAAGCCGCGGAACGAGGCAATGGCTACGGCAGCTATGGTAACAGGAATCCTTGCCGTGGTAACCTTTGCTATGATGACAGTTTACCTGCCTTTCATTTTCGGAAGCATCAGCATCCTGCTGGCTCTCTTATCCAAGGGACGTGCCCCCAAGCTTCCCGGCAAGGCAAAAATCGGCATCCTCTGTTCCATTACCGGTGTTATCTGTAATATCATCCTGGTTTGCTTTTCCCTGTACATGGTCATCGCAAACCCGATGGTAAGGGAGCAGGTGGACAAGGTTTTTGAAGCACAGTATGGCGTAACGATTGAAGAAATGTATGAAGATATGATGAATGGAGAGAATCCTTATGACACTCAGTATTAATCCTTCTTATGTATCCTATTCCAATTACACAAACCCGGAGGCAGAAGATGCTTCTACCGTCATCCGCAATCCCGGTGAATCCACCGAGAAACAGGCTGGCAGGCAGTCTTCTCCCGCAGAATGCAAAACCTGTAAAGAGAGGAAATACCAGGATGGCTCTGATGAAGAAGTATCCTTTAAGTCAGCAGCCCATATCAGCCCGGATGCAGCAGCTTCCCGTGTCAGAAGCCATGAGCAGGAGCATGTAAGCAACGCATACAAAAAGGCTGCCCAGAGCAATGGCAAAGTCGTTTCCTGCAATGTTTCCATTCACACTTCGGTCTGCCCGGAATGTGGACGGACTTATGTGTCTGGCGGAACCACCGCTACACAGATTAAATATTATAACGAAGAAAATCCCTATCAGAAAGAATTAAAATCTTCTGATGCTGCCAATAAATATCTGGGAAATAACATTGATATTGCCTGCTGACACGCTCCTTAGGGAAAGCAGGTCTTGTGAATGTCCCGGATTTGAAAAAACCAACGATACGAATTCAAAAAGAAATGAGGCATATTATGAATCAATATTTATCTTCCGCAGAGCTGAAAGCTGCTGCCAAAGAGCACATGTTTGGAAAATACGGCACAGCCATCGCCGCCTTAGTAATCGTTTTTCTCATAGAAGGTTTCTGCACCTTACTGATTAGTTTCCTGACAGACACCACTACTATTCCGGGAACCGTTGTATATTACCTGTTAAGCTTCGTCGTGGCTGTTATCTTCGGTATTTTCAGTTCCGGTACGGCTTACTTCTATCTGAAGGCTGCCTGTGGCTATCCGGTATCAGTCAGCGATATCTTCTATGGTTTCAAGCTCTGTCCGGACAAAGCTCTTATCATTCAGGCATGGACCGGTATTCTCTCTTATCTTTTCATGCTGCCTAATATTGTACTGACCTATCAGTTCACGAAAGCAACAGCCGGGGGAAATATCGATATCAGTACCTACTCTTCCCTGATGCTGCCTTATTCCCTGAGCATGATTCTTATGAGCGTGGCTTCTATTATCATAAGTCTTTTCTATGCACAGAGTTTTTATCTGCTGCATGATTTTCCACAGTATTCCGCCAGGGAACTGTTAGCCATGAGCCGCCACATAATGAAAGGGCAGAAAGGACGTTTGTTTTATCTCTACATCAGCTTCCTGCCACTTTTCTTACTCAGTTTACTCTCCTGCGGAATTGCACTTTTGTGGCTGATGCCCTACATCAACGCAACCCTGGCAGAATTCTTTTTAGATATTATGCGAAAAGGAAATACGCACTAATTATTAATCCATCTTAAATAAGCATTGATAAAGGGGTCGATTGCTCCATCTAAAACAGCATCTACGTTACCGGATTCTTCTCCTGTCCTGTGGTCTTTTACCATCGTATAAGGCTGCATAACATAAGAACGAATCTGGTTACCCCAGCCAATCTCTTTCACGTCACCACGAATATCAGAAAGCTTCTCTGCATTTTCTTCCTGTTTCAGCATATATAACTTCGCTTTCAACATTTGCATTGCCTTATCCTTATTCATGTGCTGGCTTCGCTCATTCTGGCAGGTTACCACAATTCCTGTAGGAAAATGGGTGATTCGGATTGCCGATGAAGTTTTATTGATATGCTGTCCACCGGCACCACTGCTTCGGTAGGTATCAATCCGGATATCCTCATCCTTAATCTCTACATCTACATCTTCCTCAATATCCGGCATAACATCCAGTGACACGAAGGAAGTCTGCCGTTTGCCCTGGGCATTAAACGGAGAGATTCGCACCAGTCTGTGCACACCCTTTTCTGATTTCAGATAGCCGTAAGCATTCTCACCATTTATCTGGAACGTAACCGACTTAATACCTGCCTCGTCGCCATCCAGATAATCCAGTACTTCCAGGCTGAAGCCTTTCCGTTCTGCCCATCTGGTATACATACGATAAAGCATACTGCACCAGTCACAGCTTTCTGTACCGCCCGCTCCTGCATTGAGCTTTAAGATTGCATTGTTCTTGTCATATTCCCCTGACAACAGGGTGCTGATACGAATATTCTCAAAGGTTTCCTTAAAGGATTTCAGTTCCTCTTCGATATCCGGAATGATAGCGGGATCATTCTCTTCATATCCCATCTCTATCAATTCCAGAATGTCCTCGTACTGTCTGGACAGTCCGTTCATCGTATCAACGGTATCTTTCAGGCTCTTGGATTCCCGCATTTTCTGATTGGATTTCTCCGGGTCATTCCAAAAATCCGGTGCCTGCATTTCCATTTCCAGTTCCTCAATCCGCTTCGACTTATTATCTAAGTCAAAGTGAATCCCTCACTTCCGCTAAGGGACTTTCGTAACTGAGAAGTTCGGATTTCATATTATCCAGTTCTACCACTTAACGTCACCACCTTTTCTATTCTTTCATCAAAATCATATTACTTCTAATAACCAGTTTCTTGCTCGTCATGCTTCATGGCAGGGATGACAGCAACCAGGCGAAAGACCCTATAAGAACGTGTCTGAGCCGGTTCTGTCATTCCTGTCTTAGAAAATGATTCCTTAGTTCTGGTTTATTTCCCCAGTCTTCCACAGCACTGTTTATACTTCTTCCCACTGCCACATGGACACGGGTCATTCGGATATACCTTGGCTTCCATACGTTTTACAGGCCCCTTCTGGACGGTATCGTCCTTATTGGTGCCGGTTACCTTGGCAACCTGCTCTCTCTCAACCTTCTGTTCAATTCTTACATGGAAGAGCAGTCGTACGGTTTCTTCCTTAATGTTCTGTGTCATCTCATCGAACATCTCATAACCGCTTAACTTATATTCTACCAATGGGTCTTTCTGACCATACGCCTGGAGCCCTGCCCCCTGTCTGAGCTGTTCCATATCGTCGATGTGGTCCATCCACTTTCTGTCAATCACCTTTAGCAGAATAACCCGCTCAATCTCACGGATAGCTTCCGGTTCCGGGAACTCTGCTTCCTTGCTCTCATACAGCTTCACAGCCTCTTCCTTTAACTGCTGCTTTAAGCTGTTCTTCTTAGGCTTTAAGACACGCTCCGGCGTTACAGGCTGTAACGGAATCGTTGGCAGAAGCAGGGTGTTCAGCTCATTGTAATTCCACTCAGAGAAGTCTGTATCATCCCCGATACTGATATCCACACAGTTCTCCGTAATATCGGTAATCATCTTATAAATGGCATCACGCATACTTTCGCCATTCAAAACGCGGCGTCTTTCATCATAGATGATTTCCCTCTGCTCATTCATAACCTGGTCATATTCCAACAGGCTCTTTCGGATACCGAAGTTGTTATTCTCTATCTTCTTCTGGGCAGATTCAATCGCCTTAGTCAATGCCTTATGCTGAATCTCCTGTCCTTCCGGAATTCCCAGTGCGTTAAACATGCTAATCATTCTGTCCGAGCCAAACAGACGCATTAAATCATCCTCTAAGGAGATATAGAACCGGGATTCACCAGGGTCACCCTGTCGTCCGGAACGTCCACGCAGCTGGTTATCAATACGTCTGGATTCATGACGCTCTGTACCGATAATCATCAGACCGCCGGCTTCTCTTGCCTCTGTATCCAGCTTAATATCCGTACCACGGCCTGCCATATTGGTTGCAATGGTAACCGCGCCGTGTATACCGGCATCTGCTACAATTTCTGCCTCCAGCTCATGGAATTTCGCATTCAACACCTTATGTTCAATGCCATTTTTCTTAAGTAAACCGCTTAACTCCTCAGAAGAGTCAATGTTAATGGTGCCAACCAGTACCGGCTGTCCCTTTGCGTGTGCTTCCACAACCGCCTGAACGATGGCATTTAACTTCTCCTTCTTAGTCTTATATACGGCATCCTGATGGTCGATACGGGCTACCGGCTTGTTGGTCGGAATGGTTACAACATCCATACCATAAATATCACGGAATTCTTTTTCCTCGGTTAACGCTGTACCTGTCATACCGCATTTCTTATCGAACTTGTTAAAGAAGTTCTGGAAGGTAATGGTTGCCAGGGTTTTGCTCTCTCTCTTAACCTTTACATGTTCCTTGGCTTCAATCGCCTGATGCAGACCATCCGAATAACGTCTGCCCGGCATAATACGGCCTGTAAACTCATCAACAATCATAACCTGGTCATCTTTTACCACATAATCCTGGTCGCGGAACATCAGATTATGGGCACGCAGTGCCAGAATAATATTATGCTGAATTTCCAGGTTCTCCGGGTCTGCCAGGTTCTCAATCTGGAAGAATCTCTCTACCTTGGCAACACCCTGTTCTGTCAGGTTTACGACTTTATCCTTCTCATTGACAATAAAGTCGCCGGTTTCTTCTCTCTGTACCCCCATGATGGCATCCATCTTGGTCAGCTCTTCCATGTCTTCCCCACGGACAAGCTGTTTTGCCAGAATATCACAGGCTTCATAAAGTTTCGTGGATTTACCGCTCTGTCCGGAAATAATCAAAGGCGTTCTTGCCTCATCAATCAATACCGAATCCACCTCATCGATGATGGCATAATGCAAATCCCTTAAAACGAGCTGTTCCTTGTAGATAACCATATTATCACGCAGATAATCAAATCCAAGCTCGTTGTTGGTAACGTAAGTAATATCACAGTTATAGGCTTCCCTGCGCTCTTCGGCTTTCATATCGTTTAATACCACGCCTACCTTTAAGCCCAGGAATTCATGTACCTGTCCCATCCACTCCGCATCACGCTTTGCCAGATAGTCGTTGACTGTGACAACATGGACTCCTTTTCCCTCCAGGGCATTCAGATATGCCGGCAGCAGACAGGTCTGTGTCTTACCTTCACCGGTTCTCATCTCAGCGATTCTGCCCTGATGCAGGATAATACCACCCATCAGCTGAACTCTGTAATGCTCTGTATTCAGAACTCTTCTGGCTGCCTCCCTGACCGTTGCATAAGCCTCCGGCAGTAAGTCATCCAGTGTTTCCCCTTCTGTCAGTCGTTTCTTATATTCTTTTGTTTTGTCGCGCAACTGTTCATCTGTCAGTTCTATCATTGTGGGACGTAAATCTTCAATCTTCTTTACCAGTCCCTGAATACGCTTAATCTCTCTTTCACTATGTGTTCCAAAAACTTTTTGTACTACACTCATGATTTCCTCGTTTCTGCGTTTCGGTACGCATACATAAATATCACGATATCATAAAATATCACGTTATATTCTAACAGATTTGACAGGTAAATTCAACTAAGGCATGAAAAAAGGTTCCGCGCCCGCAAACCGGAAAGACTTCCTTGCCTCCAATACAAAATAGCACCCACCCGCAAGTGAATGCTATCTCGTAATCCAATCGGAATATTATCTTTGTAATTAGTATACCATAGCTTCTTCTTCGCCGTTTAATACTCTTAAGCCACCCTGTACCAGTGCCAGAAGCTCATCCTCTCCCGGGTATACTGTCATTGGTGCGATGAAGCCAGCTCTTTCCTTTAAGCCTTCTACAACGGCTTTATCGTAAGCGATACCACCGGTTACGATAATCTGGTCTACCTTGCCCTTTAAAACACATGCCATAGAGCCGATATCTTTTGCTACCTGCATAATGAAAGCATCGCGTACTTCCGTTGCCTTTGCATCACCGTCTGCTACCATCTTCTCTACGTCACGCATATCGTTTGTACCGCAGTAGGCATTAAAGCCACCACCGCCAACGATTTTCTTATAGACTTCCTTCTCTGTATACTGGCCGGAGAAGCACATTTTAATCAGTGCACCGCTTGGTACTGCACCGGCTCTCTCAGGAGAGAATGCGCCATCGCCGTCCAAAGCATTGAATACATCTACTACTTTGCCCTGTTTGTGGGCACCTACGGATACACCACCACCCATGTGAACAACAATCAGGTTCAGGGAATCATAAGCCTTGCCGGCTTCCTTTGCATAACGCTTTGCAACAGCCTTCTGGTTCAGCGCATGGAACACGCTGGTTCTTGGTAACTCCGGTACGCCGGAATATCTTGCGATGGGTGCTAACTCGTCTACCACGACAGGGTCTACGATATAGGAAGGAACACCGATAGAATCACCGATTTCCCTTGCCAGGATACCACCCAGGTTAGAAGCATGCTGTCCCTGTCTTCCAATCTTCAAATCCTCTAATAAATCATCACTTACTGCGTAAGTACCGCCCGGAATCGGTTTTAACATACCGCCACGGCCTACTACCATATTCAAGGAATTCATATCGAAATCTTTTTCTTTTAACAGGTTGATAATGATGTCCTTGCGGAAATCCTTCTGGTCTACGATAGATGCATACTGTGCGATTTCCTCGGTAGAATGTCTTAACGTTTCCTCAAATAATAAGGTTTCATCTTCAAACACACCAATCTTGGTGGATGTGGAACCCGGATTGATAATTAAGCTTTTTACTGCCATTTTAAATACCCCCTTGTTTCCTAGTTCATTTTAGACATTGCTTCTGCTACAACAGCACCTAAAGCAATGGAATTTACCTTTGTTTCAAAATCATCAGAACGGGATGTTAAGATAACAGGAGCCTTTGTACCTGTTAAGATATTACCATTCTTAACCTGTGCTGTGTGTACCAGTGCCTTGTATACCAGGTTACCTGCATGGATATCCGGGAAAAGAAGGACATCTGCATCGCCGACAATTTTTCTGCCTTCTGCACCCTTATGCTGTGCGGCTTCCGGGTCGATAGCAAGGTCTAAAGAAAGAGGTCCGTCTACTACACAGCCGGTAATCTTACCTTCCTCACACATCTTGGTCAACTCTGCTGCTTCTACGGTAACAGGCATCTTAGGATTTACTACTTCTACGGCTGCCAGTGGTGCTACCTTAGGATTCGGGATACCACATGCATGGCAGATTTCTACAGTATTCTCAATGATGTGCTGCTTGTCTTCCAATGTAGGATAGGTCATGAATGCAACATCCGATAAGAATAATAAATGGTCAATACCCTTTATCTCAAATACACATACATGGGATAATACCTTACCGGTTCTTAAACCGACTTCTTTGTCCAGTACACTCTTTAAGAAAGACTTGGTATCAATCAGACCTTTCATGTACATATCCGCTTTTCCGTTATGTACCAGTTCTACTGCTTTTAATGCTGCAGCGAAATCATCCTTCTCATCAATGATTTCAAAGTGATTTACGTCAATGCCGGCTTCCTTGGCAACCTCTCTAATCTTGTCTGCGTCTCCAACTAAAACAGCCTCTGCAATGTTACGTTCCTTGGCTGCCTGTACTGCCTCTAATACAGCTTTGTCCTGTGCAACAGCAACGGCTACTTTCTTTACGCTGCACTCAGATACTTTCGATAATAAGTCATCAAAACTCTTACTCATTTTACCAATCTGCTCCTTTATCTGTTCTGCTCTGTTATGTCCGGTGTGTCTGTAAAAACACCCATCGTTAAAATAATAACACTATTGTTTTTAAAAATCAATGTGCTTAGTGATGGAACAGCCGAATTCCTGTAAAGCACATCGTCATGCCATACTTATTACAGGTTTCAATCACATTGTCATCACGAACAGAGCCCCCCGGCTGTGCTACGTATTTTACACCGCTCTTATGGGCACGTTCAATGTTATCCCCGAATGGGAAGAACGCATCGGAGCCTAAAGAAACACCTGTCATCTGGTCAAGCCAGGCACGTTTCTCTTCTCTGGTAAAAATTTCCGGCTTTACCTTGAAAAATTTCTGCCAGGTACCTTCTGCCAGTACATCCATGTAATCTTCACCGATGTATAAGTCAATGGAATTATCCCTGTCAGCACGTCCGATTCCGTCTACAAACTGTAAGCCGAGTACCTGGGGTGCCTGACGTAAGAACCAGTTATCCGCCTTGGAACCTGCCAGTCTGGTACAGTGGATTCTGGACTGCTGCCCTGCACCGATACCGATTGCCTGTCCACCCTTTACATAGCATACAGAATTGGACTGGGTATATTTTAAGGTAATCATGGCAATGGCAAGGTCAATCCTGGCCTGTTCCGGTAAATCCTTTGCTTCTGTCACGATATTGTCAAAGAACGCATCATCGATTTTCAGTTCATTTCTTCCCTGCTCGAAGCTGATACCATATACCTGTTTTACCTCTGTTGGCGCAGGCACATAATTTTCATCTATCTGGATGACATTGTAATTGCCCTTTTTCTTTGCCTTGAGAATCTCCAGTGCCTCCGGCTCATAGCCAGGTGCAATGACGCCATCGGATACTTCTCTTTTGATGATTTTGGCGGTTGCCACGTCACACACATCGGATAAGGAGATGAAATCTCCAAAAGAACTCATTCTGTCCGCACCTCTTGCCCTGGCATAGGCGTTGGCAAGGGGAGTAAACTCCATATCCAGATCATCTACCCAGTAAATCTTCTTCTCCACATCCGTCAGGGGAAGACCAACTGCCGCCCCGGCAGGAGATACATGTTTAAAGGAAGTGGCCGCCGGAAGTCCGGTTGCCTTCTTCAACTCTTTGACTAACTGCCAGCCATTGAAGGCATCCAGGAAGTTAATGTAACCAGGTCTGCCATTCAGCACCTGAATGGGAAGTTCACTGCCATCTGCCATAAAGATGCGGGATGGTTTCTGATTCGGGTTACAGCCGTATTTCAGTTCTAATTCTTTCATGGTAGAATCTCCTATCCTCTATTTATTTTTATTGATAATACGTGTTTCATAGTTACCTGTTTCGATGTCAATATATCGTACAAACAGGGATACCTTATTCTCCTCATTCAGATGACTCCAAATCATCTGGGTAAAGCTGTCGATGTCGCCTTCGATTCCAATTAAGGTTGGCTCTCCTTCATAGCTTGGCAGCGGATTGCCATCTCCCATATAAGTATGAATGAAACGTCCCTCACCGGCCACCGGATTCTCGTATGCAAAGGTATAGCGGTTGCATGCCGAAGGGTCTCCGTTATTACTCTTTAAAATAGACATGGCATAATGATAGCTGCCGTTTTCAATATGCACGATACCGGAAATACGAGGGGTATAATTCGGAGCATCCGGCTCAAATTCCCTGGTTCTGAGTGCCTGTTCAAAGGTCTGCTGCTTATCCATCAGTTCATAGATGGTATCGGTCTGGTCACCATTTGTCACGATAGTCTTGTTGCCCAGAACGCGGACCGGCGCATAGATAATCAGGCTTGGGTCCTCCAATTTGGATGGGTCAAAAGCTTCCGTACGGATACCTTTTCCTTCTTCTACAAAAACACGGTTTCTGCTGTTGCTGCTTCTTCCCATGATAAAATATGCGGTAACGGCATATTTTCCATCGGCGGAGCGTCCGATTACAATTCCTCTTCCCGGATAAGCATTTCCTGCCAAATCCTCTGCTAACGAAACTTTCTTCATGTTCTTTCCTCCCTCGTTTACATGTATTTCTTCTCAAAAGCACCCTGGGGCATAGGCTTGTCAAAATAATATCCCTGAATCATTCTGACCTTCATACCTGCCAGGACATCATATTGCTGTTTTGTTTCGATTCCCTCGACACAGATAGATACCCCGATAGCATCTGCCAAATCGGATACCATCTTGATAAAAGACTTGGAGTAAGCATCCTCTGCCAAATCCTTTACAAAGCTCTGGTCTACCTTGATTACATCAAATGGTAATTCCCTGATATGGCTTAAAGAGGAATAACCGGTTCCAAAATCATCCAGGGCAATCCGCACACCAAGGCTCTTAATCTCTTCCAGAATTTCCTTCATTCTTTCCAGGTCATTGATGGCTAATCCTTCCGTTACTTCCAAAGTAAGATTATGGGGATTTAACCCACTGTCTTTTAATGTGGATTCTATCATTTCCACAATATCCGGCTGTAACAGCTGCACAACCGACAGGTTTACGTTAATCTTATAAGTTGGATGTCCGTTATCATTCCACCGCTTACATTCTTTGCATGCTTCCCGTAATACGTGATTGCCAATGGGATTAATCAGTCCCAGATACTCAGCCAGCGGAATGAAATCTACCGGCGACATAAAGCCCATGGTTTCACTGTTCCAGCGAATCAGTGCCTCCGCTCCTGCACACTTATTTCCTTCCTGAATATCAATAATCGGCTGATAATACACCTGGAATTCCTTGCAGCCGTTTAATGCCGCATCACGCATGTTCTTTTCCATATCCAGACGTTTGTTCGAATCAGATTTAATGCTGCTTGTATAGGTGGCCACCCGGTTTTTGCCGGATTTCTTTGCCTCATACATGGCAATATCCGCTTTCTTGATTAAATCCGCTACCACATCACCAGCTTCCGGAAAATGTACAACCCCCATACTCATGGTGCAATAATAATCAGAATCCTTCAAAAACCAGGGTTTGCTGAATACCGATTTTACCCCTTCCACAATCTGGTTAAAGGTGTGGAACTGATTCGGTGGTACAATAATGACAAATTCATCTCCCCCCATGCGGTAACAGGAATTCTGAATTCCCGGCACACTCTGCATACCATGGGCAATCGATTTTAACAGGATATCTCCATACTGATGTCCCAGACTGTCATTGATATGCTTAAAATCATCTAAGTCCATGTAAAGAACAGCACCCTGCCCATTCTCTTTCTTTGCCCAGTCAATGTATTTTGCCAAATCTCTTTCACAGCACATTCTGTTATAAAGTCCAGTTAAGAAATCCGTGTATGCCTGTCTTTCTATCTTCTGCTGATACATCTTCTTTTCGGTTACATCATAGATGGAACACATCAGCACCTTTCTGCCGTCTACCCAGGTAATCTTCTTATAAAATAAATCATACCAGTATCCGGTATCCTCCAGGCAAAGTTCCACACTTCCACTATCACTGTTCTCCGGAATCTTACTCTCGAAAATAGAAGATAACAGATTCCGGTCAAGCTCCTGTTGGAAACTGTTGCGCAAGCTTTGGTTTACAAACAGGATTCTGTCACTCTCCCTGTCTCTGACATAGATAGAGCTTCCCACATTGTTAAGCACTTCCTCCAACACCGCGTAAGAACCCACCAGAGAATTCTGTTGGATTCTTCTTGTCACGATACTCTGTAAAAGCTTTACGGAATCGTTCAGAAACTTGATTTCATCAATCTCCCAGATCCGTGCAGACTTTTTAACTTCAAAGCAGGCATACATGCTGAGTTTACCTTTCAGGGTAATCGGTAAGGCCACCAGTGCACGGACACCGGCCTTCTCCATATCTGCTTTGTATTTTCTGACATCACTGTCAGCAGAAAGCACCAATGGCTTTCTGTGCATCAGATAAGATGGTCTTGACTGGTTCTTCGTCTGTTCAAATTCTGAAACGCTGCCCTCTGCATTCCATTCAGCAATGACATTAATGGTTCTGGCTTCTTCTGTCTCTATCTCACACAGATATGCCCCATCTATTTGCAGATAATTTCCTACGATATGCAATACCCGCAGTAAAATCTGCTCTATCGGGTCATCGCAATCTAACATCTGTACGATTTCAGTTGTGGCTGCGGTTCTCTCAAGCACAGCTTCCATCTCTTCCTGGGAAAACTGACTCCTTCTTCTTTCTGCCCTGGCAGCTTCCGCAGACATTTTCCCGCCGATGATATGATGGCTTGCTTCCCGCAACAGGTCTAATGCCTGTCCTAACTTACGTTCTTTGATATGGTAGGCAAACTGTGTGGCAACACCTGATGCATCCGTACCATAATCTTCCAATACTGCGCAGACCAGCCAGGTAATAACCGGTTTCCCACCATCTTTTACACAAACCGCGGCATACTTGACTGCCTCTATCCCGGTATCCTCTATTGCCTGGTCTTCCAGACTGCTCTCTGTCAGTCTGTTTACCAATGCCTGAAACTGTTCCCCCGAAACAATCTCAGAAAGTTTTTCCACATCCTGTCTGGGTCCTGACATCTGCGTTACCTTCTGCCCCACGCTGTCTACACAATAAATATAAAGTCCTGCCGCAGCGCAAAATTCATCCTGTAACTTCTTCAGCTCCTCACCATCCAGGATTTTGTTATAAATAACTTCCATCCAAAGATTCTCCCCTAGTAAAATTCCCAAGAAGATGTTTCCTCTTGGGAATTTCTATTTTTATTCATCTACGCTATAGTTTGGTGCCTCTTTTGTTATATGAATGTCATGCGGATGACTCTCTTTGAGGGACGCCGCGGAAATCTTAACAAACCTGCCATTTTCCTTCAGCTCCTCAATATTATGTGTTCCACAGTAACCCATACCGGAACGTAAACCACCCATCAACTGGAATACGGTATCTTCTACGCTTCCCTTATAAGCAACACGGCCTTCTACGCCTTCCGGAACAAGCTTCTTGGCATCCGATTGGAAATAACGGTCTTTGCTGCCGTTTTCCATAGCTGCAATAGAACCCATACCACGATATACCTTGTATTTTCTTCCCTGGTATAATTCATAGGTTCCCGGACTTTCTTCACATCCGGCAAACATACTTCCCATCATGCAGACATTTCCGCCGGCTGCAATTGCCTTGGTCATATCACCTGAATACTTAATACCTCCGTCCGCAATAATCGGGATTCCATATTCCTTAGCCACGGCATAGGAATCCATAATGGCACTAATCTGTGGTACACCGATACCTGCAACCACACGGGTGGTACAGATAGAACCAGGTC
>CAKRWT010000025.1 GCA_934418125.1 uncultured Lachnospiraceae bacterium
GGTATAGAGTGGGCATAGGAAAGAAAAAGAGCCAAGAATACCCAAGGAATATCGACCTGGTGGGTATAGAGTGGGTATGGAGAAGAAAAAGAGCCAAGAATACCCAAGGAATATTAACTTAGTGGGTATAGAGATAAGAAAAATGTCCTCATACCTACGAAACCAAGAAACAGATGGGAAAGTGAGGGTAAGGGAAAGCAAAAAATGCGCAAGTACCCAGAACAAAATGATTTTGTGGGTATAGAAGAGAAAAAGAGCCAAGAATACCCACATCCTCACTAGCAACCCAAATCAAGCAATGAAAGGAAAGAGTCATGTTTGCACATTATGATACAATCAAAAAGAGAATAACGAACATCCAGTCAGAACTTCATAAAATTGAAGCTTTAGAGAAGCGGTTTCCGGAGGAAGAATTAATCTGTGCCAGAAATGGAAAGTATTATAAATGGTATTTGAAGAATAAAGATAAAGATAAGTTAATACATCTTTCGAAACAAAATGGGGAACTGGCAAGAAAGCTGACAGCAAAGAGATATTATAAGTTAAGAAAGCAAGATTTGACAGATGAATTGGCTGCCTGTGAAGCTTATATGAGAAAGGCAAATCGCTTTGGTAACAGGACAGAAAAGATGCTGGAGCATGATGAGTATGCAAGACTTCTTGATATTGGCATAGTTTCTAAAAACAAAGAATTACAGGAATGGATGGCTGCAAAATATGAGAGAAACATACAATATCCGGAGAAACTGATAGTAAAAGGAACACAGGGAAAATTTTTACGTTCAAAATCCGAGGCAATTATTGACAGGATACTGTATGGGACAGGAATCCCTTTTCACTATGAAGAAAAGCTGGTTTTGGGAGGCATAACAGTATCACCAGATTTTACGATCAGACATCCGAAGACAGGAGAGTTTTTCTACTGGGAGCACTTAGGGATGATGGATAATGAGGATTATGTAAACCATGCTTGCGAAAAACTGAGGTTATATTGTGAGAATAATATTATACCGTCCGTTAATTTGATTCTTACTTATGAAACAAAAGAGCATCCACTGGCAATCGGGATGGTAGAAAGGCTTGTAAATGAATACTTCCAATAAGGCAGAAAAACAATGAAATCATCAATGCCATCATTAAAATTTACGGGCTTATTTATCGGATGGATTTGTGTACAGATATTTATGAAGAGATTTCCAGTGGAGCAGAAATGTATCGGCTTATGGGCAAGTGTGGCAACATAACGGAAGTATTTGAGGAAACTTTTAAAACAGGGAATCAAAAAGGAAGAAGAAACATATTACTTTTATAAAGCGTTATCGGTTATCAGTTATGATTTTGAAGTGGAAGAACTGGTAGACGTGATACAGGAAATAATCGCAGCAACGAAGCTTATGTAGCTTTGTTACTGCGGTTATTTTTGTTATTGCTCCTAAATTTAATTCCTTAGTTCATAATATGCAACTGTTTCAAACGGTCAGCACCGAGGTTCTTGATTTCACCGACCAATTCGTCAGATACGGTAACAACCTTGGCGGTTGCATTGTGGCAGGAATCCATAACATGTCCTAAATCTTCCATATTCTGGCTGGCTGTCTTACCGCGCTCTGCGTTCTCTTCGGCAAAGGTGTTCAGGCTGTCAACACTGTTAGCAATCACATTTTTATGCTCATCGAGGTCGTGAATCTCATTTCCGATATCATTGATAGCAGTACTTACTTTGGAGATTTCTCCATTCAGCGTAGAGAAGATTTCTTCGCTGTTACGGATTTTAGCATCCTGTTTGCTGAAGGATTCGGATACTTTATTGGTAATCTCCACGCTGTCATTGGAGTTGTTAATCAGAATCTCGACAATCTTGTTGATGTGTTCCGTAGATTCTCTGGACTGGTCAGCCAGGGTACGGATTTCTTCGGCAACAACGGCAAAGCCACGACCATGTTCACCAGCACGGGCAGCTTCAATGCTGGCATTTAAAGCAAGCAGATTGGTCTGACTGGAAATACCGGCGATAATTCCGGTTACAGTCTGGATTTCCTGAACAGACTGGTTGGTCAGCTGGGTCTGTTTATTTACTTCTTCGATAGCAGTTCCGTTTTCTTTGCTGATGGTCATCAGTTCTTCCATGATTGCCATGGCGGAATCGTTACAGTCAGTTAATGCTTGGGCACTTTCTGTCAAGGTGGTTACGTTTGCCAGGATCTTATCAATGGCAGCACTGATGGAATCGGTCTTTTCCTTGATATCCTGTGTGCGCTCTGCCTGTACTTCGGTATTTTTGGTAATGGTGTTAACGGCATCACTGGTGTTATCCATTACTTCGGTCATGGAATCAAACATCTGCTGGAATTCAGCAGAAACTTCACCGAGTTCATCAGTAGCGCGTTTGATGGTGGAAATGGTAGAAGTAAGACCGGTAAAGGTATTATGTACATTGCGGACTAATTCCCCAAGCTCGTCCTCGCGTTCCAGAAGCTTTTCCGCCTTCTGAACCAGCTTATTGTCGGCATCCTTGGCAACCGTTTCACCCATCATGGCAGCTTTCAGCGGTGTAAGGATTGTCTTCCCTACAAAAAACAGAAAGGCAAAAACAATACATGCCACAAGAATGGTCAGGATAATAGCAAAAAAGGCGCTGATAACTCCGAATTTTACAAGTCCCAGGATGATAATCTGGGAAAGGAGAATAGGCACGTAGAATCCCAACAGCCCCAGAATAGCTTTGATATTTAGATTTTTCTTTGTGTTGTTCATAGAATTGATACTCCCTTTCGTGTTGATAAATAGAAGATATATAATACTAATATAGTCCTTTTACAAGGGGAGTGTCAATTAACATAGATTCCAAAAATATATTTCTTTTTTGTGCTTTTTCATCATGACTTGTTCGCAAAATAAAAAAGATATGTTACACTAATAAACGTTAGTAAGTGTACTTGGTGAGCATTGATTTTGCAGGCAGTGCCATTGACATCAGTTTATGGTATCGTGATCTTTACTGTTTGTTATGTGATATTCCAGAAAAGGCAGAGAAGAAACAATAAAGGTATCAGCAAACCGACAGTAACAATAGCGGGAAAGAGAAAAGAATAAGTGGTAAACCAAATGAGCCGGCAGATGCAAAAGAATAAGTGGTAAAACCAAATGAGCCAGCAGATGCAAAAGAATAAGTGGTAAAACCGAATGAGCTGGCAGATGAAAAAGCGAAGAACCTAAAAAGATAGTGTGAAAAATCCATATATGAAAGATTTTTCACACACGAGATTTATTAGAATGCAAGCGGTCAGAAATAAGAAACAGGGAAGATAAATCAGAAAAGACAGAAAAGGAATTATACGGCAAAGCAGGATAGAAGAAAATGCAGAAATTAAATGAAGAAATAAAAACCGGGCAGTTAAAACAGGTCTACATTTTATATGGAGAAGAAGCATATCTGCGCAATCAATATCGTGATAAGCTAAAACAGGCACTTCTAGGTAACGGTGATGCCATGAACTACCATTATTTTGAGGGAAAAGATGTATCGCCGGGGGAAGTGATTGATTTGGCAGAGACGATGCCTTTTCTGGCAGAGCGCAGGGTAATCATACTGGAAAACAGCGGACTGTTTGCCAAGGGCGGAGAAACACTGGCAGGCTATTTGGCAGAACCGGCACAAACGGCTTATTTTGTTTTCGTGGAGTCTGCGGTAGACAAGCGCAGCAAGCTGTATAAGGCGGCAACAGCGAAGGGACGTGCCATTGAATTCAAGGCGCAGGATGAAAGCGTGCTGAAACGATGGATACTTGGTTTCCTGAAAAAGGAGAATAAGAACATTACCGAGCGTGATTTGAACTTTTTCCTGGAAAAGACGGGGGCGGATATGGAAAATATCCGTAAGGAGCTGGAAAAGCTGTTGTGCTACTGTATGGACCGGGATGTGATAACGGCACAGGATATTGAGTCTATCTGTACCAAACAGGTAAGCAACCAGATATTTGATATGATAAGTGCTGTGGCAGAGAAGCAGCAGAAGAAAGCCATGAACCTGTATTATGATTTACTGACGTTAAAGGAGCCGCCCATGCGGATTCTGTTTCTGATAACGAGACAGTTTAACATGCTGCTGCAGGTAAAGGAACTGAAAAACAAGGGCTATGATGCCAACAGCATCGGGGAAAAGGTTGGGCTTGCTGGTTTTATTGCCAGAAAATATGTGGCACAGGCGGCAAAATTCAAAGAAACAGATTTACGGCAGGCCGTGACGGACTGTGTGGAGGCAGAGGAAGCAGTAAAGACCGGTAAAATGAATGATGTGATGAGTGTGGAACTGCTTATTGTAAAATACAGTGCGCAGGAAGAAACGCAAAGAGGATAATGTGTCAGGCCAAACGCATGAAGTAAATTCTGATTGAATTCTGATACAATTCCGGTTTCGGAATGGAACAAGATATGATAAAATGAAATCGGTATATATCGATGGAAACAGGGGAAGCAGGAGGAAAAAACGTGTTAGTTGAATTGATTATTATTGTAGCGATTGTCTGGTGGGTGGTTAAGAAAAAGAAAGATGCTGCAAATGGGGGAAATCCCGGTAACGGCGCAGGGCCACAGATTACGGTAACACCGGCAAACCAGCAGAAGGAGAATACGGATTATTTTCGGAAAAATACGACACCGAAAAGTAATGCGGGCACCCGCAATGCCGTTGAGGAGGCAAAACAGGATGGACATTCTACCACAGCCTATCTGATGGAAAAAGCACAGGCAGATGCCAGGGAGCATGCCAAGGAGAAAATGGAAGAACAGAAGAGACTGCGTGAAGCAAGAGGAAATCTTGCCGTGGCAGAGCGGTTGTTTGATGGCGACCCGGTTCCGCAGGGAAAAAGATGTGTTGTATGCGGCTATTGTGGCGCGGAGAATCTGGTGCCGATGATGCCAAGAACAAGCTACAGCTGTTATTTTTGCAGGGAGCCGCTTAATTAGATAGGGGCCTTCGATTGGTTATTCACTTGCACATTTTGGACAGAGAGCAATCGATTTCACAATCAGCTGCAACATATAGAGAGGAGATATGAATTATGAGCATGACAGACAAGGTGCGTGCCGAAATGGTCACAGCAATGAAGAACAAGGACAAGGAGAGAAAGGATTCCCTTTCCATGCTTTTATCTGCCCTGAAAAACAAGGCAATTGACAAGAGAGAGGACCTGACAGAAACAGAGGAATTTGAGGTAGTCAACAAAGAAATCAAACAGACGAAAGAAACGATGGAAACAGCTCCGGCAGACAGAACGGATATTATCGAACAGTGCAAGAGTCGTCTGGCGGTTTACCAGGAGTTTGCACCGGCACAGATGAGCGAGGAAGAAATCAAGGCAGTTGTTCGGGAAGTGCTTTCCGGTCTTGGAATTGAGAATCCTACAGGCAAGGATAAAGGAAAAGTTATGAAGGAACTGATGCCTAAGGTAAAGGGACGTGCAGATGGCGGTCTGGTAAATAAAATCGTAGGAGAATTATTACAGTAGAGCCGGCAGGGCACAAACCGGACAGGAAGGGATTCATATGACAGCGTTTAAATTTCTTTTGAAAGATGGAAAAGATAAGGCACTTACCTTCAGCTATGATGACGGACAGGTTCATGACAGAAGACTGGTAAGCACTTTTGATGCTTATGGCATGAAAGCAACTTTTCACTTAAACAGTGGCACACTGGGGCAGATGGGTTATGTGGAACCAGAGGAATTGCCAAAGCTGTATGCAAATCATGAAATTGCCTGTCATGGTGTGACGCATCCTTATTTTAATCAGCTATCAGCGGATATGATGCTGCGGGAACTGGCAGAGGACCGCAGGGCATTGGAAGAATACAGCGGAAGAATTGTGCGGGGGTTTTCCTATCCTTTTGGGGAATATAACCAGGTTTTGTGCGAGCAGGCGAAGGCAGCTGGAATTGTCTATAGCCGTACTGTGGAAGCAACGATGCAGTTTAACCTGCCATCCGATTTCCTGTTATGGCATCCTACCTGTCATCACAATCAGGTAACTGAGAAATTGGTACAGGATTTCCTGAATGCACCGGAGTATCGGAACCTGTCCCTGTTTTATATCTGGGGACACAGTTTTGAGTTTGCGAGAGAGGATAATTGGGACAGGATAGAGACAATCTGCAAGAGCCTGCAGGGCAGACCGGATGTATGGTATGCTACCAATGGTGAGATTTATGAGTATGTTATGGCTATGCGCAGCCTGATAACTTCTATGGATGGAAACCGGTTGTATAACCCGACAGCCACAACCCTTTTCCTGGAAGTGGCTGACCGGAAAGTAATCCTGGAAGGTGGGAAAATGCTGGATATACGCAACTGTGTATCAGCCGAATAGATTACTCTTCGAAGAGGTTTCTGAATTCCGTAGGCGTACAGCCTTTTATAATCTTAAACATTCTGATAAAGGCGGAGAGACTGGAGAAGCCCGACTGCAGGGCAACCTCGGTAATGGATATTTCGGGGTCGACTAACAGCTTCTCTGCCTGTTCAATTCTTTTTCGGTTCAGATATTTATAGAAAGAATTTCCGGTAAAACTTTTGAATAAGCGGGTAAAATGGTATTTGCTGAAGCCTGCCAGGGCAGCTACCTCGTCAAGAGTCAGGTCTTCGGTACAATGTTCCTGAATATAGCGGCTGATGTAGATAAACTTGGCAGTGTATTCTTTTTGTTTGCTGTAGGTCACATCCGCTTTAATGCCTTCCCCCATATATTTGCGTCCGATGAGGACGAACATTTCAATCATCATGGAGTAGATGGAGGCACTGACCAGAATGGAATCACTGAAATATTCCTGTTGGATTTGCAACATCAGGTCTTTAAGCCGCCCGTGGATATCCGGGGCACTATCGGCAGTAATGAGCAGGGTCGGCGGGATACTGTTCAGTACGGACTCCAGGTCAGAAATGTTATGCAACATGGAAAAATCTGCCTGAAAAATAAGCCGTTCTCCTTCCACTGCGGACATACTGTGAATGACGCCGGAATTGATGAACAGAATATCTCCTTCGTTCAAACAATAGGAGGTGTTCATGGAGTCTACATAATAAATGTTTTTTAATGGCATAAGTAACTCGATGGGAGTATGCCAGTGCGATGGATAAGATTCAAAATCAATATTGTCATATAGGATAAATCCCTTTATTTCCTTGAAGTTTACGGTTTCCCGGATGCCTTCCAGTGTTTCAATCATAAGAAAATCCTCCTTCGTTATAAAAATGACTAAAATCTGTTCTTACCATTCCAAACAGAATGGTTATATGTGAATATCAAAAATTGCGATTTTGAAACAAAAATTGCTTATTAACATGCAAAAGTTGCTTTTTATAGAAACTATAATATCACATTATTTCAAAAAATAACAATAATTATAAGAAAAATTCGGCATAAAAATGTTAATTGCAAGCGAAATAAGTGAAAAATGCACAATAAACAATCCTAAAATAAGGTAAAAACATACAAAAGCTATACAACAATAATTGCAACAATAGCAATAATTGATAGTTAACAAGCAACTATTTTAAAGATTCCATAAGACCGCTTTGCTATGCTATAGATGTAACAAATAAAGCTACCAACTTATCAAGGGAGGATTACAAAATGAAGAAAAGAGTATTATCGGTATTACTTAGTACCGCCATGGTTGCTTCTTTATTAGCAGGCTGCGGAAGCAGTTCATCAGAGCAGGCAGCAGACACTGGTTCGTCAGAGGCTGCTACAACAGCGGGGGATGATACAGGCGCAGCAGAAACGGCAGCTGCTGATGGAGAGGTACAGGAAATTACATGGATGTTCTGGGATGACCTGAACGCTACAGAAGATTTGATTTCTTTGGGATATAAAGATACCGTAGACAGATTTAACAAAGATTACGAAGGCGTTTATCATGTAACACCGGTAACAACAAATCTGGAAGAGTATTACACCAAGCTAAATGCACTGGTTGCTTCCGGACAGACACCGGATGTCTTCATCGTAAGCCCGGGACCAAACCTGGATGTTTATGTAGAGCCTGGTGTAACGGCTGACTTAACCGATTATCTGAAAGCCGATGGCTGGATGGATACCTTTAATGGTGGCGAAGGTGCTTTCTCACAGCAGACCTACGATGGCAAGATTTACGCAGTTCCGCTTAATATTGCAGCAGCTTGTGTCTTCTATAACACAGAAATGTTTGCCAATGCAGGAATTGATACTATGCCGACAGACTGGGACGGCATGTTGGATGCCTGCCAGAAATTACAGGATGCAGGATATACACCACTTACTATTTCTGCAGGAACCGCATGGTGCTTGTCTATGCTTTGCGGATACCTGTGTGACAGTGAAGGGGTTGACATAGATGCATTAAATAACGGAACCGCATCCTGGTTAGATGACAACGTTGTTACAGCTACCAACAAGATGCTTGAGATTTCCAAGTATTTCCAGCCGACAGCAGCAGGTGACACCAACGATGTTGCTACAGCAAACTTCTACAACGAAGAAGCAGCTATGCTGATTCAGGGTTCCTGGGCAATCGCACAGATTAATGGTTCCAATCCTGCATTTGAAGACAAGTGTGGCGTATTCGCATTCCCTGGAACAGACGGAAGGGTTATCGCTAAATCTGACAGCCTTGCAATGAGCTCTACAACAAAATATCCGGAAGCAGCTATCGCTTTCATGAAATACTTTACAGATGACACAGCACAGAAATATACAGCAGAGATTGGTGGTAAGATTCCTGTAACAAACGTTGCTTATGATGAATCCGTTGCACCAAAACAGCTTTCCTATGTTATGGATGTATTTGGCAATGCAAAATCTACATTTGGATTCTACAACGAATCCCTTGCTTCCACAGAGGCAGGCTCCACATTCGATGATGCTATGGTTTCCATCTATCTGGGAACACCGGTAGAAGAGGGCTTGCAGACTATCGAAGATTTCTACACCAACAATGTCTGGAATAAATAATACGGACAGTTTTAAGAAGTCAAAGCGGGATTGGAAAAAATCCGGTCCCGCTTTTCTGACTAGAATCCGGAGGGTTACATGGACAAATTATTAAGAGATAAAAAAGCGATTACCATTTTTGTGGCACCGGCGTTTCTTTTGTTTACTTTTGTTTTATTTATTCCGATTTGCCAGTCAGTTTACTATTCCTTATGCAGCTATGATGCGCTGACAAAGCCGGAATTTATTGGATTTGAAAATTACAAGCAGTTGCTTTTAAATGATAAAACGATGAGGATTGCGCTGAAAAACTCCATGTTCTTTATGATATTCTCCTGTGTATCACAGTTGATTATCGGTCTTTTGCTGGCAGCGTTCCTTACGAATATAGAAAAAGGAAGAAACTTCTTTAAGAATGTATATTACCTGCCATGTGTACTGTCATCCGCAGCATTAGGACTTTTGTGGATGTTCATTTTCAGCCCGAAGCTTGGTATTAACCAGATTTTGGCACAGTGGGGAATTCAGGGACCATTGTGGCTCATGGATGTAAAAGGCTTTATCAATCTGCCCATGAAAGTAATTGCATTCGTAGCATTATGGCAGTATGTAGGACAGTCCATGATGCTCTATATGGCACAGATTTCCGGTATTGACAAGAGTCTGTATGAGGCATCTTACATTGATGGTGCCACGAAGCCGAAGGCATTTTTATATGTTACATTGCCGTTGATTCGTCCGATGGTGGCAACAGCGATGTCCTTAAACTGTATCGGTTCCCTGAAATTCTTCGATTTGATTTTCAACATGACAGAGGCAGGACCGAACCATCAGACAGAAGTGCTTGCAACCCACTTGTATACACAGGGCTTTAAGTATTTCAAATACGGCTATGCCAGTGCCATCGGTGTAGTGCTTCTGATATTATGTCTGATTATGACGTTTATTATTAACAAGTTTGTCAAAGTTGACGCGTATGAGATGTAGGAGGTAGAAAATGAAGAAAATCAGTATTGCAAAAATTTTGATTTATATTTTTCTGGTTATCCTGGCGTTTGTCTATCTTGCACCTCTCGTATGGATGTTTTTTGTTTCCTTAAAGGATAATGCAGAGATTTTCCGGTCACCATTCGCACTGCCGGAACGGATTCAGTGGGAGAACTACACCTTTGCCTGGACGGCAGGATACCTTGGAAAGGCAACCTTAAACTCCGCAATCGTCTGTGTAACCTCACTGGTTGTAAGTATGGTAGTTGGTTCCATGGCAGCCTTTGCCATTGCCAGAATGAAATGGAAACTGGCAAAGACGATGATGACTTATTTCATGATTGGTATGATGATTCCGGTACACTGTGTACTGATTCCACTGTTTAAGACATTTTCCGGTATGGGATTATATAACAGCCTGATTGGACTGATTATTCCTTATGTAACATTTTCCCTGCCGATTACCATATTTATTATGGTAGGATTCTTTGAAAACATGCCAAGGGAGCTGTTTGAAGCAGCCTGTATAGATGGCTGTTCCATTTATAAATGTTTTGCGGTGATTGCAGTACCGCTTTCCAAGACAGGTCTTTTTGTAACCGGATTGATGTCCTTCGTTGCAAACTGGAATGAACTGTTGCTGGCAATGGTATTTATTTCAGATGATATGAAGAAGACACTGCCGGTATCCCTGTCGAAGTTCGTGGGACCTTACAATACCAATTATGTGCAGATGTTTGCGGCAATTATTATTGCTATTGTACCTACGATTATTGTATACTGTTGCTTTAGTAACCAGATTGTAGACGGTCTGACAGCGGGTGCGGTAAAAGGTTAGTTTTCAAGGGAAAAGGAATTGCAATGGAAATAATAAGAGGAAAGGAAATTTAACGATGGCAGAAAGCAAGACAGACAGAACCAAAGCCAGAAACGCCGCAAGAGAAAAAGCGATAGCACTGGTAAGCCAGATGAGTATAGAAGAAAGGGCATCCCAGTTGCGTTATGATGCACCGGCGATTGAGCGGTTGGACATTCCTGCCTATAACTGGTGGAATGAGGCACTGCATGGTGTGGCCAGAGCGGGTGTGGCAACCAGCTTTCCTCAGGCAATAGCCATGGCAGCTTCTTTTGATACAGAACTGTTGAAACAGGCAGGAGACGTGACTGCCACAGAAGGCAGGGCAAAATATAATGCCTATGCGGCAGAGAATGACAGAGATATCTATAAAGGACTTACTTTCTGGTCCCCTAATGTAAATATATTCCGCGACCCAAGATGGGGAAGGGGGCATGAAACATATGGAGAAGACCCCTATCTGACATCGCGGCTGGGAGTGGCTTATGTAGAAGGACTGCAGGGCGAGGGAGCTGTATTAAAAGGTGCGGCATGCGCCAAGCATTTTGCAGTTCATTCCGGTCCGGAGGCAGTGCGGCATGAGTTCGATGCCAAAGCCAGTAAAAAAGATATGGCGGAAACTTACCTGCCTGCTTTTAAAGCATGCGTGCAGGAGGCGGGTGTGGAAGCCGTTATGGGAGCCTATAACAGAACCAACGGCGAACCCTGCTGTGGCAGTGATACGCTGATTAAGAAAACGCTCCGGGAAGAATGGGGCTTTGAAGGACATTATGTATCGGACTGCTGGGCTATCAAAGATTTCCATGAACATCACATGGTAACCCATACGGCAGAAGAATCCGCGGCAATGGCATTAAAAGCGGGCTGTGACATTAATTGTGGTGTAACCTATCTGCATCTGTTAAAGGCATTGCAGGATGGACTGGTAACAGAGGAAGAGATTACAGAAGCTGCGGTCAGAGCCTTTACCACCCGATATTTACTGGGGATTATGGAAGGCAGCGAATATGACAAAGTGCCTTATGAAAAAGTGGAATGTGAAGAACATCTTGCCGTAGCGGAACAGATGACAAAGGAATCGGTAGTATTACTTAAAAATGATGGTATTTTACCACTGAAGGATAAGAAAGAAATAAAGAAAATCGGGGTAGTAGGTCCTAATGCCAACAGCAGGGCGGCATTGATTGGAAACTATCACGGAACCTCGTCCCGTTACATTACCATTCTGGAAGGAATCCAGGATAAGGCACAGAATAACTATCAGGTGCTTTACTCGGAGGGTTCCCACCTTTTCAAAGACCGGGTAGAAAATCTGGCATGGAAGGATGACAGAATTGCCGAAGCACTTATTGTGGCAAAGCACAGTGATGTGGTAGTGCTGTGCGTGGGACTGGATGAGACGCTGGAAGGAGAAGAGGGAGATACCGGTAACAGCTATGCATCCGGGGATAAAGAGAATCTGCTTCTTCCGGAGAGTCAGAGAAATCTCATGCATGCTGTACTGGATACCGGAAAGCCGGTAATTGTCTGTCTTATGGCGGGCAGTGCCATTGACCTTTCGGAGGCGGAAGAGAAGGCAGCCGCAGTGGTGCAGGCATGGTATCCCGGTGCAAGGGGAGGGAAGGCAGTAGCAGATATTTTATTTGGGGACTGCTCCCCATCCGGTAAATTACCGGTTACCTTTTACCATACAGTAGAGGAATTGCCGGACTTTGAAGACTATTCTATGGAAGGAAGAACTTATCGCTATATGAAAGGGGAAGCCCTGTATCCGTTTGGGTATGGTCTGACTTATGGAAAAGTCGAGGTAGAGGAGGCTGCAGTTACCGCAAAGGATGATGCAACCAGGGAAGTGAAGCTGTGTATCAAGGCAGCTAATCATGGAAAATATGGTACAGATGAAGTGCTTCAGGTATACTGTAAGGATAAAGAATCTGCCTATGCCGTACCAAACCACAGTTTATGTGCCTTTACCAGAATCCATCTGGAGGCGGGCGAAACAAAACAGGTGGAGATAACCATTCCTGGCAGTGCCTTCTATGCGGTAAATGAAGAAGGAGAATTCATCTGGGACAGCCGGTTATATGACCTTTATGTGGGATGTGGACAGCCGGATGCAAGAACGGAAGAATTAAGCGGCAGTAAGGCGGTAAAGGTAGAGGTGCGGTTCTGAAAATTATGGGCAGCTCAGCCCTTGCATTTATAAAAGCGGTTGCTTCGCCTCCAACGTCGACCGCAGCATGGCGAACTGTTGATAAAATTGGGTTGCGAACATACAGGGCTTGTTTTATACTGTAAAAGAACAGCTATCATGAAGCATTGATGAATTGTGTTGACGGAGGATAAGACGATGAGCATGAATATTGTATGTTTGGACCTGGAAGGCGTTCTCGTTCCTGAAATCTGGATTGCGTTTGCGGAGGCGAGCGGTATCCCGGAGCTTAAGCGAACTACAAGAGATGAGCCGGATTATGATAAATTGATGAAATGGAGACTTGGAATTCTGAAAGAGCATGGACTTGGACTGAAAGAAATTCAGGACACCATTGCAAAGATTGACCCGATTCCGGGGGCAAAGGAATTTTTAGATGAATTAAGAAGTCTTACACAGGTTATTATTATCAGTGATACTTTTACCCAGTTTGCGGGACCGCTTATGAAGAAACTCGGCTGGCCGACTATCTTCTGTAACTCATTGGAGGTTGCACCGGATGGTGAAATCACGGGCTTTAAGATGAGAATTGAGAATTCCAAGCTGACGACGGTAAAGGCATTGCAGTCCATTGGTTATGAAACCATTGCCAGCGGCGACAGCCACAATGACCTTGGTATGATTCGGGCAAGCAAGGCAGGTTTCTTATTCAAGAGTACCGAGCAGATTAAAAAAGATAACCCGGATTTACCGGCATTCGAGACTTATGAAGAACTGATGGATGCCATCAAGAAACAGCTGTAAATTTTCGCAATTGTAAGTTTTCAAAATAGGAAAAATATGAGATACCTCATCGGTCGCTTGCGGGCGGCAGGATGGGGTATTTTTTGTTATGGCGACGAGAAAATTTCTGTGAATTTCCTATCAAGCAAGTTAAAAGTCCTGTTTATTGGACATATCAAATGTTATCGTAATGTCACAACATGAAGGTGACGGACAACAGAGAAAGTCGGAAAGGCAGGATGAGGATATGAGGAGCAGATTTGGAATTATTACAATATTTTTAGTGATGGTGATTGTGTTTTGCACCAAGCAGACGGTGATGAGCAAAGAAAATAATGAGAGGGCAAGACAGAATCAGTATTATGCAGTGTTGGAGGATGAGTTTTTAAAGGCAACGAAAGAGAAGCTGGACGAGCAGGGACTTCATAACAGCGGCGTAACCATGACGCGGGTTACCCAGGCGGATGGAAAGCGGGAATACACTGTGGCAATCCATCACCAGAAATTAGAGAAAATGGAAGCATGGCAGAAGGAAGAGATTCTGGCACAGCTTGTGGAAAATGAGTTCGCAGATGAGCTGTGCAGTTTTGTTTACCAACTGTAAAAAGCATGACAATCATGTGGTTTCGGAGTATACTAAGAGGCAGCAGGAACATACTGCTATCAGAACCGGAAATTTGTAATTGATAATGGAATGGGAGCAACGTATGAGACACAATCCAAAACCACAGGAATTATACCGACATTTTAAAGGCAATTTATATCAGATAATCTGTCTTGCAAAGCACAGTGAAACAAGAGAAATGATGGTAGTATATCAGGCAATGTACGATACCTTTGAAATCTATGTCAGACCGCTTGCCATGTTTATGGAAGAAGTAGACCATGTGAAATATCCGCAGGTGCAGCAGAAGTATCGCTTTGAACTGTTACAGGATATGAAGAATGACAATGAATATGCTGACATAGCAGAGGACAGGAAGGCAGAAACTGGCAGACAGACTGCAGAAGTGCAGGGGAAGACAGAACTGGTAAAAGAAAAGAACAGGGTGCAGGAAACGAAGATAGTACAGGAAACTGGTGGGGATATTGCAGAACAGATAGAAATTGATCCTCTGGTAATGGAATTTCTGGATGCAGACAGCTATGAACAGAAGCTGAATATTCTGGCGGCACTTCACAATAGAATTACTGACGAGATGATTAATACCATGGCGATTGCCACAGATATTGAAATAAAAGATGGTAATGTAGAAGAACGCTACGAAGAATTGAAGAATTGTCTGCTTACATTTGAAAAATACGAATGTAACAGATTGCGATAGCCCAGACAGACCTCCGGAGGAATCATAAGGAAAACAACAGAAAATGATTTCAAAAGGAGGTTTTCTTATGGCATATGATTTGGAACACAAACTGGTTGTAGGTGTGTCATCCAGGGCGCTGTTTGATTTGACATACGAAAATAAAATATTTGAAGAAAATGGTGTGGAAGCCTACCGGACATACCAGATAGAGCATGAAAAGGATATTTTACGTCCGGGACCAGGCTTCCCATTGATTAAGGCATTGCTTAACCTGAATAACCTGCCTGGCAAAGAAGAACGGGTAGAGGTAATAGTCATGTCCAGAAACAGTCCGGATACATCGCTTCGGGTTTTCCATACGATTGAAGCCTATGGACTGAATATTACCAGGGCAGTGCTTGCCAGTGGGGCTTCTTTAGCACCTTATCTGACAGCATTTAAAACAGATTTATTTCTGTCTGCCAACGAGGAGGATGTACAGAGCGCGATTGACTCCAATATTGCTGCGGGTATCATCTGTACAGAGGGGCTTCAGACTTACGACTGTGAGCACCAAATCAGGCAGATTCGGATAGCTTTTGACGGGGATGCGGTTTTATTTTCGGACGAATCAGAGATAATATATCGTGAACGGGGACTGGAAGCCTTTGAGGAAAATGAAAGGCGTAATGCTGACAGCCCATTGCAGGCAGGACCTTTTGCCAGATTCCTAAAGACTCTTTCCGAATTACAGAAGGATTTTCCGGGCGAGGAAGCACCTATCCGGACAGCACTTGTTACGACCAGATGTGCACCGGCGCATAAGCGGGTTATCAGAACCCTGCGGGCATGGAATGTGCGGATAGACGAGGTCTTTTTCCTGGGAGGAATACAGAAAAAGGATGTATTGAAGGCATTTGGAGCACATATTTTCTTTGATGACCAGTCGGTACATACGGATTTGGCATCGGAAGTAGTGCCGGCTGCAAGAGTGCCTTATAAAACGAATGGCAGTGATAAGACGGCAGGGAGAGAAACTGTCTGTGACAGCAGTTAATAAAGAAGCTAAGAATCCGGGCAGACAAGTGCCGGGGTATAAACTTGATATACGCAGAAATGAGGATTAAGATGAAATATCGTAAAATGATACCTGCGAAGTTCCTGGAACGTCCGAACCGCTTCATTGCCTATGTGGACATAGCGGGGAAACGGACGAAGGTTCATGTGAAGAATACCGGCAGATGCAAGGAACTGTTACAGGAGAATGCGACAGTATATCTTGAGGAGAGCGATAATAAGGAGCGCAGCACCGCCTATGATTTGGTGGTGGTAGACAAAGCGGGACGGCTTATCAATATGGATTCCAATGCACCGAATAAGGTAGTAGGGGAATGGCTGGAGGCAGGCGGACTTTATGAGGACGTAAGCCTGGTTAAGCCGGAGAAGACTTACGGAAATTCGCGGTTTGATTTTTACGTGGAGAGCGCGTCGGGAAAGAAGGCATTTCTGGAAGTAAAGGGAGTTACCCTGGAAGAAGATAATGTGGCAGCTTTTCCGGATGCCCCATCAGAAAGGGCAGTAAAGCATGTGGAAGAGCTGATAACCGCCCATCAGGAAGGCTATGAAGCATATTTAGTCTTTGTGGTGCAGATGAAGGGAGTTGTCCGTGTAGAGCCTAACTGGAGCACTCAGCCGGCATTTGGAGAGGCACTTCGCAGGGCAAGAAAAGAAGGGGTAAAGCTGTTGTCCTATGATTGTCTGGTGGAGCAGGACAGCTTACAGATAGATGAAGCGGTTCCGGTTGTGATTGATTCGTTAGACCGCATAGCAGAACCGCTGTTAGCGTGGTATGACAGAGGGCGGCGTATCCTGCCGTGGCGGGAGGAGCCTACCCCTTACCATGTCTGGTTGTCAGAGATTATGCTACAGCAGACGAGAGTGGAGGCTGTAAAGCCCTATTATGAGAGATTTTTAAAGGAATTACCGGATATTGAGAGCCTTGCCGGGGTGGAAGAGGAGAAGCTTCTGAAACTCTGGGAAGGGTTAGGATATTATAATCGTGCCAGAAATTTGAAGAAAGCAGCGATGCAAATCGTTATAGATTATGATGGTGTAATGCCGGGGACTTATGAAGAACTGGTAAAGCTTCCGGGAATCGGCAGTTATACGGCAGGAGCGGTATCCTCCATTGCCTTTGGCAATCCCGTACCGGCGGTGGATGGCAATGTACTTCGCATTTTGGCGAGGCTGCGGATGGATGACAGGGATATTCTGGACGCCAAAGTGAAAAAGGCAGTGGAAGAGGAACTGGCAGTGGTAATGCCAACAGACAGACCGGGTGACTTTAACCAGGCACTGATGGAATTAGGAGCCATGGTCTGTATTCCGAATGGTATGGCAAAGTGTGAAGAGTGTCCGTGGAAGGAACTGTGCCAGGCAAGAAAAGAAGACAGAGTGCTGGAGTTCCCAAAGAAGGCACCCAAAAAGCCACGGAGTATCGAGGAGAAAACCATTCTTGTGCTGCAGGATGCGGAGAAGGTGGCACTGCATAAGAGACCGGCGAAAGGTCTTCTGGCAGGTATGTATGAGTTTCCATGGCTGGAAGGTCACAGAAGTGAAAAACAGGTACTGGAATATCTGGAAGAGTTGGGGATGAAGGCAATCCGTATCAGAAAGCTGGAACCGGCGAAGCATATTTTCAGCCATAAGGAATGGCACATGACAGGGTATGCAGTCAGGGTGGATGAACTGGCAGGACTGGGGATGGATAAGAAAGAGCCATTTCTTTTTATCGACCCGGCAGAGACAAAAGACAAGTACCCGATTCCGTCAGCATTTGCAGCTTATGCAGATTATATGGAAATGAAACGTGGCATTTAGCACCGGGATATGGTACGATAGTAGGCATATCGGGAAAATGATAACGTAAAAGGGAAAACACAGGAAAGGCATGGTTATAAGAAATGAAATTATTGTCAGTGGCAATACCGAGTTATAATTCGGAAGCGTATATGAAGAAGTGCATTGATTCGCTGTTAGTGGGCGGAGAAGATGTGGAGATACTGATTGTGGATGATGGCTCCAGGGACAGGACCGGTGCAATTGCAGATGAGTATGCAGCAATGTATCCGTCCATTGTAAAGGCAATCCATAAGGAGAATGGCGGACATGGTTCTGCGGTCAATGCAGGGCTGGAGAATGCTACCGGATTATATTTCAAAGTAGTAGACAGCGATGACTGGGTAAAGGAAAGCGCATATCACAAGATACTGGATACCTTGCGGGATATTGTTGCAGGGGATACCACACTGGATATGCTTATCAGCAACTTCGTCTATGAAAAAGAGGGCGAGAAGAAGAACAAGGTAATGAAGTACCATCATGCGTTACCCCAGGGACAGATTTTTACATGGAAGGATGTAAAGCATTTTCGTAAGGGACAGTATATTTTGATGCATTCTGTTATATATCGTACCAAATTATTACGGGAATGTGGTTTGAAGCTGCCAGAGCACACTTTCTATGTGGACAACATTTTTGTATTCGAACCATTGCCTTATGTAAAGAACATGTATTATCTGGATGTGAATTTCTACCGTTATTATATTGGCAGGGAAGGACAGTCTGTGAATGAACAGATAATGATTTCCAGGATTGACCAGCAGATTAAAGTCAATAAGATTATGGTGGATTATTTTGCAGAGAACAAAGCCAAAATCTTCAGCAGCCGTAAGTTGAAACAGTATATGTTAAATTATCTGGAGATTATCACGGTTATTTCTTCTATTTTACTGATTCGTTCCGGCACCGAGGAGAATCTGGAGAAGAAATACGAACTTTGGCAATATATCAAGGAAAAAGACAGCAGGCTGTTTACAAGATTGCGATATGGAGTCCTTGGAAATTCCATGAATCTGCCGGGGCGGGGCGGCAGAAAGATTTCGGTGGAAGGCTATAAAATCTGCCAGAGATTTTTCAAATTTAATTAATTTTTCAAAATAAAAACCGGAGACTATAAAGTTTCCGGTTTTCTTCTATTCTTATGTTGTAAGCTATGGTAGAAATTAAGTAGTACATCTGAGCGATATACGATGCCGTACATGACAGCTGCCATAATAAATGCAGTTGTTACATCAAAGACAGAGTGTTGTTTGATAAACATGGTTGACATAATGATGGATACGCAAAGGATGAGCGAACCAATGCGGATTCCTTTTTTCTGCTTGAAATGGTTACTTTTCATGACAGCGATATGGCAGCCAAGGGAATTATATACATGAATGCTTGGCCATAAATTTGTAGGAGTGTCTGTTTTGTATAAGTTGGCAACCAGATGCGTGAACACATTATTCCGTGGCATGGCAACCGGTCTTAAGTGCTGACCATTAGGCCAAAGTGTGGATATTAACAGAAAGATGGTCATGCCGGTTATCAGGAAGGTACAGGTTCTGAAATAGTCATCTTTGTCTTTAAAGAAAAAATAGATGACGGTCAGAGCCACATAGCCAAACCAGAGCAGGTAGGGGATTACAAACACCTCACAAAACGGAATGTAATCATCCAATGCCACATGGATAATGCGGTAATGACTGGTTACGGTTTTCTCCAGATGGGCAAACCAGAGCATATAGATAATCATATAGGCAAGCATCGGGATTGCATGCTTATATGTGTGAAAAAACTGAATTGGTTTCGAGAATTTTTCTTTTGGGAAAGTTCTCATGACTTACACTTCCTTATCTGTAATTTCAATATCGTTCCAGGCAGAATCTGTATTTCCTGCAAAACAGTATATTTGGAAATCAAACCTCAAACTCATAGAAGATATAATAGCAGATAACAAACAAAAGTCAAAATGCTATTTTCATAAACATTTCTTAATTTTTTATGAAAATATAGCCATTCTGTTTAAAACAGAAAACGGATAGTCTGTTTTCGACAGGAAATCTTAATATGGTTTGCTTTCTGATGGACTTCGCCATCTGTGTGAACCCACAGAGGAGCAGAAGTATGTAATTCGATTTCGTGGGCACTGTAATGAGTAATGTTTGGAAACACATAGTGTTTTCCCCAAAAGGCAGTAGGCAGTGCAAAAAGGATAAAAGGTTTGGGAAGCTTACCAACAACGCATAAATCAAGAATACCATCTGTGGCATTGGCAGCGGGACAGAACTTGAAGCCACCGCCTTCGTATTGGTGGAGCATGGAAGCCACAAAAAGGAAACGATTCAGATGAATCTGCGTCTTATTATCCAAAATCAAGTCGCAGGCAATGGATTTTGCCTGAATCAATTGTTTTAAAGCAATGCCAAGATAGGTCAGCTTGCCTAATTTTAATTTATTCAGAACATCTTTAATGGGGGAAGAGAGTGCTTCTTCGCAGACTGCAGCATCAAAGCCGATACCGGTGCTGACAGAAAAATATCTGGTGGAGACAGTCTCTTTTATAGAAGAAACCGATTCCGAATCGCATGGAACAGGGCAATCCACTTGGTTTACATAAGTTAAAACACCCAAATCCAGTAAGGTGACATTTTCAGAAGCTGCATTTTGCAGGATGCCTTCCAAAAGGTCCAGGGGAGCTTTGGGCAGTCCCATGTCCCTTGCAAAGTCATTGCTGGAACCGGTTGGAATATAACCAAAGTTGACGCGGGAGAAGTCCGAAACGCCCTGCAAGGCTTCATTTAAGGTGCCGTCACCGCCCAGAAGGATAATGTTGACAATCCCGGGTGCTTTTTCCGTTATGTCATGAACCAACTGGATGATGTGTCCGGAATGTCTGGAATAATGCAGCTCATAAGGAATCTGGCGGTCTGCAAAAACCGGTTCTAATTTTTCCCATATCTGAATACCCCGGCCGGATTTGGAAGAAGGATTTAATATAATATAGAACATATCTGATGTACCTCGTAACTTCATTTTATGGATTTCCAGTGCATACATACTGAAACAGGAATATCATAACAAAAACAAAGAGAAAACACTAGAGTATTGCGTAAAAAGATATCTCTATGATATACTTACAGACAGCTAAGGCAAATATTATAAAATTATCAAATAATATTGAAAGGCAGGAAGAAGGAATGTATTCATTAGATGAAGTAAGAAACGTAGACCCTGAAATCGCACAGGCAATCGTGGCTGAACAGGAACGTCAGAACTCTCATATTGAGCTGATTGCATCAGAAAACTGGGTAAGCAAGGCTGTTATGGCAGCAATGGGAAGCCCATTGACGAACAAATATGCAGAAGGCTATCCGGGAAAAAGATATTATGGTGGTTGTGAATGTGTAGACGTAGTAGAGAATCTGGCAAGGGACAGAGCAAAGGAACTGTTCGGTTGCGAGTATGTCAACGTACAGCCTCATTCCGGTGCACAGGCTAATATGGCAGTCTTTTTTGCTGTAATGGAGCCGGGAGATACTTTTATGGGAATGAACTTAGACCATGGCGGACACTTATCCCATGGTTCGCCGGTTAATATGTCTGGTAAATACTTCCACTGTGTGCCTTATGGTGTAAATGATGAAGGCTTCCTTGATTATGATGAGGTCCGCCGCATTGCATTAGAGTGCAAACCGAAGATGATTGTGGCTGGTGCTTCTGCCTATGCCAGAACCATTGATTTTAAGAAATTCAGGGAAATCGCAGATGAAGTTGGTGCAGTACTGATGGTAGACATTGCACACATTGCAGGTCTTGTGGCAGCCGGACTTCATCCAAGCCCGATTCCTTATGCGCATGTGACAACCACAACAACCCATAAGACACTTCGTGGTCCTCGTGGCGGTATGATTATGTCCAGCCAGGAAGTAGCGGACAAATATAACTTTAACAAGGCTATTTTCCCGGGAATTCAGGGTGGTCCTCTGATGCATGTCATTGCAGCAAAGGCAGTCTGCTTTAAAGAAGCCCTGTCCCCTGATTTCAAGGTATATATGCAGAACGTGGCTGACAATGCACAGGCATTATGTAAAGGCCTGCAGAAGAGAAATATCAAGATTGTATCCGATGGTACAGATAACCATCTTATGTTAGTTGATTTAACAACTTATGACCTGACTGGTAAAGCTGTCGAGAAACTTCTGGATGAAGCACACATTACAGCAAACAAAAATACCATTCCAAACGACCCCAAGTCTCCGTTTGTTACAAGCGGTATCCGTCTGGGAACTCCTGCTGCAACAAGCCGTGGCTTAAATGCAGAGGATATGGATCAGGTAGCAGAGGCTATCTCCATCGTCATCAAAGAGGGCGAGGCTGGTATTGAAAAGGCAAAGGCTATCGTGAAGTCTCTGACAGACCAATATCCGTTAATTTAGGCTGCTGAAAGAATAGCAGACCATAATTTCTGTAATTCCGAAGCGTACACAGAAAGCTCTTAATTCATTGTATAAATGAAAAAAGCAGAAAAAGGGAATCGACAGGAATGGAAAAGGAGAGGGCGATGAACAAGAAGGAATTGAAACGAAGAGGAAAAGGACTGTTGGCACTGATACTTGCCTTTATGATGATGTTTGGGTCAAGCATGACGGTATTTGCAGGTACTGCGTACGATTTGATTAGTGATCCGGCAGGTTTAAAGATTGGTGATACTCTGCAAGGTGGTGATATTATTAAAATTGGCACTGGAAGTCTGATTGTTACGATTGATGGTGGTGGTAATATGAAGGGGTACTATACTAGCACCAGGTATTGTGTTGAATTGCCGGCAGGAGACAAATATCGGGTTGATAGCTATAGCATAGGTGTGAATGAGGTTTGGGATCCACTTTATAATGTAGCATTAAGTACCATTTCTGCCACTCCATCCGGCAGCACCGGAAGCACCGGAAATACCAGCACTGAAAGCAATAGCGACGATACAAAGAGCAAGAACATCAGCCCGGAACTGTCCGAGGAGGAACAATACATTGCAAGACTCAGAAGTGAGTATTGGGAAAACCATGTGCACACCTTTTCCTGGGTGACCACGCGGGAGGCAACGGCAGAACAGGATGGAATACAGGAGAACAGGTGCTCCTGCGGACTGGTACAGGACACAACAGTGATCCCGGCAAGCCAGACTTTCGTTCAGGAATACTATGACGTGGTCAGAAATGCCCCGGCTAACGGAACAGTTTCCTACGACAGTGGCAGCCTGCATACGCTTTCCGATAAGATGCTGAAATATCTGTCGGAGAGAAGTGATGTTACAGTGGAGATTTCCTTTGTCTATGAGGGAACTGCTTATAAGATGACGATTCCGGCAGGCTGCGATTACTCTGCACTGCTTTCCGATGAGGATGCTTTCTACGGCTATTTCTATTTTGCACAGCAGACAGGAGCAAAGATAGAGCCGGTGGCATAGGCAGGCAATTATATTTTGAATTGAGGCATTGTATTACAGGTCTCTGCTGCGAAAGCAGCGGGGACCTGTTTCGTGAAGGAGATTCCGTGTGTCTTTATTGCATGATATTACGGAAGATGGTACGATTAGCATAAAAGTGTGTAATCAGGGTGTAAAAGATGGAAGGAATGAACAAGGCAGAGTTGACGATTCTGATGCCATGTCTGAATGAAGAAAATACGGTTGCGGCCTGTGTAAAGCAGGCTGGATCTTTTCTGGACAGGGCACGGATTGCGGGAGAAATACTGGTAGTGGATAATGGAAGCACGGATGCTTCCCGGGAACGGGCAGTGTCGGCCGGCGCGCGTGTGGTTTCCTGTGTCAGAAGAGGATACGGAAATGCACTGCGGTTTGGAATTGAGCAGGCATCGGGTACCTATGTGATCATGGCAGACTGTGATTGCAGCTATTCTTTTGAAAATTTGCAGCCTTTTGTGGAGGATTTCAGGGATGGAGCGGATATGGTGATTGGCAACCGCTTTGCCTATCCGATGGAAAAGGGTGCCATGTCATTTTCCCATCGATATCTGGGAGTTCCGGTGTTATCGTTTCTGGGGCGGTGCTGCTTTCATAACGGAGTGAGAGATTTCCATTGTGGACTGCGGGGCGTTTGCAGAGAGAGCTTTCTTGCTTTGCAGTGTGAGTGTGAAGGAATGGAATTTGCCACGGAGATGATTGCAAGGGCAGCTATGAAAAAGCAGAGGATCAGCCAGGTGCCGGTCCGGTTTTATAAGGATGGAAGAGGACATCGATCCCATCTGCGCACGGTGCGGGATGGGATGAGACATCTGCTGCTGATCGGGAGTCTTTGGCTGAGACGGAGGACCATCTGCTGTAATGGTAAACAGGCAGAATTTTAAAGAGAATAGAGAGGACAGGGGAAACGTGAAGAAACAGAGTAAGAAAACATGGATTCAGATGCTGGGTATTGTGGTGCTCAGCATTTTTTGCGGGATGCTGCTTTTGCTGATAACAGGGCTGATTCCCAAGAGTATGATAGAGGATTCCTGTAGGGAAAGCAGTGTGTATTTTCAGGAGCATGAGCTGTTCCCATATCTGGTGGAGGGGCAGTTCAATACCAGACAGGACAATTATGCGGACTGTATTCTGGTCAATATTCTGTATCATATTGACGGAAAAAATCTGCCTGCGTCTCTGATTAAGGCTTCTTATTACAATCCTGAGATGGAATCTGTGGAAGTCAGTCTGATGGAAAGTGTGCAGGCAGAGCAGACACCGAACGTAGATTATTTTCGATACTGGCACGGAGGGATGGTACTTCTTCGCCCCCTTTTTGTATTTACCGGGATTCAGGGGGCAAGAGCTGTGCTGGGAGTGGTGCTTCTGATACTGACCGGTCTGACGGTGTTTCTCTTGTGGAGACAGAAAGCGAAGGGGTTAGCAGTCTGCTACGTTCTCGGAAATCTAATCGTGCAGGCATGGATGTGTGCTTTCTGTATCGAATATATTACGACTTTTCTGCTGATGAATGTCGTGTTGATTGCACTGCTTGTCTATTTTCCGAAGAGAAAGGACACGGAAAGCCTGTATCGGCATGTATATGGGATGCTGTGCGCTGCCGGTGTGTGGACCTGCTTTTTTGATTTTCTTACGACGGAGACACTGACTGTCACAATGCCAATCCTGTTTCTTCTGGTATTGCGGTATCAGAAAGGGGAACTGGACGATCTGCGGCAGGAGTGCAAGCGGGGCATGGGCTGTCTGCTTGGTTGGGGGATTTCCTATGCCGTAACCTTTGTGACAAAATGGCTGCTTGCCGTGATGGTGCTCGGCAGACAGGCCTTTATGCAGGCGATGGAGTCTGCCGGGGAGAGAATCGGGGGAACCGTGTATCTTGGCAACACTACGGCAGATCCGGAGGCTTCCGGTGTGCAGCGTTTCTTCGGGGCTATTTTCAGAAATCAGGGAAGTTTGTTTCCGTTCCGGGATTCCATGGGAACCGGGGCAGCCGCACTGAGCTTTTTCGGCGTGCTGTTTCTGTGCTTTGCCATTGTGTATCTGTTCCGCGGCAAGAACTTTGATGGACGTGCCGTGGTACTTTGCCTGCTAGTGGGGGCGGTTCCCTATCTACGGTATGCGGTGTTGGAAAATCACGCGTATCTGCACTACTTTTTCACATACCGGGCACAGCTTGTGACGGTGACAATGCTGCTGTTTGTGACCTATGAGTTTGGACTGAAGAACCTGCGTAAAATTTCATGACACAAAAAGGACTTTTGTACATTATCGATAAAAAATATCAATGGAAAGAAAATGAAACAAAAAGAAATCCATTTAATGGGTTGCCATATAATAGTAAGTGTGTTAGAATATCCCTCGGTGACAAACAAGTGTCTTTTTGACAAAGACACACAAATACAAGTGTACGTCCTGCGCAAACAATTTGTCTGTGGAAGAGGACAAAAAGGCAGGGTGCATCGTAGAGAGGCATGGTAATGTATGCAGAAAACCACCGGGTATTATGTAGTAAAGCAGAAAGCAGTTCCCGAAGTTTTGCTGAAGGTTGTAGAAGCCAAACGGCTGGTAGAGTCCGGAAGAGTTCCATCCGTACAGGATGCTGTTGATGCAGTTGGTATCAGCCGAAGTTCTTTCTATAAGTATAAAGATGACATCTTCCCATTTCATGATAATTCACAGGGAACGACCATTACCCTGACGTTTCAGATGGATGATGAAACAGGACTGTTGTCAGATGTGCTGAAAATCATAGCAGAGTTCGGAGCAAACATTTTGACGATTCATCAGAGTATTCCGATTAATGGTGTGGCATCGTTAAGCCTTAGCGTGCAGGTACTTCCCACCACAGGGGATATGTCGAAAATGATTGAAGCGTTGGAAGAAAAAGATGGTGTGCACAATGTAAAAATACTGGCACGAGAATAAGAAGAGGAGAAAATTATGATTCAGACAGCGGTATTAGGATACGGCACAGTTGGAAGCGGTGTTGTAGAAGTGATTGAAACAAACAAGGAAGATATCAATAAGAAGGCTGGAGAACAGATAAACGTGAAGTACATTCTGGACTTACGCGATTTTCCGGGAGACCCTTATGAAAATAAAGTAGTACACGATTATAATATTATCTTAAATGACCCGGACGTTTCCATTATCTGTGAAACCATGGGAGGACTGAAACCGGCATACGAATTCAGCAAACAGGCATTGCTTGCTGGAAAAAGTGTATGCACTTCCAATAAAGAGCTGGTGGCAAACCATGGTCCGGAGCTGATTCAGATAGCAAAAGAGCATAAATGCAATTATTTATTCGAGGCAAGTGTAGGCGGTGGAATTCCGATTATCCGTCCTTTGAATTATTCGCTTACAGCAGAGAAGATAGATTCCATTACCGGTATCCTGAATGGAACTACTAACTATATCTTGACTAAAATGGATAAAGAAGGTGCTGATTTTGCAGAGGTACTCAAGGAAGCGCAGGAAAAAGGATATGCAGAAAGAAATCCGGAGGCAGACGTAGAAGGTTATGATGCATGTCGTAAGATTGCAATACTTTCTTCTTTAATGTGTGGTAAAAATGTAAAATACCAAGATATTTATACGGAGGGAATTACGAAAATTTCCGCAGCAGATTTCCTGTATGCAAAACAGATGAACAAATCCGTGAAGCTGCTGGCTATGAGCAGGGAAACAGAAGAGGGATTTTTTGCTATGGTTGCACCATTCATGATTTCCAAAGAACATCCGCTCTATAGCGTAAGCGATGTGTTCAACGCAGTTTATGTACATGGCAATATGTTAGGGGATTCCATGTACTATGGTCGTGGGGCAGGTAAGCTTCCTACAGCCAGTGCGGTTGTTTCCGATGTAGTAGATTGTGCAAGGCATCAGGGCAAATCTATCATGTGCTTCTGGGATAACGAGAATATAAAAGTGGAAAATGTAGAGAATTCCAAACGCAAATTTTTCGTAAGGGTCAGCGCAGATAAAAAGACAGAAGCTATGGAAACCTTTGGTTCCCTGGCAGAAGTAAATGTGGGCATTGCAGAAGAGTTTGGCTTCATGACCCAGGTGATGAGCGAGAAAGAATTTAATGAAAAAATTGAAAAAATCGGCGGATGCATCAACAGAATCCGCATTATGTAAACTATAGAATGAGTAAAATGTGAGGAGTAAATGATGAAAAAGGTTGTTAAGTTTGGTGGAAGCTCTTTGGCAAGTGCAGAGCAGTTTAAGAAAGTTGGTTCTATTATCCGGGCTGATAAGGAGCGCAAATTCGTAGTACCCTCAGCACCTGGAAAAAGATTTTCCAATGATACCAAAGTGACCGATATGCTGTATGCATGCTACGCGCTTGCAGAGGAAGGCAAAGACTTCAAGAAAGAATTACAGGCTATTAAGGAACGATATCAGGAAATTATCGATGGTCTGGAACTGAAACTGTCTCTGGAAGATGAATTCAAGAAAATCGAGAAAGATTTCAAGGATAAAGCAGGTACCAATTATGCTGCTTCTCGTGGGGAATACTTAAATGGTATTATCATGGCAAACTATTTAGGCTACGAATTTATTGATGCAGCAACTGTGATTCTGTTTGATGAAAATGGAGAATTTGATGCAGAAGAAACCAACAAGAAGCTGCGTGTGCGGCTGGAAGGTGTAGAGGCAGCCGTTATTCCCGGATTTTATGGGGCATACGCAGACGGAACGGTTAAGACCTTTTCCAGAGGTGGTTCCGATATTACCGGTTCTATTGTTGCAAGAGCCATTAAAGCCAATGTATATGAGAACTGGACCGATGTATCCGGCTTCCTGATTGCAGACCCAAGAATCATTGATAAACCACAGGGAATCGAGACAATCACTTACAAAGAACTGCGTGAGTTATCCTACATGGGAGCAACCGTTCTTCATGAAGATGCTATTTTCCCGGTAAGACGGGAAGGCATTCCGATTAACATCAGAAATACCAATGCACCGGAAGACAATGGTACATGGATTGTGGAAAGTACCTGTCAGAAGTCTAAATATGTAATAACTGGTATTGCCGGCAAGAAAGGCTTCTGTGCTGTTAACATCGAAAAAGATATGATGAACTCTGAAATCGGTTTCGGACGTAAGGTATTACAGGCATTTGAAGAAAACGGTATTTCCTTTGAACATGTTCCTTCCGGTATTGATACCATGACCGTGTTCGTGCATCAGGATGAATTCATGCACAAGGAGCAGCAGGTTGTATCTGCGATTCACAGACTGGCGGACCCGGATTCTATTGATATCGAAGCAGATTTTGCATTGATTGCAGTTGTGGGACGTGGTATGAAATCCACCCGCGGAACTGCCGGAAGAATCTTCTCCGCACTGGCACATGCCAATGTAAACGTTAAGATGATTGACCAGGGTTCCAGTGAGTTGAATATTATTATTGGTGTTTCCAATGATGATTTTGAGACGGCTATTAAAGCGATTTATGATATCTTTGTACTGGCACAGCTCTAAGAGAGAAAAAGCGTATCCTGTTAAAAGGCAGGATACGCTTTCTTTATGTAATAGGAAATTGCTCGTGAGTGGTGAAAAATCAACAAGAATTTACGAAGGAAATTCTTGCAAGTTTGCTCGCCGGAGCAAACTTTTTTCTGTGATAAGAATGTGCCCGTATGTAGTCTAGTAACCCAGTGATTCGCCAACCAGATAAACCTTAATTCTGCCGGCATGTCCACTTCTTCTTGTGACAACAATCTGATTGCAGAAACATTCCGGGGACAGACAATCGTGGCAGACACCGGTAAGCCCACAGGGCAGGTTGCGGTTTAAACGGATTGCATTGGCAGGAGATGCCATATTGCGAACCCTGGCAACACCACTTGTGACATCCGTTACTACCTTATTCATACCAACCACCAGAATGACATGGCTTGGACCCTGAATCAGGCAGGCAACACGGTTCCCATTGCCGTCAATGTTAATCAGTTCCCCATCTAACGTGATAGCATTACTGCTCATCAGATAATAATCTGCCATTACGGCTTTCGCATAGAGGACTCTGGATTCTTCCGGAGAATTGGCTGTTGTACGGTCAATCAGCTCATAGGAGCCGTCCTGGATAGCATCCATAAGCCCGCATTCCTTAATGCTTTCACTGCCACCCCAGCTGATAACGCTTCCCTTTGGCATATCTTTCAGGATTGCCTGGGTACAGTCTGCGGCGGTTTCAAAATAGAAGCCTTTCATATTGCGTTTCTCAAGATTTTTGATAATGTGCCCTGCCAGTCTGGCATTAGCGGTTTCTTTGTGTGACATGGTTATCCCTCGCTTCTGATAGAAAAAATGAATTGATTAAAGTATATCATTACGATAGTTACAAAACAATAAAATTTACCTAAAATGCCTTACCTAAAATACAGCCAATAAAATGTGGCCAATAAAATACAGATGGGAGAATACTGCTTTTGTAAGACGAAATGAAAAGTAAGACTGAAAGATGTTGCCGGCACAAGGCGGGGGAATGACTTATAAATGCCGGTGAAGAAGTGAGAATACCTATTGTAAAATAAATTTTGTGACAGGCGAATTGACTGTAAACTTGTCGAAAAAACAAAAAAATATGGAAAATAATGGATAAAAGAAAATAAAATGTAAAAATAAATAATTTTTTTAAGAAATGTATTGACAAAATAAAACAAGATGTTATAATAAAACCATAAAGAAACACAAATTCACATAGATAAAATAAAAGAAAGAGAGGTACAGTCCACCAAAAACATAAATTATAACCCAACGTTTTAAAGTACAAATGAATAAGGAACCAAGGATAAAAGAAACGTAATCAAGTACATGAGAAAAAGTAACGGATTACAAATGAGAAGACAAGAAATAAGGACGTTACAGTATACGAATACAAAGGAAAAGTGGAAAGAGTACGGAAGAAGAAAAAACGGAGGTAAAGTCCATTGGATAGTATAGTTTAGAAGCGGGTGTTAATCGAATCAGATTGATACCCGCTTCGTTGTGCACAGATATGTAAAAACACGAATAAAGTGAAAATGAGTGGTAAAATGTCCGAAAATAAGGTATAGTATGCATGTGCATATAAAATACGCGGGAGGTAAAAGATGGGTAAACTGTTTAAGAAGAAAAAAGGTTATTCGGACGAAGATTTTGAAGATGATGATGACGAACTGGAAACAGAAGATGATGAAGAGGAAGATGACGACATCGAGGATGATGAAGATGAGATAGATGATGAAGATGACGACGAAGATGAGGACGACGATGAAGACGAGGACGACGATGAAATAGAGGAAGATGACGATGAGGAAGAGTATGACGAAGAAGAGGAACGAAGAATGTACCGCCGTCATAGAAGGATTCGAAATCAGATTATAGCCTATTCGGTAGTAGTTGTTATTCTGGCAGGAATCATTACCGGCTGTGTTCTGGTTGGTAAGAGCATTTCCAGCCGTATTCAGAATAAGAAACAGCAGGAAGAAATGGCGAAGCAGCTGGAAGAAGCAGAGGCACAGGCAGCCCAGGAGGTTGTAATCGAAGCACCGGAAACTACGGCTGAAGAGCCGGAGGAAGATTATCTGGGTGAAGTGGTAGATGCCTATATCTCGGAAATGCCATTAGAAGATAAGGTGGCAGGTCTGTTTTTCATCACACCAGAAGCACTGACAGGCGTTGATACTGTGACGCAGGCAGGAGATGGCACACAGACAGCCCTGAATGAAAATGCGGTAGGCGGATTGGTCTATTTTAGCCGTAACATTAAAGACAAAGACCAGTTAACAGAAATGTTAAACAATACAGTAAACATGAGCAAATATCCACTTTTTCTGGCAGTGGATGAAGAAGGTGGTTCCGTCAGCAGAGTGGCAGACAGCAGTATCGAAGTAATTAAAGTAGATGATATGGCAACGATTGGGGCAACCGGGGATACCTCTGCGGCTTATGAGGCAGGTGTAACCATTGGTTCCTATTTAAAAGAACTGGGATTCAATGTAGACTTTGCACCCGTGGCAGATGTAGTTACCGATGTGGATAACAGTGCCATTGGCAGCCGTTCCTTTGGTGGAGAGCCGGAACAGGTTGGTACGATGGTTGCCAATATGGTAGAAGGTCTGGAAGGAACCGGAGTCAGCTCCTGCTTAAAGCATTTCCCGGGACTGGGGGATACAACCGAAGATACCCATGACGGAAGAGTGGCAACCGAGAAGACACTGGATGAAATGCGTTCTACTGATTTTATCCCATTCCAGAAAGGAATCGAGTCCGGTGCTGATTTCGTGATGGTAAGCCATGTGATAGCAGCAGCCATCGATGACAGTGGTATACCAAGCTCCCTGTCAGAAAAGGTAGTTACCGATACCCTCAGAAATGAACTGGGCTATGATGGTATTGTCATTACCGACGCACTTGATATGACAGCCATTACCGATTACTATACTTCCGGTGAGGCAGCAGTGATGGCAGTGGAAGCTGGCGTTGATATGTTATTGATGCCGGAGAATTATCAGGAAGCTTATGAGGCAGTGTTGACAGCCGTGCAGGACGGAACCATTTCCGAGGAACGTATCAACGAATCTTTAACCAGAATCTACCGGATTAAGTGCGCAGATAAGCTGAACTAAAATTGTTGAAATAGAGCAAAATATTTCAAAAAAATAAGGAATATATATTAAATAAAAAATTTTGAAAAAAATTTATATTTCTTGTTGACAAAAGGAATATCATATTGTATAGTATAACTTGTCGGGGCGATACAGTAACAAACAACAGCCCAGACAAGTACATGCGCGAGTGGCTCAGTTGGTGGAGCACGACCTTGCCAAGGTCGGGGTCGCGGGTTCGAGTCCCGTCTCGCGCTCTCAAAGGAACAAGAAAAGGATATCCGAATGGATATCCTTTTCTTGTTTTCGAGCCCCCGCCGGGGCTCGAAGGTTCGAGGTCTCCGCTCCGCTTCGGTCTTTGCAGATTACTTAAGAGCACCTTATGAACTGCTTTTTGGATACTCCCTATAACTACTTTTGACATGTAATTCTCTTCAATGTATCGTTTGCGAAATGCGTAATCATACATGCCGTTTAGAATGAC